>NZ_BDJA01000002.1:0-810495 GCF_003864275.1 Pseudomonas sp. SCT
AGTGAAACGACGCATCGCCGATGGTAGTGTGGGGTTTCCCCATGTGAGAGTAGGTCATCGTCAAGCTCCTTTCCCAAACCCCCGATCCGCGAAAGCGGGTCGGGGGTTTGCTTTTGGGCTCTGGAAAACCGCAGCAGGCACTTAGGCTTGAGATGTGTTGGGTGCTTGAGGCCGGTTTCAAACCGCTCGGGTTGGGAGGGAGGAATAGGCCGCGCCTCACCAGAAGGGCCGTGTGCGGCTGTATCCAAGTCCAAGCTATTGCTTCAGATAGCGCCAGTGATGGTGTCGGACGTTGCCGACAGGGGATGGCTGCTCTACAAGCCGTGCAGCGATCTCTTTTCTCTGGCGATGATATGAGCCGGGCCACAAGCATGGGACGGCAAACTGCAGGAGTCTCTCGAGATTCAGGCGGAGTTGCAGCTCAGGCAGTCTCGTCGACTCGCTCGACTGACAGCTCACAGCGACATCCATCGCTCGTTTAGAATGAATACTTTGCTCGGATATTTGCCATGCCGGAATCGGCTGCTACGCCAGGGCTTGAGGAGGTTCCGCTCGAGCAGCTGGCCGCTTGTCCTGAATGTGACCTGCTGATGCTCAAGCCGACGCTCAATCTCGGCGAGGTCGCCGAGTGCCCGCGTTGCGGTTGTGAGCTGTTTCGCTTGCGCCATCGTATCGTCGGGCCTGGAATGGCCTTGGTGCTTGCCGCGTTGCTGTTGTACTTCCCCGCCAATTTTCTTCCCATCATGCAATTGAATCTGCTTGGCAGGGTCACCCAAGATACCGTCTGGAGCGGTGTGCTGAGCCTCTATAACAGCGGCATGCAAGGCATTGCCGTAGTGGTATTTCTTTGCAGCATGGCGGTGCCGTTGCTGAAGCTGCTGTGTCAGCTCGCAGTACTGTCGTGCATTGCTTTCGATCGAGCAAAGCCATTAGGCGTGGCGCTCTATCGGACGTATCACCATCTACGTGAATGGGGAATGCTGGAGGTCTATCTGCTCGGCATCTTGGTATCGATCATCAAGCTCAGGGATATGGCCGAGCTTAGCCTTGGTATTGGGCTGGCGTGCTTTGCCGGTCTGCTGGTCGTTCAGGTCTGGCTAGAGTTGGTGATGTCACCGCACCAAGTCTGGGAAGCCTTGTCGGAGCGTCGCGATGCGCGCCGCTGACGCCGGGTTGATGGTTTGCCACGAGTGTCACCAGCTCAATCGAGCCGACGCCGGCCAGCGCCATCGGCGCTGCACCCGCTGTGGCGCCCGCGTGCATATGCGCAGGCCCAATAGCATCGTTCGAACCTGGGCACTTTTGATCACTGCAGCACTGCTCTATCTGCCGGCCAATCTTCTGCCGATCATGACGGTGCGCATGCTCGGCAGCGGCACGCCGGATACGATCATGTCCGGCGTCGTCACCCTGGCCAAGCACGGCATGTTTCCGATTGCCGCTGTGGTGTTCATCGCCAGCATTCTGGTACCGACCTTCAAGCTGGTCGGGATCGCGATGTTGCTGTTTTCGGTGCAGCGCCACCATCCGATGTCGCCGCGCCAGCGGATTCTGGTTTTTCGCTTTATCGAGTGGATTGGACGCTGGTCCATGCTCGATATCTTCGTCATCGCGATTCTGGTGGCAATCGTCAATTTTGGCAGCCTTGCCAGCGTTGAAGCCGGCTTCGGTGCAATAGCCTTCGCCAGCGTGGTCATCCTGACCATGCTGGCTGCGATCACGTTCGACCCTCGTCTGATCTGGGATAACACGGAATCCGGGAACAAGCATGACTGACCTGCCACAAGCCAATACCCGTCCTGCCTCAAGCTGGTCGGCCATCTGGATTCTGCCGCTGATCGCTCTGATGATCGGAGCGTGGCTCGCCTGGCAGGCCTATAGCGAGCGAGGCATCCACATCGAGGTGGTCTTCGAAAGTGCCGAGGGTATCGAGATCGGCAAGACGTCGGTGCTCTACAAGGGCATGACGATCGGTGTCGTGCGTGATCTGCGCCTAGGCGACGATGAGCGTCGGCAAGTCGTGGTGGCGGACATCGAGATGAACAAGGACGTCGATGGCTACCTGCGCAGCGGTACGCGCTTCTGGCTAGTCAAGCCCAGTGTGACGCTAGCCGGGATCACAGGCCTGGAGACGCTGGTATCGGGCAACTATATCGGCATCAGCCCTGCCGATGGCGAGCCGACCAAGCGGTTCGTCGCGCTGGCGGAAGAGCCGCCGATGTCCGACAGCCGTATCGGCCTGCACCTGACGCTCAAGGCCGAGCGGCTCGGCTCGCTGAATCGCGGCAGTCCGGTGTTCTATCGGCAGATACAGGTTGGCCAGGTGAAGAACTACGTGTTGGCCGAGGACGACAGTACTGTCGAGGTGCAGCTGTATATCCAGCCGGAGTACGCGCATCTGGTGCGCAAACACACGCGATTCTGGAACGCCAGCGGTGTCACCGTGGACGCCGGGCTGACGGGGGTGAAGTTTCGTACTGAGTCGCTGGCCAGCATCGTGGCCGGCGGCATCGCCTTTGCCACGCCAGCGCACCGCAAGGACAGCCCAGCCACCGACCCGAGCATTCCGTTCCGTCTTTACGAGGACTTCGATGCCGCCCAGGCCGGTATCAAGACGCTCGTATCGCTGCAGGATTTCGACGGGCTGCAGGCCGGTCGCACGCCGGTGATCTACAAAGGCATGCAGGTCGGTTTGCTGAAGAAGCTGGATATCGATTCGGACCTCAGCGGCGCGCAGGCCGAACTCTCGATCGACCCGCTGTTCGAGGACTATCTGGTCGAGGACACGCAATTCTGGGTGGTCAAGCCATCAGTATCGGTCGCCGGCATTTCCGGGCTCGAGGCCCTCGTGCGCGGCAATTACATTTCGGTTCGCCCTGGCGAGAAGGGCGCCGAACCCCGGCGCAATTTCGTCGCGCGCGCCAAGGCGCCGCCTCTGGATATCCGTTCGCCCGGTCTTCACCTTGTGCTGACCGCCGACAATCTCGGCTCGCTGGATGTCGGCAGCCCGGTCCTCTACCGGCAGGTACGGGTTGGCTCCGTGCAGAGCTACCAGTTCTCGCGCGACCAGCAGCGGGTCGTGGTTGGCGTGCATATCGAACAGCCCTATGCCGATCTGGTGAACAGCTCGAGCCGGTTCTGGAACGCCAGCGGCATTTCCCTGACCGGCGGACTATCCGGCATAGAGGTGCGCAGCGAATCACTGCAGAGCCTGCTGGCGGGGGGCATCGCGTTCGAGACGCCGGATCCGCACGCCTCGGCCACCAGAAAAGTGCCCCGCTTTGAATTGCACAAGGACAGGGATAGCGCGATACGCCGCGGTACCTCGATTGAGATTCGCCTGGACCGCGGCGACGGCCTCGGTGCCGGAGCGCCGATCCGCTACAAGGGGCTGGAGGTCGGCGAGGTTGACAGTGTGACGCTGAGCGACGACCTCGGACACGTCGTGCTGCAGGCCCGGATTACCGCCGCGGAGTCGCGGATTGCTCGTGCGGGCACGCAGTTCTGGGTCGTCCGGCCCGAGCTGGGGCTCATGCGCACCGCCAATCTGGATACGCTGGTCAGTGGTCCCTATCTTGAGGTTGCTCCCGGCAAACCGGGTGCGGTCGCTCAAGCGCGTTTCGTGGGCCAGGAGCGTGAGCCGCAGAAGGCTGGTGAAGGGCTCGCCCTGGTCCTCAGCGCTGCGCGTCTGGGTTCGATCAAGCCGGGTAATGCGGTGACCTACCGCGAGGTGAAGGTCGGTGAGGTGACTGGCTTTGAGCTCGGTCAGACTGCCGACCGTGTGCTGATCCGTGTACTGATCGAACCACGCTATGCCGCGCTGGTGCACACCGGCAGCCGGTTCTGGGAAACCAGTGGCTTCGGTGTCGACTTCAGCCTGTTCAAAGGTGCCAGCCTGCGTACCGATTCGTTGGAGTCGCTGATCGAGGGCGGCGTTGCCTTTGCCACGCCTGATGGCGAGCGTATGGGGCAGCGAGCCTTGCCAGGGCAGACCTTTGCCTTGTTCAAGGAGCCGCAGGAGGAGTGGTTCGACTGGGCGCCGAAGATCGAGCTGGGGCAAGCTGCCAGTGGCAGGTGACGCGCTGGCTTGGTGGTCCGGGTATTGGTGGGCCTAACCCGTCTTACGGCGAGCGCATTAAAAAGGGCCCCTTGGGGCCCTTTGTCGTTCAGGGAGATCAGGCCGGCTCTTCCGCCCTTTGGGCTGAAGCAGTGTGCTCACTGGCGACCGGTTCGCGGCGGCTGATGTATTTCCAGTCCGCCTCGTCGATGTAGATGCCGGCCGGCCCGCTGCCGCCTTCCAGGTCGATGGCGACGTGGGCCGAGACCTGTGGCTTGACCGACGCGAGGATAGGCACAAAGCCCAGCTGCAGGCTGGTTTCGATCAGCGCCTGCTGGTTGCGCTCGTCGATGTCCGCCGCCTCGTCGAGGTAGTAGGGCAGGCGGATGCGCCCAGCCTGCTCGCGATCCATCAGGTGCAGCAACAGATACATGTTGGTCAGCGCCTTGATGGTCATGGTGGTGCCGTTCGACGCTGCGCCATCGATGTCGGTGTGAATCACCGGCTGGCCGCCGACCTTGGTGATCTCGAATGCCAGCTCGAAGAGGTCTTTCAAGCCCAGCTGGTTGTTGTTCGCTGCCACCAGGCGCGCCAGGTACTCCTTGGCTTCCTCGTTCTTCGCATCCTGTTCGGCGGACTGGGAAAGATCGAACACCGACAGCGTCTCGCCTTCCTCATACTGCCCGGCGCTGTGGATGATCTGGTCGATGTGTTTGAGCGCATCCTTGTTCGGCGCCAGCACGATACGGAAGCTCGCCAGGTTGGAAACCTGACGCTTGTTGATCTCGCGGTTGAACAGCGCCAGCTGGTGTTCCAGGCTCTCGTAGTCGCTGCGGATATTGCGCAGTGTCCGGGCTATGTCGGTGACCGCGGCGCGGCGGGCCTTGGCCAGGGTCAGCGCCTCGTCCTGGCGATGCGCGTAGGCGTTGACCAAGAGTTGCAGACGACGCTCGGGATCTTCCTCGCTGTCGAACTTGGCCACGCCTTTCAGGCGCACCTGCGCATACAGCGCCTCGATCTGGCCGTCGACGCGCTGCAGCGCCTGCCAACTGTCCTGGTAGTCGTTGAGCAGCGGCAGCAGGTTATCGAGGGAGTCGTCCACCGGGTCCATGAAGGGCGTACCGAACGGTAGGTTGCTCGGCAGCAGCTGGCGACGACGCAGGGCGTCTTCCAGCGTGCGCTCCTTGGCCTCCAGGTCGGCCAGCTGGCGGCCGACCAATTGCAGCTTGGCCGACAGGTGCTGGACGCGCTCGGCGAAGGCGTCACTGGTGCGCTTGAGTTCTTCCTGGGCGGCTTCGGCCTGGGCCAGCTGTTCCAGCTTGGCGGGCTCTTCGGCGGCCAGGGTCTGGCTGCGGCGGAAGTCTTCCAGCGCTTTCTGCGCATCCAGCACGGCCTGATACAGCGCCTCGGCCTGGGCCTTGCTTGCGGCGCGGTCGACGGCCACCGCATGCTGCGTCTTGAGCTGCTTGAGCTCGCGCTCCAGACGATCCTTCTGGTCGCGCAGGGCGGCACGGTCGGCCAGCGCCTGCAGCGCCGGTGGCTCGATATGCGAGAGGTCGATGGACAGGCCCGGCACCGAGAAGGTGTCGCCCTTGAAGCGATCCAGCACGGCCTCGACCGCCTTGACCCAGTCGTCACCCTCGGCAGTGATGCCTTTTTCGCCGAGCGGCAGGCTGAACAACTGGCCGTTGAACAGGCGCATCAGGCGGTCGACGTCGGCCTGGGAGAACTCTTCGCGCAGGCGCGAATAGCTGTTGTTGTCGGCGTGATCGAGCTGTTGCTTCACCGACTTCAAACGCTTCTCCAGATCGCGCAGGCGCTCGTCGAGGTCTTCGCTGGAGAACTGACGGGACTGCGCCAATGCACCGGCCAGCTCGTCATGGGCGTCCTTGGCGGCGAGCAGCTGCTGCTCCAGCACATGGGCGTCCTCGACCAGGGCGAAACGGTTCTTCAGCACCGCCAGCTCGCCGAGCCAGCGCTGGGCTTCGCTGATTTCACGTTCCAGGCGCATCAGTTCGCCGGTCGAGCCGCGCTGTTCGTTCTGCAGGCCGTCCTGCTCGCGACGGTAGTGCTCGGCCTGGATCACCAGCTCTTCCTTGCGTGCATCGGCGTAGTCGTGCCAGGTGCCGAGCAGGTTGTCGAGCAACGGCGACAGGCGATGCAGCTTGCCGCGCAGCAGCTCGCGCTGGGCGACACCGGAAGCCAGCGCCTCGACCAGCGGGCCGGCGGCGACCAGCGCCTGGTAGTCCTGCTCCATGCGGCGCACATCGCGGAAGGCTTCTTCGGTGGCGGCGATGTAATCGACGCTGCCCGAGCGCAGGCTGTGCTCGAAGGCATCGAGGAACAGCTGCTTCAATTTGGCCGCGGTGATCTCGCGCATATGCAGCAGGTTGATGAACAGCGCGCGGAAGGTCTTCAGGCTCTGTTCGCTGGTCGAACGCAGCGGGATCAGCGTCATGTCCAGCGGGATCGAGGTGTGCCCGCCGACCAGCAGCCGGCGCAGCTCGTCCGGCTTGGCCTCGTAGGCCTTGATGCCGGCGCGCTCGAGGTTGGCGAACAGCTCGCGCTGGCGCAGGCAGGTGCCGTTCTGCTGGTAATGGTCGAGATCCAGCGAGCCCTGGTAGACGAAGAACTGATGACCGAAACCGCCGCCCGGGCCACGACCGGCCACGCCGATCACGTGCGGGCCGTGGGGCAGCATGACTTCGACGAGGATGTAGCTGGTGTCCGAGGCGAAGTAGAACTTGCGCGACTGTTCGAGACTGTACTTGCCGAAGCTCATGTCCGACATGCGCGCCAGGATCGGGAACTGCAGCGCGTTGATCGACGCAGACTTGCCCAGGTTGTTGGCGCCGTAGACCGACAGCGGATTCTCCAGCGGAAAGATGCCGAGGCTGTAGCCGGCAGTGTTCAGCAGGGCGAAGCGGCGGATGCCGTAGCGTTCCTGGCTCATGCTTCAAGCTCCTTTTCTTCGGCGATGGCGCGGGCCAGGGCGTCCTCTTCGGACTCTTCCAGCGGCTCGTCGATGAGGATGATGTCGTCCTCGCTCTCGTCTTCGGCGATCAGCTCGGGTGCCGGCAGCGGCAGGTCGCTGCTGTGCAGGCTGGCGGCGAGATCGCGGTCCTGCTGCACCGACAGACAGACGTCGAGGAAGCGGTGCATCGGCGGCAGGAAGCGGTAGACGCCGTTGCTGTCCTCGGCGAAGCCCAGCTGTGTCAGGCGGCGGATGACCTTCTCTTCCAGCTCTTCCTGCGTGGTGACTTCGGCCTGCAGGAACAGGTCGCGGTACTTGTCCAGCAGTGCTGGCAGTTCATCGCGACCAAGGCTGCCGCCGTCGAGCACGGCCAGCGGATCGCGGCCCTGGTCAGCCAGGTGCTCGACGAGGATAAAGGTGAACAGCGCCAGGCGCTGGGCGGTCTTGTTCACCTGCGCGCCCATCTGCTCGGGGACGAAGTAGTAGAAGCCGCGCGGATCGCAGACCAGCTCGAAGCCGAGTGCCTTGAACAGCGCGCGGTACTGGTCCTGCATGTTCGACAGCTGCGCGTAGGGCTCCGGCTCGCTGCGCGACAGGTGATAGCCCTTGAACAGCTCGCGGAAGATCGGCGCCAGCTGGGTCATTTCCTTGAGGTCGATGTTCATAGATGTGGCTCACAGGCAATCGTAGGGTGGAAAACGGCGCAGCCTTTTTCACCGGAAAGTTCGGTGTCAGCGGTGGACAAGCAAAGCGTTGTCCACCCTACGTAGGGATTAGCCATTCGCATTGGCCACCAGCGCAAAGGAGCTGAGGCTGACGCGGTGCTCGCGGGTCAGGTATTCGCGACGCTCCAGGCGGTCGCGCTGGAAGCGGCTGTCGCGGGACAGGCGCGAAAACCAGTAGAGCAGCTCGTCGGTGGCACCCTCGGGTTCCTGTTCCAGCAGCCAGGCCATCAGGTCCGGCAGCGGCAGTGCCTGCTGGCACCGCTCGATCATCTCGCGGGCGGTGCGCGGTGCGCGCGGCTGCTCGCTCTTGCGCTTGCTGCTGGCCCGCGGGAACTGCGCCGGTTTCGGCTCGAAGCGGGCCAGGGCATAGACGTAGGCCTCGACCTGGCTGGCAGTGCCGAGAAAAGTGCTCTGTGGACGGGTGAACAGCGGCAGCGAGGCCTGCGGTACGGCGTCCAGGCCTTTCTTGCGGATCGCCGACAGCGCCAGCGCGGCGCCGCGGGTCACCGCATTGTGCCGGCGGGCTTCCTCGCGCAGCGGCAGCAGCAGTTCGCGGGCCTTGCGCAGGGTCAGCTGAGCGGTGGTCTGCATCTCGAGGATGCGCGCGTGGGTGCGCAGCAGGAGGTCGTCGTCCACCAGCTGGCCAAGGCGTTGCTGTTCGCCGAGCAGTTTCATCAGAACCTGCTCGACGCGGTGCACGCCCTGCTCGAAGGCGCCATCGGCGGAGACCAGCTGGATCATCGGCTCAACGTATTCGTCCCAGGTCGCCAACACCTCTGCATAGCGCTGGCGCAGCGGAATCTGACGGTCGCTGGTCTTGGCCCGGTCGGCCACGGCAACTAGCGCCTGCTCGTCGTTATCGAGCTTCTTCAATACATCGCGCACGCGCATGTCCAGCAGCCGCAGCTGGCGGGCCAGATCGTTGCCATCGCGAATCTCGAATGCATCGAGGATATGCCCGGCCAGGCGCTCCAGGTGGCGCAGGTAGGCTTCGATCTCCAGGCACAGGCCGAGGCGGTGCTCGCGGCGCAGGTAGGCGAGGAAGTCGTGGATCTGCGCGTTCAGCTCGAAGCGGTTGGGGCTCTTGGCCACCGGCACCAGGATGTCCAGGCGGATCCACTGGTCGAGCAGGGCGGTGATATCGGTGGGCGTGCCTTCGGGCAGTTGCGCGGCCAGCTGATGACGAAGTTCGACCAGGCTCAGGGTGCCGGCGTCGAAACGCTCGCACAGCGGCTCGAGCAACGTCCAGTGTTCGGCGAGGGCACGCAGTACGCGCTTGGGTTCGATCATCGAGGCGCCAGTCCAGCCAGTGAAAAAGCGCGAATTGTACTGCATTGACAGCCCACTGAAGGCCCGCCGGACAATCGGACGCGCTCTGAATGCGGCGCCCGGCAATCAACTGGGCGATTCACTTGAACGTCATTGCAGGCGGGTTAGCCTGTCTAGCATCGGCGCTTGCAGCCACATCGGTGCTGCCGGATGTCCTTGAATGGTGACGAAGTGTTGAAAATCTATTTCGATCTGCGCCGGTAATCGGCACAATTCGCGGCTTTTGCAAACGGGAGCTGCCGGCTCCTGTCCGGCGAAATCCCTTGGGGGCACGTAGACATGATCCAGACGCCGTATTACCTCATTGATAAACAGAAGCTCCTGGGCAACCTGGAGAAGATCGCCTACGTGCGCGAACACTCCGGCGCCAAGGCGCTGCTGGCCCTCAAGTGCTTCGCCACCTGGTCGGTATTCGACCTGATGCAGCAGTACATGGATGGCACCACTTCGTCCTCGCTGTACGAACTCAAGCTCGGCCGGCAGAAGTTCGCCGGCGAAACCCACGCCTACAGCGTGGCCTGGGCCGATGATGAGATCGAAGAGATGGTCGCCAACTGCGACAAGATCATCTTCAACTCCATTGGCCAGCTGGAGCGTTTCGAGGCCGGCACCGAGGGCATCATCCGCGGCCTGCGGGTCAATCCGCAGGTGAGCAGTTCCGACTATCTGCTGGCCGACCCGGCGCGGCCGTTCAGCCGTCTTGGCGAGCACTATCCGGCAAAGATCGAGGCGGTGATCGGCAAGATCAGCGGCTTCATGTTCCACAACAACTGCGAGAACTCCAGCTTCGAGCTGTTCGACCAGATGCTGACCACCATCGAGGAGCGCTTCGGCCACCTGCTGGAAAAGGTCGAGTGGGTCAGCCTCGGCGGCGGCATCCATTTCACCGGCGAAGGCTATCCGCTGGATGCCTTCTGTGCGCGGCTGAAAGCCTTCTCGGAAAAATTCGGCGTACAGGTTTACCTGGAGCCCGGCGAAGCGGCGATCACCATGAGTGCGTCGCTGGAAGTGACGGTGCTCGACACGCTGTACAACGGCAAGAACCTGGCGGTGGTCGACAGCTCGATCGAGGCGCACATGCTCGACCTGCTGATCTATCGCCTCAACGCCAAGATGGCGCCCAACGACGGCGAGCACAGCTACATGGTGTGCGGCAAATCCTGTCTGGCCGGCGACATCTTCGGCGAGTACCAATTCGATCGTCCGCTGGCCATCGGCGATCGGCTGTCGTTCATCGACGCGGCGGGCTACACCATGGTCAAGAAGAACTGGTTCAACGGCCTGAAAATGCCGTCCATCGTGGTAAAGCAGCTCGACGGCAGCGTCGAGGTGGTTCGTGAGTTCGACTTTAACGATTACCTGTCCAGCCTTTCCTGAGGCCGCAGTACAAGGGGGTGAAACAATTGAAGAAAAACGTTCTTATCATTGGTGCAGGAGGTGTTGCCAAGGTGGTGGCCCACAAGTGCGCGCAGCACAACGACGAACTCGGTCGTATTGCTATCGCGTCGCGCAGCATCTCCAAATGCCAGGCCATCATCGACAGCGTCCAAGCCAAGGGCGGGCTGCAGCAGCCCGGCGAGATCAAGGCCTATGCGCTGGACGCCCTGGACGTGGAAGCGACCAAGGCACTGATTCGTGAAACCGAATCGCAGATCGTCATCAACGTCGGTTCTGCCTTCCTCAACATGTCCGTGCTGCGCGCCTGCATCGACACCGGTGCCGCGTATCTCGATACCGCGATCCACGAAGAGCCGGGCAAGATCTGCGAAACGCCGCCGTGGTATGGCAACTACGAGTGGAAGCACCTGGCCGAGTGCCAGGAAAAGGGCGTCACCGCCATCCTCGGCGTCGGTTTCGACCCAGGCGTGGTCAATGCTTACGCTGCCCTGGCGCAGCAGGAGTACTTCGACAAGATCGAGTCGATCGACATCCTCGACGTCAACGCCGGTTCGCACGGCAAGTATTTCGCCACCAATTTCGACCCGGAAATCAATTTCCGCGAATTCACCGGTCAGGTTTACAGCTGGCAGAACAGCCAGTGGACGACCAATCGCATGTTCGAGGTCAAACGCACCGATGACCTGCCGGTCGTGGGTGAACAGAGCCTCTACCTGACCGGCCATGACGAGGTGCACTCGCTGTCCAAACACCTCGATGTGCCGAACATCCGTTTCTGGATGAGCTTCGGCGAGCACTACATCAACGTCTTTACCGTGCTGAACAGCCTTGGCCTGCTCTCCGAGCAGCCGGTGCGCACCGCCGAAGGCCTGGAAGTGGTTCCGCTCAAGGTGGTCAAGGCCGTGCTGCCCGATCCCGCCTCGCTGGCGCCGGGCTACACCGGCAAGACCTGCATCGGCGATCTGGTCAAGGGCACGAAGGACGGGCAGCCGCGCGAGCTGTTCATCTACAACGTCGCCGACCACGAAGAAGCCTACGCCGAGACCGACAGCCAAGGCATCTCCTACACCGCCGGCGTGCCGCCGGTTGCCGCTGCGCTGCTGGTAGCACGTGGCGAGTGGGATGCGCAGCGCATGGTCAACGTCGAAGAGCTGCCGGCCCAGCCGTTCCTCAAGCTGCTCGATGTGATGGGTCTGCCGACCCGGATCAAGGATGAGCACGGCGACCGGGCCTGGGATCAGTAAGCCAGCGACAAGTTGCACGCAAGAACGAAAGGCCCCGCTGCTCTGGTAGCGGGGCCTTTTGCTTTGTTGGCGGCGCGGCGGTGGATGTAAAAAGCGACATCCACCCTACGTTGGGGGCTGGCCTTCGTAGGGTGGAAAACCGCGAAGCGTTTTCCACCAACGTTCCCCCGCGGTGGAAAAGCCTCTGGCGTTTTCCACCCTACGCGACAACAACCCATGCCAAACGCAGCTTCGCCTTCCCGCTTTGTTCATTTCACGCGACAATCCGCGGACTACAGCGCCCCCTGAGAGGCGCTCGGCAGCCGTGAGGATTTCCTATGAGCAGCAATGATCGCGTCATCATCTTCGACACCACCCTGCGCGACGGCGAGCAGAGCCCCGGCGCGTCCATGACCGGTGAGGAAAAGCTGCGCATCGCCCGGGCGCTGGAGCGGCTGAAGGTGGACGTGATCGAGGCGGGCTTCGCCATCGCCAGCCCCGGCGACTTCGCCGCGGTGAAGCTGGTTGCCGACAACATCAAGGACAGCACCGTGTGCAGCCTGGCGCGCGCCGTCGATGCCGACATCGAGCGTGCCGCCGAAGCACTGGCCGGCGCCAATTCCGGGCGCATCCACACTTTTATCGCCACCAGCCCGATCCACATGCAGTACAAGCTGCGCATGCAGCCGGATCAGGTGGTCGAGCAGGCGGTGCGCGCCGTGAAGAAGGCGCGCAGCCTGTGTGCTGACGTGGAATTCTCCTGCGAGGATGCCGGCCGCTCCGAGATCGACTTCCTCTGCCGCATCATCGAGGCCGCCATCGACGCCGGCGCCCGCACCATCAACATCCCGGACACCGTCGGCTACGCGATCCCGCACCAGTACGCCGACACCATCCGCCAGCTGCTCGAACGCATCCCCAACGCCGACAAGGCGGTGTTCTCCGTGCATTGCCACAACGACCTGGGCCTGGCCGTGGCCAACTCCCTGGCCGCGGTGGTCGCCGGTGCACGCCAGGTGGAGTGCACCATCAATGGCCTCGGCGAGCGTGCCGGCAACGCCGCGCTGGAAGAGATCGTCATGGCGATCAAGACCCGTCAGGACCTGCTCAATGTGCATACCCGCATCGAGACCGAACACATCCTCGCCGCCTCGCGTCTGGTGTCGGGTATCACCGGCTTCCCGGTGCAGCCGAACAAGGCCATCGTCGGCGCCAACGCCTTCGCCCACGAGTCGGGCATCCACCAGGACGGCGTGCTCAAGCACCGCGAAACCTACGAGATCATGTCCGCCCAGTCGGTCGGCTGGAACGCCAACAAGATGGTCATGGGCAAGCACTCTGGCCGCGCCGCATTCCGTTCGCGCCTGGACGAGCTGGGCATCGTGCTCGAAGGCGACGAGCTGAATGCGGCGTTCGCCCGCTTCAAGGAGCTGGCCGACAAGAAGCACGAAATCTTCGACGAAGACCTGCAGGCGCTGGTCTCCGACACCCTGGCTGACGAAGCGCCAGAGCACTTCAAGCTGGCCAGCCTGGAAGTGGCGAGCAAGACCGGCACGATCCCCGAAGCCAAGCTGGTGCTCAGCGTCGACGGCGCCGAGCGCAGCGCCCAAGCCCAGGGCTCCGGCCCGGTTGACGCCACTTTCAAAGCCATCGAGGCCGTTGCCGAGTCGGGCGCCACGTTGCAGCTGTATTCGGTCAATGCCATCACTCAGGGCACCGATTCCCAGGGCGAAGTGACCGTGCGGCTGGAGAAGGGCGGGCGCATCGTCAATGGCAACGGCGCCGATACCGATATCGTCGTCGCCTCGGCGAAGGCTTACCTCAACGCGCTCAATCTGATGCAGGTCGGCGCCAAGGCTCACCCACAGGTGGAAGGCGTTTGATCAACGAAGCCCGGCGTCGGGCCTACCTCGACGCCATGCAGGTAGCCAGCTGGCTGCCGCGTACCGAGCTGCCCTTTGCTGCACCGTCGCGGCTGGAGTTGCTGTCGCCGGTCGAGCTCGAGGCGGAGCCGGATATTGCTGTCGCTCCGCCAGCCGAGGTGCCCGTGGCCGCGCCGGTGGTGGAGCGGGCACCCGCAGCAGCTGCAGTCGAACCGCCGCAGGCGCCGCGCCCACGTATCGCCATGCCGGAACCCAAGCAGCCGGAACCGGTTGCTGCTGCGGCAGAAGAACAAGCGGCCGAGCCGGCCAAGCCCATCGAGCCGCCGCCACGTTTCTCGCTGCAGCTGATGCGCGCGGGCAACGTGCTGCTGGTGGTTGAACTGCCCACCGGCGAATCCTTCCAGAGCCGCGACCCGGCCTACATCCTGCTCAAGGACCTGCTGCGCGCCGCGCGCCTGCCGGACAAGCCGCAACAGGTCGGCGATGGCGAGCCGATTCGCTGGCCGCTGCTGAACAAGGGTAGCCTCGACCAGGGCGGCGAGGCCGCGCGCGATTACGTGCAAGGCGTGATGGCCGCCGAGCTGGAAAACATGGGCTGCGATTGCATCTGGCTGATCGGTCGTCCGGCGCTGCGTTTCGCCGGTGAAGTGGATGTCGACGCCTGCTATCGCGAGCTGGCTGTCGAAGGGCTCGGTCGCGCACTGGCGATGCCCGGCCTGGAACAGTTGATGGAGCAGCCGGCCGCCAAGGCCGAGCTGTGGAAAGCCCTGCGCCGCAGCATGCCGCGCTGGCACATAGGTTCATGAGTACGCGTGATGAGTGATGCTGTCAGCTTCCGCCCGATGACCGCGGCGGATATCGAAACCGTGTTGAAGATCGAGTACGCCGCCTTCAGCCATCCCTGGACGCGCGGCATCTTCAACGATGCGCTGAGTGCCTACGAGTGCTGGGTGATGTTCGAAGGGGAGCAGCAGGTCGGTCATGGTGTGATCAACCTCATTCTCGACGAGGCGCACCTGCTCAATATCACCGTCAAGCCGCAGAGCCAGGGCCGCGGTCTCGGCCTGCGCCTGCTCGAGCACCTGATGCAGCGTGCCCGGGAACGTGGCGGGCGCGAGTGCTTCCTTGAGGTACGTGCGAGCAACACCACGGCCTATCGGCTTTACGAGCGTTATGGCTTCAACGAAGTCGGCCGGCGCCGTGCGTACTACCCGGCGGCAGACGGCCGTGAAGATGCGCTGGTGATGGCCTGCACGTTGCTGGATTGATCGCCGCGGGCTTCGGTTTTTGTGCTTGAGTTCGTTGGCGCCACGATCGCTGTTGCCGACCTCTGACTGTCGCCAGCCTGGTAGGGTGGATCACGCTTCACCGATCCACCGTGTTCGCGTCATGGTGGATGTAAAAATCAAACATCCACCTACGCCTACGCAAGGCAGCCGAGGCCGCCTTGTGAGTTCCGCGGAACTGTCGCTCCTGCCTACCGAGTGCGGCGAACGGCCCCGCTCTATTCGCCCGGCCGCTTGTCCCGCCCCGAATCCAGTGGCGCTTCGCCTTCCAGTTCTTCGTCGGACAGCACGCTGTCATCCTCGCGCAATACCGCCTCGCCACCGCTGAGGCCAGTGTCTTGGTCGCCCTCGGCAGGGCCATCCCAGGGTTTGCCATCGAGTGGGTCGTAGCGGCCGAGTTCGGCTTCGTCGAGGTCCACGTCGGCGCCGATCTCATGCTCGGACACTACGCTCAGGTCCTGGTCCGCAGGGCCGCCATGGCCGCGTTCGCTCGGCGAGCGCGCGCCGTCCTCGGGGATCAGGGTTTCCGGGGCCATGTCGTCCATGGTGGTTTCGCCATCTGGTACTTCGCCGGCCGTCATGCCTGCCTCGGCGGCGCGTTCGGCGGTGAACTCGTCTGCCATCTGCTCACCCGGCACTTCGTCACCGATGCGGCCCTTGCGCTCGTCGCGGCGCTGGTCGAAGTCGAGCTGTTCGATGGAGCCCATGCGGTCTTCGGTGTCGTCGACCCCCGTCGGGGTGTAGGGTTTTTGATCGCTCATGATCGTCTCCTGTCAGGACATCGGTCTTGCAGGTTGTGACCCGGCGGCTCGGCGAAGATTCAGGCTCGCCGGCTGGCTGGATCCGACATCCGGGTCCATCCTTCCCCCGCCATAGATGCATGACCGTAGTAGTGAAAACGGGGACGAACCACCGCGCGTGATCCGGAGTCCTACTCTGCATGAACGATCAAAACGACCAACCCGCGCCAGAGCCTCGGCGCTACGCCTTCTTCTTCGATGTCGACGGAACGCTGGCTGAGATCCAGCCGCGACCGGAACTCGTCTTTATTCCACCGGCCACGCTCGCGGCCCTGGAACGCCTGCATGCTGGCGGCATTCCTGTCGCAGTGATTTCCGGTCGCCCGCTCGCGCAACTCGATGCGCTGCTGGCGCCCCTGCAACTTCCCGCTGCCGGTGTGCACGGTGCCGAGCGCCGCGATGCCACAGGTGAGCTGCGCAACCTGGCACTCGACAAGCAGGCGTTGGAGCGCATCCAGCGCGAGTTGCAGCAGGCTTGCTGCGAACATCCCGGGCTGCATCTGGAGAACAAGAGCGTCGCCTTCGCGCTGCATTTCCGTCAGGCGCCGGAACTTGAGGAGATTGCCCGCACCCTGGCCGAAGACTTCGCCCAGCGTTACGCCGAGGTACTGACCCTGCAGCCCGGCAAGTGCGTGTTCGAACTCAAGCCCCGCGGCGCGAGCAAGGGCGAGGTGATCCGCGCCTTCATGCAGGAAGCGCCGTTCGCCGGCCGCACCCCCGTGTTCCTTGGCGACGACCTCACCGACGAAGCCGGCTTTGCCGCCGTCAATGCGCTCGACGGTCGATCCATCAAGGTCGGCGACGGCCCCAGCGAAGCCCGCGAACGGGTGGCGTCGGTGGCTGCCGTCGGCGCCTGGATCGAAGCGCTGCTGAACGATCTCGGTGTGCCGGCCGAGCCCAGAACAAAACCCGACTAGAGCGAGATTTACTGCCATGAGCCGTTTAGTAGTGGTTTCCAACCGCGTGGCGCCAATCAAACCGGGCAAGGTAGCCGCCGGAGGGCTGGCCGTCGGTGTCTACGACGCGCTGCGCCAGGCCGGTGGCATCTGGTTCGGCTGGAGCGGCGAGATCAATGCAACGCCAGCCATCAACACCGAGGAAGTGGGCAACATCACCTATGTCACGCTGCCGCTGAACAAGCGTGACTACGATCAGTACTACCGCGGCTTCTCCAACAACACGCTCTGGCCGATTTTTCACTATCGCATCGACCTGGCGCGCTACAGCCGCGAAGAGTACGACGGCTACCGACGGGTCAACGGCATGCTGGCCGAGAAGCTCAAGCCGCTGCTCAAGCCCGACGACATCATCTGGATTCACGACTACCACCTGATCCCGTTCGCCGAAGCCTGCCGCCAGCTGGGCATCCGCAACCGCATCGGCTTCTTCCTGCACATCCCGTTTCCCGCACCGGAGATCCTCACCGCGATTCCGCCGCACAACGAGCTGCTGAAGACCCTTTGCTACTACGACCTGATCGGCTTCCAGACCGATACGGACCGCCTGGCCTTCCAGGACTACATCACCCGCGAAGTGCGTGGTGTGATCGAGCCGGACGGCAGCCTGACCGCCTACGGGCAGAACTTCCGCGCCGGGGTGTACCCGATCGGTGTGGTGCCGGACGAAATCCAGAAACTCGCCGAAGGCTACAAGGGTCGCGCCCATCCCATGCGCCGCGCCAGCGACGCGACGCGCCAGACCATCATCTCGGTCGACCGCCTGGACTACTCCAAGGGCCTGGTGGAACGCTTCCGCGCCTACGAAGAGTTTCTTGACCGCTATCCCAAACACCGCAACAACGTCGAATTCCTGCAGATCGCGCCGACCTCGCGCTCCGACGTGCGCACCTATCAGCACATCCGCGAACAACTCGAAAGCCAGGCCGGGCACCTCAACGGGCGCCTCTCCGATCTCGACTGGACGCCGCTGCATTACCTCAACAAGAGCTATGACCGCCGGGTGCTGATGGGCCTGTTCCGCACCGCCGACGTCGGCTTCGTCACGCCGCTGCGCGATGGCATGAACCTGGTCGCCAAGGAATACGTCGCCGCGCAGGACCCGGAAGACCCCGGCGTGCTGGTGCTCTCGCGCTTCGCTGGTGCCGCACGCGAACTGACCTCGGCGCTCATCGTCAACCCGTACGATTGCGTCGGCATGGCGGAAGCGCTCGACCGCGCATTGAGCATGCCGCTGGCCGAACGCAAGGATCGCTACGAGCACCTGATGCGCGCCATTCGTGCCGCCGATCTGGATGCCTGGCGTGACAACTTCATGCGTGACCTGCGCTCGTTCGTCTCCCAGCCCAGCACCACGGTCATCGAAACGGAAGAGCTCGTCGAGCCGGACTGATCGCCCGTGCGAGCCGGCCTTGCTTGTCAAAGGCCGGACCGGCTCGTAAGGTGCGGGGCCGAACCATAGGGACAACGTAGATGAGCGAGCTGGAACCGCTGTTCGAGAACAACGCCCGCTGGGCCGAGGCCATCAAGGAAGAAGACCCCACCTTCTTCGAAAAACTGTCCAAGCAACAGGCGCCGGAATACCTGTGGATCGGCTGCTCCGATGCCCGCGTCCCGGCCAACGAGATCGTCGGCCTGCTGCCGGGCGACCTGTTCGTCCATCGCAACGTCGCCAACGTCGTGCTGCACACCGACCTCAACTGCCTGTCGGTCATCCAGTACGCGGTCGACGTGCTCAAGGTCAAACACATCCTCGTTACCGGCCACTACGGCTGCGGTGGCGTACGGGCCTCCATGCGCGACGACCAGCTGGGCCTGATCGACGGCTGGCTGCGCAGCATCCGCGATCTCTACTACGAGCATCGCGTGCACCTGGCCAAGCTGGCCAGCGAAGACGAGCAGGTCGACCGACTCTGCGAGCTCAACGTCATCCAGCAGGTTGCCAACGTCAGCCACACCACTATCGTTCAGAACGCCTGGCACCGCGGCCAGCCGCTCGCCGTGCATGGCTGTATCTACGGCATCAAGGATGGCCTGTGGAAAAACCTCAACGTCACCGTCAGCGGGCTCGATCAGCTGCCATCGCAATACCGCCTGCGTCCGCCGCGTAACGCCTGATGAACAGCCGCCACGCCCCGGCCTTTGCCGGTCTGCTCATCGCTGTGCTCTGCTGGAGCGGCAACGCATTGGTCGCCCGTGCCTTTTACGATCAGATCCCGCCGCTGAGCCTGTCGTTCTGGCGCTGGGTGCTGGCCACCACGCTGCTGCTGCCCTTCGTGGCGAAAGGCATCTGGACCCATCGAGCAGCCCTGCGTGCTGCCGGCTGGCGCCTGCCGGTGATCGCCGCGCTCGGCATCGCCAGCTACAACTCGCTGCTCTATACCGCCGCGCAAAGCACCGAGGCGATCAACCTGACGCTGGTGAACACCTGCCTGCCATTGGCGACCTTCATCGGTGCGGGCTTCCTGCTTGGTGAATGGCCACTGCGCCGCGCCTGGTTCGGCATGGCCGTGGCAGCAGCGGGGCTGCTCTACCTGATCAGCCGTGGCAGCTGGCAGACGTTCGCCAGCCTGTCGTTCAAGGCCGGCGACCTCATCATGCTGCTGGCCGTGCTGGTGTGGGCGCTGTACACGCTGCTGCTGCGGCGCTGGTCGAGTTTCCTCACCGTCCCTCCGCTGGTGCTGCTCGGCGTGCTGATGCTGCTTGGGGTGCCGCTGATCCTGCCGTTCTACCTGTACGAACTGAGTCGGGTAGGGGGCTTCGCCGCCACACCGGCCAACCTCGGCGCCATCGGCTACACCGCCGTGTTTGCCTCGCTGATCGCCTACCTCGCCTGGAACCACGGCGTAAAAGTCGTTGGCGCCGCCAAGGCCGCCATGGCCAGCTACCTGATGCCGGTCTTCACCGCGCTGCTTGGCTGGCTATTACTCGGCGAAGCCCTGCAGCCCTTCCACTGGATCGGCGGCGCGCTGATCTTCGCCGGCCTGCTGCTGGCCACACGCCCGTCGTTCCGCTAGGCCCGCGAAGCATTCCGACCTAGACGGGCTCACCTACGCGGCCCACCAGCGCGGTCCCGAGCTAGGCGCCCCCGCCTACGCGGCCCGACCGTTCGTAACTAACCGTTTGAAAAGGATAAAAAATCTGCGGAGCCAGGGTTGACAGCCCAAACCGACCAGAGAATAATGCGCGCCACTTGGCTACATAGCTCAGTTGGTTAGAGCGCAGCATTCATAATGCTGATGTCCCAGGTTCAAGTCCCGGTGTAGCCACCAGACAAAACAAGGGGTTAGCGAAAGCTAGCCCCTTTTTTGTTTGTGCCGGTGACTACGGCTCGCTAGGGCAAGGATGCTATGAAGAAAATCGCTTTATGGCTCTTCAGAGCCGCTGCGGTCCTGGGTGCGCTTGGCTGGCTTGTACTTTTCCTGTTTGGCGCGGACTGTCTGTTTTTTCTCGAGCCAGACCACAGCCGAACACACTGTTTCGCTGTCTCCCTCTATCTTTATCAGCTGCTGTTGTTGCCGGCGACTGTGTTATCACTCGTTTCATTTGTGTGGCTAACAAGTCGACAGCAGAACGCGACGCTGTTCTTCATCATTGCCCCTTTCCTGCTCGTTAAACTTCAGCTGTTCTGATTCTGTCCGTTAGCTTCTGTTTGAAGTGTGTGCCCTTTCACCGGAGGGGGTAGGCGCAGTGCCGATTCCAACTCATCCGGCGGACAGGTGGCGCATAGCGCGTGGTCACTGACATGTGTCCCAGGAAACCTGATGCCTCCCTCTCGCTTAGTCGCCTTCCGCTAGACATCCAAAGGCGCCTGGCCAAAGCTAGCCGCCTTTTTCGTTCCATCTATTTGCTGTTCCGTTTACCGAGGTAAACCATGCCTGACCGTTTTGATGAAATCCGTGCCGAGCGGGATGTTCGTTCCGTGGAGCCGTCCGTTTACAACCGTGATCCCCACGTCGGATTGTGGAAGCAGATCGCGTTGGGGATTGTGGTGGGTTATCTGGCCTTGGGCGTTTTGAGTGCCGTGGGTTGGGCGGTGTTTGTGCGGTTTGCGTTGGGTAGTCTGCAGATTGCTGTGCCGTGAAGGTTAGGGCGATAGGCTAGTGAGCAGAGTCTTGTGAAGGCCGCGGTATCAGAGGGCTGTGGCGCCTTAGGTAGCCGTTGACGCTGCCCATGGCGCGGCGCAGAATCGGCGCCATTTCGCGGGGAGCCATCCTCCGCTAGCGGTTTTTCTTTGCTGTCTTAAGGGCGTGTGATGAATACGTTGCTATCTGCGGTCTCGGTGGTGGTTTGTGTGCTGGCAATCAGTGCGGGTGTGATGCTGGATGTTCGCGTTAAGCCGAGCGATGAGGCGAAGCGGGCGTATACCGCGGAGCGTGTGAATGAGATTCTGCGACGCGGCACCAAGCAGGGCTGAGTCGAGAGGCGAAGCAACGGATAGAAGAAGAGGCGGCCCGCGGGTCGCCTTTTTCATGCCTGAAAAAAGCCGGGCGCGAGGCCCGGCGAAGTCCAACGAGGAGAGGTGCTGCGGCGTGGGTGCCTACCAGAGCGGCAGGCTGTAGCTGACGATAAAGCGGTTTTCGTCCAAGTCGCTGCCAAAGTTGCTGCGGGTGGTGGCGTTGCGCAGGCGCAGGCCGAGGTTTTTCAGCGGGCCGCTCTGGAACACGTAGGCTAGGTCGGTGTTGCGTTCCCAGGTCTTGCCTTCGCTGGTGCCCGCGCCGCGGTCGACGTTGTCGCCGGAGAGGTAGCGGGTCATCAGGCTCAGGCCGGGGATGCCCATGGCGGCGAAGTCGTAGTCGTAGCGGACCTGCCAGGAGCGTTCGTCCTCGTTGCCGAAGTCGTTGATCTGCACCAGGTTGACCAGCGAGTTGTCGCTGCCGGCGATGTAGGCGAAGCCGGTGTCGCCGTTGAGCTGCTGGTAGCCGGCGCCGAAGGCGTGGCCGCCGAGCTTGTAGGTGAACATGGCACCGAAGGCATCGGCGTCGACGTTGCTGCCGCCGTCGTCGGTCTGATGCACGTAGCGCAGGTCGCTCTTGAAGCTCTGCTTGTCGCCGAGCGGCAGCACGTGGACCAGGCCGAAGTTGTGCTCCTTGTAGATGCCGTCAAGCCCGCCGTAGTAGTAGCTGGTGCTCAGCTCGGGCGACCAGGCGTAGCGCGCGCCGGCGAAGAGGAATTCGTCGCTGCTGGTCTGGCGGCCGAACTGGATGTTGCGCCGGCCGCCGTTGAAGGCGGTCATTTCCTCGTTATCCGAGGAGTTGCGCTGGTTGACGCGGTCGAGCTTGCCGAGGTCCAGGGTCAGGCCGTCGATCTCCTTGCTCTGCAGCCAGGCACCGCGATAGGTCTGCGGCAGCAGGCGGCTGTCGTTGCGCATCACCACCGGCAGGATCGGTTGCAGGGTGCCTACGTGCAGGGTGGTGGCGGACAGCTTGGCCTTGGCGGTGATGCCAGCGGAGCCGTAGTCGTCCTGGGCGCGGTTGGGCGCTTCGCGGTCGCTCTGCAGGATGCCGGTGCCGACGCGGTCGGGGCTGGAATCGAGCTTCACGCCGAGCAGGCCGATGGCGTCGACGCCGAAGCCGATCGGGCCTTCGGTGTAGCCGGATTCCATTTTCAGCATGAAGCCCTGAGCCCATTCCTCGGCCTTGGATTGGCCGTCGCCGGAGCGGAAGTCGCGGTTCATGTAGAAGTTGCGCAGGTCGATGCTGGCCTTGCTGTCTTCGACGAAGGCGGCGCTGGCGGGGCCGGTGGCGATCACTACGGCGCCGCCGCAGAGGATGTGGCAGAGGGATTTGTGGTGCGGTCGCATGGTATTTCCTCTTGTTGTTGTTTTGGGCCGCCCTCGGGCGGCTACAGGGCATAGAGCGAAAGGCGTGCCAGTGGCGGGAGTACCGGCTTTGATCGGCTGAATGCCTTGCGCCAGAGCGGTTGCGTGGTGCGGTGGCAGGCCTCGGGTGCGGTCAAGGAAGCGTCCGGCTGGCTGGACATGTATGGCGCGCGGCCAGCTTTGGCGGGGCGGTGTCCAGCGCAGCGGACGGTTTGAGGAGGAGGCGCCGGCCGGGGAGCTGGCGCCGGTCAGCTGCTAGCGGGTGCCCTTACGGCTCTGTACGCAAACGAAGCTCGATGCGGCGTTGACATCGCCCTTGCCGACGTACTTCGGCCAGCCGGGGTATTCGCACAGCGGGCGGGTGCGGCCGGGCACGCCGATGCTATCGGCGACGACCTGCCGGCGCGGCGCGCGGCCCTGTTCGACCCAGTCTTCCAGCGCGGTCAGTGAATCCCAGGCGGCGTTGAACACGGTGCTGGCGGCGTGGCCGTAGCCGGGGATCTCGTAGTAGCGCAGGAAGCGCTGTGTCTTGCCTGGGCCCATGTCGCGGCGCACGCGCTCGTAGTACTCGGCGGTGGCGCGGGTGCTCACCAGTTGGTCGGAGGTACCGTGGGCCATGAGGATCTTGCCGCCGTTGCGGGCGAAGGCGGACAGGTCGGTCCGGTTTACGTCCTGGCGCAGCGACAGCTCGCTGATGCGCGCCTGCCACGGGCCGGGGTTCTGCGGGTCGAGGGTCAGCGAGTTGAAGGTGGGGTTGCGCGTCACGAAGAAGCGCACCCATTCATCCCAGAAGCCGGAATGGTAGGGCGCGCCCTCGGCAAAGCCGGTGCCGTGCACGGGCATCGGATAGCTCGGCTGCAGGGTGTTCAGGCCGAGGCGGTTGACCACCAGCTGCACGCCTTCACCCGGCCGGCCGAGGTCGGTACCCCAGGTGTTGAAGCCGGGGTAGTGGGTTTCACCGCTGGCCAGTGGGAAGTTGAAGCGAATCGGCGTATTGAACACCCGCAGCGCCTGGATCTGCGCATCCGAGAGGCAACGTTGCGAGGTGTCGGCACCGCCCGGGCAGCGCAGCGGTTTGCCATTGAGCTTGGCGCGGGCCGGGTCGAACTGCGCATTGCAGGCCGCCTGGTGGCTGATCACGCCGTCGCGCACGCCATCCAACTTGTCACAGGCCTGCATCGCGGCTTCCAGCAGTGCGGCGCGTTTCTCCAGGCTGGGAAAGGCGCCGGGCTGGGCAAGGGCGCGGGTGATGCGGCCGAACTGCAGGTCCAGGGCCAGGGCGTTGTAGGCGGGGTAGAGCACGATGGCGCCGTTGAAGTCGGTCGGCCATTGCTGCACCACGGCCAGCGCCTCGCGGCCACCGGTGGAGCCGCCGGCGAAATAGCTGCGCTCGGGCGCGGCGCCGTAGCGTTGTTCGATCAGGTAGACGGCCGCATCGCGGGTTTTCTTCAGCGCGTCGTGGGCGTAGTTGGCCAGGGCTTCGTCGTTCCAGGCGAAGGCGCCGGGGCTGAGCGGGTCGGCCACATGCCCGGAATCGCTGCCGAACACCGCGTAGCCACGGCCGAGTGGTGTGGGCTGATCGACCGGGCCGGCCGGTACGTTGCCGGCAACGTTCGGCACCGTGCCGTTGTAACCGCCGCCGCCGAACATCATCGCCTTGCGGTTCCACTGCTCGGGCAGCACCAGGCGCATGCGGATTGCCGGTGCGGCGGGATCGATCGGGCGAATCTCGGCGCTGAGGTCGCAATAGGCACCGAAGGTCTGCGGTGCGCTGCCGCCAGCCGCCACCGGGCTCGCTGCGGTGACGCGCGCGCCGCTGCTGGGTAGGCCGATGGCCTGGGCCGGGATCTCGTGGCCGAGCAGTTCGGTGCAGGTCGCCGCCTGAGCGGCTTCGGCGGCAAGCAACGCCAGCGCCAAGGGCGTCAGGCACAGCGCGCGGCGGGTAAACGGATTGCTACGGATAGGCATCATTGAGGCTTCCTTCTTGTTGTTGTCGAGCCGATGCGCCGGGTCGGGCGCATAAGCGCTCAAGCCAATGACATGCCAGCGGGCGGAGGGAAGGGTCGGCAGGCGATGGCCGGTCATTCGCCGCTGGGGCGAGGGCTCTAGGGTGGGGATGCCGGAAGCAGTGGGGGAGGCAGAGCGCCGTCCAGCGCGGCGAATCGCAGGTGAAACGATGTCCGGCGCGCTGGACGACTGTCCGTGGCGCCGGACATGACTACGGTGTTAGTTGTAGCGGCCGTTGATTCCGCCGACGCTGTAGCGCCCGGCACCGAGCAGCATGATCGCCAGTGCGCCGAACAGGAACAGGCCCTGCAGTTCGATGGCCCAGCCGCCCATCGGCCCGATGTCGAACAGTTCGGCGCGATGCGCCAGGGCCAGTGCGACGACCATGTTGCCCAGCATCAGCAGGGCGCCGAGGCGGGTGTACAGGCCGAGGATCACCAGCAGCGGCCCGACCACTTCGCCCAGGTAGACGCCATAGGCGAGAATCGTCGGCAGCCCCATGCCGCCGAGCATGCCGGCGATCCCGTCGACGCCATGCAGCAGTTTGTGGATGCCGTGCAGCAGCAACAGCACGCCGACCGAAAGCCTGAGAACCAGTTTGCCTGCATCGTCTGTCATCGGTGCGCGTCCCCTTGCGGCGCCGGGAATCGGCGCCCTGACTCCAATGTAGATCAGCCACTGTGACCTTGCCGCGTCGTCAACTACGGCCAAGCCGCGGTTTAGACCGCTCAGCGCTGGCTCAGGCCGTGTTGCTGCAGCTTGCTGTAGAGGCTGGCGCGGGAGATGCCGAGTTCCATGGCGGCGCGCCGACGGTTGCCCTTGCAGGCGGCCAGTGCGCTCTGCAGGGCGCGGCGCTCGGCCTGAGCGATGGTTTGGGCCAGTGGTTGCAGCGGCACGTCTTCGATACTGGCTGCCGGCACGGCCTGCGCTGGGGCTGGTACGGCGGCGACATAGGCCGGTGCGTCCGCCGAGCGGGCCTGATCGCCGAGCAGTGGCATCAAGTGTGCCGCCTGCAGCTGCGGGCCGTCGGCGGACAGTTGCGCGCGCTCCAGCAGGTTGCCCAGCTCACGCACGTTGCCGCGCCAGGGTTGCGCGCAGAGCAGCGCCAGGGCTTCGGGGCTCAGCTCCATGGGCGGCTGGCCGGAGCGGTTGGCGATGTCGTCGAGCAGGTGTTCGACCACGGCGGGGATGTCGCTGCTGCGCTCGCGCAGCGGCGGCACGCGCAGGGCCAGGACATTGAGGCGGTAGTAGAGGTCGTCGCGGAACTGGCCGGCGGCGACCTTGGCTTCCAGGTCGATATGCGTCGCGGCAATCACCCGCACGTTGAGCGCCTTGACCTGGTTGGAGCCGAGCGGCTCGACTTCCTGCTCTTGCAGTACGCGCAAGAGCTTGGCCTGCAGCGGCAGCGGCAGGTCGCCGATCTCATCAAGGAACAGCGTGCCGCCGTTGGCCACCTCGAACTTGCCGATGCGCGCCTTGCGGTCGGCGCCGGTAAAGGCGCCCGGCGCGGTGCCGAACAGTTCGGCCTCGACCAGGCTTTCCGGAATCGCCGCGACGTTGACCGCGACGAAGGGCCCGCGCGCCCGTGGCGACAGGTTGTGAATGCCCTGGGCCAGCAGCTCCTTGCCGGTGCCGGTTTCGCCGCGCAGCAGCACGGTGGCATCGAGCTGCGCGGCGCGCCGGGCCTGGCGCTTGATCTCGCTGGCGGCCGGGCTGTTACCGATGAAACCGGCGATGGTGTAGCGCGCCCGGCGCGCCTTGGCCAATTCGTTCTGCGTGGCGACCAGCTGCGTCTGCAGGCTGGTGAACTTGGCCATCAGCGGCTTGAGGTGGCGGGCGCGGTCGAACAGCACGAAGCCCAGCGCGCCGACCAGGGTGCCGTCCTCGTCGCGCAGCGGGATGCGTGTAACGACGAAGTGTTCGTCGCCGAAGGCCATCAGGTCGATGATGCTTGGCAGGCCGCTCTCCACCACCTCGCGCAGGCGGCTGGCCGGCAGCACCTCCTCGACTTCCTTGCCGAGCACGCTGGATGGGTCGCGGATGCCGACCTTCTCGGCATACTTGTCGTTGATCCAGACGATGCGCGCCTGACGGTTGACCGCGATGGTGCCCTCGCACTGCGCGTTCAGGTGATCGAACAGCAGTGGCATGGCCACGGCGCGGAAGCGTTCCGGGGAAACGCCGACGATCAGGCCGTGGTTGTCGAGTGCGTCGCGGGCAATGCTCATGGGCAGTCAGGGTCCGTTCTGGGGCGACCGATTATGGTTGGCCCCGGCTGCCACGGGCAAGGCAGCCGGGCATGCTCACGGCTGTGAATAAACCTCGTTCGGCAGCCAGGTGGCCAGCGGGGCGAAGTAAAACACCAGCGCCAGGCCAATCAGCTGGATGACAATGTACGGCAGCACGCCGAGGTAGACGTCGCGGGTGGTGATGCCCGGCGGGCAGACGCCCTTGATGTAGAACAGCGCGAAGCCCACCGGTGGCGTGAGGAACGAGGTCTGCAGGCACAGCGCGAAAAGGATCGCGAACCACAGCGGATCGACGCCCATGGAAAACAGCACCGGCGCCACCAGCGGCAGGATGATCAGGGTGATCTCCACCCAGTCGAGGAAGAACCCCAGCAGGAAGGTGATCGCCAGCACCGTGAGCAGCACGCCGGTCTGGCCGAACGGCAGGCCTGTGAGCGCCGCACGGATCACGTCGTCGCCACCCAGGCCGCGCAGCACGGCGGCGAACACCGTGGCGCCGATGAAGATGCCGAAGATGAACGCGGCGGTACGGCTGGTCTGGTACAGCGCATCCTTGAGCACCGGCAGATTCAGGCGGCGGCTGGCGGCGGCCATCAGCAAGGCCCCGAAGGCGCCGACTGCCGAAGCCTCGGTGGTGGTGGCGATGCCAAAGAAGATCGAGCCGAGCACGGCGAAGATCAGCGCCAGCGGCGGCACCACGGCCCAGAACACGTCGAGCAGGGCACGGGCGTCGAGTTTCGGCCGGTTGGCCGGTGCCGGGGCGAAGTCCTTCTTCAACCAGGCGACGACCACGATGTAGAGGATGTACATCAGCGCCAGCATCATCCCCGGGATCAGCGCGCCCATGAACAGCTTGCCCACCGAGGCTTCCGAGGTGCCGAGGCGGTCAGCCATCAGCACCAGCATGATGCTCGGCGGAATCAGGATGCCCAGCGTACCCACCGAGCAGGCGGTGCCGACCGCCAGGCTCTTGTTGTAGTTGGCCTGCAGCATCGGCCCGATGGAAAGCATGCCGAGCAGTGCCACCGAGGCACCGACGATGCCGGTGGAGGCAGCGAGCAGGATGCCGACCACCACTACCGTCACCGCGTAGCCGCCACGCAGCGGGCCGAGTACGCGCACCAGGCTGTGCATCAGGCGTTCGGCGATGCCCGAGCGGTCGAGCATGATGCCCATGAAGATGAACAGCGGCAGCGCGACCATCAGCTCGTTGGCGACGATGCCGTAGATGCGCGCGTCGAGCACGCCGATGGTGCCATCCCAGGTGAACCAGAGATTGGCGCCGAAGTGTTCCACCAGCACATAGCCGACCACGGCGAACAGCAGGCCGATGCCGGCCAGCGACCAGGCGACCGGGAAGCCGAGCAGCAGCAGGCCCATGAAGCTGGCGAACATGGCGATGACGAGGATTTCTTCCAGACCCATGATTGCGACTACTCCATCAGGGCTGCGAACGAACGCGGTCGCGCTCGTCCGAGGGGGCCGTCAGGGCCCGCGGGAAATTGAACAGCAGGGTGCTGCAGCGCAGCGCGCGGGACAGCAGTGCCAGCGCCACCAGCAGCAAGCCCAGCGGCAGCACGCTCTTGAAGATGAAGCGGTAGGGCAACCCACTCGGCGCCTGGGAACGCTCGTTGTAGAGGTAGGCCTTGTAGGCGTAGGGGATCAGCGCATCGATCATCAGCGCGATCACCGGCAGGGCCAGCAGCACGATGGCGATCAGCTCGATCCAGGCCTGACTGCGCAGGCTGAAGCGTTCGCGCAGCACGTCGACGCGCACATGGTCGTCGCGCACCACGGCGTAGGCGAGGGCGAGCATCAGGGCGGCGCCGAACAGGTGCCAGGACAGTTCCTCCAGCGCAATGGAGCCGCGTGAGAGGGCGAATCGGCTGAACACATTGGCCAGCACGACCAGCAGCACCGCCAGCCAGAGCCAGGCGCTGGCTTCGCCGATGGCCACCAGCAGACGATCCAGCGGCCGCGAGATGCGGTTGTACGGCAGCGCGTCGGGCACTGGCGCATCGGGAGAGACGGGCTTGAAGGACACGGCGGACCTCGAAATCTCGACACAGGGGATAGGAGGCGGGCACGCTGCCGTGCCCGCGGGTTAGTGGCCTGTTTGGTAAGTCTGGTTGGTCAATTTCGGCGCCCATGGCCCCGATGCAACGTTGCTGCTCATTGCCTCAACCCACTCACCGCACAGGCCACAGCGCGTAGCCGTCAGTCGTACTTGTAGAAGTCGCGCGGCAGGTAGCCCATGCCGTGCCAGATCGAGTGGTGCTTCATGAACTCGCGCTGGCTGGTCAGCACGCGCTTGAACATCTCGTCCTTGGCGGCCATCTCGTCGAGCACCTCATCGGTGACCTTCTGCAGTTCGCGCAGTACCGGCTCAGGCAACACCTGGGCCTTCACGCCCTGCTTCTGGTAGTCGCGCAGCGCGGTCGGCTGTGCCCACTCGCTTTCGGCAAAACCCTTGAGGGTCGCCGACTCGCAACCCATCTCGATGAGTGCGCGGCTTTCCGGCTTGAGCTTGTCCCAGACATCCTTGTTCACCAGCAGGTGCGAGGTGGTCAGCGTCTGGTGCCAGCCGGGCATGATGTAGTTCTTGATGATCTGGTCCAGGCCCAGCATCTTGTCCACCGCCGGCTGCGAGAACTCGGTGGCGTCGATGGTCTTGCGCTCCAGCGCCTGGTAGATCTCGCCGCCCGGCACCATGGTCACCGAGGCGCCGAGCTTTTCCAGCACCTTGCCGCCGATGCCGGCGAAGCGGATGCGCAGGCCGTCGAAGTCCTCCAGCTTCTCGATGGGCTTGGCGAACCAGCCGGCGCCTTCCGGGCCGATGATGCTGCACAGCATCGGGTGGATGTTGCGCTGGGCGTAGATCTCTTCGAGCAGCTTCTTGCCGTCACCCTGGTAATACCAGGCCAGGTGCGCCGGCGGCTCCATGTTGAACGGCGCGCCGGAGTACAGCGGCAGGGCCGGGATGGTGCCCTGGTCGTAGCCGATCCAGGTGTAGCCGGCCGGGTACTTGCCGCTGCTCACCGCATCCATGATCTCGAACGGCGGCACCAGCTCGCCCGGCTCGTAGTAGCGCAGCTGGATATCACCGCCTGACACGGCCTTGAGCGATTCGGAGAGATGCTTGACCGGGGTGGAGAGGCCGATCAGGTGCGAGGGGAAGGCCAGCGGTACCTGCCAGCGGATCTTTTCCGCGGCACTGGCGACGCCACTGAGCAGGCTGGCGCCGAGCAGGGTGGTGGCGCCGATGGCGCAGGCGATACGGGAGAGTTTGTTCTTGGTCGACATGCAGGTTTTCCTTCTTGTTGTTGTTCTGGTGCCCGAGGGCGGACGCGTAACCGCCCGTGGGTCGAGGGCGTTAACAGGCCAGAACAAGAACAGAGGCCGAGCCGATGCTGCCGATCCGGCGCCAGTCTTGTTCTTTGGTTTGTTCTGGCGTCGTAGGCTGGATTGCAGGTTCTGTGCCTATCGCCCTCGGATGAGGAAAGGCGCGGGCTGCAGCGGCGTTCGAATGTTTGCAGGGCGATAGCGGTGTCCGCTGCGGCAGACACTGCTCAGGTGGAAATGCGGCAGTGTCCGAAATTCTGGAACATGTCCAGTTATGTGGACGACTGAATAGCTGACAGCGGGCAAACAAAATCCGGCGTTGCGCGGACGCGACGCCGGATGAGCGAAATGGGAGAGAGGAGAGCGATCAGCTGGCGGCTTGTTTGGCCAGGGTATTTTCCAGGGCGGTGCGGCAGCGTTCCTCGGCGGTGTCCAGTTCCAGCTGCATCTGCTGGATATCGAGTAGCTGCTGCTCCAGCTGCTGACGGCGCTCGGCGATCATCTGCAGCATGATGTTCAGCTGCTTCTGGTTGCCGGCCTTGGGGTCGTACAGCTCGATCAGCGTCTTGCATTCGGCCAGCGAGAAGCCGATGCGCTTGCCGCGCAGGATCAGCTTCAGCGCGACGCGATCCTTGCCTGAATAGATGCGTTCCTGACCGCGGCGGGTCGGCGTGAGCATGCCCTGTTCTTCATAGAAGCGGATGGCGCGAGTGGTGATATCCAGCTCGTTGGCCAGGTCGGAAATGCTGTAGGTCTGTTTAGCCATGATTCTTCCGATCATCCTCTGTCACGCCCGGCGAACCGGGCGCGTGTCTGCCAGCATGCCCTGCCGCGACGGTGCGCTCAGGGGCGTTCGACTGCCAAGGCTACTCCCTGGCCACCACCGATGCACAGCGTTGCCAGGCCCTTGCGAACATCGCGGCGCTGCATCTCGTGCAGCAGGGTCACCAGGATGCGGCAGCCCGAGGCGCCGATCGGGTGGCCGAGGGCAATGGCGCCGCCGTTCACGTTGACCTTATCGGCATCCCAGCCCAATTCCTTACCGACTGACAGCGCCTGCACGGCGAAGGCTTCGTTGGCTTCGATCAGGTCCAGCTCGGCCAGCGACCAGCTGGCCTTGTCCAGGCAGCGGCGGGTAGCGGAAACCGGGCCGATGCCCATGATCGCCGGGTCGACGCCAGCGTTGGCGTAACCGGCGATCTTCGCCAGTACCGGCAGGCCCAGGGCCTCGGCCTTGCTGGCGCTCATCAGCACTACCGCGGCGGCGCCGTCGTTGAGGGTCGAAGCGTTGCCGGCGGTGACGCTGCCGTCCTTCTTGAACGCTGCGCGCAGGCCGCCGAGGGAGTCGGCCGTAGTGCCGGCGCGGGGTTGCTCGTCGCGGGCGAAGGCGAGCGGATCGCCCTTGCGCTGCGGGATCAGCACCGGGGTGATCTCGGCATCGAAGCGGCCGCTTTCGATGGCGGCGGCGGCGCGCTGCTGGGACTGGGCAGCGAAGGCGTCCTGTTGCGCACGATCGATGCTGTACTTGTCGGCCAGGTTCTCCGCGGTGATGCCCATGTGGTAGTCGTTGAAGGCGTCCCACAGGCCGTCGGTGATCATGCTGTCGACCATCTGCGCGTGGCCCATGCGCAGGCCGGTGCGCGCGCCGGGCATGACATAGGGCGCCAGACTCATGTTCTCCATACCGCCAGCGATGACCACCTCGGCGTCGCCGCAGCGGATCGCCTGCACGGCCAGATGCACGGCCTTGAGGCCCGAGCCGCAGACCTTGTTCAGTGTCATGGCCGGTACGGCGTGGGGCAGGCCGGCCTTGATCGAGGCCTGGCGCGCGGTGTTCTGCCCGGCGCCAGCGGTGAGCACGTGACCGAGGATGACTTCATCGACCTGGGCCGGATCGATGCCGGTTTTTTCCAGCAGGGCGCGGATCACGGTGGCGCCCAGTTCGACCGCCGGCACATTGGCCAGCGCGCCCTGGAAACTGCCGATGGCGGTGCGGGTTGCAGCTACGATGACGACGTCTTGCATGACGGACTCCGAATAAAAAAGCGCTACGCCGGGGCGTAACGCGAGGGCCAGACACATGGCCTGGCTCCGGGAAAGGGTGCCCTCGAACGACAGGGGGCAAGCCGCTGGTCGGCGCGCTGGCAGACCGGTCAATGCCGCAGTATACGGGCGCCTCAGTGACTGGCCAGTGCTGGCGGGCAGCCGGCTCGAGGGCGTTCGGGGCAGGCGGGAAGACGCGGCGGGCAAGGGATGCTCCGGCGTTCTTCCCGCACGCTGGCTTCAGCGCTGGATCGGGCTGCCGGTAGCCTCTTGCAGCTCATCGAAGCTGACGCCTTCGGCCAGTTCTACCAGCTTCAGGCCCTGCTCGGTGACGTCCAGTACGCCGAGGTCGGTGATGATCCGGTTGACCACGCCGAGGCCGGTCAGCGGCAGATCGCAAGCCGGCAGGATCTTGTGCGCGCCGCCCTTGGCGGTGTGCTCCATCAGCACTACGACGCGCTTGACGCCGGCCACCAGATCCATCGCGCCGCCCATGCCCTTGACCATCTTGCCGGGGATCATCCAGTTGGCCAGGTCGCCCTTTTCCGACACCTGCATGGCACCGAGGATGGCCAGGTTGATGTGACCGCCGCGGATCATGGCGAAGCTTTGCGCGTTGTCGAAGAAGCTCGAGCCGGGCAGCGCGGTGACGGTCTGCTTGCCGGCGTTGATCAGGTCCGGGTCGATCTCTTCCTCGGTCGGGAAGGGCCCGATGCCGAGCAGACCGTTCTCGCTCTGCAGCCAGACGTCCATGCCCTCGGGGATGTAGTTGGCGACCAGGGTCGGCAGGCCGATACCGAGGTTGACGTAGAAGCCGTCCTGCAGCTCCTGGGCGGCGCGTTGCGCCATCTGTTCACGTGTCCAGGCCATGGTCTCAGCTCCTCACCGTGCGTTTTTCGATGCGTTTTTCCGGGTTCGGGTTGTGCACGATGCGATGCACGTAGATGCCCGGCAGGTGAATCTGGTCCGGGTCCAGCTCGCCGGTTTCGACGATCTCCTCCACCTCGACGACGCAGACCTCGCCGGCCATCGCTGCCAGCGGGTTGAAGTTGCGCGCGGTCTTGCGAAACAGCAGGTTGCCGGCCTTGTCGGCCTTCCACGCCTTGACCAGGGCCAGGTCGGCGGTCAGCGATTCTTCCATCACGTACCACTCGCCGTTGAACTGGCGGGTTTCCTTGCCTTCGGCCACCAGCGTGCCGTAACCGGTCTTGGTGTAGAACGCCGGAATGCCCGCACCGCCGGCACGCAGTTTCTCGGCCAGAGTGCCTTGCGGGGTGAATTCCAGGGCCAGTTCGCCGGCCAGATACTGGCGTTCGAACTCCTTGTTCTCACCCACGTAGGAGGAAACCATCTTGCTGATCTGCCGCGTTTCCAGCAGCAGGCCGAGGCCGAAGCCGTCGACGCCGGCGTTGTTGCTGATGGCAGTCAGGTCCTTCTTGCCGCTGTCGCGCAGGGCGGCGATCAGCTGCTCGGGAATGCCGCACAGGCCGAAACCGCCGACGGCGATGGCCATGCCGTCCTGAACCAACCCTTCCAGGGCGTGGGCGGCGCTGGGGTAAATCTTGTTCATGAATTACCTCTACTTGTTGTTCTGTCTGCGCCGGGCGCTACCTGAATGGGCGCCCGACGAATAGGGTTTAGCAAGAACGATGCCGCTAACCGGCTTGCCTGGCGCGGGCTACCCGCGAACCGTTGGCGCGGCCCAGCAGCTGGCTTATGCGCTGGCCGGCAGCGATCAACGCATCGAGGTCGATGCCGGTGGCTATGTCCAGCCCGTTGAACATGTACAGCACATCCTCGCTGGCGACATTGCCGCTGGCGCCTTTGGCATAGGGGCAACCGCCGAGGCCGGCGACCGAGCTGTCGAACACGGCGATGCCTTCCAGTAGGCTGGCATAGATATTCGCCAGCGCCTGGCCGTAGGTGTCGTGGAAATGCCCGGCCAACCGTTCGCGCGGCACCTCGCGGGCGACGGTATCAAACAGGGAGCGGGTCTTGCCCGGCGTGCCGGTGCCGATGGTGTCGCCAAGGGAAACCTCGTAGCAGCCCATGGCATACAGCTCGCGGGCGACTTCGGCGACCTTGGCCGGTGCCACCTCACCTTCGTAGGGGCAGCCGAGCACACAGGAAACGTAGCCACGCACGCGGATATCCTGCTCGCGGGCAGCCTCCATCAGCGGCGCGAAGCGCGCCAGGCTCTCGGCGATGGAGCAGTTGATGTTCTTCTGCGAGAAGGCTTCGGAGGCCGCACCGAACACCGCGACTTCCTTCACGCCGGCCTCGATGGCCGCTTCCAGCCCCTTCATGTTCGGCGTCAGCGCCGCGTAGGTGACCCCGCCCTTGCGCTGGATTTGCGCGAAGACCTCGGCGGAGCCGGCCATCTGCGGCACCCACTTGGGCGAGACGAAGCTGCCGACTTCGATGTAGCTGAGGCCAGCGGCGCTGAGGTCGTTCACCAGACGCACCTTGTCCGCCACGCTGATCGGCTGCTGCTCGTTCTGCAGGCCGTCACGCGGGCCGACTTCGACCAGCCGGACCTGTTTGGGCAGGCTCATATGTCCTCCTGGGGTGAGCGCGATTGGCGCGCTCACCGGTTTATTTCTGTCATCCGGCATCCGGACGGGGCCGGTGCCTGGTGTCAGTGGAAAAGCCTGCGGCGTTTTCCACCCTATGGCCTTGCGTTCATGCGTAGGGTGGACAACGGCGAAGCCTTGTCCACCTTGTGCATCCTTCAGGCCTCTTCCATCTCCAGCAGCACCGCGCCTTCGCTGACCATCTCGCCTTCGCTGCAGAACAGGCTCTTGACCACGCCGGCCTCGGCACTGCGGATGCTGTGTTCCATCTTCATCGCTTCCAGCACGATCAGTGCGGTGCCGGCCTCGACATGCTGGCCGGCCTCCACCAGTACACGAACGATGCTGCCGTTCATCGGCGCGGTCAGGCCGCCGTGATGCTGGTGGCTCGCTTCGGCTTCTGCGATGGGGTCGAAGGCGCGCACGGCCAGCCATTCGCCGTTCCACTGCAGATACAGCGCACCACCCTGGCGGATCGCCCTGGGCGTGCGCGCGTTTGGCTGCTGCGCTGCGGGATCGACCTTCAGCCGGCGGCTCTCGCCATTGCACTGCAGATGCAGGCTGATCTGCGCCGGCATGCCGAAACGCAGCCCGTCGCGTTTGGACCACGGCGAGTGGGCATCGTCGCCGCGTACCTTGGTCGGTTCGGTCTGCACGAAGCACTCCGCAGCCTGCTGCCAAAACGCATCGGATAGCTCGCCAGCCGGACGCAGCAATTCGCTTTCGTGACGCGGGATAAAGCCGGTATCCAGCTCCGCCTCGGCGAACGCGCGGTGGCCGACGACGCGGCGCAAAAACGCGAGGTTGGTGCGCACACCGCCAACGGCGGTCTCGTCGAGCATGGCCAGCAGGCGCAGACGCGCTTCCTCGCGGTTCTCGCCCCAGGCGATCAGCTTGCCGAGCATGGGGTCGTAGAACGGCGACACCGTATCGCCCTCGGCGACGCCGCTGTCGACGCGACGCCCCGGGCCTTCCGCCGCTTCACGGTAGAGCTCGAGGGTGCCGGTGGCCGGGAGGAAATCGTTGTCCGGGTCTTCGGCGTACAGCCGCACTTCGATGGCATGCCCGATCAGCGGCACCTGCGCCTGGCTGATCGGCAGCGGCTCGCCGCGGGCGACGCGGATCTGCCAGGCGACCAGATCGAGGCCTGTGATGGCTTCGGTGACCGGGTGCTCGACCTGCAGGCGGGTATTCATCTCCATGAAGAAGAACTCGCCACGGGCATCGAGCAGGAATTCCACGGTGCCGGCTCCGACGTAGCCGATGGCCTGCGCGGCCTTTACCGCCGCCTCACCCATGGCGCGGCGCAGTGCCGGGGTCAGGCCGGGTGCCGGCGCTTCCTCGACGACTTTCTGGTGGCGGCGCTGGATCGAGCAGTCGCGCTCGTTGAGGTACAGGCAGTTACCGTGCTGGTCGGCAAACACCTGGATCTCCACGTGACGCGGCTTGAGCACGTATTTCTCGACCAGCATGCGCGAATCGCCGAACGACGACTGCGCCTCGCGCTGGGCGGAGGCCAGCGCTTCGGCCAGATCGGCCTCGCGCTCGACCACCTTCATGCCCTTGCCGCCACCGCCGGCGGTGGCCTTGAGCAGCACCGGGTAGCCAATGGTCTCGGCGGCGGCGCGGAAGGTTTCGTAGTCCTGGGCCTGGCCGTGATACCCCGGCACCAGCGGCACGCCGGCTTCTTCCATCAGCGCCTTGGCCGCCGACTTGCTGCCCATGGCGTCGATGGCAGAGGCGGGCGGGCCGAGGAAGATCAGCCCGGCCTGTTCGATGGCGCGAGCGAACTCGGCGTTCTCCGAGAGGAAGCCGTAGCCCGGGTGGATCGCCTGGGCGCCGCTGGCCTTGGCCGCTTCGATCAGCTTGTCGATGCGCAGGTAACTGTCGGCCGGCTTGGCGCCGCCGAGGTCGATGCGAATATCGGCTTCGCGGGCGTGGCGCGCGCTGGCGTCGATGGCGCTGTGTACGGCGACGGTGGTCAGGCCCATGGCCTTGGCGGTGCGCATCACACGGCAGGCGATCTCGCCGCGGTTGGCCACCAGCAGGGTATCGATAGGACGATTCATTACTTGTTCTCCTGCCAGGCGGGCGTGCGTTTTTCCAGGAAGGCACTCAGGCCTTCCTGACCTTCCGGGCTGGTGCGCAGGCGGGCGATGGCCTGTTCGGTGGTCTGGCGCAGGTCAGCGTCGAAATCGCCGTCGCCCACCTCCAGTAATAGCTCCTTGCAGGCCTTGAGCGCCTGCGGGCTGTTGAGCAGCAGGTTGTCGACCCATTGCTCGAGCGCGGCGTCCAGTTCACTGGCCGGATAGGTTTCGGCGAGCAGGCCGAGTTCGCGGGCGCGCTGGCCGTCGAAGCGTTCGGCGGTCAGCGCGTAGCGGCGGGCGGCGCGCTCGCCGATGGCCTTGACCACGAACGGGCTGATCACCGCCGGGGCCAGGCCGATGCGGACTTCCGACAGGCAGAACAGCGCTTCGCTGGCGCCGATGGCCATGTCGCAGCAGGCGATCAGCCCCAGCGCGCCGCCGAAGGCCGCGCCCTGCACCACGGCCAGGGTCGGCTGCGGCAGCTGGTAGAGGCGCTGCATCAGCTCGCCCAACTCATGGGCATCAGCGAGATTGGCCTGGTAGTCGAGCTTGGCCGACTCGCGCATCCAGCCCAGATCGGCGCCGGCGGAGAAATGCTTGCCGCGTCCGCGCAGGATCAGGAAGCGGATGCTGGCATCGTCCTGCACCTGGGCCAGCGCCGCGTTCAATTCGCCGATCACCCGGGCGTCGAAGGCATTGTTCTTGTCCGCGCGGTTTAGCCAGAGGGTGGCCACGCCGCGCGCGTCTTTGTTCAGTTCGATGGTCTGGAAATCGGTCATCTCGGCATCCTCGATGGGACTGCAGTCGCCGGCGCGCTTGGCTGCCGGCGGCTCGGATTACATGCGGAACACGCCGAAGCGGGTCGGCTCGATCGGCGCATTCAGCGCGGCGGACAGTGCCAGTCCCAGCACCTCGCGGGTCTGCGCCGGGTCGATCACGCCGTCGTCCCACAGCCGCGCGCTGGAGTAATACGGATGGCCCTGGCGCTCGTACTGCTCGAGGATCGGCTGCTTGATTGCGGCTACCTCGTCGGCGCCGAGGCTCTTGCCGGCGCGTTCGCTTTGCTCCTGCTTGACCTGGGCGAGTACCCCGGCGGCCTGTTCGCCGCCCATCACCGCGATGCGTGCGTTGGGCCACATCCAGAGGAAGCGCGGGTCGTAGGCGCGGCCGCACATGCCGTAGTTGCCGGCACCGAAGCTGCCACCGATGAGCACGGTGAACTTCGGCACCTGGGCACAGGCCACCGCCGTGACCAGCTTGGCGCCGTGCTTGGCAATGCCGCCGGCCTCGTATTTCTGCCCGACCATGAAGCCGGTGATGTTCTGCAGGAACAGCAGCGGAATGCCGCGCTGGCAGGCCAGTTCGATGAAGTGCGCGCCTTTCTGCGCCGCCTCGGCGAAGAGGATGCCGTTGTTGGCGAGGATGGCGATCGGATAGCCGTGCAGGTGGGCGAAGCCGCAGACCAGGGTGGTGCCGAACAGCGCCTTGAATTCATCGAACTCGCTGCCGTCCACCAGTCGCGCGATCACTTCGCGCACGTCGTAGGGCTGCTTGGCCTGCGCCGGGATCACGCCGTACAGCTCGTCGGCGGCATACAGCGGCGCGCGCGGTTCGCGGGTCTGCAACTGGCCGAGCTTGCGCCAGTTGAGGTTGGCCACGCAGCGGCGGGCGATGGAAAGGGCGTGCTCGTCGTTCTCGGCGTAGTGGTCGGCGACACCGGAGGTCTTGCAGTGCACGTCGGCCCCGCCCAGTTCCTCGGCAGTCACCACCTCACCGGTGGCGGCTTTTACCAGCGGCGGGCCGGCGAGAAAGATGGTCGCCTGGTTGCGCACCATGATGGTTTCGTCAGCCATCGCCGGCACATAGGCGCCACCGGCGGTGCAGGAGCCCATGACCACGGCGATCTGCGGAATGCCCATGGCGCTCATGTTGGCCTGGTTGAAGAAGATGCGGCCGAAGTGCTCGCGATCCGGGAACACCTCGTCCTGGCGCGGCAGGTTGGCGCCGCCGGAGTCCACCAGATAGATGCAGGGCAGGCGGTTCTCGCGGGCGACGGTCTGCGCGCGCAGGTGCTTTTTCACCGTCAGCGGGTAGTAGGTGCCGCCTTTCACGGTGGCGTCGTTGGCGATGATCATGCACTCGATGCCTTCGACACGGCCGATCCCGGCGACCACGCCGGCGGCGGCGACGTCTTCGCCATAGACCTCATGGGCGGCCAGCGGGGCGAGTTCGAGGAAGGCCGAGCCGGCGTCGAGCAGGGTATCGATGCGCTCGCGCACCAAGAGCTTGCCGCGCGAGACGTGGCGCTGCTGGGCGGTGGCGCCACCGCCTTCGCTGACGCGACCGAGCAGGGCGCGCAGGTTGTTCACCTGTTCGAGCATCGCTGCGCTGTTGGCGGCGAACTCCGGCGAACGGGTATTGATCTGGGTGTGCAGGATGGCCATGGTTGGCTCCGTTCAATTCCATCATGGATGGCATTGCCATCCACCGACTGCGGTGGAAAACGCTTCGCGATTTTCCACCCTACGAGGCTGGGGGCGTTCTTTTTGCCCGCAGGCTCACCTGGATTCGTTGAACAGCTCGCGGCCGATCAGCATGCGGCGGATCTCGCTGGTGCCCGCGCCGATCTCGTAGAGCTTGGCGTCGCGCAGCAGGCGGCCGGTGGGGAATTCGTTGATATAGCCGTTGCCACCGAGAATCTGGATCGCTTGCAACGCCATCTGCGTGGCGTTCTCGGCGGTGTAGAGGATGACCCCGGCGGCGTCCTTGCGGGTGGTCTCGCCGCGGTCGCAGGCCTGGGCGACGGCGTACAGATAGGCGCGGCTGGCGTTGAGCTGGGTGTACATGTCCGCCACCTTGCCCTGGATGAACTGGAATTCGCCGATGCTCTGGCCGAACTGCTTGCGATCGTGGATGTAGGGCACCACCACATCGAGGCAGGACTGCATGATCCCGGTCGGGCCGCCGGCGAGCACCACGCGCTCGTAGTCCAGGCCACTCATCAGCACCTTGACGCCGCCATTCTCGACACCGAGCACGTTCTCTTGCGGCACCTCGACGTCATCGAAGAACAGCTCGCAGGTGTTGGAGCCGCGCATGCCGAGCTTGTCGAACTTGTTGCCGCGGGAGAAACCCTTCCAGTCGCGCTCGACGATGAACGCGGTGATGCCGTGCGCGCCCTTGTCCAGGTCCGTCTTGGCATAGATCACGTAGGTGTTGGCGTCCGGGCCGTTGGTGATCCAGGTCTTGCTGCCGTTGAGCACGTAGCGGTCGCCGCGCTTCTCGGCGCGCAGCTTCATCGACACCACGTCGGAACCGGCATTCGGTTCGCTCATGGCCAGCGCGCCGACGTGCTCGCCGCTGATCAGCTTGGGCAGGTAGCGGGCCTTCTGCTCGGGGTTGCCGTTGCGGTTGATCTGGTTGACGCACAGGTTGGAGTGGGCGCCGTAGGAGAGGGCGACCGAGGCCGAGCCGCGGCTGATCTCTTCCATCGCCACCACATGCGCCAGATAGCCGAGGCCGGCGCCGCCGTACTCCTCGGAGACGGTCACGCCGAGCAGACCCATCTCGCCGAATTTCTTCCACATGTCCGCCGGGAACAGGTTTTCCTGATCGATGGCTTCGGCGCGCGGAGCAATCTCGGCGGCGACGAAGGCCTGCAGCTGCTCGCGCAGCATGTCGATGGTTTCACCGAGGGCGAAATTGAGGCTGGAGTAGTTCATGGGGCCACCTGCTTGTCTTGTAATTGTTCTGTGTTCAGAGGATTCGTTCGTCCGGCGGAGTGCAGGCCGGCGCTCTGGTAGCGGTTGAGGTCATCGGTATGGATGATCGTTCGCTGCTTTACGTTAACGTAAAGGTCCGCTGCGGGTCTGTCAACACACCGCCGAGTCGGCATGTCTGCAAGCATAGGCCCGCCAAGGTGCGGCCGTGGGTTGCTGGCGCGCGGAGGTGTTTCGTCGGTGGCGGGGCACTCGCCGTGGGCGTGGCGGGACTAAACAGGCAGTGGCCGTAGCGCCGGCCTGTCACCGACGAGGAACTCCATGCCCCGCATCGGCTTCGCCTGCATGTATCGCCACCCGCAACAGAGCCTCTCGCTGAAGGAGCTGGAGCGCATCGAGCGCACCTTCAACCCACGCAGCACCACGCTGCGCTGGATGGCTTCGGTCGGTCGCGCAGCGGCGGAGGCGAGGCTGGAGGAGATCGTCGAGCACAACCTGAACGCTCAGCGGGTATTGCTCGAATACGTCGCCACGTTGCCGCCGATGCTGCGCATGTTGCGCATGTTGCGCCTGTCCAGCGACCTGCTGCCGTTCTACAGCCATGCCGAGATCGCGCCGTTCTACCGCCGCGCCGAAATGCAGAGCCGCCTCGAGGCGGGTTTCGCCGCGATCGGCGAACTGGCGCGGGCCCACGACATCCGCCTGTCGATGCATCCCGGCCAGTACTGCGTGCTCGGTTCGGACAAGCCGCAAGTGGTGGAGAACAGCCTGGCGGAATTCGAGTACCACGCCGACATGATCCGCATGATGGGTTATGGCCGGCGCTTCCAGGACTTCAAGTGCAACCTGCATATCGCCGGGCGGCTCGGCGCCGAGGGGGTGCGTGCCGTGTGGCCGCGCCTGTCGACCGAGGCGCGCCACTGCATCACCTTCGAGAACGACGAAAAGACCTATGGCCTGGACGACTGCCTGAGCCTCGCCGACCTCGCGCCGGTGGTGCTGGATATCCATCACTGCTGGATTCACGAGGGCTGCTACATCGAGCCGGACGATCCGCGCATCGAGCGCGTTCTGGAAAGCTGGCGCGGTGTGCGGCCGACCATGCACTACTCGCAGCCACAGGAGAGCCTGATGGAACTAGGCTTCGCGCCGGAGCAGAAGCTGGAAATCCCCGAGTTGCTGGAAAAGGTCAACAAGCGCGACCTCTATGCGCACAGCAAACGCATGTGGAACCGCTGGACAAATCGCTATGCGTTTCAGTTTCTGGATCGCTTCGACATCATGCTCGAAGCCAAGGACAAGAACCTCGCCGCGCTGGATTTCCATCACGAGTACCAGCGCGAACGCGCCTGACGGGGCGACCGCAGCATCATTGCGAAGGCTCTGGCGCACGCGTTCAGCGCCGCGGTTGCCTACTTCAAGCCTGCCTTGGCAGGCTGGTCTTACCCGCAACTACCGCCGCGATTCTTCGCTGAGTAATGGCCATTTGATTGCTCGCACCCCTCGACTTTCGCCTACCCTGCGGCATATTGTCAGCTAGTTACCTTTACGTTAACGTAATCGTGACCTAGGGTGACTGTCAGCAGCGCCAGCGCCCTTGCGAGCACGCCTCATAACAAACATAAGACTGAGGAAAATCGTCATGAGTCTTCCGAGCTATACCTGCGGACCGCAGAGCAAACCCCTGTTGCCCATGACCATCGGCGCGGCCTTCGACCGTACCGTGGAGCGCTTTCCCCAGCGCGAGGCCCTGGTGGTGCGCCATCAGCAGCTGCGTTACACCTGGGCGGAACTGGCGGAGGCGGTGGACCGTTGCGCGCGTGGCCTGCTGGCCCTCGGACTGCAAGCTGGCGAACGAGTGGGCATCTGGTCACCGAACAATGCCCAGTGGTGCATCACCCAGTTCGCTACCGCGAAGATCGGCGTGGTGCTGGTCAATATCAATCCCGCCTACCGCCTCAGCGAACTCGAATACGCCTTGAAGCAGTCTGGCTGCCGCTGGCTGATCTGCGCCGATGCCTTCAAGACTTCCGATTACCACGCCATGCTCCACGAGCTGCTGCCGGAGCTGGAAAGCGCCGCTGTCGGTGCCCTGCAGAGCCACATGCTGCCGGAGCTGCGCGGGGTGATCAGCCTGTGCGACAAGCCGGTGGACGGCATGCTGCAGTGGCAGGCGCTGATGGAGATGGCCGAGCAGGTCGGCCCCGAGCAGCTGCGCCAGTGTGGCGAGCGCCTGCAGTTCGACGACCCCATCAACATCCAGTACACCTCCGGCACCACGGGCTTTCCGAAAGGCGCCACGCTCAGTCACTACAACATCCTCAACAACGGCTACATGGTCGGCGAGAGTCTCAGGCTGACCGAGCACGACCGCCTGGTGATCCCGGTGCCGCTGTACCACTGCTTCGGCATGGTCATGGGCAACCTCGGTTGCGTTACCCATGGCACCACCATGATCTATCCGAGCGCCGCCTTCGAGCCGCTGGCGGCGCTGCAGGCCGCGGCCGAGGAAAAGGCCACCGGCATGTATGGCGTGCCGACCATGTTCATCGCCATGCTCGACCACCCGGAGCGCCAGTCGCTGGACCTGAGCAGCCTGCGCACCGGCATCATGGCCGGCTCGACCTGCCCGATCGAGGTGATGAAACGCGTCATCGACGACATGCACCTGGCGGAAATGCAGATTGCCTACGGCATGACCGAAACCAGCCCGGTCTCCACCCAGACCAGCGCCGACGACGACCTGGAACGCCGCGTGACCAGCGTCGGCCGCACCCAGCCGCATCTGGAAAGCAAGATCGTCGACGAGCACGGCGCGGTGGTGCCGCGTGGGCAGATCGGCGAACTCTGCACCCGCGGCTACAGCGTGATGCTCGGCTACTGGAACAACCCGGACGCCACCCGCGATGCCATCGACGGCGCGCGCTGGATGCATACCGGCGACCTCGCGGTGATGGACGACGAGGGTTACATCAAGATCGTCGGCCGCAACAAGGACATGATCATCCGCGGCGGCGAGAACGTGTACCCGCGCGAGATCGAGGAATTCCTCTTCACCCATCCGGCGGTGGCCGACGTGCAGGTGATCGGCGTGCCGGACAGCAAGTTCGGCGAGGAGATCGTCGCCTGGGTCAAGCTGCACCCGGGCCATGAGGTCGAGGGCGAGGCGCTGCGCGAGTTCTGCAAGGGCCGCATCGCCCACTTCAAGACGCCGCGGCACATCAAATTCGTCGACGATTTCCCGATGACCATCAGCGGCAAGGTGCAGAAGTTCCGCATGCGCGAAATCAGCGTGGTCGAGCTGGGCATCAGCGAACAGCACTGACCGGCACCGGCCGGGTTCGCCCGGCCGGCAATTCGCTCATCCGAAAAGGAGCTTTCCATGGCGCTGCCTATTGCTCAGTCGATCAGCCGTTTTCCGCTGCCCAACAGCCTAGACGCACTGCCTGCTGACCTGCGCGAACGGATTCTCGCCGTGCAGGAAAAGGCCGGATTCATCCCCAACGTGTTTCTCATGCTGGCCCATCGGCCGGCGGAGTTCCGTGCCTTCTTCGCCTATCACGATGCGCTGATGGAGCGCGAAGCCGACAGCCTGACCCAGGCCGAGAAGGAGATGATCGTCGTCGCGGTCAGCGCCGACCACGGCTGCCTGTATTGCGTGGTTGCCCATGGCGCGATCCTGCGCATCCTCGCCAAGGACGCGCAGCTGGCCGACCAGATCGCCGTCAACTACCGCACCGCACCGATCTCCGAGCGCCAGCGGACCATGCTCGATTTTGCGGTGCATCTGGCCGCCGAGCGCGGCGTGCTGGGCGACGCCTGGCAGGCGCGGCTGGAAGCGCAGGGTTTCAGCCGCGACGACATCTGGGACATCGGCGCCATCGCCGGGCTGTTCGGCCTTTCCAACCGCCTGGTGTCCATGGCGCGCACGCCACCCAACGACGAGTTCTATCTGCTGGGCCGTGTGCCCAGGAGCCCCGCGCGTTGAGCGCGACACCGCATTACCGCATGACGTGGTAATCCGAGCCCGGGCAGTTCGCAGTCGGGCTCAACAGCTGCATCAACGATCACAACAACAAGAGAGAAAGCTATGCAACTGAAACCAGCAAGCCGAACCCTTCTGGCCGCCAGCATCGCCGCCGTCGCCCTCGGCGCATCGGGCGTGGCCTCGGCCGCTTTCATCGAAGACAGCAAGGCCGCTGTCGAACTGCGCAACTTCTATATGAACCGCGACTTCCGGCAATCTGGCGCCGCTCAGTCCAAGGCCGAGGAGTGGGCCCAGGGCTTCATCCTGAAAATGGAATCCGGCTACACCGAAGGCCCGGTCGGCTTCGGTCTGGACGCCGTCGGGCTGCTGGGCGTGAAGCTCGATTCCAGTCCGGACCGTACCGGCACCGGCATCCTGCAGCGCGATCGCAACGCGCCTAACCGCGCCCAGGATGATTACGGCTCGGCCGGCCTGACGGCAAAGGCCAAGCTGTCCGCCACCACCCTGCACGTCGGTACGCTGCAGCCGGTGGTGCCCGTGCTGATGCGCAACGACAGCCGCCTGCTGCCACAGACCTACCGTGGCGCCTGGCTGCAGAGCAAGGAGGTCAGCGGTCTGACGCTGGACCTGGGTATGCTGGACCGCGTCAACCAGCGCGACTCCTCGGACAACGAGGAAATGACAGTCTTCAACGCTGGTCGGCGCAATATCACCTTCGGTAGCGGGGGCAGTACCAGCGATGAATTCCTCTTCGCCGGAGGTCGCTACGACTGGTCGCCGCAACTGGCCACCAGTTACTACTACGGTGGGCTGGACGGCATCTACGACCAGCACAACTTCAATCTGGTCCATGTGCTGCCACTGGGCGACAAGCAGAGCTTCAAGACCGACCTGCGCTTCGTCCGTTCGACTGACGATGGCGGCAGCAATGTCGACAACGATGCGTTCGGCGCACTGTTCACCTACAAGCTCGGCGGCCACGGCTTCACCGGCGGCTATCAGCACATGCGCGGCGACACCGGTTTCGCCTATGTCGCCGGGGGTGACAACGCGCTGATCAACCTGCTGCAGATCAACGACTTCGGCAACGAGGACGAACGTTCCTGGCAGGTCCGCTACGACTACGACTTCGCCGCCATGGGCGTGCCCGGGCTGACGCTGATGACCCGTTACGTTTCGGGTGACAACGTCGACCGCGGTGCCGGCGCCAGTGAAGGCAAGACCTGGGAGCGCAACACTGATATTGCCTACGTCATCCAGAGTGGCCCGCTGAAGAATCTCGGCCTGAAGCTGCGCAACGCCACTACGCGAAGCAACTTCCAGAACGACCTAGACGAGAACCGCGTCATCGTCAGCTACAGCCTGCCGCTCTGGTAAGCGCAACGCCGCAGCACCTCTCCTCGTTGGAATTTTCCGGGCCGCACAGGCCCGGCTTTTTTGCGTCGTCCGAGGAGCTACTTCGGCATTCGGGCGCCATAAAAACGGGGACGAACCCCAGAGCCTGGGGCACTGGGCAACTGGTGTAGAGCGGGCTATATGCTGGCTATATGCCTTCAAGTTGCACGCTTTACCGCTCAATCGCCCGTTTGAAAAAGCCACTTGCCGTATACGGAAACTGGTTGTTATCGTTTACGTAAAGGTCATGCAGCGACCTGCGCCATAACCAACAACAACAATCAAGGTTAGAGGGCACCCAATGGAACCAGAGTTCGTGCTGGAAACGCGCGGCCTGACCAAGGAATTCCGCGGCTTCACCGCAGTGGATTCCGTCGATCTGAAGGTCCGTCAGGGTCACATCCATGCGCTTATCGGCCCCAACGGCGCCGGCAAGACCACCGTATTCAATCTGCTCACCAAATTCCTTACGCCTACCCGCGGCGAGATTCTCTATCGCGGCAAGAACATCACCTCGATGAAGGCCAACGAGATCGCCCGGCTCGGCCTGGTGCGCTCGTTCCAGATTTCCGCAGTGTTCGGCCACATGAGCGTGCTGGAAAACGTGCGTGTCGCGCTGCAGCAGAAGATGGGCAACTCCTTTCACTTCTGGAAATCCGAACGCAGCCTGCGTGAGCTGGACGACCAGGTGATGCAGCTGCTCGCTGAAGTCGATCTGCAATCCTTCGCCCAGACCCTGGCGGTCGAGCTGCCCTACGGCCGCAAGCGCGCGCTGGAGCTGGCCACCACCCTGGCGCTCGATCCCTTCGTGCTGCTGCTCGACGAACCGACCCAGGGCATGGGCAGCGAAGACGTCGACATGGTCGTCGAGCTGGTGCGCAAGGCCGCGGCGAACCGTACGGTGCTGATGGTCGAGCACAACCTCAGCGTGGTCAGCCGCCTGTGTGATCGCATCACTGTGCTGGCGCGTGGTTCGGTGCTCGCCGAGGGCGACTATGAAAGCGTTTCGGCCAACCCGCAGGTGCGCGAAGCCTATCTCGGCAGCGAAGCCGCAACGCTCGAGGAGGCGCACGCATGAATCCACCCATGGACCGCGATCAGCTGCGCGTCAGCGATCTGCATGCCTTCTACGGCGAGTCGCACATTCTGCACGGTGTCGATCTGGTGGTCGGCCGCGGCGAGCTGGTGACCCTGCTCGGACGCAACGGCGCCGGGCGCTCCACCACGCTGCGCGCGATCATGAACATGGTCGGTCGCCGCACCGGCTCCATCGTGGTCAACGGCAACGAAACCATCGGCATGCCGGCCCACCAGATTCCGCGTCTTGGCGTCGGCTACTGCCCGGAAGAGCGCGGCATCTTCGCCAGTCTGAGCGTCGAGGAGAACCTGCTGCTGCCGCCGACGGTGCGCAGCGGCGGCATGAGCCTGGACGAGCTCTACGAGATGTTTCCCAATCTCTACGAACGCCGTTTCAGCCAGGGCACGCGGCTCTCCGGTGGCGAGCAGCAGATGCTGGCCATGGCGCGCATCCTGCGCACCGGCGCCAACCTGCTGCTGCTCGACGAGATCACCGAAGGCCTGGCCCCGGTCATCGTGCAGAAGCTCGGCGAGGTGCTGATCAAGCTCAAGCAGCGCGGCCTGACCATCGTCCTGGTGGAGCAGAACTTCCGCTTCGCCGCGCCATTGGCCGACCGCCATTACGTCATGGAGCATGGCCGCATCATCGAAGAGATCGAGGCGGCCGAGCTGGATTCGAAGAAGGATTTCCTCAATTCCTGTCTCGGGGTGTAAGCCCCGGACGACTCAGGAAGCAGCAACCGGCCGCAGTGGATGCCGGCCCCCGACCACAACAAAAACAATCGAGAGTGGTGATTACATGAGCTTTTTCCGCAAGAGTGCGAGCGCCATCCTGGCTTCATCCCTGATCGCCTCGGCCGCCCAGGCCGAGATCAGCAACGACGAGATCCGTATCGGCTACCTGGCCGATATGTCCGGCACCTATCGCGACCTGTCCGGCCCGGGCGGCCTGGAGGCGCTGAAGATGGCGGTGGAGGATTTCGGTGGCAAGGTCGATGGCAAAAAGATCGTCGTCTTTCATGCCGACGATCTGAACAAGCCTGACGTCGGCGCCAACACCGTGCGCCAGTGGATCGACGAGCGTAACGTCGACATGGTGACCGGCATGGTCGCCAGCTCCGTGGTACTGGCGGCGAGCAAGGTGGTGGAGCAGGGCGGCAAGCTGGCGCTGATCTCCGGTGCCGCGGCTTCCAGCATCACCAATGAGTTCTGCTCGCCGAACCACATCCACTGGACCTACGACACCTACGCGCTGGCCAATGGCACGGCCAAGGCAGTGCTCGCCGATGGTGGCAAGAGCTGGTACATCCTCACCGCCGACTATGCCTTCGGCCACGCCATGGAAGCCGACATCACCAAGGTAGTGGAAGGCGATGGCGGGAGTGTCGTCGGCAAGGTCCGCCATCCGTTCCCGAGCAGCGATTTCTCCTCCTACATGTTGCAGGCGCAGGGTTCCGGCGCCGAGGTGATCGCCCTGGCCAACGCCGGTGCGGATACGGTCAACTCGCTAAAGACTGCCAGCGAATTCGGCGTTACCCAGTCCGGGCAGAAGCTTGCCGGGATGGTGGTGTTCCTCAACGACATCCATGCCATGGGCCTGGATGTGACCCAGGGCCTGATGCTGACTACTGGCTGGTACTGGGACATGAACGATGACACCCGTGCCTGGGCCAAGCGCTACTACGAGCGCACCAAGCGCATGCCGGGCATGGTGCACGCCGGCATCTATTCGGCCACCACCCATTATCTGAACGCGGTGAAGGCCGCCGGCACCGACGAGACGGTCGCGGTACGTGCGCAGATGGCCAAGACCCCGATCAACGACATGTTCGCCAAGGACGGTCGCATCCGTGAGGACGGCCGCATGGTCCACGACATGTATCTGGTGCAGGTCAAGACGCCGGCCGAATCGACTGGCGAGTGGGACTTGTACAAGGTGGTCAGCACCATTCCAGGCGAGCAGGCCTACCGGCCGATCGCCGAAACCCAATGCACCAAGCTGGTCGCCAAGGACTGACCGGCTGATCCGCGCCATCACCCGGCCGCGATGGCCGGGTGCCACGGACTTCTTTGGGTGGTGAACCATGACTCTCGTATTCGGCGTACCCCTGAGCGTGCTGCTCGGGCAGCTGCTGCTCGGCCTGATCAACGGGGCGTTCTACGCGCTGCTGAGCCTGGGCCTGGCAATCATCTTCGGCCTGCTGCGCATCATCAACTTCGCCCATGGCGCGCAGTACATGCTCGGTGCCTTCGTGGCGTTCCTCGGGCTGAACTACCTGGGCGTGAGTTACTGGTTTGCGCTGGTGCTGGCGCCGTTGTTGGTGGGCTGCCTGGGCATGGCCATCGAGCGCGGCCTGCTACGGCGCATCGCCGGTGAGGATCACCTCTACGGTTTGCTGCTGACGTTCGGCCTGGCGCTGATCGTCGAGGGCAGCTTCGTCAAGCTGTTCGGCGTGTCCGGCTCGTCCTATCCGATGCCGGAGCTGCTGCGCGGCGGCTTCAATCTCGGCTTCATGTTCCTGCCGACCTACCGCGCCTGGGTAATCGTCGCCGCGCTGGTGGTGTGCCTGGCGACCTGGTACGTCATCGAACGCACCCGGCTGGGTTCCTACCTGCGCGCCGGCACCGAGAACCCGAAACTGATGCAGGGCTTCGGCATCAACGTACCGCTGCTGGTGACCCTGACCTATGGCTATGGCGTGGCGCTGGCGGCGTTCGCCGGCGTGCTGGCGGCGCCGATCTACGCGGTGACACCGGGCATGGGCTCGAATCTGCTGATCGTGGTGTTCGCCGTGGTGGTGATTGGCGGCATGGGGTCGATCCTCGGCGCCATCGTTACCGGTATCGCCATGGGCCTGATCGAGGGCCTGACCAAGGTGTTCTATCCGGAAGCGGCCAACACCGTGGTGTTCCTGGTCATGGTGGCGGTGCTGCTGATTCGTCCTGCGGGACTCTTTGGTAAGGAGGCATGAGCATGACGAATCCAGCAAACGTGCAGGCCGCAGCGCTGCGGCATGCCAGTGTGGTACGCGAGCGCAGGCATGCAGCCGCGCGGCGGCAGAAGGTCTTCTATGCGGTGCTGCTGGTGATCGCCCTGTTGGCGCCGCTGGCGGTGTATCCGGTATTCCTGATGAAGCTGCTGTGCTTCGCCCTGTTCGCCTGCGCCTTCAACCTGCTGCTGGGCTACGCGGGGCTGCTGTCCTTCGGCCATGCCGCGTTCTTCGCCACTGGCGGCTACATCACCGGTTACATGCTGAGCAGCTACAGCGGGCTCAGCACCGAGCTGGGCATCCTTGCCGGCACCCTGGCCTCGACGGTGCTCGGGGGGCTGTTCGGCATGCTGGCGATTCGCAGGCAGGGCATCTACTTCGCCATGATCACCCTGGCGCTGGCGCAGTTGGTGTTCTTCGTCTTCGTCCAGGCGCCATTCACCGGTGGCGAGAACGGTCTGCAGGGCGTGCCGCGTGGGCATCTGTTCGGCCTTGTCGACATGAAGAACAACATGGCCATGTACTACTTCGTGCTGGCGGTGTTCGTCCTTGGCTTCGCCATCATCCAGCGCACCATCCATTCGCCGTACGGCCAGGTGCTCAAGGCAATCCGCGAGAACGAGCCGCGCGCGGTGTCGCTCGGCTACAACGTCGATCGGCACAAGCTGCTGGCGTTCGTCATCTCCGCGGCGCTTGCCGGCCTGGCCGGCGCGACCAAGACCGTGGTGTTCCAGCTGGCCTCGCTGACCGACGCGCACTGGCACATGTCCGGCGAGGTGATCCTGATGACCCTGCTCGGCGGCGTCGGCACCATCCTCGGCCCGCTGGTCGGCGCCACCGTGGTGGTGACGCTGCAGAGTTCGCTGTCTAACGGACCCCTGGGGGAGTGGGTGCACGTCATTCTCGGGGTGATCTTCGTGCTCTGCGTGCTGCTGTTCCGCTCCGGCATCGTCGGCTGGCTGGAACGGCTGGTTAAGCGCAACTTCAAGTAGCGGCTTGATGCGGCACCGCCCGGATTGCGCCGGGCGGTGCCTTGCCTTGCGAACCCGGCGGTTAGATGCGTGCCTAACCTGCAGACCCCTCGAGAGGACACCGTCATGCCTGGTATCGAACCGCACCAACCCTCGCAGCCCGTCTGGCCGTGGCGAGCCGACGAATCGCCGCTCAACGATCTGGACGATGCCGAGAGCGACACCGAACTGGACAGCCCGGATGAGCTGCCGGAAGAGGTGCTCGAGCAGCTGGAAAAAGTCGCTCCACCACCAGAGCCGATCCCCGATCCGGGACCGTTGTAGCTCCAGACCTTTGCCTGCCGGAAACGAAAAGGCCCCGACGAGTCGGGGCCTTTAGCCGAGTGGCTGACGGACTAGACGTTGAAGCGGAAGTGCATCACGTCGCCGTCCTTGACGATGTATTCCTTGCCTTCCAGGCGCCATTTGCCGGCTTCCTTGGCGCCGGCTTCGCCCTTGTACTGGATGAAGTCGTCATAGGCGATGACTTCGGCGCGGATGAAGCCTTTCTCGAAATCGGTGTGGATCACCGCGGCCGCCTGCGGGGCGGTGGCGCCGATACGCACGGTCCAGGCGCGGACTTCCTTCACCCCGGCGGTGAAGTAGGTCTGCAGATTGAGCAGCTCGTAACCGGCGCGGATCACACGGTTCAGGCCCGGCTCGTCCATGCCCATGGTGTCGAGGAACATCTGCATCTCTTCCAGATCGTCCAGTTCGGCGATCTCGGCTTCGATCTTGTTGCAGACCGGCACGACGATGGCGCCTTCTTCCTCGGCAATGGCGTTGACCACGTCCAGGTGCGGGTTGTTCTCGAAGCCATCTTCGGCGACGTTGGCGATGTACATCACCGGCTTGGTGGTCAGCAGGTGGAAGGTCTTGGTCAGACGCTTTTCCTCGTCACTGAAGTTCTTCAGCAGGCTGCGTGCCGGCTTGCCTTCGGTGAGGTGCGGGATCAGCTTTTCCAGCAGACCTTTCTGCGCAACCGCGTCCTTGTCGCCGCCCTTGGCGGTACGGGCGACGCGCTGCAGCTGCTTCTCGCAGCTGTCGAGGTCGGCCATGATCAGTTCGAGGTCGATGATCTCGATGTCGCGCTTGGGGTCGACGCTGTTGGCGACGTGGATGACATTTTCGTCTTCGAAGCAGCGCACCACGTGGGCGATGGCGTCAGTCTCGCGGATGTTGGCGAGAAACTTGTTGCCCAGGCCTTCACCCTTCGAGGCGCCTGCCACCAGGCCGGCGATGTCGACGAACTCCATGGTGGTTGGGATCACCCGCTCCGGCTTGACGATCGCCGCCAGCGCGTCGAGACGCGGATCGGGCATCGGCACGATGCCGCTGTTCGGCTCGATGGTGCAGAAGGGGAAGTTCTCCGCCGCGATGCCGGATTTGGTCAGGGCGTTGAACAGGGTGGACTTGCCGACGTTGGGCAGACCGACGATGCCGCAGTTGAATCCCATGGTGATCTTGCCTCGGAGTTAGGTTTCAGGCCTTCTGGCTGTGCAGGCGCTGCATGGCGCGAGTCCAGTCGCCGGTCAGGATTTCCGGCACAACATCCAACGCGAAGTCGATGCTGGCGTCGAGCTTTTCGCGCTCGGCTTGCGGCGCACGCCCCAGCACGTAACCGCTGACCAGGCTGGCGTGACCCGGATGGCCGATACCCAGGCGCAGGCGATGAAAGCTGTTTTGATTACCGAGCTTGGCGATGATGTCGCGCAGCCCGTTGTGCCCGCCATGACCGCCGCCCTGCTTGAGCTTGGCGACGCCGGGGGGCATGTCGAGTTCATCATGGGCGACCAGGATGGACTCGGGGGGAATTCGGAAAAAGCCGGCCAATGCCGCCACTGCCTGACCGCTGCGGTTCATGTAGGTAGTGGGGATGAGCAGGCGGATATCTTCGCCCTGATGGCTGAACTTGCCGACCAGGCCGAAATACTTGCGATCATTGCTGAGCACGACGCCTTCACGGGCAGCCAGGCGCTCAACGAAAAGAGCCCCCGCGTTATGCCGGGTCTGGTCGTATTCAGGGCCTGGATTTCCCAGGCCGACGATCAGTTTTACGGCAGTCACGACGGGGGCCTCTTCTTCGGCTATGCGAGTGAATTACTCGGCAGCGCCTTCTTCTTTCGGAGCGTCTTCCTTGCTCACGCGCGGAGCGTGAACGTTGGCAACCGGCAGGTCGCTGCCGTGGGCCAGGGCGACCAGCTCAACGCCTTTCGGCAGTTTGATGTCGGTCATGTGCAGAACCTGGCCGACTTCGACGTTGATCATGTCGACTTCGATGAATTCCGGCAGGTCTTGCGGCAGGCAGGAAACTTCGACTTCGTTCAGGTTGTGCAGGATCTCGCCGCCTTGCTTCTTCACGCCAACCGAAGATTCCTGGTTGATGAAGTGCAGGGGAACGGTAGCGGTCAGCTTGTGGCCGGCAACGACGCGAACGAAGTCAGCGTGCAGCACGAAGCTCTTGGCCGGGTGACGCTGCAGCGCCTTGATCAGAACGGATTCGTTCTGGCCATCGACGTTCAGGTTCAGAACGTGGCTGAAGGAAGCTTCGTTCTCCAGCAGCTTGGCGAAGTCCTTGGCCAGGATGCTGATGGACTGCGGGGCCTTGTCGCCACCGTAGATGACGGCCGGAACCAGGGCGGCGTTACGACGCAGGCGGCGGCTCGCACCTTTCCCCAGGTCGGAACGCACTTGGGCATTCAGAGTGAAATCGTTCATGGTGATTCTCCAGTAGCAACATTACCTGTCGCGCTTGCGACCAGCGCTCGGGCTGTTGGGCAAAAAGCCCCGCGCGAGGCGGGGCACATTACGTTCAGTGCGATTTGCGTAGCTTTCGCTTAGCGGAACATCGCGCTGATCGATTCGGCATTGCTGATGCGGCGAACCGCTTCAGCCACCACTGGCGCGATGTCCAGTTGGCGAATTCGGGTGCACGACTGTGCGGCTGCCGACAGCGGGATGGTGTTGGTCACCACCAGCTCGTCGAGCACCGAACCTTCGATATTCTCGATGGCGCGGCCGGACAGGATCGGGTGTGTGCAGTAGGCGTAGACCTTGGCGGCGCCATGATCCTTCAGTGCCTTGGCTGCATGGCACAGGGTGCCGGCGGTATCGACCATGTCATCGACGAGGATGCAGGTACGGCCTTCGATATCACCGATGATGTGCATCACTTCGGACTGGTTAGCCTTCGGCCGACGCTTGTCGATGATCGCCAGATCCACCCCGAGGGACTTGGCCACGGCACGGGCACGGACCACACCACCGATATCCGGGGAAACGATCATCAGGTTCTCGAAGCGCTGAGCCTGGATGTCGTCGACCAGTACCGGCGAGCCGTAGATGTTGTCTACCGGCATATCGAAGAAGCCCTGGATCTGGTCGGCGTGCAGGTCGACGGTCAGAACACGGTTGACGCCAACGACGTCGAGCATGTCGGCCACGACCTTGGCGCTGATCGGCACACGAGCAGAGCGCGGGCGACGATCCTGGCGGGCATAACCGAAGTAGGGGATCACGGCGGTGATTCGCGACGCCGAGGAGCGGCGGAAGGCATCGGCCAGTACCACCAGTTCCATCAGGTTGTCGTTGGTCGGAGCACAGGTCGGTTGGATCAGAAAGACGTCCTTACCGCGAACGTTCTCGTTGATCTCGACACTGATTTCGCCGTCGGAGAACTTTCCGACGTAGGCATCACCGAGGGGGATATGCAGCTGACGTACGACACGCCGGGCCAGGTCGGGGTTGGCGTTCCCCGTGAAGACCATCATCTTGGACACGCGCAGTACCTGCCTGAGGGTGGGTCCGATGAATAAAAAGCTGTTCAAAAGGCAAGCTTCTGAACAGCTTCAAGTGTATGGCAGGGGCGGCTGGATTCGAACCAACGCATGCCAGGATCAAAACCTGGTGCCTTACCGCTTGGCGACGCCCCTGTAGGGTCAACTTCTACGTATCCAGTGCGCTTTCGATCATACGAACCTTGGGAGGTTATGGCAGGGGCGGCTGGATTCGAACCAACGCATGCCAGGATCAAAACCTGGTGCCTTACCGCTTGGCGACGCCCCTGTATCGTACAACCTGTGTGCTACGCACTTACTTCCTGCGCCAGTTTTTCAAGCCATCGGTGCAACATCGAAACGTTACGACCGCGGGCCACGAAACTTGGCAAAGTGTCTGGAAGTTGGCGGCGGACTTTATCAGCCTCGCCTTCGTTTGGGAAGCTCCCAAACACACAAGCTCCAGTGCCAGTCATGCTTGCCGGAACGAATTTGTTCAACAAGCTCAAAGCGTTACGAACTTCTGGATAACGCTTCTCGACGACCGGCTGACAGTCATTATGACCGCCCCCTGCAAGAAGGCTGCGAACTGTAATGGCCGGGGTATTACGTGTCAACTCTGGGTCGGCAAATATTTCCGCTGTACTAACAGAGACTTGCGGCGCGATTACGAGGAACCATGGCTCGGGTAAATCGACCGGTTGCAGGCGCTCGCCAACCCCCTCCGCAAACGCCGCGCGGCCGCGGACGAACACCGGTACATCGGCGCCCAGGCTGAGCCCCAGTTCGGCGAGGCGCTCTTCGCCGAGGTGCAGATTCCACAGGTAGTCGAGACCGAGCAGGGTGGTCGCTGCGTCGGAGCTGCCGCCGCCGATGCCGCCACCCATGGGCAGGCGTTTGAGCAGGGTGATGTCTGCGCCGAGCGAGCAGTTGCTGGTGCGCTGCAGCAGGCGCGCCGCACGGACGATCAGGTTGCTGTCGTGGTCGACGCCGGGGAGCTCGGTATGCAGACGGATTTCGCCGTCTTCACGCAGGCGGAAGCCGAGCTCGTCGCCGTGGTCGAGAAACTGGAATAGCGTCTGCAACTCGTGATAGCCATCGGCGCGGCGGCCGGTGATGTGCAGCATCAGGTTGAGCTTGGCCGGCGCTGGCAGGGTGAGTGTCTGCATTCAGCGGCCCAGCCGTCTCGGCTGCCAGTCCTTGACCACCAGGGTGATTTGCAGGTCGCGGCCTTGCAGGCGGATGCGTTCGGGCAGGACGAAGCCGTTGTGTTCGGCATAGGCCAGGTACTCGACCTGCCAGCCGTCCTGCTCCAGGCGGGCCAGGCGGCTCTCGCTATCCAGGCTCAGACGGCTGCGGCTGTCCGGCGCCGGCAGTCCGCGCACCCACCAGAGCAGGTGGGACACCGGCAGCTGCCAGCCGAGCTGCGCTTCGACCAGCGCTTCCGGGGACTCCGCTTCGAAGCGACCCTGGCCGGCCACTTCCAGCGATACGGCATCCGGCCTGCCGGTGAGCCGCGTGGCGCCGCGGCCTAGAGGGCCGGACAGGCGAATGTCGAAATAGTCCTGGCGTTGCAGCCAGAACAGCGTGCCGCTGCCGGATTCCTGGGGGGCGCGAATGCCGATCTTGCCGCTGATCTGCCAACCGTCGAGCGTCTCGAGTTGGCTGCGGTGTTCTTTCCAGGCGGCGGCGTTGCCGGGGCCTTCGACCGATTCCTGCGGGCCCATGCCGGCGCAGCCGGCGAGTAGCAGGGCCAGGCAGGGGGTGACGAGTTTTTTCAGCAAGGACATGAGTCAGGGCTTCTCCGATCCGGTCAGCCGCTTGAGCGTTTCGCGCAAGATCTCGCTGTCGGGTTGTAGTTTGAGTGCCTTGGCCCAGACCGCGCGGGCCTCGCTGCGTTCACCCATGGTCCACAGCACTTCACCCAGGTGTGCCGCTACCTCGTGGTCGGGGAAGCGCTGCAGAGCCTTGCGCAGTAGAGCTTCTGCCTCGGTCAGGTTGCCCAGGCGGAAGTTGACCCAGCCGAGACTGTCGAGGATTGCCGGGTCGTCGGGGTTGAGCTGGTAGGCCTGCTCGATCAGCTGCAAGGCCTCGTCATGGCGATTGGTACGATCGGCCAGGGTGTAGCCGAGTGCGTTGAGGGCCATGGCATTGTCCGGCTCACGCTCGATGATGAAGCGCAGGTCTCGTTCCAGCTGGGCCAGATCGCCGCGCTTTTCCGCGAGCATGGCACGGGTATAGAGCAGGTTGAGGTCGTCGGGGAAGTCTTCGAGTGCCTGCTCGGCCAGTTTCCACGCCTGCTCGAGGCGATTGTGTTCCGAGAGTGCTTCGATCTCGATCAGGTACAGCTGAATGGCATAGTCGGGCTGCCGCTGGCGCGCGTCGGCGAGGACTGCAGAGGCTTCCTGGTCGCGCTTGGCGGAGTAGAGCAGCTGGCTCTGCAGCAGCTTCGCCGGCAGGTATTCATTGCCCGGGCCGACCTGGGCCAGCGCATCCAGGGCCTTGGCGTTTCGCCCCATGGCTTGGTAGGCGCGGCCTAGATTGAAATAGGCAGCGTCGACATGGCTGCCGCGCTCGATCAATTCTTCCAGGTAGACGGTGGCCTCACGCCAGGCTTCGGCCTCCATGCAGACCAGCGCCATGGAAAAGCGCAGGTCGTCGTCGGTGGGGTGCTGCTGGACGAGGGTGGCGAACTCGCCCATGGCGTCTTCCAGGCGCTCCTGTTCCACCAGAAGGCGTGCATAGGTCAGGCGCAGACGCTTGTCCTCGGGGTGCTGGCGCAGGCTTCGCTCGAGCAGCGGGATCGCTTCGTCGCTGCGCTGCAAGCTGTGCAGCAGGCGTGCTTCGAGCAGGATCGACGGAATCTGCCGTTCCTTATCTGGCTGCTTCTGCAGCAGCGCCAGTGCTTCCTCGCTGCGATCATCCTGTTGCAGCAGCACGGCCTTGCCGAAGGAGAGCTGTGGATTGTCGGGGTGTTTGACCAACAGCTTGTCGAAGCTTTGCAGCAGACCGGCGCGGGTGTCCGGGTCGGTTTCCGAGGCCGAAAGGGCGAGGAAATCGAAATGAGTGTCGCCCTGGCCCTGCAGAACCTTCTCCATGAACTCGAGCGATTCTTCGTAACGCCCGGCGCGGGCCAGCTGCACGGCTGCGGCGCGCTGTGCGTCGAGACTGTCGGGGGCGTTGCGCGCCCAGATCATTGCGGTATCCAGCGCCGCCTGGTCTGCGCCAAGGTATTCGGCGATACGGAATCCGCGTTCGGCGACGCCGGCGTCCTGTGTCGCATGCGCCTGCTGTACGTAATTGCCCAGGGCAATGTCGAAGCGGTTGCGCTGGCCGGCAAGCTCTGCGACCAGAAGTGCATAGAGGGATTGGCGACTGAACGAGCCGTACTCTGCCGCGTCGCTGGCGGAGCTCTCCTGGGCAGCGTCCTCGACCGGCGGACTGCTTTCGGGGGCTTGCTGCGTGAAGGTCTGGCAGCCGCCGATAAACAGCAGGGCGGCAAGTGCGGCGAGTTTTTTCATAGGGGAAATGTACGGCTGGTGTGCGGTCGCGGCATGATGACACAAGCCGCAGGTCAAGCCCATGGGCCCTGGGAGGCGCGCAGGCCGGTTCGGTAGCTGATTGGCAGTACCAATCGAATCCGACAATCGAGGGCAATGGTTGTTCTCCATCTGACGAAGTAGGAGAATTGCGCGCTCTGTTATCGAATCAGCGATTCTGCATGGCTTTCCTCGCGCTTGGCATTAATCACAAGACCGCTTCGGTGGACGTCCGCGAGCGCGTAGCCTTCACGCCCGACCAGATGGTCGAGGCCTTGCGGCAACTGTGCCGCGTCACTCCGACCCGCGAAGCGGCGATCCTCTCGACCTGCAATCGCAGCGAGCTGTATCTGCAACAGGATCAGGTCGAGGCCGATGCCGTGCTCGCCTGGCTGGCCAATTATCACCGTCTCAGCCTCGACGAGCTCAAGGCATGCGCCTATGTGCATGTCGACGATCAGGCCGTACGCCACATGATGCGCGTCGCCTCCGGGCTCGACTCGCTGGTGCTGGGCGAACCGCAGATTCTCGGGCAGATGAAGTCGGCCTATGCGGTCGCCCGTGAGGCCGGCAGCGTCGGGCCTCTGCTTGGCCGGTTGTTTCAGGCCACCTTCAGCACCGCGAAGACCGTGCGCACCGACACCGCCATCGGCGAGAACCCGGTTTCGGTGGCGTTTGCCGCGGTCAGTCTGGCGCGGCAGATCTTCAGCAATCTGCAACGCAGCCAGGCCCTGCTGATCGGCGCCGGTGAGACCATCACCCTGGTCGCGCGCCATCTGCACGAGCAGGGCGTGAAGAAGATCGTGGTCGCCAACCGCACCCTCGAGCGGGCCAGCGCGCTGGCCGCCGAGCTAGGGGCGCAGGCGATCCTGCTTGCCGATATCCCGGACGAGTTGCACAACAGCGACATCGTCATCAGTTCCACCGCCAGCCAGCTGCCGATTCTCGGCAAGGGCGCGGTCGAACAGGCGCTGAAGCGACGCAAGCACAAGCCGATGTTCATGGTCGATATCGCCGTGCCGCGGGACATCGAATCGCAGGTCGGCGAGCTGGACGACGTCTATCTGTACACGGTCGATGATCTGCATGAGGTGGTTGCGGAGAACCTCAAGAGTCGCCAGGGCGCGGCCCAAGCCGCCGAGGAGCTGGTCGCGGCTGGCACCGAGGACTTCATGCAGCGCCTGCGCGAGCTGGCCGCAGTTGATGTGCTCAAGGCCTACCGGCAGCACGCCGAGCGCATTCGCGACGACGAGCTGAGCAAGGCTCAGCGTCTGCTGGCCAATGGGGGCAGCGCCGAGGAGGTTCTCGTTCAGCTCGCCCGTGGCCTGACCAACAAACTGCTGCATGCACCCAGCGTGCAACTGAAGAAACTCTCAGCCGAGGGCCGCGTCGAGGCGCTGAGCATGGCCCAGGAACTCTTCGCCCTGCACGAGGGCACGGAAAAACCATGAAAGCTTCGCTGCTGAACAAGCTGGACATCCTGCAGGACCGTTTCGAAGAACTCACCGCACTGCTCGGCGACGCCGAAGTCATCAGCGATCAAAGCCGTTTTCGCGCCTATTCCCGCGAGTACGCCGAAGTCGAGCCGGTGATCGTCGCCTATCGGCAGCTGTGCAAGGTTCAGCAGGATCTCGAGGGCGCTCAGGCGCTGCTCAAGGACAGTGATCCCGACATGCGCGAGATGGCCGAGGAGGAGGTTGCCGAAGCCAAGGCCCAGCTCGAGACGCTTGAAGCCAACCTGCAGCGAATGCTGCTGCCCAAGGACCCCAACGACGGGCGCAACGTGTTCCTCGAGATCCGCGCCGGCACCGGCGGCGACGAGGCGGCGATCTTTGCCGGCGATCTGTTCCGCATGTATTCGCGCTATGCCGAGAAGCAGGGCTGGCGCGTCGAGATCCTCTCCGAGAGTGAGGGCGAGCACGGCGGCTACAAGGAAGTGATTTCCCGCGTCGAGGGTGACAACGTCTACGCCAAGCTCAAGTTCGAATCCGGCGCGCACCGCGTGCAGCGCGTGCCGGAGACCGAATCCCAGGGACGCATTCACACCTCCGCCTGCACCGTGGCGGTGTTACCGGAGCCGGATGAGCAGGCGGCGGTGGAGATCAATCCGGCCGAGCTGCGTATCGACACCTATCGCTCCTCCGGCGCCGGCGGTCAGCACGTCAACAAGACCGACTCGGCGATTCGTATCACGCACCTGCCCACTGGCATTGTGGTCGAGTGTCAGGAAGAGCGTTCGCAGCACAAGAACCGCGCCAAGGCCATGGCCTGGCTCGCCGCCAAGCTGCAGGACCGCCAGGACGCCGCGGCGCACAAGGAAATCTCCGAGACGCGCAAGTTGCTGGTCGGCTCCGGGGATCGCTCCGAACGTATCCGTACCTACAATTTCCCCCAGGGCCGGGTCACCGACCATCGCGTCAACCTGACGCTGTATTTGCTCAACGAAGTGATCGGCGGCGCCGTGGAGCAGGTCATCGAGCCGCTGTTGCAGGAATACCAGGCCGACCAGCTGGCCGCGCTGGGCGACTGATCCTTTTCGCTGCGCTCCGCGCTAAGAGCACCTCATGCCAACCATCGAGTCCCTGCTGCAAAGTGCCGATCTGCCGGACTCGCCGAGCGCCAGGCTGGATGCCGAATGGTTGCTCGCGGCCGCCCTGAACAAGTCGACCAGCTATCTGCGCACCTGGCCGGAGCGCGAGGTGCCGGCAGAGTGCGCCTCGCGCTTTGCTGCTGATCTCGCACGGAGGCGTCAGGGTGAACCGGTCGCCTACATTCTCGGGCGCCAGGGCTTCTGGAGTCTGGAACTTGAAGTGGCAGCGGATACGCTGATCCCCCGGCCTGACACCGAACTGCTGGTGGAGACCGCGCTGCAACTGCTCTCCGCTGCACCGGCCCGGGTGCTCGATCTGGGCACTGGCACCGGCGCGATTGCGCTGGCTCTGGCGACCGAGCGGCCGGCGTGGCAGGTCTGCGGTGTGGACCGTATCGAGGCCGCCGTGAGGCTGGCTGAGCGCAACCGGCTGCGGCTCGGACTGCACAACGCTGCGTTCACCCTGAGCGACTGGTTTGCCGGTCTGAACGGGGAGCGGTTCCAGATGATCGTCAGCAATCCACCCTATATTCCGGCCAGCGACCCGCACCTGCTGCAGGGCGATGTCCGCTTCGAGCCGCAGAGTGCGCTGATCGCGGGTGCGGATGGCCTGGACGACATCCGCACGATCATCGCCCAGGCGGCGGCGCACCTGCAGTCGGGTGGCTGGTTGCTGCTGGAGCACGGTTACGATCAGGCTGAGGCGGTGCACATGCTTTTGCTTTCCCGCGGTTTCGAGGATGTGCAAAGCCGGCTCGATCTGGGTGGGCATGAGCGCATCAGCCTTGGCCGCCTGCCATGATTGCGTTTTGTGAGGTGCTTGGATGCTGAGTGACGAAGAGCTGCTGCGCTACAGCCGGCAGATCCTGCTCAAGCAGGTCGATATCGACGGCCAGTTGCGCCTCAAACAGAGTCGCGTGCTGATCGTCGGGCTTGGCGGGTTGGGCTCGCCGGTAGCGCTCTATCTGGCGGCCGCTGGTGTCGGTGAGCTGCACCTGGCCGACTTCGATGCGCTGGATCTTACCAATCTGCAGCGGCAGATCGCTCACGACACGCCCTCGCTTGGCCTGCACAAGGTCGACTCGGCCATGGCCCGGCTGGGGGCGCTGAACCCCCATGTACAGCTGGTGCCGTATCGCAGCGGGTTGGACGCCGATTCCCTGGATGCGGCAGTGGAGCGGGTCGATCTGGTGCTCGATTGCACGGACAACTTCGGCATTCGCGAAGCGGTGAACGCCGCATGCGTGAAAGCGAAAAAGCCGCTGGTCAGCGGCGCGGCGATCCGTCTTGAGGGGCAGCTTTCGGTGTTCGATCCGCGAGTCGAAACGAGCCCCTGCTACCACTGCCTCTATGGGCACGGTAGCGAAGCCGAGCTGACCTGCAGCGAAGCCGGTGTAGTGGGGCCGCTGGTGGGCATGGTTGGCAGCCTGCAGGCGTTGGAAGCGCTCAAGCTGCTGGTTGGCTTCGGCGAGCCGCTGATTGGTCGACTGCTACTGATCGATGCGCTGTCCAGTCGCTTCCGTGAGTTGCGGGTCAAGCGCGATCCACATTGTGCGGTGTGTGGCGCAAGCCATGGCTGACTGCGCAGCACCGGTCGGCGTCTTCGACTCCGGAGTAGGCGGGCTCTCGGTGCTGCGTGAGATCCGGCAGCGCCTGCCGCATGAGTCGCTACTCTATCTCGCCGACAGCGCCCATGTCCCCTATGGCGAAAAGAGCCCGGACTACATCCGTGAGCGCTGCCGTGTCATTGCGGCCTTTTTTGTCGAGAAGGGCGCGAAGGCGCTGGTGGTGGCCTGCAATACCGCGACCGCCGCTGGCGTCACCGAATTGCGCGAGCTGTATCCGCAATTGCCCATCATCGCCATGGAACCGGCCGTCAAGCCCGCCGCCCAGGCCACGCGAAGTGGTGTCGTCGGCGTGCTGGCGACCACCGGAACGCTGAAGAGCGCCCGCTTTGCCGCGTTGCTCGATCGCTTTGCCGCAGATGTACGGGTGATCACTCAGCCGTGTCCCGGTTTGGTCGAGCGCATCGAGGCAGGCGATCTGAGCAGTGCCGAAACGCGCGCCATGCTGATGACGTGGGTCGGGCCGCTGCTGGCACAAGGCTGCGACACGCTGATTCTGGGTTGCACGCATTACCCCTTTATAAGGCCGCTGCTCGGCGAGCTACTGCCTGGAAGCGTCCGCCTGATTGATACCGGAGCAGCCGTCGCGCGACACTTGCGTGATCTGCTGGCGGAGCGCCATCTGCTCGCCAGCGGGGTGGCCTCCGAGCGCTTCTATTGCAGCGGCGATCCGCGGCGAATGGCCAGTGTGTTGCCTATACTTTGGGGCGAAAACGCGGAAGTCGAGTTTTTTCCCCGCTAGGAACTCCAAGCGCAGCGGGGTTTCTCAAATATGCTGGCACCAAAAAACCAAACAAATGCAGTGTTTGATAAGGAAGTTCTCATGAAAAAACTGTTCTCCCTGGCTGCAGTGGCGGCACTCTCAGTAGGTTCGATGGCGGCTGCCCACGCCGTAGACTTTACCGTTGCGGTCGGCCAGACGGACGAGTCGACCATGACCTATCGCCTGGGTGCGCAATTCGATTTCGGCACCAGCTGGTTCCAGACCAGCGTAGGCCGACTGACCGGCTACTGGGACGCCGGTTATACCTACTGGGAGGGCGATGAATCGTCGAGCAATCACAGCATTTCGCTGGCCCCGGTCTTCGTCTACGAGTTCGCTGGTGAATCGGTGAAACCCTATGTCGAGGCAGGCATCGGTGTCGCGGCATTCGAGAACACCGAGGTCGAGGGCAACGGTCTCGGTTCGTCTTTCCAGTTCGAGGATCGGATCGGTGCGGGCCTGCGCTTCGCCGGTGGCCACGAAGTGGGCGTGCGCGCAATCCACTATTCCAACGCCGGCATCAAGAAGCCGAACGATGGTGTCGAAAGCTACGCCCTGCATTACCGCATGGCGTTCTAAGCGAGTTTTCTCTAGGTGCTGCAGGGCGTTTCGCCAGCCCTGCACTGCCAATAGCGTTCAGCCATATGCCGTGGCGCTGCCCTTGCGCTCTTCGTGGCAATCCTCTGATCCCAGTTCGAACTCCCTGCAGATCAATGGCCGGTTTTCGTAGATCGTGCAGCGCATGCTGTCCCGATCAAGCGCCGCGCACCAGCCATCCTCCAGGCGCAGCATGACTTCGCCGCCCCAGCTGTCGGTGTCGATATAGCGCTGCGGAACGCCGGTATCGCTGAACAGCAACACTTCGAGTCGACAGCAGCAGGCCGCGCAGGTGGCGCAGCTCACGCTGGTGTCTTCGAGTTGTTGGTGGGGAATGGTCGAATCGTTCATCGTGCCAGTTTAGTCGATACGTTCGACCGGGCGCCCACTCAGGGCGCCGAGTGGTGGCACCAGCAAAGCCGGTGCCATGCTTTTACAAATCTTCGTTCAGCTGCTTGTTGCGCCAACCATCCCCGCCGGGGAGCAGGAGGTTGAGCAGCAGGGCGATGATCGCGCACAGCGAGATGCCGGACAGGGTGAATTCACCGTAGCCGAACGCCATGCCGCCGATGCCGAACACCAGTGTCACCGAAACGATAATGAGGTTGCGTGCCTCGGACAGGTCGACCTGATGACGAATCAACGTGCTCAGACCCACTACGGCAATCGAGCCGAACAGCAGACAGAGAATGCCACCCATCACCGGAACCGGAATGCTCAGCAAGCCGGCGCCGAATTTGCCGATAAAGGCCAGGGCGATGGCGAATACCGCCGCCCAGGTCATGATCTTCGGGTTGTAGTTCTTGGTCAGCATCACCGCGCCGGTCACTTCGGCATAGGTGGTATTCGGCGGGCCGCCGAAAAGGCCGGCTGCCGAGGTGGCCACGCCATCGCCCAGTAGCGTGCGGTGCAAGCCTGGCTTCTTGACGTAGTTGTTGCCTGTCACGCTGCCGATGGCCACCACGCCGCCGATATGCTCGATGGCCGGTGCCAGGGCGACCGGCACCATGAACAGGATGGCGCCGATATTGAACTCCGGTGCGACGAAGTTCGGCATCGCTAGCCAGGGTGCGGCCGCGATACCGCTGGTATCCACCACGCCGAAAGCAAACGACAGCCCGTAGCCGACGGCAACGCCGGCGAGAATCGGTACCAGGCGAAACAAGCCCTTGCCCAGCACCGCTACGAGCAGGGTCGTGACAAGTGCCGGCATCGAGATCAGCATCGCCGTCTGGTAGGGGATCAACTGGGCGCTGCCATCACCGGCCTTGCCCATGGCCATGTTCACCGCCACAGGTGACAGCGCCAGACCGATCGAAATGATCACTGGGGCGATGACCACTGGCGGCAGCAGGCGATCGATGAAGCCGGGGCCCTTCAGGCGCACCGCGAAGCCGAGCAGCATGTAGACAAGTCCGGCAGCGACCACGCCACCCATGACCGCCGGCAGGCCGAACTCACCCTTAGCCGCAATGATCGGTGCGATAAAGGCGAAGCTGGAGGCCAGGAATACCGGTACCTGACGCCGCGTGATCAGCTGGAACAGCAGGGTGCCAAGGCCGGCGGTAAACAGCGCTACGTTGGGGTCCATGCCGGTGATCAGCGGCATCAGCACCAGGGCGCCGAAGGCCACGAACAGCATCTGTGCGCCGGCCAGTACCTGCCGGCCAAGCGGCTCGTCGGTATGCGACATGCTCAGATGTCCTTCTGCTTGGTGCCGAAGATCTTGTCGCCAGCGTCACCCAGGCCCGGGACGATGTAGCCGTGTTCGTCGAGACGCTCATCGATGGATGCCGTGAAAATCAGCACGTCCGGGTGTGCTTTTTCCACAGCGGCGATGCCTTCCGGGGCGGCGACCAGCACCAAAGCACGGATTTCCTTGCAACCGGCCTTCTTCAGCATGTCGATGGTGGCGACCATCGAGCCGCCGGTGGCGAGCATCGGGTCGATGATGATGGCCAGGCGCTGTTCGATTTCCGGAACCAGTTTTTCCAAATAGGTCTGCGCCTGCAGCGTTTCTTCGTTGCGGGCGATGCCTACCGCGCTGACCTTGGCACCCGGGATCAGGCTGAGCACGCCGTCGAGCATGCCTATGCCCGCACGCAGGATGGGTACGACGGTGATCTTCTTGCCGGATATCTTCTCGACCTGCACCGGGCCGCACCAGCCGTCGATGCTGTAGTGTTCCAGCGGCAGATCAGAAGTTGCTTCATAAGTGAGGATCGAGCCCACTTCCTGAGCCAGTTCACGGAAGTTTTTGGTGCTGATGTCGGCGCGGCGCATCAGGCCGAGCTTGTGGCGGATCAGCGGATGGCGGATCTCTCGAATGGGCATTGTGGGCTCCGGCGGGCAAATAAACCGGCTTAGATTAAAGCATCGTCGAGTCAGCGGCTATTCGCGCGTCATTCGACCGGCAGACTTGCTGCAGCCCGCGGGGGTGGGTATCTTCCACGCCCTTTCGCGGACGGCTGAAAGTGGGCTGTTCGGTCAGGTTTTTCGCTGTTCAGGATACGGCGATTCAACCGCGCGAGTTGCCAGGCTCAATTGGCGCTCTAACACTCATCTTTCTGAGGGGAATCGCATCATGTCCGTCGATCTCGCACATATCCGCCAAGTCATGGCCGAGGCTGACTGCCTGTACACCGAAGAGCAGGTAGAAGCGGCAATCAGCCAGGTCGCCGAAACGATCAACGGCGAGCTGGCCGACCGCAATCCTGTGGTCTTCTGCGTCATGAATGGCGGTCTGATCTTTTCCGGCAAGCTCGTCCCTAAGCTGAACTTCCCGCTCGAACTGTCCTACCTGCATGCCACCCGTTATCGCAATGAAACCAGCGGTGGCGAGCTCTTCTGGAAAGCCAAGCCGGAAATCTCCTTCATCGATCGCGACGTGCTGATCATCGATGACATCCTGGATGAAGGACACACCCTGGGTGCGATCATCGATTTTTGTCGCCACGCGGGCGCCGCCGCGGTGCATACAGCGGTGCTGATCGACAAGGATCATCAGCGTAAGGCGCGTCCGGATCTCAAAGCCGATTACGTTGGCCTCAGCTGTATTGATCGCTACATCTTTGGGTACGGCATGGATTACAAGGGTTACTGGCGCAACGCACCGGGAATCTATGCGGTGAAAGGGCTATAGGTAGCCAATTTTGGGCAGCGCGTCCCGCTTAGAAAGGCATGCGTGCGCACCAGTGGCGGGGTGCGCTTCGCAGCTGTGACGCTGTGACGCAATGGGCGCCGAGCAGCGCTCGGGCGGCCCTCCGCTGCTGACCGACGCGGCAATTCCAGCGAACCAAAGCGTACACGCCGGTCCGTCTGTTTCCTTTCGCCCCACCTCATAGTTGCGGTAACGCCCTCCTTTCCGTTTTTCGCGTGTGTTGGCCATTTCCTTTGGTTGGCTGAATGACGGCCTGCGCCTTTGTCGTCCGACTCATTCGGCGGGTTTCGTGTGCGTTATCGCGCTCATGAATTGAACTTTAGGATAACTGACCGACAATTCTCCTATCTTGCAAGCTGAAAGGCTCTGGATCGGGCTTTGCGGCCCTGGCATTCACGGCTAAGCTGATTTGGACCTTAAAGGGCATGGCTCCGCGCAATCACGCTGAAAGCCACTGCTGGAAAGGCTATTAACACTAAAGGATTACAAGCTAAATCAAACCTTAGTGCGCTTAACCCTACCCCGGTGTCTGGGTAGGGTTGACGCACTTCGAACCAACCAGGAGCGCCTCATGACAAAAACAACAAGGCAAGGAATCTTCCAGCCGAAGTCTCTAGCTCTCGCCGTCGCGCTGGGCACTGCCGCACCGGCTTACGCTGTCAATTTCAATATCGGAGAAATCGAAGGGCAATTCGACTCGGCGATGTCCATCGGTGCCAGCTGGTCCATGGCGGACAGGGACATGGATCTGGTCGGCTTGGCCAATGGAGGAACTGGCTATACCCAGACAGGGGATGATGGGCGGCTTAACTTCAAGAAGGGCGAAACCTTTTCCAAGATTTTCAAAGGTGTCCATGATCTCGAGCTTCGTTATCGCGATAGCGGCGCCTTTATTCGTGGTAAGTACTGGTATGACTTCGAACTGAAGGATGAAAACCGTCTGTTCAAGGATATCAGCGACAGCAACCGGAAAGAGGCGGCTCAATCATCGGGTGCGCAGATTCTGGACGCGTTTCTTTATCACAACTATGCGATTGGTGATTTGCCGGGGACCGTGCGTCTCGGAAAGCAAGTAGTGAGCTGGGGTGAAAGTACTTTTATTGGTAACAGCATCAACTCAATCAACCCATTGGATGCGGCCGCTTTCCGTCGCCCCGGTGCTGAAATCAAGGAAGGCCTGATTCCTGTCAATATGCTCTACGTCTCGCAGAGTCTGACTGATCGACTTAGCATGGAGGCGTTCTATCAGCTCGAGTGGGATCAAACGATCATCGACAATTGCGGCACCTTCTTCGCCAGTAATGACGTTGCAGCCGATGGTTGCGATGATAATTACACGGTCCTATCTGCTGCTCAGCGCGACGCTATCATTGGTGCTGGGGTTACGATTGATCAGCTAAATGCATTGATCGGTGCCGACTATTATGCCGGCCTGGACGATCTAGGCATTATCGTGGGGCCTGAAGGTGTAACAGTTCCGCGTGGTGGTGACCGGGATGCTCGAGATTCCGGCCAGTATGGATTTGCGTTTCGGTGGCTGGGTGACGTGGCCGAATACGGTCTGTATTTCATGAACTACCACAGCCGTACGCCAACCGTCGGCTACCAGAATGCATCCGCCGCTGAGATCCAGGCGTTGTTAGGGCTTCTCGGTACTCCGTCTCCAGGCGGTCCGCTTCCATCAGGGGCGGCCTTCAGCGGCCTGGCATCTGCCGCTTTGCTAAGCAACGGCGAGTACTATCTCGAGTATCCGGAAGATATCCGCTTGTATGGCGCAAGCTTTTCTACGACCTTGCCAACAGGCACAGCGTGGTCTGGTGAAATCAGCTATAGGCCAAACCTTCCGGTAGCTCTCAACTCTACATATACCACCGGATTGCTTGCTACCGGCATCGGCGGTTCCATTGCTACCGGTGACTTCGCGGGTGCGATCGGCCAGGCGGGTATCGAACATCGGGGCTATAACCGCAAGGAAGTCACTCAGCTACAGACCACGTTTACGCACTTCTTCGATCAGGTCTTGGGCGCTCAGCGAGTCACCGTAGTGGGTGAGATCGGCTATGCACATGTTGGTGGGCTGGAAAGTAAGAGCGAGCTTCGTTACGGTCGTGACTCCATTTATGGTCTGGATACGCCAGAGTATGGGAATGATGGCTTCGTAACCGCCAACTCCTGGGGTTATCGCCTGCGCGCCATTGCGGACTACGACAACGTCTTTGCCGGCATCAACTTCAAGCCCAACCTGTCGTTCTCCCACGATGTTGACGGTTATGGCCCGAACGGCCTGTTCAACGAAGGCTCCAAAGCGGTCAGCATTGGTCTGGATGCCGAATACCAAAACATGTACACCGCCAGCCTGTCCTACACCGACTTCTTCGGCGGCGATTACAATACGTTGGTTGATCGCGACTTCCTCGCGTTCAGCGTGGGCGTGAACTTCTAAGGAGATCAGCCTGACGTCCGGCCGGCGAGGAAGCGCCGGCCGGACGATAGTGGTAGGCATGGCCTCCGGCCGTATAACAAGATCAAGAGGAACTGGAATCGTATGAAAACAACAAGAAAGCTATTCAGTGTCTTGGCCTTCTCTCTGCTCGCGAGCAGTGTGATGGCTGCCGTTTCCCCAGAAGAAGCCGCCAAGCTCGGTTCATCACTGACGCCGCTGGGCGCAGAAAAAGCTGGTAACGCCGACGGCAGCATCCCTGAGTGGACCGGTGGTCTCAAGACCGACGCGGCCCCCCTCAAGAATGGGCATCTGACCAATCCGTTCAAGAACGAGCAGCCGAAGTTCGTCATCACCGCGCAGAACGCCGAACAGTACAAGGACAAGCTGACCGCAGGTCAGCTGGCCATGTTCAAGCGCTATCCGGAAACCTACAAGATTCGCGTGTTCCCGACTCATCGTTCGGTCGCCGTGCCGGATGAGATCTACGAGGCAGCGAAGAAGAGTGCGGTGAATACCGAGCTCGTCGAGGGCGGCAACGGTATCGCCAACTTCACCGACAGCCGTTATTACGCGTTCCCGATTCCGAAGAATGGTCTGGAAGTGGTTTGGAACCATATCACCCGCTATCGCGGTGGCAACGTCCGTCGCAATATCGTCCAGGCTACCCCGCAAACCAACGGTAGCTACACCATGGTCCACTTCGAGGACGAAGTGGCGTTCCCGCTGGGTATGACCGATCTGGATCCCGAGCGCGCCAAGAACGCACTGCTGTTCTTCAAGCAGCGGGTGACAGCGCCGTCTCGCCTGGCTGGGAACGTCCTGCTGGTGCACGATTCGCTGGATCAGGTCAAGGAGCCCCGTCAGGCCTGGATCTACAACGCTGGCCAGCGTCGGGTACGCCGCGCGCCGCAAGTTGCATACGACGGGCCGGGTACCGCTTCGGACGGTATGCGCACCACGGATAACTTCGATATGTTCAGCGGCGCACCTGATCGCTACGACTGGAAGTTGATCGGCAAGAAAGAGCTGTACATCCCGTACAACAGCTATGAAATCGCCTCTAGCGAACTGAAGTACGACGACGTCATCAAGGCTGGCCACGTCAATCAGGATCTGGCGCGTTACGAGCTACACCGCGTCTGGGAGATTGAAGCCACGCTCAAGAGCGGCGAGCGCAACATCTACGCCAAGCGCCGTTTCTTCGTCGACGAGGATAGCTGGACCATCGTCCAGTCGGAGCTGTACGACGGTCGTGGTCAGCTTTGGCGTGTAGGCGAGGCCCACTCGCTGCAGTACTACCAGCACAAAGTGCCGGCTTACGCGTTCGAGGCGCTCTACGACATCATCTCCGGCCGCTACATCGCGATCGGCATGAGCAACGAGGAGAAGCCGCACGAATACGGCTATCGTGCCTCCGCTCGGGACTTCACGCCGGCTGCTCTGCGTAATGCAGGGGTGCGTTGATCGACTGACATTTAACCTGTGAATAAGGCGGCCAAGTGGCCGCCTTTTTTTTTGCTGCGAACCAGTGGATGATAATTTCCATTCGGTGCCCGAGGTCAGGATGATCGCATCGCTGGAGCACCGAGCCCAATATGCGACGTGTGCAACGACAAGGCTGGCGTTTCGGCTGCCCGTGGTAACGACCGAGCGCGATGCCTGGCACAGACCGCGCTGTGTTTCAATGGACTGATTCGAACAAGAGAACCTTTGCCATGTCCGTACGCTTCATTCCTGATGCGCTCAGTGCAGAGGCAGGTGCCGTAGAGCAACTCGCATCCATTCCTCGGCTGCCGCCGCTGCATATCGACCGGCCCAGGCTGGTTCGTGCGCTGCTCGATACCGATTGCCGTCTGCGCCTGATCTGCGCTCCAGCCGGGTTTGGCAAGACCGTGCTGATGAGCGAGTGCGCGCGCTTGGTGCCTCCGGGCACACGCCTGGTGTGGCTGGATCTCGGCGGGCGGGCATGTACGGTTCAGGCGCTGTACGGCCAGTTGAGCGATGCGTTGGGGGAGCGGACGGGCAAGGATGATCGTTCCGAGAACGACATGCTGGCGCTGCTGCGACAAGTCCGGCAGCCGCTGTGGATCATGCTCGACGACTACCCGCGTGATTACAGCCCGGAACTCGATGCTTGCATTGATATGTTGTTGGACATGGGGCCGGCACAAATCAGTTGGTGGGTATCCAGTCGCCGCCAGCCAGCGTGGAAGCTTCCACGGCTCCTGCTGCAAGGGCACCTTCTGGAGCTGGAGGCGGAAGCGCTGGCGTTCACCGCCGAAGAGCTCGAGCAACTCCTGAGCGTCCATCGTCTGACGCTCTCGTCCGATACTTTTCAGCAATTGCATCATGTGATGGAGGGGTGGCCGGCTGGAGTCTGTCTGATGTTGCTCCACGCCGATGAGCAGGCGCTGCGTGAGCGTCTGGTTGCCGGGACGCCATTGCTGCGTGATTACGTCCAGCGTGAGGTCATGGCTGGACTGAGCGATGAAGTGCGGCGGGCCATGCTGGCACTGGCGCGTATGCCGCGTTTCTCGGCAGAGCTTTGTGACCATGTGCTCGACGGTGTTGGTCGCGAAATCCTCGATATCCTCAAGACGCTCCAGCTCTTCATTCGGCAGATCGATAACTGCGGTGAGTGGTTTCGCCTGTGGAAGCCGCTGGCGCTGATGCTGCAGCGCTCCGCAGAAACGACCGCTCCGACCCAGGCCCATCTGCGTGCCTGTCAGTGGTTCGCCAGTCGCGGCGAGATGCGCGAGGCGGTAGAGCATGCACTATGGGCCGGCCAGCCTGAGGTCGCTGCCAACTACTTGCAGCGTTACGGACAGGAACAGCTGCTGATCGGCGATAACGTATCGCGCTTTCTGAAATGGCGAAGCGAGCTGCCACAGGACCTGTTCGCCAGCACCACGCGCCTGATCGTCTTGCAGGGGTGGGCGCTGATCATTTCGGCGCGACTTGATGAAGTGGATGACTGTCTGGCCGAGCTGGCCAAGTTCTTCCCCCAACCCGATGCGCGCCGGCAAGCCCAGTTATTGGCTCAGTGGCAGGCCCTTCGGGGGTTTCTGGCCCGCCTGCGCGGTGAGCCCGAGGCACACCAGAACTGCTTGCAGGCGCTAGAGGTACTGTCCGATCACGCCTGGGCGCAGCGCGTGCTCTGTTATCAGGTGCTTACGCAGCAAGCGATGGCCGAAGGTGAGCTCGACCTTGCCCAGCAATACAACAGCGAAGGCATGAAGCTCGCACGGCTGAAAGGCAGCGTGCTCTACGAAGTGATGCTCAGCGTCGATCGAATCCAGTTGCTTGAGCTCACCGGTGAGTTCGAGCGTGCGGTCGGCGTGCTCAACGAGACACTCCAGGCGTTGCGTGACTCCGTCCGGCGCAGCCCTCTCATCGGCAGGCTGCAACTGCTGCAGGGGCATCTGCTGGCTTACCAGGGGCTCGACGAGCCGGCGCAGGAGGCATATCAGCTCGGTAAGGCGGAGACCGAAACCTGCGGTGATTCCTACTGTTTCTTCGGTTATGTCGGGCTTGCCGAGCTTGCCGCGCGCAGTCACGAGTTTGCCTGCGCCTATCACTGGCTGCGGGACGCCGAGCGCCTGTCTCAGTGGCGACATGTACCTGAGGCGAGATTCCGCGGCATCCTGCCTCTGATAAACGGTGTGGCCTGGCTGCATCAGGGCGAGCTGCGCAAGGCGCGTGGTGCGCTGTATCAGGTACTGGAACTGTATGAAGGACGGGGTTACCTGTCGCCGTCCGGATTCTACGAGCTGTTGCCTCGGGTGCGTCGCTATCTGGCGGTCATCGATGTGCTCGAGGGACAGCCAGCACGAGCGATCATAGCCTTGCGTGAGCAGATCGAGCAGAACCTGCTTGCCCAGCGTCTGGGGCTGGCATGCGAGTGTCGTTTCAGTCTGGCGGAAGCGTTACAGGTCGATGGCCAGGTTGCCGAGGCGGAGCTGGAGCTGCGTCTGGCGCTCAGCGAGGCCGCGCGTCAGCATCTGGTAAAGCCCTTGTACGAACTACAGTATCGGCAGCCGCAATGGCTGGCGCGAGTGCTACCCGCAGCGAAGGGTGAATCGCTTCGGCAGCGGCTGCTGAGCTACGAGCGTGAGCCGGAAGTGACGCTCCCGGCAGCGGATGAAACGGTGCTCAGCAACCGCGAACTGACGGTGTTGCGGCTGATCGCCCAGGGGTGCTCGAACCAGGAAATTGCCGAACAGCTGTTCATATCCCTACATACCGTAAAGACCCATGCGCGCAGGATCAACACGAAGCTGGGCGTCGCGCGCCGTACCCAGGCGGTGGCGAAGGCCAAAGCGCTGGCCTGGCTCTGAGAACAAGCAGTTATCCAAGGGATCATTCATCGTCGCGCCTGAAACAGCAAAGTTCAGGCGCGACGATTCGCTGCAAGCCTGGCGGCTGTCAGACGAAGATGGATTCTTGTTGTTGTTGGGTAAGTTTCGGGGCGGAGCGGCGCAACCTGCAGGCAGTCAGGTTGATGACATTACACTGGTGCGGGTTGCAAGCCTCCGTGGGACATCCGTTGTGGTAACTGCTCGCCGCGCTCGATGGCCAGACTGACTTGCAGGCTGGTGATGAGTCGCTGCAATTGCTGTTGATCGCGCCATTGGTCGGCACTGATGTAGCGCTTCACTGCAACGCCTTCCGAGCCCGTCAATGTCAGCAGAATGCTGCCATCGGGCTTCTCGATGCTGAAGTTGACGTTGTAGCGCGGACGAAACACATCACTGATCTTCTGAAATGGACTCGTCATGCCTGGATACCTGTGTGAGGGGTTGCCAGCAATGGACCAGGCAAGGCGATGACAAGTTTCCCGGGCGCAACGGCTTGACCGCCGCAAAATGTCGCGGGCATACCTGCCATCTCATCTCATCTCATGCCTGCGCAGTCAGCTCCGTCAGAACATCGGGGCTGCTCTTGAATGCCTTGGCAAACAACTCGCGGTGCCTGGCCATGTAGATGCCGATGTCTTCGGCTTGCTGTTCGCTCAGCGACGGCGAAGCTTGCTGCAGCACCGCAGCTAGCGCCTCTGCCAGCTCAAGCATCTTGTCGTGACGATCGGCTTCGGCTTTATCCATGAACAAGCGCTCCAGGTCCCGACTGCTGCGGTACACCACTTCGACGGCCATTTACCACCTCGGTCATTGGCAGATTGATACTGTTTATTTGTACAGCATAAGCGGCTGCGGCGAAGATTGAAAGTCTGCGCAGGAAGCGGAGTTTCGTCAGTTCTCGAATCGGCCTTGCACGCGCTCGGCCCGAAACTCCAGTGTGGCGGCGCGGTAACCGGCGCGCAGCAGCGGTAGCGGCAGGCAGGATTCCCAGCTTGCGCCGGGCTGCAGACCACCTGCCCCCTGGTAGTCCGGTGCATCGTAGGCGCGTCGCGCCAGGTTGGTGCGCGAGCCCGGCGCATAGGCGGCGACTTCCCACTGCAGGCTCTGCAACTTCTTGTCGGTGTGATTGTGCAGGCGCACATGCAGCGGCTGCCCGCCGGCGCAGCGACGAGGGTCGTGAGTCAGCTGAATTTCGATACGAGCGAGCAACTGCTCTTCGCGATGCTCCTGCCAGAGTACCCAGCCAGCGACCAAGGCAAGGCCGAGCACGGCACCCAGTGAAATGGGTACGGCCCTGAATGGATAGCGGATCAGCAGCACCAGCCAGGTCAGGATGAGCAGAGCGCCAATCAGCATGGTCGAGTACCGACGATCAGGTGGTTGGGCAGCATGAACGTTCTCCGTTGCGATGGGGGCATGCTAACCCGTGGCGGCGGACCCCGGGCAACAACGAAGTGGCAAGCATTTGTCGCAGGATGTCAGTCTTCCACTTTGCTGCGGCTGGCCAGACGTTCCAGTGCAGCGCGAAGCTTGGGGTCGCGGATGCCATCAGCTGCCGCCTGAATGCTGTCGGCGGCGTTGCTCGAAAGCGGTTGCGTACGCGCCGGCGTGTGCCTGGGCGGGGGCGGTGGCTGTACCTTGAACTGGATACGCGTCAGGCCCGCGAACTCTTCGAGCACTTCCAGTTGACGTTGCAGACGCCGCTGCTGATAGCGCAGCCGTGTCGCCCAGTGGCCGTCAGTGACGATAAGCAGCAGACAACCTTCGCGCCAGGATGCCACGCGGCAGTGTTCGCGTGCTGCGGGCTGCAACTGGCTCTCCAGCAGCTGTTGCAGACGATCGAGCCGAAGGGCTTCGCCGAACAAAGCTCTGAGCGGCTTCGCTTCGCGCAACAATGAGGCAGGAGCACGAGCCGGCGACGGGCGAAAGGCCATGATGGTCCGAGATGCTTGGTAGAAGCGTGAATGGTAGCAGAAGCCGGTTCGGGGAATATCCTGCTGCCTCCGGCTTTGGCGTGCTGCGCAAAGGCCCTGTCTAGAGGGTTTATCGCCTGCCAGCTGCGAATATACAGGTACCCGGTAGCGCGTCCGTTGCGTCATGGTGCTGCGCAGTCAGGCACCTTTCCTCACTGCCGTTTCCGAGTAGAATGGCCCCTTTGCACGCAGCCGTGACCTCGCGGACGTGCCTCCATCCCCAGCATGGAAGTCTTTGTCGATATGTTTGCGCCTTTATTGAAGAAACTCTTTGGAAGCAAGAATGAGCGTGAGGTCAAACGCATGCTCAAGGCGGTGCAGTCCGTCAATGCCCTCGAAGAGCAGATGCTGTCGCTCTCCGACGAGCAACTGCGCAGCAAGACCGAAGAGTTCAAGGCCCGTCTCGAGAAAGGCGAAACCCTCGATCAGATCCTCCCCGAAGCATTCGCCGTCTGCCGCGAAGCGGGCAAGCGCGTCATGGGCATGCGCCACTTCGATGTGCAGCTGATCGGTGGCATGACCCTGCACGAAGGGCGCATCGCCGAGATGCGTACCGGTGAAGGCAAGACCCTGGTGGCAACCCTGGCCGTTTACCTCAATGCGCTGGCCGGCAAAGGTGTGCACGTAGTCACGGTCAACGACTACCTGGCGCGACGCGATGCCAACTGGATGCGCCCGCTGTACGAATTCCTCGGCCTCTCGGTCGGCATCGTCACCCCGTTCCAGCCGCCGGAAGAAAAGCGCGCTGCCTACGCAGCCGACATTACCTATGGCACCAACAACGAGTTCGGCTTCGACTACCTGCGTGACAACATGGCGTTCAGCCTGCAGGAAAAGAACCAGCGCGAACTCAACTTCGCCGTAATCGACGAAGTCGACTCCATTCTGATCGATGAAGCGCGCACACCGCTGATCATTTCCGGGCAGGCTGAAGACAGCTCCAAGCTTTACCAGCAGATCAACCTGCTCATTCCACGCCTTACCCAGCACATCGAGGAAGAGGAGGGAGTCGTTACTCAGGAAGGGCATTTCTCCATCGATGAGAAAACCCGCCAGGTCGAGCTGAACGAACAGGGTCACCAGTATATCGAGGAGCTGCTGACCCAAGCCGGTCTGCTGGCCGAGGGCGAAAGCCTCTATTCGGCGCATAACCTCGGTTTGCTGACACATGTGTATTCTGGCCTGCGTGCCCACAAGCTGTTCCATCGCAACGTCGAATACATCGTGCAGAACAACCAGGTGCTGCTGATCGACGAGCACACCGGCCGCACCATGCCGGGCCGCCGCCTTTCCGAAGGTCTGCATCAGGCCATCGAAGCGAAGGAAGGGCTGCAGATCCAGCCCGAGAGCCAGACCCTGGCTTCGACCACCTTCCAGAACTACTTCCGCCTGTACAAGAAGCTGGCCGGCATGACCGGTACCGCCGACACTGAAGCGTTTGAATTCCAGCAGATCTACAACCTGCCGGTCGTGGTTATCCCGACCAATAGGCCGCTGGCGCGCAAGGACTTCAACGACCTGGTCTATCTGACCCAGGAAGAGAAGTTCGCCGCGATCATCTCCGACATCAAGGAGTGCCGGGAGCAGGGCCGTCCGGTGTTGGTCGGTACAGCCACCATCGAGTCCTCCGAATACGTGTCGCGCCTGCTGGAGGCCGAAGGTTTCGAGCACAAGGTGCTCAACGCCAAGCACCACGACAAGGAAGCCGAGATCATCGCCCAGGCCGGGCGCCCCGGTGCCGTGACCATCGCCACCAACATGGCCGGCCGTGGTACCGACATCCTGCTGGGCGGCAACTGGGAAGTGGAAGTCGCGGCGCTGGACAACCCGACCGAAGAACAGGTCGCGCAGATCAAGGCGGATTGGCAGAAGCGTCACCAGCAGGTCCTCGAGGCGGGCGGCCTGCACGTGATTGCATCCGAGCGTCATGAATCCCGTCGTATCGACAACCAGTTGCGCGGTCGTGCCGGTCGTCAGGGTGACCCGGGTTCGAGCCGTTTCTATCTGTCGCTGGAAGACAGCCTGATGCGCATCTTCGCCTCCGATCGGGTGAAGAACTTCATGAAGGCGCTGGGCATGGAGTCCGGCGAGGCCATCGAGCACCGCATGGTCACCAACGCCATTGAAAAGGCGCAGCGCAAGGTTGAAGGCCGCAACTTCGACATGCGCAAGCAGCTGCTCGAGTACGACGACGTGGCCAACGAGCAGCGCAAGGTGATCTACCACATGCGCAACAGCCTGCTCGCAGCCGATGAAATCGGCCAGACCATCGCCGAATTTCGCCAGGAAGCGCTGGACGCCGCGATCAGCGCGCACATCCCGCCGCAGTCGCTGCCGGAACAGTGGGATATCCCGGGCCTGGAGGCGGTGCTCTACAGCGATTTCGGTACGCGTCTGCCGGTCCAGCAGTGGCTCGACGAGGACGAAAAACTCTACGAGGAAACGCTGCGCGAGCGCATTCTCGAAGCGCTGCTGGCCGCCTACAACGAGAAGGAAGAGCTGGCTGGCGTCGAGGCACTGCGTTCCTTCGAGAAGCAGATCGTGCTGCGTGTGCTGGATGATCTGTGGAAAGACCACCTCTCAACCATGGACCACCTGCGTCACGGCATCCACCTGCGCGGCTACGCGCAGAAGAACCCGAAGCAGGAATACAAGCGCGAGTCCTTCACGTTGTTCCAGGACCTGCTCGAATCGATCAAGCGCGACAGCATCCGCGTGCTGTCCCATGTGCAGGTTCGTCGAGAAGACCCGGCCGAAGAGGAAGCCCGCCTGCGCCACGAAGCCGAAGAACTGGCCAAGCGCATGCAGTTCCAGCATGCCGAGGTGTCCGCGCTGGATCAGCCGGAGGAGGAGCCCGCAGAAGTCGAGGGCCAGCCAGACGTCGCCGTGGCGCCGGTGCGTACCGAGCCGAAGATCGGTCGCAACGAGCCTTGCCCGTGCGGATCGGGCAAGAAGTACAAGCATTGTCACGGGCAGGTTCAGTAAGTCCGACCTCGCCTGTTGATTCCGCGCCGCGACCGGCTTCTGCCGCTCGCGGCGTTTTTGTCGCAAACCCTTTCTTGGCCTGTTGGCCATCCATTGTTCTGAAGGAGCGCATCCATGGCTGTCGGTCTTGGTCCTTTACCTACCCTGCACCCGGTACCCGGTTTCGAACTCGGCATTGCTTCGGCCGGAATCAAGCGACCGGGGCGTAAGGACGTAGTGATCATGCGCTGTGCCGAGGGCTCCCGTGTCGCTGGAGTGACCACCACCAACGCCTTCTGCGCCGCCCCCGTGCTCGTCACGCGCGAGCGTATGCACGGACCGGTGCGTTACCTGCTGACTAACACCGGTAATGCCAATGCCGGAACCGGGCCGCAAGGTCTGGCCGACGCCCGCCACACCTGCGCGGCCCTTGCGGCCATCACCGGAAGCGACGAGACGGCCGTGCTGCCTTTCTCGACTGGCGTGATCGGCGAGCCGCTGCCGGTACAGAAGATCGAATCGGCGCTGCAGGCTGCGCTCGATGATCTGTCGCCTGATCATTGGGCAGAGGCCGCTACCGGCATCATGACCACCGATACGCTGCCCAAGGGTGCTAGCCGTCAGTTCCAGCACGATGGCGTGACGGTGACCGTCACCGGTATCAGCAAGGGCGCCGGGATGATCCGGCCGAACATGGCGACCATGCTTGGCTATATCGCCACCGATGCCAAGGTCGCCGGCAGCGTGTTGCAGGATCTGGTACGCGATGCGGCAAACAAGTCGTTCAACCGCATCACCATCGATGGTGACACCTCCACCAACGATTGCTGCATGCTGATCGCCACCGGCCAGGCGGCGCTGCCGGAGATCACCGAAGCTGCCGGCGAACTGTTCGGCAAGCTCAAGCAGGCTGTGCTGGAAGTGTTCATGGAAGTGGCTCAGGCCATCGTCCGCGACGGCGAAGGTGCGACCAAGTTCGTCACGGTGCAGGTCAACGGCGGTGGTAATCATCAGGAGTGCCTGGACGTCGCCTATGCCGTCGCGCATTCGCCGCTGATAAAGACTGCGCTGTTCGCCTCGGACCCGAACTGGGGCCGCATTCTCGCTGCGGTCGGCTATGCCGGCGTGCGAGACCTGGACGTGAGCAAGATCGATGTGTTCCTCGGCGAGGTCTGCATCGCCAGCCAGGGCGGGCGCTCGCCCAGCTACACGGAAGAGCAGGGCGCGGCAGTAATGGCCCGTGAGGAAATCACCATCCGTATCGAGCTCGGACGTGGAGATTGCAGCGAGACCATCTGGACCACCGATCTGTCCCACGAGTACGTGAAGATCAACGCCGAGTACCGGACCTGATCGAACCCTGCCCTTAGCTATTCCCGTTGCGCATGGCCCCATGTGCAACGGGAATTGCCATTTCCGCTTGCCGCGCTTTAACGTCCGCTGACTCTTCCGAAGGCAACTCGAGGTGCATCGGTCATGGCTCTGCAATTGGTAATCGGCGACAAGAACTACTCATCCTGGTCGCTGCGCGCCGCCCTGGCTGTAGAACTGTCCGGCGCTGCGTGCGCGCAGGTTCCGGTCTCGCTCTATCGGCCGGACAGCCGAGCCCGGCTGCTGGCTTACTCGCCGACCGGCAAGGTGCCGGTACTGCTAACCGAGGACGGCCCGGTGTGGGATTCGTTGGCAATCGCCGAATACCTGGCCGAGCATTTCCCCAATGCACACCTCTGGCCACGCGAGCGCTATGCGCGCGCATTGGCGCGAAGTATCTGCGCGGAGATGCACAGTGGCTTTCAGGCGCTGCGCAGTCATCTGCCGATGGATATGGCGCGTGATCAGGCCTTGCCCGAGCTACCCGAGGCAGTGCGGGCAGACGTCGAGCGAATCTGCGCTATCTGGAGCGATTGCCGCGAGCGCTTTGGCCAGAGCGGTGATTATCTATTTGGCCAACCAGGCATCACTGATGCGTTCTATGCCCCGGTGGCTTCCCGCCTGCGAAGCTATCGAGTGGCACTGCCGGCGGTTGCAGCGAGCTACGTCGAGACTATCCATCAGTGGCCGGCTTTTCAGCGCTGGCATCAGAGCGCCCTGCAGGAAGTGCGAAAGTGAAACGAATCCATGTAGCCGCAGCCGTCATTCGTGGCGCCGACGCGCGCGTGCTTATCGCAAAGCGTCCGCTCGAAAAACACCAGGGAGGATTGTGGGAATTTCCCGGCGGCAAGGTCGAGGCTGATGAGCGCGTCGAGGCGGCGCTGGCGCGTGAGTTGCTGGAGGAGCTGGGCATCGTCGTTACCGCGGCGCAGCCGTTGATCCAGGTGCGCCACGATTATCCGGACAAGCAAGTGCTGCTCGATGTCTGGGAGGTGCAGGCGTTTACCGGTGAACCCCACGGGGCGGAAGGCCAACCGCTGATGTGGGTGACGGCGGATCAGCTGACGAACTACAGCTTCCCGGCTGCGAATCAGCCGATCGTCGCGGCTGCGCGCTTGCCGCACCGCTACCTGATAACGCCGGATGGCATCGCCCCACAACGGTTGCTCGAAGGACTGGCGCGAGCGCTGGATGACGGCATACGGCTGATCCAGCTGCGCGTGCCGTCGCTACCGTCTGCCGACTACCGTGCAATGGCGGAGCGGGCGCTGGCCTTGTGCGAGGGGCGGGCTCAGCTGATGCTCAAGGGCCCGCTACAGTGGGCATGCGACTATCCCGAGGCAGGCTGGCATCTGACCGCTGGGCAGCTGCGAGAGCATGCGGGGCGGGAACGACCGATCGCGGCGAGCCGCTGGTTGGCGGCGTCCTGTCACGATGCCGTGGAGCTGGCGCTGGCGGCCGCATTGGGAGTAGATTTCGTCACGCTGTCGCCAGTGCTGGCGACAGCCAGCCATCCGGATGCCTCACCGTTGGGCTGGCCGCAGGTCGCGGATTTACTGCTAGGCTTCGACCGCCCGGCCTACCTGTTGGGCGGACTTCAGGCATCCGACCTGTCCGCGGCACGCCAGGCCGGTGCGCAGGGTGTCGCTGCGATTCGAGCGTTCTGGCCGGATTGAACCGCTGGCGCTGATGCAGGTCACTGGCGATGCTGCTGTAAACCCGATAAATGTGTCTTCGATAGATGAAAGCAATCGCGGTCATTCCCTTAATCAATTAACGGTATGCTGCTGACTGCGTTATCGTAGGCCCCGTTAAGTTTCTGAACCCCCTAAAGGAGTTAGCAGATGTCGCTGATCAACACTCAAGTTCAACCCTTCAAAGTCAATGCCTTCCACAATGGCAAGTTCATCGAAGTCACCGAAGAATCCCTGAAGGGCAAGTGGTCCGTGCTGATCTTCATGCCGGCTGCCTTCACCTTCAACTGCCCGACTGAAATCGAAGACGCAGCCAACAGCTACGCCGAATTCCAGAAGGCCGGTACCGAGGTTTACATCGTCACCACCGACACCCATTTCTCGCACAAGGTCTGGCATGAAACTTCCCCTGCCGTTGGCAAGGCGCAGTTCCCGCTGATCGGTGACCCGACTCACCAGCTGACCCGCGCTTTCGGTGTGCACATCGAAGAAGAAGGTCTGGCTCTGCGTGGCACCTTCCTGATCAACCCGGAAGGCGTGATCAAGACCGTCGAGATTCATTCCAACGAGATCGCTCGTGACGTGTCGGAAACTCTGCGCAAGCTGAAAGCCGCTCAGTACACCGCCGCTCACCCGGGTGAAGTTTGCCCGGCCAAGTGGAAAGAAGGCGAGAAGACCCTGGCTCCTTCGCTGGACCTGGTCGGCAAGATCTAAGGCTTCGCCTATCTGCCCTGCGTGCTCGAGGGCTTTTCAAAGCCCTCTGGCAACCCAACGCCTGGACGCGAACCGTCCGGGCGTTTTATTTCCTGAATTCCGTACGGGGTACCGCTGCTCATGTTGGACACCAATCTCAAGACCCAGTTGAAAGCCTACCTGGAGAAGGTCACCCAGCCCTTCGAGATCGTCGCGTCCCTCGATGACGGCGAGAAATCCCGGGAAATGCTGAGCCTGCTGCAGGACATCGCCGGCCTCAGCGACAAGATCACCCTGAAGACCGATGGCAACGATGCACGCAGGCCGTCGTTCTCGCTCAACCGCATCGGCGGCAACATCAGCCTGCGCTTCGCCGGCATCCCCATGGGCCACGAATTCACCTCGCTGGTCCTGGCCCTGCTGCAGGTCGGCGGTCATCCGTCGAAGACTGCACCGGAAGTGATCGAGCAGATCAGGGCGCTGGATGGCGACTACAGCTTCGAAACCTACTTCTCGCTGTCCTGCCAGAACTGCCCGGACGTGGTTCAGGCGCTGAACCTGATGGCGGTGCTCAACCCGAACATCAAGCACGTCGCCATCGACGGCGCACTGTTCCAGGACGAAGTCGAAGCCCGTCAGATCATGTCGGTGCCGAGCATCTACCTCAACGGCGAGCTGTTCACCCAGGGTCGCATGAGTGAGGAAGAGATCCTCGCCAAGCTCGACACCGGCTCCAGCGCCCGTGACGCCGAGAAGCTCAAGGCCAAGGATGCCTTCGACGTGCTGGTCGTCGGTGGTGGCCCGGCCGGCGCCGCAGCGGCGATCTACGCCGCGCGCAAGGGCATCCGCACCGGCGTCGCCGCCGAGCGCTTCGGCGGTCAGGTGCTCGACACCATGGCCATCGAGAACTTCATCTCGGTGAAGGAAACCGAAGGCCCGAAACTGGCCCGCGCGCTGGAAGAGCACGTGCGCGAGTACGAGGTCGACATCATGAACCTGCAGCGCGCCAGCCAGCTGATTCCGGCGGGCGACGACGGCCTGCATCGCGTGCAGTTCGAAAACGGCGGCGAGCTCAAGGCCAAGACCCTGATCCTCGCCACCGGCGCGCGCTGGCGCGAAATGAACGTGCCCGGCGAGCAGGAATACCGCGGCCGTGGCGTCGCCTACTGCCCGCACTGCGACGGCCCGCTGTTCAAGGGCAAGCGCGTGGCGGTGATCGGCGGTGGCAACTCCGGCGTGGAGGCGGCCATCGACCTGGCCGGCATCGTCGCCCACGTGACCCTGCTGGAATTCGGCGAAGACCTGCGTGCCGACGCCGTGCTGCAGCGCAAGCTCAACAGCCTGTCCAACGTTCGCGTGCTGAAGATGGCGCAGACCACCGAGGTCAAGGGCGATGGCCAGAAGGTCACCGGTCTGGTCTACAAGGACCGCTCCAGCGAAGAAATGCACAGCATCGAGCTGGAAGGCATCTTCGTGCAGATCGGCCTGCTGCCCAACAGCGAATGGCTCAAGGGCACCCTGGAGCTGTCGCGCTTCGGCGAGATCATCGTCGATGCCAAGGGCCAGACCAGCATTCCCGGTGTGTTTGCTGCCGGCGACGTGACCACGGTGCCGTACAAGCAGATCGTGATCGCCGTCGGTGAAGGCGCCAAGGCCTCGCTGAGCGCCTTCGATCACCTGATCCGGTCGTCTGCGACGGCCTGAATCGAAGCGCAAAAAGAAGGGGAGCAGCCGCGAGGTTGCTCCCCTTTTTCGTTTCTGGCGCTCGGCGGGACGCTCAGTCAGAAGCGAACGCCTGCCGGCGCGCCGGGTCTCAGGACGTACATGCCGAGCAGTCCATGGAGCTGTCCACAACGATGATGAATGCGCAAACGCTGCAGAGCTCACGCCGGGTCGTGCTGACCTATGCCAACCGACCACGCGAGCCGCAGCACGAGAAGGTCGTCCACGCGGCCTTGGCCGAACGCCTGGCGACCTTGCTGGGGACGAGTTACGGCGGTGAGTACGATCCAACGCGTCGCTATGACGCCCATCCCTACCTGATACCGTCGGGCACCGTCGTCGGCCTCCGCGAAGCCCTGGAGCTGGGGCTGAACGAGGAGGGTGACCTGTTTGGTGGTGTCGTGCCGCAGGCCTTTGTCGAAACCAAAGCGATCACCCACCCGCTGGTGCGTCCGGACGCCGTGGCGCCGGTCGGCTGGTCGCGGGACTTCAGTACCCAGGTCAAGGGCAGCGTGCTGGCCGGCTACAGCGCCTTCAGCATCGAGGATGCGCGTGACGCCGGGCGGCGCCTTTTGCACGAAGGGCCGGTGCGGATCAAGCCGGTACGCGCCACGGGTGGCCGCGGGCAGCAGCGCGTCGATGATGCCGATACCCTCGATGAGGCCTTGTTTGCGCTCGATGAAAAGGAGCTGGCCCAGTACGGCCTGGTTCTGGAGGCGCATCTGGATCGCGTCATCACCTTCAGTGTCGGCCAGGTACGTGTCGGGGGCCGTCTGGCCAGTTACTACGGTACGCAGCGCCTGACTCGGGACAACGCGGGCAACGAGGTGTATGGCGGCTCGGATCTGGTGGTCGTCGATGGCGACTTCGAGGCGCTGATGGCCCTTGATCTGCCGGAGACGACTCGTCTGGCCGTGCGCCAGGCGCAGGTCTACGACGAGGCAGCCTCGGCCTGTTATCGGCATTTCTTCGCCTCGCGACGCAACTACGACATCGCCCAGGGCGTCGATGGCCGGGGCCGGTCACGTTCCGGCGTGCTCGAGCAATCCTGGCGTATCGGCGGTGCCAGCAGCGCTGAAGTGGCTGCCCTGGAAGTCTTCAGGCAAGGCACTTCGGCGCGCGCGGTGAAGGCGTCTTCGCTGGAGTTCTATGGGCGCGAGCAGAGCGTGCCGGCCGGTGCGCAAGTTCTGTATCGGGACGAGGACGCCGATGTGGGTTTCATCACCAAGTGTGTAACGGTGGAGGACTATGGCGACGCATAGCGAAATGGTGAACATCCTGGTGGGTGATGAGCATATCGCCGGGACCTTCCTCTCACCGCCGGAGAAGATGCCAGGCGTGCTGTTCGTACACGGTTGGGGTGGCAGCCAGCAGCGCGACCTGAACCGCGCGCGTGGTATCGCCGGGCTTGGTTGTGTCTGCCTGTCGTTCGATCTGCGCGGCCATGCGCAGACCCGCGCGCAACAGGAAACCGTGACGCGGGAGCAGAACCTCAATGATCTGCTCGCCGCTTACGATCTGCTGGCCCAGCACCCGCATATCGACCCCTCCGCGATTGCAGTGGTCGGCACCAGCTATGGCGGCTACCTCGCGGCGATTCTCACCGAGCTGCGTCCGGTGAAGTGGCTGGCCCTGCGCGTGCCGGCGCTGTACCGCGACGAGGAGTGGCAGGTGCCCAAGCGGCAGCTCGATCGCGACGTCCTCAACCAGCTGCGCAGCCGGCGCGTGCTACCGGACGAGAACCGCGCGTTGGCCGCCTGCGCGGCGTTTCGCGGCGACGTGCTGATCGTCGAATCCGAGCACGATACCTTCGTCCCGCACGAAACCATCATGAGCTATCGTGCCGCCTTCCACGGCACCCACTCCCTCACCCATCGCATCATCGACGGTGCCGACCATGCGCTGAGCAACGAGCGCTGCCAGGAGGCCTACACCTCGATTCTGGTGAACTGGGCGACCGAGATGATCATCGGCGCGCGTCTCGACGAAAAATCTCCTGAGGGCTTCAAGGCGGTCGACGAGTAGCAGGTCAGCACTCGCCTCCAACGGCCCTTGGGGCACGCAGCGGAGAGCACTGCGTCAGTCCGCTCACTCGGGATGTGTCGGTGGGGGCGTGGGGCCGACGAAACGACTCCAGCGGCGGTCGAGCACCTGCTGCTTGAGCACTTCGATGACGTCGACCAGCAGTTCTTCCAGCGCCAGGTCGGTATTTTTGTCCTGGTAGACCCAGGCATCGAAGAACTCGTCGGCGAGATTGCCGGCCAGTGCCTGGAACTGCGGGCCACGCATGCCTTCCACGGCGCCCTGCAGCAGCCGCGCGGCGATGTCGCTGAGTGCATCGTCGAGCGTGCTGGCCAGGCGGTTGCCCAGTGGCAGGCGCCGCAGATTGTGCATCTCGGGATTGTTCTGCAGCGCCTGGTGAATCAGTTGGCTGACATAACCTTCGATGGCGCCGCGATTGTCGCGGTAGCCGGTCTCCAGCATGTCCTGCAGGCGCCGCGAGATGTCGTTGAGCAAGCGCTGTTTGCGCGGCCGCACCACTTCCTGCAGCAGCCGGCGCGAAAGGTCGTCGCTGGCGCCGATCTCCTGCTGCAGGCGGCCGAACAGGCGCACCATCACCCGGTCGGAAAGCTCCTCGATCAGCAGGTAGTAATAACGGCTGAAAAGGCCGTAGATGGCCCAGCCGCGCATGTCGATCAGCCCCAGGCGCTGCAGGCGGATCAGCAGCGTGCCGACACGCAGTACGCGCAACCAGCGCAGCCCGGCCAGGGGAATGCAGCCGAGCACGTCATACCAGTGCGCGAACGGGTAGTAGTACCAGCGTGCATAGCGGCGCTCGAACAGTGCCACGGTCCAGCCGAGCAGCACGTCGAGGACGAAGATCGCGACGAAGCCCAGGTCGATGTACTGGAAGTTGGCGTGGACACTCTGCTGGTAACGCGCGTGCAGCTCTGGCACGAGGTCCGCCAGCACTGCGCTGACAGGCTGCAGGGCGAACAGGCTGTCGAACAGAATCAGCGACAGGTTGATGCACACCAACAGGACGATGAAGGCTTCCCAGGCGGCGTGCAGCTGGTCGCGACGGCGGGCCTGTCGCGCCACGACCGGCTCAGTCATCCGCGGCAGGTGAAGCAGCGGCTGGCTGCCAGAGTATTTCACCGCAACCCTGGCGCCGAGCGATCAAGCGAGCGGCGACGAACAGCGCATCGGAGAGCCGGTTCAGATAGGCCAGCAGCACCGGGCGTACCGTTTCGCTGGCATTGAGCTGCTGACAGCGACGCTCGGCAGTGCGCGTCATGCTGCGGCACAGGTGGGCGAGGGCGATCAGCCGGGAACCACCTGGCAGGATGAATTCCTTCAGCGGCCCGAGCTCCTGGTTCCAGCGATCGATGGCCTGTTCCAGCCGCTCGATTTCGTTGTCCTGCAGCGCCTGGTAGTCGGGCATCGCCAGCTCGCCGCCGAGGTCGAACAAACGGTGCTGGCAAGGCGCGAAAACGCTGATCAGCTCGTCGAGCGTTGGCCACTGCACCTGCGCATCGGCCAGTTCGGCCAGCAACAGGCCGAGCTGACTGTTGAGGGTGTCGACCTCGCCCATGGCCTCCACGCGAGGATGGTCCTTGGCAACCCGACGGCCGTCGCCGAGGCCGGTTTCGCCGCTATCGCCGGTGCGGGTGTAGATTTTCGACAGTCGATTGCCCATGTATCGGTTCCTTGGTTCAGGTCGCCATCTGCTCGCCGGGCGAGCTCAGCGGCAACCGCAGGGTGAACGTGGTGCCGTGGCCAGCTTGGCACTGCACCTCCATCTGCCCCTGATGGTTGTTGGTGATGATGAAATACGAGACGGAAAGACCCAGCCCGGTTCCCTGGCCGACTTCCTTGGTGGTGAAGAACGGCTCGAAGATGCGCTTGCGCACATTCTCCGGGATGCCGCCGCCGTTGTCCTCGACCTGAATTTCCGCCCACGGCGGATTCAGGCGCGTGCGCAGGATGATCTGTCCCGGCTCGTCGCTCTGATGGGTATGGATGGCCTGTGCAGCGTTCTTCAGCAGGTTGAGCAAGACCTGCTCCAGCTCGTTGCCGATGCACGGTACGCGGTCGATCCGCGGGTCGAAGTCACGAACGATATCGATGGCCTTGAAGTCGAAGCCTTCCATCAGGGCGAAGTCGTTTCCGGCGATCTCCAGTGCCTGATCGATCAGAACGGGCAACTGGCAGTCCGCCAGCTGACGGTTGCTCATGCGGCTGAAGCTGAGCATGTGGCTGACGATCTTCGCCGCGCGCGAGCCGGCCTGCTGGATACCATCGAGCAGCTGCGGCACTTCGCGGCGCTGTAGGTACTGGTTGACCGCTTCCAGGCGCACGCCGGTTTCCTCCGCGGCCTCGCGATTGCGCTCGAGCTCGGGCGAGAGCCGGCGGCGGATGTTCTGCGCGTTGTGCAGGATGGCGCCGAGAGGATTGTTGATCTCGTGGGCCATGCCGGCCGCGAGGCTGCCCACCGAGAGCATTTTCTCCGACTGCACCATCATTTCTTCCATGTTGATGCGCTGGGTGATGTCGTCGATGCGGATCACCACACCGCGGCCACCTGCGCCGGTCAGTGGGTAGCAGGTCAGCGCATAGTGGTGCGGCTCGTCGTTGCGCATCCAGGTCACCCGCTCGATCTTCGCCACCACGTGCTGTTCCGAAGTGCGGCGAATCTGCGCGAGAAACGGCTTGAGCGGCTCGAAGGCGACGAATACCGGCTGGTTGAGCGCGTCATCCAGCGGCGTTCCGGAAAGGGCGCTGGCTTCCTGGTTCCATTGGGTGACGTAGAGCTGTTCGTCGAGGGCGATAAGCGCCGAGGGCATCGAGTCGATGATGCTATTGAGGTATTTCTGGAAGCCGGTGAGCTTCTGTTCGATCTTGCTGCGCACCTGCACTTCCAGCTCCAGTTTACGGTTGGAGTGGCGCGTTTCCTCGGCCAGACCCTGGGCATGGTCGAAGGCTTCCTGGGCATCGTCACGGGCGCGCTTGAGCTGCTGCTCGCGTGCCTCCATGCGCGACAGCATGGTGTTGAAGGCATCGGCCAATCGGCCGATCTCGTCTTGGTTGCCGGGCTTGGCGCGCAGGGAATAGTCCTCCTCGCGGGTGACCTGGCGCGACAGCGCCTCCAGATCGCGAATCGGGCGGGTAATGAGCTGGCGGATCTGCCGCGCAACCAGGATCCACAGCAGCAGGCTGGCAACGAGAATGGCCAGGCTGGCGGTCAGCGTGCCGGTGTAGAAGGCGCCGGGCAGCTCGCTGCTGGCGACCATCAGCAGATGCCCGGCACTGCCATCGGCTTGCGGCAGCCTGACCAGCAGGTTGGCGCGAATCTCGCTGGCGCGCCAACGTTCGACATCGCTGAGCTGTTCCGGCAGACGCAATCGGTCGCCTTGCTGGAGTTGCGCGAGGCTGTTGCCGTCACGGTCGTAGATCATCGCCGCGCGCAGCGGTGCGTAGCCTTCGAGGCGCTTGAGCAATCTACTGGCGGCTTCCGGCGAAGACAGCGCCCGCGCGCTCAGTTCTTCGGTAGCGAATAGCTCGCCGAGGGTGTGCATGGCCTGCGGCGCGACGCTCTGCCGTGAAATCCAGTAGGCCGCGCTGATGAACGTCAGGTTGGAAACCAGCAGAACGGCGGCAAGCAGGACGAGCAGTGCCAGCAGCAGTTTACGGCCGACCGGAAGGTTTTCGAGGCGCTGACGCAGGATCATTGGCGGGACACGGCATAGCAGAGAGTTTCTGCAGGGTAGCTGCGGCTCAGTCCGTGGGCAATCCGCGCTGGCTCAGGTGTTCACGCAGGTGGCGATGCAGTTCGTGCAGCCGGGGTAGCGCGAGCCCCAGCGAGTCGGCGCTGCGGCAGGCATGGCCGAGCAGGTAGGCGATCTCGGTGCGCCGGCCGAGTCGAACGTCCTGATACATCGATGAATAGTTGGCCGCGGTGGCGTCGATCACCCGCAGTACCTCGCCTTGCAGATCGCTGGCCGCGGATGGCTGACCGCTGGCTTCGAGCAGTTCGACGAGTTCTTCGCACAGCTCGGCGAGCTGCTCGCGATGCTGCAGCAGCTCGCCATTACGGCAATCGTGGAGCACCGTCAGCGGATTGATCGCGCAGTTCAGTGCCAGCTTGCGCCAGAGCCGCGCGAGGATGTCGCTGGACCAGGTTTGCGGGATGCCCGCTCGGTTCAGTTCGTCCAGCCAGGCCGGTGCACTGCCGCCGTTCGAATCGCCCAGCCAGTTCTGCCCACGGCCGGCGAACACGACATGGAAATTGTCTTCTCGATAGGCCCCTTCGGTACTCGACACGAAGATGCAACGCGCCTGCGGCCAGCGTTCGGCGATCGCCTGCTGGCTGCCGAGGCCGTTCTGCAACAGGAGTATTTCGCAGCCAGAGGAGAGGCGGGACGCCACCTGAGCGATTGCGCCTTCGGCGTCGTAGGCTTTGCACGCGACCAGCAGGCGTTGGATCGGCGTGCTTGCATCAGGCAGTTCTGCCGGGATGGCGTAGAGCCGAGATAGATCGTCGGCAGTCAGCGTGAGCCCGCCGGCGCGCTGGTAATCGGCGAGGCGCTGGGCAGAGCGCAGGATTATCCGTACTGTTGCGCCCGCTTCAGCCAGGCGGGCCGCCCAGAGGCTGCCGAGTGCGCCTGCGCCGAGGACGTGCCAGCTCACCCTCAGGCCGACTGCTTCAGGCGCAACGGCACGATGCGGCCGGTGCTGTAGGCGCTCGGCAGCAGGGCGGCCGCGCGCTCGATGATGGTTTCAGGCGCGATCGGCAGCGCATCAGTGTCGAGGCTGATCAGACTGATGCCCGCCTTGATGGATACGAAACCCTCGCTGGTCTTCAGCGCCCTGAGATTCAGGCCTTCATGCAGGCGCTTGAAACTGCTCGGCGAACAACCCTTGAGATCGTTGACCAGGGCCAGCAGGCCGAACTGGCTTTCATTGATTCGGCACACGACATCCAGTGGGCGGACGAGCTGCTGCAGGCGTGTGCCGATGGCGCTGAGTATCTCCGCGTAGACCGCATCGCCATAGCGCTCGCGCAGCGCATCGGCGTCGGGCAGGCCGATCTGCAGGTAGTACAGCGCCGTGCCGCGGTTCTCCATCTGGCGCAGGCTGGCCGCCAGGCGCTGGTGCATGTAGCGGGCGTTGCCGAGATGGGTCTGCGGGTCCTGCAGGCTCTGCCCTTCGAGGCTCGCGACATTCTCTGCGAGCTGGTGATTCTCCTGCTTGAGCCGTTGCAGCGAGCCGCATAGACGGTCGGCGGCGAAGATGCGCGGCAACAGCTGCTCGTTCATCGCCGACTTGCTGATGAAGTCGTCAACGCCGTGGTCGAACGCCTGCCCCAGGGCGTTCTCGCTGTCACGGCCGGTGAGCAGGATGATGTAGCTGTAGTGCCCGCTCTGGGCGTCGCGCTGGCGAATCTGGCCGGTCAGCTCGAGGCCGTCCATTTCCGGCATCAGCCAGTCCGCCAGCAGGACATGCGCGGGGCGTTGCGAATGCTGCACCAGTGCGTCGGCGGCGCTGCTGGCAAAGCGGATATCCTGGTAGCCGGCCTTGCTCAGTGCGCGACCGATCATGACGCTGGAGAATTTGGCGTCATCGACGACGAGAATGCTCAGGAGAGGGTTGGGCATGGCAAGCTCAATCAATTGAATGGGGACGTCCTGTCACTCCTTGCCGTAGGGCGGGCGCTGACACGTCGAATCGTTATAATGACCGCGCTTTCTTAACCGTCAAGACATACGCGCTCGGCTCATGCGGCCAGTCGCGCTATACAGTGGAGGAATCCCCATGCCCTCGTTCGACGTGGTGTCCGAACTGGACAAGCACGAAGTCACCAACGCGGTCGATAACGCGATCAAGGAACTGGATCGTCGTTACGATCTGCGCGGCAAAGGCAGCTTCGAGCAAAAGGATCTGACCGTGCAGCTGACGGCGGACGCCGAGTTCCAATTGGAGCAGATGCTCGAGATCCTCAAGTTGAGCCTGGTCAAACGCAAGATCGATATCCAGTGCCTGGAGATCAAGGATGCCTACGCTTCCGGCAAGAGCACCAAGCAGGAAGTGGTGCTGCGCGAGGGCATCGACAAGGAGCTGGCGAAGAAGATCGTCGCCTACATCAAGGATGCCAAGCTCAAGGTGCAGGCCGCCATTCAGGGCGAGCAGGTGCGCGTCACCGGCAAGAAGCGCGACGACCTGCAGGAAGCCATCGCCCTGCTGCGTGGCCACGAATTCGGCATGCCGCTGCAGTTCAACAACTTCCGCGACTGATCCTGCCTCAGCGCCTCGGCGCGTGCCTTCATCCCCCGCTTTTCGTCGGTGCCCGTTCTCCGGGCACTGATGCCTTGAAGGAGTATCTCCATGGACCTCTCCGTCGACTACCTGGTCGATCTTTCCGAATCCTGGCTGCCCGTCGTGCTGCAATACGGCGCGCAGGTAACGCTGGCGCTGCTGACGTTTCTGTTCGGCTGGTGGCTGATCAACACCCTGACCGCCAAGGTCAGCAGCCTGCTGCAGCGCCGGCAGGTGGACCCGACCCTGCATGGCTTCATCGGCAGCCTGGCCAGCGTGGTGCTCAAGGTCCTGCTGCTGGTCAGCGTGGCGTCGATGATCGGCGTAGAAACCACATCCTTCATCGCGGTGATCGGCGCTGCCGGTCTGGCCATCGGCCTGGCGTTGCAGGGTAGCTTGGCGAACTTCGCTGGTGGTGTGCTGATCCTGCTGTTCCGTCCGTTTCGCGTTGGCGAGTGGATCGAGGCGCAAGGTATCGCGGGCACCGTCAACTCCATCCAGATATTTCATACGGTGCTCAAGACCGGCGACAACAAGACCGTGGTGGTGCCCAACGGGGCGCTGTCCAACGGGCACATCACCAACTTCTCCCGTGAGCCGCGGCGCCGTGCCGACATCAACATTGGCATCGACTACAGCAGCGACATCAAGCTGGCGCGCCAGGTATTGCTGGAGATTGCCGAGGACCCGCGGGTATTGCGCGAACCCGAGCCGGTGGTGTTCGTTACCGGGCTTGGCGACAGCTCGGTGAATCTGTCCCTGCGTGTCTGGGTGGCGACCGCTGATTTCTGGCCGGTGACCTTCAGCTTCACCGAGCAGGCCAAGGAGCGATTGACTGCCGCGGGCGTCGGAATCCCGTTCCCGCAGCGGGTAGTGCATCTGGTGCAGCGCTGATTCGACCTGCAGACAGAACGAAGCCGGCATCTGCCGGCTTCTTCGTTTTCAGCTGCGCTCCGAGGCGCCCTCGCGTACCCCGTCATCCGGTTGCCGTCGGCTCCGGGTCCACTGCCAGGCAATCAGCACCAGCGTCGGGATGCCCAGCAGGGCGGTGACCAGGAAGAAGTTGCTGTAGCCGAGGCTTTCGACCATCACGCCGGAATAGCCGCCAAGCAGGCGCGGCAACAGCAGCATCAGCGAGCTGAGCAAGGCATATTGCGTGGCGGAGAACTTCAGATTGGTCAGGCTCGACAGGTAGGCAACGAACGCGGTGGACGCCAGGCCGCCACTGAAGTTGTCGCAGGAAATGGTGACGATGAGCATCTGCAGGTTCGCACCCATCTCCACCAGCAGCATGAACATCAGATTGGTCGCCGCCGAGGCGACACCGCCGATGAAGAGGATCGGCAGGATGCTGAAGCGCACGATGAGCAAGCCGCCGAATGCGGCGCCAAGCAGTGTCATGACCAGACCGAACAGCTTGCTGACGCTGGCGATCTCGTCCTTGGAAAATCCCTGGTCGATGTAGAACACGTTGGCCATTACGCCCATCACCGTGTCCGACATGCGATAGGTGGCGATCAGTCCGAGCAGCAACAAGGCCTGCCAGCGGTAGCGGACGATGAAGTCGGTGATCGGCGTCAGCACCGGGCCCATCAGGATGCGCCCCGGTGCCGACAGGCAGCCCCAGCAGATCAGCAGGTACATGGTGCCGCGTGGCCAGTAGCCGCCCCAGTAGGACTGGAACATGCCCGTGGTGGAGACCATCAGGATGATCAGCACGATCACCGATACCGCCTGATGGGTGAAGTCGAAGCGTGTCGGCCGTTGGCGTTCCTTGGCTTGGCTGAAGATGTGCCGTACCGGGACGAACAGCGCCCGTCCTACCGGCGAAATCGTCCCGAGAATGAACAGCGCGTAGAGTGTCGCCCGTGGCCAGGCCTGAGCGATCAGTGCATTGATCATTGCCGGTACCGAGATCAGCAGCACCAAAAGCAGGCCGACTGCTGCCAGTTGATGGTTGAAGCTGAAGCGTGACGGCTCGTTGGGGAGCGGGATGCCTGCATCCGGCTCACGGATCACCAGGCTGGTGATCAGGCCGGGAACGATCAGCAGCGCAAAGACCAGATAGGTGGTGGTCCAGGCCGCCTGGTTGTAGTCGAGGCTGCTCGACCCCAGCCATTCGGCGAGGAACAGCGCGCCGGCGCTGGCCAGCAGCATGGCGATCCGGTAGCCGGTCATGTAGCTCGCGGCCAGGGTCGCCTGCAACTTGTCCTCGGCTATTTCCAGGCGGTACGCATCGATGGCGATGTCCTGGGTGGCCGAGGAGAAGGCCACCACCACCGCCAGCGCGATGAGCATGGTCAGGTTGTGCTGCGGATTGCACAACGCCATGCCGATCAGGCCGATGGCGATCAGCGCCTGCGACAGCACCAGCCATGAGCGCCGGCGGCCGAGGCTGCCGATCCAGGGCAGGCGCCACTGGTCGAGCATCGGCGACCAGACCCACTTGAAGGCATAGGCCAGACTGATCCAGCTGGCGAAACCGATGGTCTCCCGGGAAACGCCCGCTTCGCGCAGCCAGACCGACAGCGTGGAGAACACCAGTACAGCGGGAAGGCCCGCAGCGAAACCCAGCAACAGCAGGGCCAGCGTAGCGGGGCTGGCGTAGGCGGCTAGCGCATCGCGCCAGGTTTCACGGGACATACATCGAGGTTCTGTACAGTTCGGACGAAGGGCGCACTCTAACCGCTGTGCTCCGTCGAATGCCAGCCGTGCCGACGCAAGTCCACCCGGTCGTTGACGATGGAGAGCCCTTCGGCGCGCAGCCGCATGCGCTGCTCGTGTCCGGCGGCTGTGCCAGCTGGCAGGCTGAGGCGGCCGCCCGCGGCGATCACTCGGTGCCAGGGCAGGCTGGTGTCATCTGGCAGCTGTGACATCAGCCGGCCAACCCAGCGAGCAGCGCGGCCCAACCCGGCCATGGCAGCCAGTTCGCCGTAGCTGACGACCTTGCCGGGCGGAATCTGCGACATAACCAGGTAAACGGCAGCGCGCCGCGTTTCAGCGTCGGCAGAAGGCGGTAGCAGCGGTGCGTGGTCAATCATGCAGGAGGCTTCCGGATGATGTGAGAGCCGGCGGCAGCGAACTCGCGCTCCATTCGGCGGTCTGTGCTTGCTGTAGCTCAATGCATAGGGATAATGCCAGCCTTTCAACCGTCTTCGACAGATTTGCAGCCCTCATATGCTCACCAGAACCCTGCTTTGCGCGACCCTTTGCGCCGTTGCCCTGCCATCGTTCGCCGACACCGTTTGGCTGAAGAACGGCGATCGCCTGACCGGCAAGATCAGCGTGCTCGACGGCGGCAAACTGCTTATCGAAACCGAATACGGCGGCTCTATTCCATTGAAGTGGAACCAGATCGCCACGCTGGAAAGCGACCGCAAGCTGCTCGTCAAACAGGACGACGTCTCCGGCGAAATCGCGCATTCGCTGCAGGCCTCCGATCCAGGCAAGGTCACCCTGGTCAACGGTGCCGCGCCGCGCACGGTGGAGCTGGCGAGCATCACCCAGATCATCCATCCCAAGCCGCTGATTCAGGATTTGACCTGGAAAGGCAACATCGACGTGGCGATGGATTACAAGCGTGCGGAAACCGATACGGATGATTACGACGTCTCCTTCGATACCAAGGCGCGTCATGGCCTGTGGCGGCACAACGGCACCGGCAACTACAACCGCGAATACCGCGACGGTGTGACCGTTACCGACAACTGGGACGCCGAGTACGCGCTGGACCGTTTCCTCGATCAGCACTGGTTCTGGCAGGGGCGCCTGAGCTACAAGCGCGACCAGATCGAAGACGTGCGCCGTCAGCGCACCATCGGTACCGGTCCGGGTTACCAGTTCTGGGACAACGAGCTGGGCGCATTCTCGCTGGCCGGGCTGATCAACCGCAGCGACTACGAGTTCGCCGATGGCGACAAGGAAAACTTCTACCTGGCCGCGGTCAAGTGGGATTACAACCGCTACCTGGTCGGCAAGACCTTCGAGCTGTTCAGTACCGGTGAGCTTGGCAAGCCGCTGGAAAACGTTGCTGACTACGCACTCGATGCCGAGGTTGGTTTGCGCTACAAGGTGACCGACTGGGCCTCGCTGAACATGAAGGCGCAGAAAGACATCATCAGCGGCGCCGACAACGACCTTGACGAGACACGCTACAGCATCGGTTTCGGGGTGGGCTGGTAAGCGAAACCCGCCGATTTGCACATATATAAAGAAGGCAGCCCGATGGCTGCCTTCTTTTTTTGGCCGACGACGCGGTCAGAGGCGCAGACCGCCGTCGAGTTCGAGAATGCGCCCAGTGTAATAGTCGTTCTCGAAGATGTACGCCACCGAATGGGCGATCTCGGCCGGCTTGCCCATGCGCCTGAGCGGGATGCCGGAGGTCATCTTCTCCAGCGCTTCGGGTTTCATGCTGGCAACCATCTCCGTCTCGATGAAGCCCGGCGCCACGCCCGCAACGCGGATGCCGTAACGCGCCAGCTCCTTGGCCCAGACCACTGTGGCCGAGGCCACGCCGGCCTTGGCGGCGGAGTAGTTGGTCTGGCCCATGTTGCCGGCGCGGGAGATCGAGGAGATGTTGATGATCGCGCCCTCGCTTTTGAGCTCGACCATCTTCGCCGCGACCTCGCGGGTGCAGAGGAACACTCCGGTCAGGTTGACATCGATCACCGCTTGCCACTGCGCCACGCTCATCTTGCTGATCTCGCCGTCCTTGACCTTGAGCAGCAGACCGTCGCGCAGGATGCCGGCGTTGTTCACCAGGCCATGCAGGCCGTCGAAATCCTCGGCAACGCGCGCAACCATGTCGCTGACCTGCTCTTCAATGGCGACGTTGCATAGGTAGGCGCGGGCGTCACCGCCAGCGGCCTTGCAGGCCGCGACCGCCTCATCCAGACGCTCCTGATTCAGGTCCACCAGTGCCAGCCGCGCGCCCTTGCTCGCCAGGTACTCGCCCATGGCGCGGCCGAGGCCCTGGCCGCCGCCGGTGACGATGATGACTTTGTCTTGAAGGTGCATGCCTATCTCCATGTGGTCGTTCTGCTGCGGGAACGACGCCCGCCGGGGAAACCGTTATGCTGGGCGCCCGTCGATCCGGACCCGTCTCGAGGAGCCTCAGGTGAGCGCCGAAGCCAGCAAGCATGCCCGACAACTCCTGCTCAAGGAATACCGCGGCGTGCTCTCCACCCATTCCCAGGCCATGCCCGGCTTTCCGTTCGGCTCGGTAGTGCCTTACTGCCTGGACGCCAATGGCTGGCCGCTGATCCTGATCAGCCGCATCGCCCAGCACACGCGCAATCTGAAGGCCGATGGGCGGTGCTCGCTGCTGGTCGGCGAACGCGGCGCCGAGGATGTGCAGGCGGCCGGTCGACTCACGCTGCTTGCCGAAGCCCGTCAGCTCGCTGAGCCCGCTGCAATCGAGTCGGCGGCACAGCGCTACTACCGCTACTTTCCCGAGTCGCGCGACTACCATCGTGTGCATGACTTCGATTTCTGGATGCTGGAGCCGGTGCGCTGGCGCTACATCGGCGGCTTTGGCGCCATTCACTGGCTGGACCACGTCGCGCTGGCCAATCCCTTCGCGATCGAAAGCGGCGAGGTGGAGCAGGGCATGGTCGAGCACATGAACGATGACCACGCCGCTGCCATCGCCCGCTATGTCGAACAGGCCGGGGTGCGTCAGAGCGCGCCAGCGCAAATGGTCGGGATCGATAGCGAGGGCTTCCATCTGCGTATCGGCCAGGCACTGCATTGGCTGGCGTTTCCGGAACCATGCGAAACGCCAATGGCGGTGCGCCAGGCGCTGGTTGCCATGGCGCGAGGTTGAGGGGATTCAGTTTCGCTTCAGCCGTGTCGCGCATAATCCGGTTACAGGCCGATTGTCACCCGGGTTGAATTAGACCCCTCCTGCCGCCATCTACAGAGGACTGGAAGCTGATCTTCCGTCAAGGACCATCGATGCGAATCTTCTTTGTACTGTTTCTGTTGTTTCCGCTGGCCGAGCTGTATGTGCTGATCAAGGTCGGCGGCTCCATTGGCGCGCTGGCGACCATCCTGCTGCTGGTGCTCAGTGGCATCGCCGGCATTCTGCTGCTGCGCCTGGCGGGTTTCGCCACCGCCTGGCGCGCCCGCGAACGTCTGGCCCGCGGTGAACTGCCCGAGCGCGAGATGCTGCAGGGGCTGATGATGGCCATTGGCGGTGGCTTGCTGTTCCTGCCCGGTTTCATCAGCGATGTGCTGGCGCTGGTTGTGCTTTTCCCACCGACACGCAACTTCCTGTTCCGCCAGATCAACCGGCGGATCGAGGCGCAGGTGCGCCGCCAGCGTGCTTTTGCCGACGATCTGCAGGCGCGCTCCAACCCGCAACGGCCGAATGTGATCGAAGGCGAGTGGGAGCGCAATGACCGCGACCGCTAAGCTGCTCAGCCGATAATCCGGCATGCCATCAGGCATGCCGGTTTCGTTTGTGGCCATGAAAATTTCATCTGCGCCCCTTGAAATGCACTTGAACGCCCGCATGTAGCGGACACCGCAAGGTCGCTGTCGTGTTCGACAGTCCGTCTTCTGCGGCTCGCATTGCGGGCCGCAACCGGCACCGCCGGATTTGCCCAACCCGCCGATGAAGATCATCGGCATGGAACAACTCTACTAGGAGAGATCGACAATGAAGCTTCGTCCTCTGCATGACCGCGTCGTGATTCGTCGCAGCGAAGAAGAAACCAAGACAGCAGGCGGCATCGTCCTGCCGGGCTCCGCTGCCGAGAAGCCGAACCGTGGCGAAGTCGTTGCTGTGGGTACCGGCCGCGTGCTGGACAACGGCGAAGTACGCGCCCTGGCCGTGAAGGTCGGCGACAAGGTGGTGTTCGGCCCTTATTCGGGTAGCAACACCGTCAAGGTTGACGGCGAAGACCTGCTGGTGATGAGCGAGAACGAAATTCTCGCTGTCGTCGAAGCCTGATCGCCCCGCGAATCTCCGTAAATAATTCACGAATTGAGGATCAATCAACATGGCTGCTAAAGAAGTCAAATTCGGCGACTCCGCACGCAAGAAGATGCTGGTCGGTGTAAACGTCCTGGCTGATGCCGTTAAAGCGACCCTCGGCCCGAAAGGCCGTAACGTCGTGCTGGAGAAGAGCTTCGGTGCCCCGACCATCACCAAGGATGGCGTTTCCGTTGCCAAGGAAATCGAGCTGAAGGATCGCTTCGAGAACATGGGAGCCCAGCTGGTCAAGGACGTTGCGTCCAAGGCCAACGACGAAGCCGGTGACGGCACCACCACCGCTACCGTTCTGGCCCAGGCCATCGTCAACGAAGGCCTGAAGGCTGTTGCGGCCGGCATGAACCCGATGGACCTGAAGCGCGGCATCGACAAGGCCACCATCGCCATCGTCGCCGAGCTGAAGAACCTGGCCAAGCCGTGCACCGACTCCAAGGCCATCGCCCAGGTTGGCACCATCTCCGCCAACTCCGACTCCTCCATCGGTGACATCATCGCCGAAGCCATGGAGCGCGTAGGCAAGGAAGGCGTGATCACCGTCGAGGAAGGTTCGGGTCTGGAGAACGAGCTGTCCGTCGTAGAAGGCATGCAGTTCGATCGCGGCTACCTGTCGCCGTACTTCATCAACAAGCCGGACACCATGGTCGCCGAGCTGGACAGCCCGCTGCTGCTGCTGGTCGACAAGAAGATTTCCAACATCCGCGAACTGCTTCCGGTGCTGGAAGCCGTTGCCAAGGCCGGTCGTCCGCTGCTGATCGTTGCCGAAGACGTCGAAGGCGAAGCCCTCGCGACTCTGGTGGTCAACAACATGCGCGGCATCGTCAAGGTTGCTGCAGTCAAGGCCCCGGGCTTTGGCGATCGCCGCAAGGCCATGCTGCAGGACATCGCCATCCTGACTGGCGGTACCGTGATTTCCGAAGAAGTCGGCCTGAGCCTGGAAACCGCTACCCTGGAGCACCTGGGTAACGCCAAGCGCGTCGTGCTGAACAAGGAAAACACCACCATCATCGACGGTGCTGGTCAGCAGGCCGATATCGAAGCCCGCGTTGCGCAGATCCGCAAGCAGGTCGAAGACACCACCTCCGACTACGACAAAGAGAAGCTGCAAGAGCGTCTGGCCAAGCTGGCCGGAGGTGTTGCCGTGATCAAGGTCGGTGCCGGTACCGAAGTCGAGATGAAAGAGAAGAAGGCCCGCGTTGAAGACGCCCTGCACGCGACCCGTGCTGCCGTCGAAGAAGGCGTGGTTCCTGGCGGTGGCGTTGCCCTGGTGCGCGCTCTGCAGGCCATCTCCGAGCTGAAGGGCGAGAACGAAGACCAGAACGTTGGTATCGCACTGCTGCGTCGCGCTGTCGAAGCACCGCTGCGCCAGATCGTCTCCAACGCCGGCGGCGAGCCAAGCGTAGTGGTCGACAAGGTCAAGCAGGGTGAAGGTAACTACGGCTTCAACGCCGCTTCCGACACCTACGGCGACATGATCGAGATGGGTATTCTCGACCCGGCCAAGGTGACCCGTTCGGCTCTGCAAGCTGCAGCGTCCATCGGCAGCCTGATGATCACCACCGAAGCGATGATCGCCGAAGTGGCTGACGACAAGGCCGCCGGCGGCATGCCGGACATGGGTGGCATGGGCGGTATGGGTGGCATGGGCGGCATGATGTAAGCCGACCGGCCCTTAGCTACAAAAAGAACCCCGCCTCGTGCGGGGTTTTTTTATGCCTGCTGAACAGTGGCGTCACAGGCCGTACATACCGTTCGTCCAAAATTGCACAGGAATTAAACAACTGAACTACGGTCAGTTAACTACTCGCTTAATCAAGGGCTTACGCCATGAAGCTGGAAATAGCTCGAGGATTGTTCCTGGTTGGCGCTCTGGGAGTGACCACGCTGTGCGTGGCGGCCTGGAATGAGCCCGGAGCGACGCTGGTGCAGAGCAGCGAAAGCCGCAGCTATTGCCCGGTGCCGCCTGGTGGGCACCCGCAGTTCGAGGCGATGCGGCCTGATCAGGATTTGTTGTTGTTGCTGTATGGCCTGTCCCAGGGCATGCGGTGAGCTGGAGGCTATCCTCGCAGGCCACACCGCACTCAGCCGGCGCTCGGTACGGCCGCCGTGGACGGGCTTTGGTCGGGCTTGGCCAGCAGGTCATAGACCGCCGGTAGCACGAACAGGGTGAACAGCGTGCCCACCGACATGCCGGTGGCAATCACCAGGCCGATGTCAAACCGGCTGACCGCGCCGGCCCCACTGGCGATGATCAGCGGCACCATGCCGAACACCGTCGCTGCTGTGGTCATTAGCACCGGCCGCAGGCGGATCGCCGCCGCTTCTTCCACCGCTTCGCGTCGACTCAGGCCCTGTTCGCGGCGCAGCTGATTGGCGAACTCGACGATCATGATGCCGTGCTTGCTGATCAGTCCGATCAGCGTCACTAGGCCCACCTGGGTATAGATGTTCATGCTCGACAGGCCAAGGAACAGCGGCACCAGCGCACCGCAAACCGACAGCGGCACGGTGACCAGGATCACCAGCGGATCGCGGAAGCTCTCGAACTGCGCGGCCAAGACCAGGAAGATCACCGCCAATGCCAGCGCGAAGGTCAGGTACAGCGCGTCGCCTTCCTGGATGTACTGGCGCGAGGCGCCGGCGTAATCGAAGCTGAAACCTTCGGGCGCTTCTTCGCGGGCGATGGTCTGCAGCGTTTCGATCGCCTCGCCCATGCTGACGATCGGAAAGCCCTGGATCATCGCGGCGTTGAGTTGCTGGAACTGCTTGAGCTGAGTCGGTCGGGCGCGATCGTGCACCTGGATCAGCGTCGACAGTGGAAGCATTTGGCCTTGCCCGTTGCGCACGTAGTAGTTGCTCAGCCAGTCCGGGTTGTCGCGGTAGGCGCGCTCGACCTGAGCGATGACCTTGTAGCTGCGGCCTTCGATGGTGAACCGGTTGATCTCCCCTTCGCCGAGCAGGGTGCTCAGGGTCAGGCCGAGGTCTTCCATGGATACGCTCATCTGCGCGGCCTTCTCGCGGTCGATCTCGACCACGATTTCCGGTTTGTCGAAGGCCAGGTCCACGTCGAGGAAGGCGAACTTGCCGGACTCCTCGGCGCGCTTGCGGATGCGCTCGGTCACCTGCAGCAGCGTCTCGTAGTCGTTGGCGGTGTTGATCACGAACTGGAAGGGCAGGCCTTCGCCAGTGCCCGGCAGCGAAGGCAGGTTGAAACCGAAGATCTGCAGGCCCGGCAGGCGATCGAGTTTGGCCTGCACCTCGGGAAGGATTTCCATCTGCGAGCGCTCGCGCTCGTCCCAGGGTTTGAGCAGGAAGCCGCCGATGCCGCTCTGCACGCCGTCGAAGCCGTTGATCTGGAACCAGGAGTAGTACTCCGGAAAGCTCTTGAAGATATCCAGGAACTGGTCGGTGTAGGCGTTCAGGTAGTCCAGGTTGGCGGTCTTCGGTGCGCTGGCCATCATGAAGACGATGCCCTGGTCCTCTTCCGGCGCCAGTTCGCTCTCGGTGAACATCAGCAGCACCGGAATCAGCGCCAGCACGAGCACGGCGAACACCAGTACCACCGGGCGGGTATTGAGGGTGCCGTGCAGCGCGTGCTGGTAACGCTGCTTGAGGCGTTCGAACAGTTCGTCCAGGCGATGGGCGAGGCCGCTGGGGTTCTCCTCATGGCGCAGCAGCTTCGAACACATCATCGGTGAAAGTGTCAGCGCCACGACTCCGGAAATCAGCACCGCGCCGGCCAGGGTCAGGGCGAACTCCTGGAACAGCGCGCCGGTCAGCCCCTGCAGGAAGCCGATGGGGGCATAGACCGCCGCCAGGGTGATGGTCATGGTCACCACCGGCATGGCGATTTCCCGTGCGCCGTCGATGGCCGCCTGGAACGGTGACTTGCCCTGTTCTATGTGCCGATGGATGTTCTCCACCACGACGATGGCATCGTCCACCACCAGGCCGATCGCCAACACCATGGCCAGCAGCGTCAGCAGGTTGATCGAGTAACCCATCGCCTGCATGAAGAACAGCACGCCGATCATCGACAGCGGAATGGTCACCACCGGAATCAGCACGGTGCGCAGCGAGCCGAGGAAGAGAAACACCACGACGATGACGATCACTGCGGCTTCGGCCAGGGTCTTCACCACCTCGTCGATGGAGGCCTGGATGAACTCGGTGGCGTCGTAGGCGATGGTCGCCTTCAGGCCCGGCGGCAGCTGTGCCTCGATCTGCGGCATGATCGCGCGCACTTCCTTGATCACGTCCAGCGGGTTGGCGCTGGGTGTGCCCTTGATGCCGATATAGACCGAGGGGATACCGTCGAACGAGCTGATCGAGTTGTAGCTTTCGGCGCCCATCTCCACCCGCGCCACATCACCCAGCAGAACGCGACTGTCGCCCTGCGTGCGCAGCGGGATGGCGGCGAACGCTTCCGGTGTCTTCAGCTCGGTGTCGGCGTTGATGCTGGTGACCACGTACTGGCCCTTCACTTCGCCGGCCGCCGAGAGGAAGTTGTACTTGCGCACCGCCTCGTTCACGTCGCTGGCGGAAACCCCATAGGCCGCGAGCTTCACCGGGTCCAGCCAGAGGCGCATGGCGAACACCTGGTTGCCGAGAATTTCCGCTTCGGCCATGCCCGGTAGCGTTGCCAGCTTGGGCTGGATGACCCGCGACAAGTAGTCGGTGATCTGCGGATTGCTCAGCTGGTCGCTGTAGAAGCTGATGTACATCAGCGCGGTGGAGTCGGCCGCCTGCTTGTTCAGCACCGGGTCCTCGGCATCCTGCGGCAGCTGGTTCTTCACCGAGTTGGCCTGGCTCAGCAGCTCGGTGTAGAGGCGATCCGTGTCGGCGCCAATACGCGCATAGACCGAGATCACCGAGGCGTTCTGCTGGCTGACCGAGGTCATGTAGTCGACGCCTTCGGCGCTGGCCAGACTCTGCTGCAACGGCTGGGTGATGTAGCCCTGGATGGTCTCGGCGTTGGCGCCGGGGTAGGCGGTGGTCACCGTGATCAGCGCACTTTCCATCTGTGGGTACTGACGGATGGTCAGGCTGTTGAAGGCCTGGATGCCGAGCAGCACGATCAGCAGGCTGATGACGCTCGCCAGCACGGGGCGGCGGATGAAGGGGTCGGTGAACGCCATGGGAAGTCCCTGGAACCTTGTCTGAGTCTGCTGTGCGTCGGGCCTGCCGCGTGAGGAACAGGCTTTTTCTATTCGGTCGCCGGCTGCTGAGAGCCTTCCAGCTTGAGCGTGCGGCTTTCGGCGATGGCGACATGGGTGCCGCTGTCCAGCTTGAGCTGGCCGGCGGTTATCACCTGTTCGCCGCCCTCCAGGCCGTCGAGGACGACCGTCAGTCCGTCGCGCCGCTCGCCGGTGGTGACGAAGCGGCGCTCGACCACCAGGTAGGGCTCGTCGCTGCTGACGCCTTCCGGCGGCGTGCCCTCGGTCACCAGCAGCACCGAGTTGCCATACAGGGTGTAGGTGATGGCGGTTTCCGGGACCACCACCTGGGCGGTTTCGGTCGGCAGCAGCACCTGCAGGTCGGCAAACATGCCGGGCAGCAGACGTCCGTCCGGATTGCCCAGTTCGGCGCGCACCTGAACGTTGCGGGTAGTGGTTTCCACCTTCGGGTTCAGCGCGCTGATCACGCCTTCGAAACGTTCGCCGGGATAGGCGGCGACCTGTAGCTGCACTCGCTGGCCGAGCTTCAGCAGCGGCACATGCTGCTCGGCCAGGAAGAAGTCGACGTACAGCGTGGTCAGGTCCTGAAGCGTGGCGATCGGCGTGCCGGCGGCGATGTAGTCGCCGACATCCACCTGACGGATGCCGATGGTGCCGGAGAAGGGCGCCAGGATGCGCTTCTTCGACAGACTGGCGCGCAGCTGCGCGACGCTGGCCGCGGCCTTCTGCGATTCGGCATTGAGCCGGTCGTACTCGCTGCGCGAAATGGCCTGGCGATCCAGCAGGCTACGCGCACGCTGGAATTCCACACGAGACAGATTGAGGTCCGCTTCGGCACTGGCCAGGCTGGCGCGTTCCATCTCGCTGTCCAGCAGCACGATAGGCTGCCCCTTGCTGACCTTTTCACCAGACTGGAACTGCACATCGGTAATCGTCCCGGCGATCTCGACGCTGAGGTCGATGCCCTGGGAAGCCCTGAGCGTACCGATTGCCGGCAGACGGCTCTGCCAGTCCATGCGTCGGGCGAGCTCGGTCTCGACATCGATCGCCGGCTTGGGTGCCTGGAACTGCTGGATCTGTTGGTAGATGGAATTGAACTTGAGCGCGGCGAGGATCGCAACGACGACGACCACCGCGCCCAGCATGAACAGCATGCGGCGCAACATTTTCCGATTTCCTTGGAGATGTGAGCCGGCTGTCTACTGCCGTGATCGAGGCAGCCGTTCGAACGGTCCGATCATCGTCGCGATGGACGATCGCTGGCGCTGGCGCAGCTGGATCGGGGAGGGAGGAACTTAGCCCCGAATCGGAGGCAAGTAAAGGGGGACAGGGGGCGGAAGACCAGTGAAATGCGGGGCGGGCGACAGACTGTCAGCCCGCCCCGCTGACCGTCAGCCGGCGAGGCGTTGGGTGACTTCGGTCAGTTGCGCCGACAGCCCGTGGAGGTTCTGGCTGGCCGTTTCGGTGCGCTCGACGTTTTGCTGGTTGATGGTGGCGATCGAGGTGATCTCGGTGATGTTGCGCGAGATGTCTTCGGCGACAGCAGTCTGCTCCTCGGCAGCGGTGGCGATCTGGCGGTTCATGTCACGGATGGCTTCTACCGCTTCGGTGATGCGCTGCAGCATCAGACCGGCCTCGGTTACCTGGCCGACGCCCTGTTCACTGCGGGCCTGGCCGCTCTCGATGGCGCGCACGGCATTGCTCGCGCCGGTCTGCACGGTATCGATGATCTGGTGAATCTCGGCGGTGGACTCGGCCGTGCGCTGCGCCAGGGTGCGCACTTCATCGGCGACCACGGCAAAGCCGCGTCCGGCATCGCCCGCACGGGCCGCCTCGATGGCGGCATTGAGCGCCAGCAGATTGGTCTGGTCGGCGATGCCGCGGATCACTTCCAGCACCTTGCCGATGCGGCCGCTGTCGCCTTCCAGGCGGCGAATGACCTCAGCGGTGCTGGCGATCTCGCCGCTCACGTCGGTGATGGTGGCTATCGTGGCGCGCATCACCGCTTCGCCCTGTTGTGCCGAATGGTCAGCGGCATCAGCGGCCTGCGCCGCTTCGGCAGCGTGTCGCGATACCTCCTGGGCGGTGGCGGACATCTCATGCATCGCCGTGGCGACCTGGTCGGTACGCGAGAACTGCTCGCGAGTGCCGTCTGCCATCAGCCTGGCGATGGCGCTCAGCTCGCCGCTGGCGCCGTCGAGATTGGACGTGCTCTGCTGCAGGCGGGTGAAAGTATCGGCGAGAAAATCGCGCAGCACGTTGGCGGCGACGGCCAGGCGGCCCAGTTCGTCGGCGCGGCTGGCATCCACACGGTCGGCAAACTTGCCCTGGCTGAGACGTGCAATATGTTCGATCAGGCTGCGGATCGGCTCGATGATCTGTCGGTTGACCAGCCACAGGGCGAACAGCGCCACCAGCAAGGCGGCCAGAATCATGATGATCGGCCCGAGCACAGCGGTGTTCGCGGCATCAGCCCGGATGGCTTCCGCGCGCTGTTTGGCGGCTTTGTGCTGCTGGTCGACCAGCTCGCTCAGCTGCGCGCTGGTGGCGCGGTCGATACCGGCTACCGCGGCATCCCCAGCGAGAGGATCGCTGTCAGCCGCGATGTAGGCATCCAGACCCTTGCGGTAGGCAGCTCCAAGGGTGCGATGCTCGTTGCGCAGGCGCTCGATCTGGCTGGCCAGCGCCGGCTCGTCGGCGCTTAGCACAAGCAGGTCGCCAAGGGTCTTCTGCACCTTGGCTTCCTGGGCTTCGAACTGGCTCCAGTGACGCTCGCGGGCACCGGACTGCTTGCCGCGCAGCAGCACGTTTTTCCACTCCTGGACCTGCACCTTGAATTCAAGGTTGGCTTCGTCGATCAGTTGCAGCTCTTCCAGCGGGCCGTCGAGCAGCGCCTGGAAATTGTCGATATTGCTGCTGAGCAGGCGGATGCAGGCGAGCGCAATCAGCACTGTGAGCAGCAGGCTACCGCCGATCAGCGCGAGAATCTGCGCGCGCAGGGACTTCTGGAACATGGGCAAGGCCTCGTATGAAAAACTCGATGAGGCATCCCTGCCGTAGCCTGCATGCATCGGCGGTGTGGTGCGTTTCTTGAGCTAGACGATGCGTAAATGGTTGTCCCAGAGCCCGGCCGGCAACTCCAGCGGCGTGCTGGCGATGCCTTGGCCACGGCAATCGAACAGGCGGCAACGACCCTGTCCGGAACTGACCACGAAGCCCTCAGTGACTGCCGCGACGCCAGCGCAGTCGGGCAGGTGGGCTTCCTGGCGTAGCTCGGTACTGTCCAGATCCCAGATGAAGACCTTGTTACCTCGTGGTGCGGTTACCGCCAGCAGGCGCAATTCGTCATGAATGGCGAGGCTCGCGGTGTACTGGTTCATGATCTGCCGCTGCCTTTCGCCCAGCGGGAAGTGCTGGAAGGCCTGCCCGGGCCGCTTGATCGCCAGCAGCGGTACGCGGTCCATGGCATCGCCCTCGTACTGCTGGCCACTGACGATGGTGCCGTCGGCGGCGATCGCAAGATGACGCACGCTGTTCATCCGCTCCGGCAGCTGTTCCTTGCTGATCAGGCGGCCGTCGCGGCGCAGCAGCACCAGGCTCGGCTCCATGGCATCGAGATTCATCATCGCGCGGCTGTCCGCCTCGGTGCGGATGCCGCCGTTGGCAACCACCAGGGTTTCGTTGTCCGGCATCCACAGGAGCTGATGCGGGCCGATACCGTGGGTCGTGTGTTCGCCGACGCGCACCAGCTGTCGATCTTCCAGGCGGTAGACACCGAGCACGCCACGGCCGGCATCGGCGGTGTCGTTCTCGGTGGTGTAGAACCATTCACCATCCTGGTGAAACACGCCATGACCGTAGAAATGGCGATGTGGCGGCGACGCCAGCACCTGCAACAGCCGACCGTCACGCGAATCGATCAGATAGCTTTCGCGGCTCGGGCGACGCCCGACGAATACTGCGAGCGGCAGATAAGGATGCGGGTAGACATCGTGGCAGCGCTCGGCGACCGGCGTGGCGAATACCTGACTGCCGTCGAGACGATAACCGACGGCGTAATGCTTGCCGTCCTTGTCGTTGCGTGCCGACAGCAGCACCGACTGGTCACCCTGACGGGTCAGTGTCCAGCCGGCAATGCCGCCGGCTGCAAACATGGCGCCGGTCAGGCCAAGCAGGGTTCGGCGCCTCATGCTCAGTCTCCGTCGTGCGCGTTGAAACCGATTTGCACGCCAAGGGCGCGGGCCAGGTCCAGCTGATGCAGGCGATGCAGGCCGTCGATGCGCTTGTACAGCGCGTCGAGCTCGCCCCGCCCCGCCTCGTTACCCAGCAGCTCGCCGAAGGGTTGCTGCATGCCTGTCAGCTGCTGCAACAGCTCGTGATAAGCGGCGTCGATGCGCTGGGCCAGATCTGCCTGCTCGGCGCTGAGCAGCTTGCGCAGGCCGTTCTCGTTGGCGCCCAGCCACAGGCTTTCGGCACCCTTGATCGCTGAGGTGATGTTGGCCAGTGTCGTGTCGCTGCGCCAGCCTTCGGCCTGATAGGGCTGCGGATGGCCCTTGGTCTGGCGGCCGAGGGGGGCGCCAAGCTTCTTCTTCAGGCCATCGAGTGCGGCGACCTGAACGCGCAGCAGCTCGGCGATCGCTTCACTCGGCTCGGCGTAGCGCTCATTGGGAAAATGGCGCAGTTGGTCGGCCACACCGTCCTTGTCCTGCCATTGCTGCAGCACGCTGGCGGCAAGCTGCTGCTGGTGCTCGCCGATCGCCGTAAGCAGCGGGCAATAGCGCTGCTTGGTAGCCGCATCGTCGAGGGAGATGCTCTTATCGAAAAGGATGTACTCGTAGGCGCTAAGACCCTGGACCACGACGCTGGCGCCGTCCAGGTCGGCCTGGGTGAGGTCGGGTTTGCTGTTGAGCAATGCGCTGACCTGGCGCGCGACGAGATTCTTCTTGTCCGGCCAGAACTGCACCTGCCAGGCCAGGTTGCCTTCGCCCATTGGGCCGATCAGCAGCGGCTGCAGGCCGGCCCAGGCGGTCTGCGCATGCACGAAGGCTTCGCGCGCTTCCTCGGTGGTCTGGTTGTCGGCGCAATAGGCGATTGCGCTCGCGGCGAGGCGGCGGTCGGCTTCGGCCCACTGGCTATAAGTCGGCAGCAGTACGCCATCGGTCAGCGCCTTGCTGGTTTCGGCGCGCGGGTCAGCCGGGGTGCAGGCGCTCAGCAGCAGGGCGGTCAGCAGGCCGCCGCTGGCGATGCGCAGGGAGTAGGAACGGATCATGGTGTCCTCATAGGCTTTAGCGCGGAAAGCTGGATTGAATGGTATTCAGAGCGATTCGAGGAAGCTCAGCAGCGCGTTGCGTTCTTCCTGGTTGAAGCCCAGTACGACCTGGCGGGCTTTCTCTGCTTCGCCGCCGTGCCAGAGTATCGCTTCGAGCAGATTGCGGGCGCGGCCGTCGTGCAGGAATTGGCTATGCCCGCTGACCGTCTGGGTCAGGCCGATCCCCCATAGAGGCGCGGTGCGCCACTCACGGCCGCTGGCCTCGAACTCGGGGCGGTGATCGGCCAGGCCTTCGCCCATGTCATGCAGCAGCATGTCGGTGTAGGGGCGGATGAGCTGGTTGGCCAGCTCCGGTTCCGCTGCGTCGGCGGCGGTGGTGAACTGCGGTACATGGCAGCTCTGACAGCCGGCACGGTGGAACAGCGTCTTGCCGGCGAGCACCTGCGGATCGCCGACGTTGCGCCGCGCCGGCACGCCGAGATTGCGGGTGTAGAACAGTACCTGGGCAAGGATATTGTCACTCACTTCCGGCTCGCCGCCGTCAGGCATGGCGCGGCACTTGGTCTGCCGCTCGGTGCAGCTGCTGCCACTGAACAGGCTACTGGACAGCCCCATGTCGTTGAAGAAGGCGTCGGCGTTCTGCTGATTCAGGCTCGGCTGGCCGGCCTTCCAGCCGAAGCGACCCATCACGGTTTGCCGGGTGGTTTGGTCGAAAACCCGGTTCGGGCGCCCGGAAATGCCGTCGCCGTCGCGGTCATCGGGGTCGGCATTGGCCAGCAGCGCCTCCTCGGGGATCGCTTCGAGCAGGCCGAGGCCGATCATCGGCGGCGCAATGCGCAGCGACATCTGGGTATCCGGCTGCATATCGCCGTAGCCCAGTTCGCTCAGCTCGATGATCGGTTTGCGTAATTCGATCTCGGTACCGTCGGCAAACTGCACACGCTCGCTCGAATAGCGCAGACGTACCTTGCCCTCCGGCGCGACGCCGGGAACCGCCATGTCCTGCAGCTGGCCGCCATAGCTCGGCTCGGGGGCGATGCCGCGCTCGCGGACGACCTCGGCGTGCTCTGGCCCCGCCGGAATCGACAGCCGCACCAGCATCGAGACGGCGCTTGCCGCATCCGGCGCCGGCGGGTGTCCGCGGCCGTCCTTTATATGACAGTTCTGGCAGGCGTTGGTGTTGAACAACGGGCCGAGGCCGTCGCGCGCCGTGGTGGACGCGGGGGCGATGACCCAGGGGTTGCGGAAGAAGCTGTTGCCGACGCTGAAGTCGAGCCGACGTGTCGGCGCGAGGTTGGCCGAAGGCATGGAGAAGGCGTTCTGGTCGAACTTCATGACCGTGGTGGTGCCGCCCGAGAGGGCTTCGCCGGGTTCGGCCTGTTCGAAGCGCGGCGTTTCATCGGTGCCGCAGGCGGCCAGAGCCAGGGCCAGCAACGGAAAGAGGCGGCGAAACAGCGGGCGCATGGGGAATACCTGCGGAGCGTGAATTAAGCCGCGCGATCTTAGCAGGCTAATCGAAATTGAATAAGAGGGATTTGCATTTGCGTGGAGGCTGCAGCATTGCGCACTGGCACTTGGCGTGGATCCAAGGGGGACACGGGCGCAGGGGCTGCGCCCGTGTCAGAGCTAATCAGAACTCGTGATCGGCAGTGTCGGGGTTGAGATCGCTGATGCCGAGAGCGGCGGCGGCCTGTTCGATGGAGGCGGTCTGCTTCACCAGTGCGGCGATGGCGTTACGCACCTTTTCCTGGCCTTCGGCGTTGTCCGCCGCGATCAGTTGGTCGAAGGCTTCGCCATTGTTGGCGCTTTCAACCAGCACCTGCAGCTTGGCTTCGGTGGTTTCCAGGTCGGTCTTCAGCGTGCTGTCCACTTCAGGGCTGACACCCTGCACCAGCGAGGCGAGGCTTGGGCCGGTCAGGGTGCTGCCGTCGACGCGCTTGTACTCGCCCAGATAAACGTTGCGAATGCCGCGAGCGTTGAAGAAGTGCGAGTTGTGCGTGTTGTCGCTGAAGCAGTCGTGCTCGTCCTCGGTGGAGTTGGCCTCCAGCGCGACCTTCATGCGCTCGCCGGCCAGTTCACCGAGCGACAGGCTGCCCATGCCGAAGAGCATCTTGCGCAGGCCGTTTTCGCCCGATTCGGCTTCCAGGCTGGCGCGGTAGTTCTCGGCGCCCGGCTGCCACTGTTCGACCATTTCCTGCAGATCGCTTACCAGCAGGTCGGTGGCGACTTTCAGGTAGGTGCGGCGACGCTCGCAGTTGTCGCCGGTGCAGCCTTCGCCCACGACGTAGTCGGTATGCGGACGCTCGCCGGCGCCCGGACCAGTGCCGTTGAGGTCCTGGCCCCAGAGCAGGAACTCGATGGCGTGGTAGCCGGTGGCGACGTTGGCCTCGGAGCCGGCCAGTTCGTTGAGACTGGTCAGCAGCTCGGCGGTGATCTCGCTGGTGTCGATCTTGTCTTCGCCGATCTGCAATTCGGTATTGGCGATGATGTTGGCGTTGGCGCCGGGGTTGCCGAGGGCGTGCTGGTAGTCACCTTCGACGTAGTCGATCAGGCCTTCGTCGAGCGGCCAGGCATTGAGCTGTCCTTCCCACTCATCGACCACCGGGTTGCCGAAGCGGAACACTTCGCTCTGCATGTACGGAACGCGAGCGGCCAGCCAGGCCTGGCGAGCGGCCTGCAGGGTTTCTTCGCTGGGGTTGGCGAGCAGCGCATCGATGGCCTGCTGGAGTTGCACCGCGGTGCTGTGGGCATCGCTGAACACAGCCAGGGCCAGATCGGCGTAGTGGCTGACCACGGCCTTGGCAGCCTTCTCGTCCGGCTTCTGCGCCTGTTCTGCCGGCACGCTCTCGGTTGTGCTTTGCGGTGCAGCGGTCTGGTTGGTCGGTGTCTTGTCTTCACCGCAACCGGCGAGCGAGATAGCCACAGCGAGAAGGCTGGCGGTTGCCCAGATGGGGGTGCGTAGCATGTGCGGGTTCCTTTGCGTGCGAATGAACGAAGCCGAGTGCTGCTCGGAAGCGCTCAATAATGCGAAAGATTTTCATTTTGTGCAAAGCCAATGCGTGCACGGCCTCTCTCTTCCGTGTCAGCGCAACCGGTAGAATGCTGGCGTTTTGAAGCCAAGGTATGGAGATGTCATGAGCCTGAGCGCGGTGGTTGTGCTGGTGGTGCTGTTTCTCGTCGCCGCCTATGCGGTGATCCTCTACAACGGCCTTGTGCGGCTCAAGCATGGCGTCGGCAAGGCGTGGGCGAACATTGACGTGCTGCTGCGCCAGCGCCATGAAGAGCTGCCCAAGCTGGTGGAAACCTGTCGGCAGTACATGCAACACGAACGCAACACGCTGGAGCAGGTGATCAGCGCGCGCAACGCGGTGTCCAGTGCTCGGGAGCAAGGCGACGTCGGTGCGCTGGGACAGGCCGAGACCGGCCTGCGTGTTGGGTTGGGGCGGCTGTTCGCGCTGGCTGAGAACTACCCTGAGCTGAAGGCCAACGACAGTTTCCGCCATCTGCAACAACGCATCAGTGGGCTTGAAAGCGGCATCGCTGACCGCCGCGAGCTGTACAACGAGGCGGTAAACCTGAACAACGTGCGCATCGAGCAGTTCCCCGATGTGCTACTGGCCCGGGCGTTCGGCTTCAAGGAGGCCGCGCTGTTGCAGTTCAGCGAGGCGGAGAAGGCCGACGTCGATCTGAAGGCGCTGTTCGGCTGAAATGGATCTCGGCCAGTTTTTCAGCCTCGCGCTGGCTGCTGCGCTGTGCATCGGTGGTGCCTGGATCTGCATCGGGCGCTGGTCGCGCGCACGGCATCTGCTCGATACCCCGACGTCACGCATCCGCTCGGCGGCGCAGGGCTATGTCGAGCTGGTCGGCATTCTGCGTGAGCTGGGCGTGCCACAACCCATCGCGCCGCTTACCGGTGAGCATTGCCTCTGGTGGCGCTACTGCATCGAAGAGTATCGCTCCAATGGCAAGCGCAGCAGCTGGAATGTGCTGGAGCGAGGCACCAGCGAGGCCTGGTTGCGCCTGGCCGATGCCACCGGCGAGTGCCTGATCGACCCGCGTGGCGCCGATGTGCATCCTGCTTTTCGCAAGGTCTGGACCGGCAGCCTGCGCCACCCCCGTGGCGTCGCGCCAAGTGGCTGGCTGGGCCTGCTCAGTAGCGGCAAACGCTATCGCTACACCGAGGAACGGCTACACGAGGGTGAACCGCTGTATGCGATCGGCGACTTTCGCACCACCGGCGGCGGTCGTCACGGCCTCGATCTCTCATCAGCCAAGCGTGAAGTGATCCGGCAGTGGAAGGGTGACTACGCCGGTTTGCTGCAGCGTTTCGATAGCAACGCCGACGGGCTGCTCGACGAGCAGGAATGGAATCGCGTCCACTTGGCCGCGCGGCTCGAGGCAGAGGACCGTCATCGCCAGAGCAGCGCTGCTCCGGAACAGCATCAATTGGCTCGCCCCAATGAAGCGTTGCCCTTCGTGCTGTCCAGTCATGGTGAGGAGGTCATTACCCGGCGTTTCTACTGGCAGGCAGCGGGAGGCGCGGCGATGTGCCTGGTGGGCGCCGTATGGCTTGCAATGCAGCTGGGTATAACCGCCTGGTAACCGCCAGCCGCCGCTCAGCGCTTGCGCTTTTCAGCGATCCAGATGGTGTGGCGTGTGCCGCGGTTGCCATGAGCGAACACCTGCACTTCCTCGGCCTTGAAACCAGCCTTGGCAAGCTTGTCGGAGAAAGCCCGGTCGGCGCTTGCCGACCACACGGCGAGCACGCCGGAGGGGCGCAGTGCGCGGGCGCAGGCGTTCAGACCATCCAGTGAATAGAGCCAGCTGTTGCTCTTCTGCGTCAGGCCTTCGGGACCGTTGTCCACGTCCAGCATGATTGCATCGAAGCCCTGAGGCTGCTGTTGCAGCAGTTCGGCGACGTCCTGATTGAGCACCTGGCTGCGGCGGTCGCGCACAGGATGTCCGGACTTCGCGCCGAGCGTGCCGTGGTTCCACTCGATCACCCCCGGCACCAGTTCCGCTACCAGTACCTCGGCATCAGGTCCCAAATGGCGCAGGGCGGAAGCCAGGGTAAAGCCCATGCCCAATCCACCGATCAGGACGCGTACCTGCGGCCGGCCGGCGATCCGCTTGCAGGGAATCTCCGCCAACGCGTCTTCCGAGCCGTGGGTACGGGTGTTCATCAGCTGGTTGCCGTTACCGCCCTGGATCTTGATGACGAAGTCATCGCCATATTCGAACAGGCACAGGGCGCCACCGGTGGGGATCGCAGCGGTGTCCAGAAGTACGAAACGTTTCATCGAGGGCTCGTCGCAGGCCGCGGATGGCGAAAAGGGGCGGGAAGTGTGGCCGAAGTCCCTGCGGCTGGCCAGCGTTTGGGCTCGTGAGCCAAATGATTAAGATGGCGAGGACTTGCTGACCTGATCTAGCGGAATTCGGAGTTGACAGCCCGGTCGAACGGCGCCGACTGACGCAGCAGCAGGTCGAGATCGCGAGCCGGCAGCGGCTTGCTGTAATAGTACCCCTGACCCTCCTGGCACCCTTCGGCGATCAGGTAGGCTTCCTGCGCCGGCGTTTCAACACCCTCGGCGATCACCGTCATGCCCAGGCTCTTGCCCAGCTGGATGACCGCTCGGACGATGGTCGCGCCTTCGTCCTGACCGATGTCCTGAACGAAGCTCTTGTCGATCTTGATCTTGTCCAGCGGCAGGCTCTTGAGATAGCTGAGCGAGGAATAACCGGTACCGAAGTCATCGATCGCAATCAGCGCGCCGGAACGCCGCAGGCTGTGCAGGTTGTTCGCCGCGGCATCGATGTCCTCCATCAGCCCGGTTTCGGTGACCTCCAGCTCAAGGGTTTCGGCGGGCAGCTGATGCTTGTGCAGCAGCTCGCCGATCATCGCTGGCAGCTGCGGATGACGCAGTTGCACCGTGGAAAGGTTCACCGCCACGCGAAGGCCGGTATGACCCTGAGCGTGCCATTGCCGTAGCTGGCTGCACGCCTGATCGAGCACCCACTGGCCGATCTCGATGATGCTGCCGTTCTGCTCGGCCAGCGGAATGAACAGATCTGGCGGTACCAGTTTGCCCTGCGGGTGCTTCCAGCGAATCAGCGCCTCGACGCCGGTGATGCGGTTGTGCCGGTAATCCACCTGCGGTTGGTAGACCAGATGAAACTCGTTGCGCTTGAGCGCTTCGCTGAGATCCTTCTCCAGCTCCCGGCGGGCGCGCATCTCGCTGTCGATACTGGCAACATAAAACTGGTAGCGGTTGCGCGAGCGGCTCTTGGCCAGGGTCATGGTCTGCTCGGCCTTCTGCAGCAGCTTCTCGGTGTTATCGCCATCTTCCGGATAAAGCGTGATGCCGATGGTCGCACGCAGCCGAATCGGGTGGCCGTCCAGCTCGATCGGGTTCTCCAGATCGTCGAGCACCGCCTGGGCCAGCTCGGCGGCCTCGTAGGGTTGCTCGATGCCACTCAGTACCAGCACGAACTGGTCGCCGCCCAGCCGCGCAAGCGCGCCCAGGCGCGTCTCCGAGGCGCGTAAACGATCGGCCAGAGCCTGCAGCATGTAGTCGCCGGCCTGGTAGCTGTACTGCTCGTTGACGCCCTTGAAGTCATCAAGGCCCAGGCAGAGCACGGCGATACGTCGCTGCAGGCGGCGCGCTTCGTCGAGGATATGGTCGAGCTGACTCTGCAGTTGCTGGCGGTTGGGCAGACCGGTCAGTGAGTCGTACTGGGTCAGGCGATGCAGGCTGCTTTCGGCCTCCTGACGCAGATGCATATTGTGTTCGATGGAGGCGAGCAGGCCGTTGGCTGTTTCCACCCAGAGGCCCAATTCGTTGCGCTCGTGTCCCCTGATCATCGGCAGCTTGTGTTCGCCGGGCCGGTCGGGATTGATCTGCGCGAGGTGCTCGATGAGCTTGGTCAACGGACGGGTCAGCAGCCACTGGTAAATCAGAAAGAGCACAAAGCCGAGGGTCAGCGCGCGCAGGAGGCCAAGGATGAAGATGACGACGGAGTCGTTGACGAATTCCTGGCCATATTGGGCGGTATCCAGGGTAATGCGCAGTTCGCCGTAGTACTCGTTGTAGGGCGGCTTGCCGACCAGCGGGATCGAGAACTGCTGGTCGCGACCAAGAATCGGATCGGTCAGCCAGCGGGTCGGCAGGCTGATGGGAGGTCTGATCTTCAGCGCCAGCATGCCTTCATCCGGATGGCCGATCGATGCCATGCGAATCGATTCATGCTGAAACAGGCCTTCCATCACCTGGGCGCCCATCTCCCGGTCGAGGCTGTAGATCGCCTGCGTGGAGGGGTCGCGCGTCATACGCAGGATGCGCTGGGCATCGGCCTCGATCAGCTGGCGCGTCTTGTACGCGCCGAAGATGATCTGCGCGCAGCTGAGTACCAGTCCTACCGCCAGCGCCGATAGCAGGACGACACGCAGGAGTTTACGCGACAGGCTATTGCGTATTTCCAGCTTCAAATGAAGGTCCTTTTCCGTGCCGACGCCCGGTCGCAGAAATGTTGATAGTCATTCGGCAATCGTCAAAGAGGCCGTTAACCCCGGGATTCGCAGCGTAAGCACGTGCGGCACCTCGCTGGATGCAAGGGCAATCCCGTATTACTAAGCAAAGATAGCGTATTGAATCATTTCACGGAGACATCCGTTGAGCACGAATACCAATCTATAGCGGCAGACCCGGGCCAAGCCTTAAATGAAAATGCCCGCGTGGGGGCGGGCATTTCATTACTGCGGTCTGGCTGCTTAGCCTGCGAAGTTCTTCGCGACGAAGTCCCAGTTGACCAGGTTCCAGAACGCTTCGACGAATTTCGGACGAGCGTTGCGGTAGTCGATGTAGTAGGCGTGCTCCCAGACGTCGCAGGTCAGCAGCGGCTTGTCGCCAGCGGTCATCGGGTTGCCGGCACCGATGGTGCTCGCCAGGCCGAGGCTGCCGTCGGACTTCTTGACCAGCCAGGCCCAGCCGGAGCCGAAGGTGCCGATAGCGGTCTTGGTGAACTCTTCCTTGAACTTGTCGAAGGAACCGAAAGAGGCGTTGATGGCATCAGCCAGGGCGCCAGTCGGCTGGCCACCGGCGTTCGGCGCCAGGCAGTTCCAGAAGAAGGTGTGGTTCCAGACCTGAGCGGCGTTGTTGAAGATGCCACCCGAAGAGGTCTTGATGATGCTTTCCAGATCCTTGCCTTCGAACTCGGTGCCCGGGATCAGGTTGTTCAGGTTGGTCACGTAAGCAGCATGGTGCTTGTCGTGGTGGAACTCGAGCGTCTCGGCGGACATGTGCGGCTCGAGAGCATTCTTTTCGTACGGCAGCGGCGGCAATTCGAAAGCCATGATGTATCTCCTACTCAGGTGTCGAGGATTGATGCGGCCAGCTGGAAGGAGCGTACGAGGCGTGCCGGACATTGCCGGTGAACAGGTGCGAATGCGCATCCCGCCCTGACCTCTGTCGTTCCCTTCGCTCGCTACATGCTTGCGCAATCTCTGGCCGTTCACGGTCGGCCGAACAGACAGACTGAAGCCTTCCGCTCCATGTCTGCGAGCCAGCGATCATAGCACCCGACCTGCGGCAAAACCACGCGGCAACTGTATGGAATATAGGTTCCAGAGGGGTTGGCGGTGTGATGCCATCGGTTGCGAAAGACTGGCTGCGCCTTGCGTGGACCGCGTCACCTGCTCGGGCGTTCCTTGCGAGCTGCCAATCGGTGCGCGGTGGGATGCCGCGGGCAACGGCCTCAGCCAGCGAATGCCAGTTGCGTGGCGATGGCGAACATCATGGCCGCAACGCCAAGGTCGATCAGGCGCCAGGTAAGCGGACGGGCCAACCAGGGCGCAAGCCAGGCGCCACCGAGCGCCAGGGTCATGAACCACAGCGTCGACGCGCTGGCCGCGCCGAGCGTGTAGGCACCTGGCTCGGGTTGCTGCGCGCCGAGAGATCCGATCAGGACCACGGTATCGAGATAGACGTGGGGGTTGAGCAGGGTCACGGCCAGTGCGGCCAGCAATACCGCGCGCAGCGGACGCGGTTGTGTGTCGGTGCTGCGCAGGCTCTGCGGCTTCGCCGCCCGGCGCAATGCCAGGGTGCCGTACCAGACCAGGAAAGCGACACCGCCCCAGCGAGTGATTTCCAGCAGCAGCGGATTGCTCGCCAGTACCGCCGCCAGACCAAACACGCCGACGCTGACCAGCAGTACGTCACAGACGATACACAGCGCGGCCACGGGCAGATGGTGTTCACGGCGCAGGCTCTGCGCGAGCACGAACGCATTCTGAGCGCCAATGGCCATGATCAGCCCGGCCGCCACCAGTAGACCGTTGATATAGCTTTGCCAGATCGCATTCATGTCGCACGCCTCGTTCGAATTCTGCTGGCGAGTCTGGTGACTGGCGGTCTATAAGAGAAACAAATTATCGTCAGGCAGCATTAGGAAAACTGATGTTCGATTACAAACTGCTCGCTGCTTTGGCGGCGGTCGTGGAACAGGCGGGGTTCGAGCGTGCCGCACAGGCGCTTGGGCTTTCGCAATCGGCAGTATCACAGCGGATCAAGCTGCTCGAGGCACGTGTCGGGCAACCCGTGTTGCTGCGTGATGCCCCGCCGAGGCCGACCGAGCTGGGCCAACGCTTGCTAAATCATGTTCAGCAGGTGCGCCTGCTCGAGCGCGACCTGCAGGGCCAGGTCCCGGCGCTGGACGAGAACCGCTTGCCCGAACGGCTGCGGATCGCCCTCAATGCCGACAGTCTGGCGACCTGGTGGGCAGCTGCGGTCGCACCCTTCTGCGCCGAGCATCGGGTGTTGCTCGACCATGTGGTGGAGGATCAGGCCGTCGGTCTCAAAAGGATGCGGGCGGGCGAGGTAGCTGCGTGCGTATGCGCTGCGGAGCGCCCGCTGGCGGGTGCGCGTAGCCAGTTTCTCGGGGCGATGCGCTACCGTGCACTGGCCAGCCCGGCATTCATCAGTCGTCATTTCAAGCAGCTGCCAGCGGCGACGGATCTGGCACGTGTACCGGCTGTGGTCTTTGGTCCGGACGATCAGTTGCAGCATCGCTACATGGCGTCAATCGGCGGCGGTGAGGCTTTCATCCACCATCTGTGCCCGTCTTCCGAGGGATTTGTGCGTCTGCTGCACAGCGGACTGGGCTGGGGGCTGGTGCCGGAGTTGCAGGTGCGCGGCGAACTTGCGCGTGGGGAATTGGTCGATGTGCTGTCCGGACCGCCGATCGACGTGCCGTTGTACTGGCACCACTGGCGTAATGGCGGGCAGTTGCTCGATGAACTGACCCGGCATCTGGTGCATTGCGCCAGCGGCTGGTTGCTGGTCGATTGACAGCTTCAGGCTAGGACTCGCTGGCCCCGATAGATGCGCACGGTAGCACTGCCTGAGCTCCGCGACGGAGGCGGCACAGGCGCCGGCAACTGATCGCTGAAAGCGGCGAGCTGGCGGCCGAGTTCGCGCGTCAGTTCGTCATTCGAGCGCACGCAGCCGGCCAGCATGGCCGATACCGCGTCCGGTTGGTTGAGATGGATGTCGAGTTGCTGCTCATCGCGAAGTCTGCGTCGCAGGCTGCGCATGCAGTCGATAACCGCTTTGTTCAGCTCCATGCTGTGTTCCTCATGATTGCCCTAAGGCCCGACATCCGTGTCGGAAGTGTCTATCCGCTGGCATGAGAGATAGAGCAAGCGGCGTACCAAGTCGTGCCCGACACCCGTCGAAAACCGGCGCAGCGCCGCGCAGGGCACAGCTGGCGAGGTTTGTACCTTATCCGTCGTGATTGGCCCGCGATGCGCAGGCGTCTCGCAGGGAGGCGAACTCGATGTTTTGTGCACCGTGATGCGTTTGACAGCCCGCGCCATGCTCTAACGCGGTGCATCTGGCTAGCAAGGCAGCCGTCGCTGATGGCTGCGTCCCGAATCGTTATACTGCGCGCTGTTTTTCGCTCCGCGCCATTGAAGGTACCCCATGCGCAACGATGCTCACGACGAACTGGACAATATCCCCAGCCTGACCGCAGGCCGTGATCGCGTGGAGCCCTATCCGGCGCCGGATCTCGAGCCGATTCGGCGTACGGCTGCCGAACCTGTCGATGATGGTCGCTCACGGCAGAAGCGCCGCGCCGGTGGCGGTGGTGGTCGAGCGAGCTCGGCGCCGCTTTGGGTCATGGTGCTGGCCTTGCTGATCAGCCTTGGCGCGCTTGGCTGGTGGAGCTACCAGAAGATCGCGATGCTGGAAATGCAGTTGGTCGCCACGCAGGAGAGTTTCGCCCGTATCAGCGAAGACGCCGCGGGGCGCCTGCAGGATATTTCCGGCAAGGTTGTCGCGACCGAGTCCAACGTGACCACCGAAAGCGAGGCCGTGAAGCTGCGCATCAAGCAGCTGGAGCAGCAGACCGTGGAGCTCGGCCGCAAGCAGCAGGCCTTCGCCACCGAGCAGCAGAGTCTGGCCGGTCGCCAGGGCAATCAGGATCAGCGTCTGGAAGAGCAGGGCAAACGTCTCGAGCGCCTGGGCAATGATCTTCAGACTCAGCAAGGCACCACGGCGTCTCTGGCGGAATCCGTCAAGACGCTGGGTAGCGAGCAGGCGTCGCTGAAGTCGACGCTGGATGAGCAGGCCAAGCTGGCGGGACGGATCGATAGCCTGAGCAAGGATGTGGCAACACTGAAGCAGGGCGGCAATCAGAATCAGGCGATCAGCCGTCTGGAGCAGGACATCCTGGTGCTGCGCAGCCAGCTGGACAACCGTCCGGCACCGAGCGCCGCCAACACCGCCGAGTTCGACTCCTTCCGGGCTCAGGTCACCCGTACCATCAATGCCATGCAGAGCCAGATCGCCAATCTGCAGGGGCAGATTGACGGTCGCTGACCCGCAGTTCGCCGCCGCGCCTGTCGCGGCGGCGGCTTATCCCTCCTCCGGCGAGTCCTGTTACAAATCCCAGGCCAGTGACAACCCCAGCCCGTGGTCGCGGTTGTCGTTGCCCCGGTAGTTATAGTTGGCGCGTAGGGACAGGCCTGGGTTCAAGCGGTGCGCCAGGCCAAGGCTGAAGCGCGTCTGGTCGCCGGTCGACATCGCGCCCGGCAGCTCGAAGCTGTTGCCTGGCACGCTGTTCAGCGACATGCGCAGATCTTTTCGATCCTCATCCTCACGCTCCACCTCCCGTGCCACCTCGCCGAACAGCCGCGTGCGGTCCGTCAGCGCGTACTCGCCGAACAGCCCTAGCGACAGACGCAGCGATTTCAGCTCCTGGTCGTGGTAGCTCAGCGCGGTTGATCGCGCACCTTTCTCGCTGTAGCCGTCGACGTCGACCTTCTGGTAGCTCGCGCCGATAAAGGGACCGAACTGTAGCTGGTCGCCTGGCTGCATGAGATTGAAGCCAGCCTTGGCGGCCGCGCCCCATAGCGTGCCTTCGGTATCGCCTTTTTCCGCGCGTTCGGTGATGCCGAGGGCGAAGGTGCGCTTGAGGTCGTGGTAATCGAGGTAACCGGCGCTGAGGCTGAAGTCGGCGAACAGACGTTGATGTTCGTAACGGGCGAAGGCCGTGGCCAGGTAGCTGCGCATGTCGTAATCGGAGTCGTTTCTTCCCAGTTCCAGAGAGTTTTCCGCCAGTCCCAGGCTAATGCCGGCCAGCCAGGCTTCGCTCAGACGCTGGGTAACACCCACGGACAGGCTCAGCCCATGACCGTCGCCGCCACCGTAACCATCGTACTCAGGTCGGTTGTAACCGCCTTGGACGAAGGTGCGCCAGGCACCGACCGCTTGCCAGTTGCCGCGCTGGGCGGACAATTCGTTGTCCAGTTGCTGCAGGTGGGCGCGCAGCGCGGAGCGACCCATTTCCGGTAGCAGTGAGATTTCCCACGGGGCGGCGATGATCGAGTAGAGGTAGTCGGCGCTGATCTGATGAACTGCGGTGGTTGGATGGACGCCATCATTGAACATCAGGCGACTCGGGTCCGGCGCGGCGCCGCCGAGGCCGTAGGTCGGGTCCGGCAGGCAAGGGGTCGAAGATGAAGAGTCGAAGCAAACAGCGGTTTGCGCCACGTTCGGGTCGAAGCCGAATGCGGCCAGGTCAGCGCGTACCTCGGCGAGCAACAAACGGTTATTCACCAGCACGTAGTTGCCGCCTTGGGCCTGCAGGCGGCTAGCCAGCTCGGTATTGAACGCTGTACTCAGGCCATTCCAATAGTCGGTCACGTTATTAGCTGCGCCAAGCGGCGTGCTGCCGACATCGGGCAGATCGGAGACGATAATGTAGCGGGCCCCGGCGGCCTGCAGGGCTCGGACGCCCTCCGCCAGGTCGCGCGCTGCCGCGACCATGTCACGCCCCTGAAAGATGTCGTTGCCGCCGCCGTTCAGGTAGTAGAGGGCGTTGGCATCGGCGCGCGGGTTCTCAACCAGATAACCGAGCCTGGTGCGGGTCATGCCACTGATCGAGACGGTTGAATTCCCGTTGATCGAGTCGAGGATCTGGTCAGTTCGATAGCCGCCGACCGCATAGTTGGTGCCGTCTGGGTTGCCCGTCACAAGCGCCGGCAGCAGCGGTGTGGAAGGCAGCGATTGGAGGCCCAGCAGGCCAGCCAAACGCTGGGTGCCGACCTCGCCGCTGTATTCGCCAGCACCATAAGTCGGCCCGGTTCGGTTGGTGAAGCGCAAGCCACCGGTGGGCAGACCGCCGAGCGTTGGGCTTTGCAGGTCAGGGAAGTTGCCGGCATCACTCAACGAGTCGCCGAAGACGACAAACTGGCTGAACGGGCTGCTGTTTGCGGTAGCCGTTCCGGCCGCACAGGTGAGCAAAATAACTGCCGCAAGCGGTTTGAGAGCGCTCTGCACGGAGTATCTCCTTATTGTTTTTCTTGTGGATACGTCGCTCACGCAGACGCGGGCGACCTGGCTCACGCTAATGGCTGGAGCAGGTGCGTATAAGCGCTCGAAAGGGCGAATCGTTCTCGTCTGGCGGCTAGTTCTTTTGGCGTACTGGCTATTTGCCTTCAGGTTTATTGCTTTGGCTCAAAGGATTTCACTGTCGAGCTGCGTACCATCCAGCGGCTTCGCTTGCGAGCCGGCTGGCTGGCGAATACCGCAGCGGCTGTTTAAAAGGGAATTGGAGGACCCGAGGTCGGCAGCTATCGACCCGGGCTGAGCAAAGAAAACCATCCCGACCTGGGAGCAAAACAATAAATGCCAGCGTTTCTCGATCTGTTACGTGACCGTCTGTCCTCGCTGCTGCCCAGCGAGTTGAAACCCAATGAGCTTCGTCATCTGCTCAGCCCGCGGCGCCATCCGCTGCTGCTGTGCCAGCGGCGCGCAACCTTGATCGTCAATCGCGTACGCCTGTTCGCCTTCCTTTTCGCCGTGCTGACGCCGTTGTGGAGTCTGATCGATCTGATGGTGTTTGAGCCCAAGCTGTGGGCGGCGCTGGCCGGGTTCCGGATGATGGCCTGCCTGGCGTTCACCTGCCTGCTGCTGTTCTATCGCCCGAGCGGCAACCTGCTGGATGCCTACCGTGCAATAGCGATCCTGTTCGCCATTCCAACCATCTTTTACATCGCCTCGCATACCCTGCTTGGCAGCTACCAGCTGGCGCAGTTCTCCGCAGTGGTCGGTGCCGGCTACGCATTTCTGCCGTTCGTGCTGATGGCGGGACTGACGATATTCCCGCTGACTCTGGTGGAGAATCTGGTGCTTTCCAGCCTGCTGCTACTCGCCCAGGCGCTGGCCGGCTATCTCAGCTGGGCCACGCTCAACTGGCCGTCGTTTGCCGGGGCGTTCTGGCTGCTGATCCTGATCGCCGGCGTCGCCAGCCTGGCCAGCATGAGCCAGCTGGCGTTCATGTTCGCCCTGGTACGCCAGGCGATCCGTGATCCGCTTACCGGGGTGTTCTCTCGCGGCAGCGGTGAGGAAATCCTCCGTTTGCAATGGGACAGCGCCCAGCGCAAGAACGGCGCGCTGGCCTTGGCCTTCATCGATCTCGACCACTTCAAGACCATCAACGACAACCATGGCCACGAAGCCGGGGATCAGGTGCTGCGCGAAGCGGCCAGGCGGCTGGTCGCGGCCTTGCGTGCTTCCGACAGTCTGCTGCGCTGGGGCGGTGAGGAGTTTCTGTTGATCATGCCGGACACCGACATGCTGCAGGCGCGCCAGGCACTCGAGCGCATCGTTGGTCAGGGGCTGGGGCAGCGTCCGGACGGCGCGGCGCTGACAGCAAGCATCGGTCTGGCCGAACGGCGCTGCGATCAGGTCGCCGACTACCGCGATCTGCTGGAGCTGGCGGACAAACGCATGTACCGCGCCAAGACAAGCGGGCGCAATCGCCTCTGCGTGATGGAGCCGCAAGCTCTGGAGCAGGGCACATTCGTACTCGGCGCCTAGCTGCGGCGGCAGGAAAATACCGGTTCGCGGCGGGCCGCTCAGCTGGCGTCAACCTTGAAGACATGGCGCAGATAACTAAGGAACGCGGCGTCGCGGCACATGGTCTTGCCCGGTGAATCCGACAGTTTCGCCACTGGCTGGCCGTTGCAGCTGGTCATCTTGATGACCATGTTGGTTGGCTCGACTCCAGGGATATCGCAGGTAAGCCCGGTACCAATACCGAAGCTGGCGTGGGTACGCCCGGCCAGCGCGCGATGTATTTCCAGCGCCTTGGCGAAGTTCAGCCCATCGGAAAAAATCAGCTGGCGGGTTCGTGGGTCGATGCCCAGGCGCTGATAGTGCGCGATCGCTTTCTCGGCCCAGACTAGCGGATCACCCGAATCATGTCGCAGGCCGTCGAACAGCTTGGCGAAGTAGAGATCGAAGTCGCGCAGAAAGGCATCCATGGTGATGCAATCGGTCAGCGCGATCCCCAGCGCCCCGCGGTATTCGCGTACCCAGCAATCGAGTGCCGCGACCTGGCTGTCGATCAGCCGCGGGCCAAGTTGCTGGTGCGCCATGATCCATTCGTGGGCCATGGTGCCCATTGGCTTCACCTGCTGCACGCGCGCCAGGTGCACATTGCTGGTGCCGACGAAACGGCCCGGAAAATCCTGTTGCAGCCGTTCGACCACCATCGCCTGAACCGCGTAGGAGAAGCGCCGGCGCGTGCCGAAGTCCGCCAGGGTGAAGTTCGCCAGTTCCTCGGCGCTAGCCTGGCTGCGTAGCCAGTTCAGCTTCTCGTTCAGCCGCTCGCTTGCCTGTTCCAGGGTTACCTGCGGGTAGCGCGCCCGGTTGCGTACCTCGCTGACGATGGCCAGTAGCGGCACTTCGAACAGAATCACATGCAGCCAGGGGCCACGCAGGTGCATCACCAGTTCGCCGTCCTCGATGTCGACGCGCAGGTAACGCAGGTCGAAGCGAAACAGGCCGAGGAAGCGGATGAAATCCGGTTGCATGTAAGGGATGCGTTCGAGATAGGCCAGCTCTTCGGGTGTGATTTGCAGCTCGGCAAGCGCTTCGATCTGCTGGCGGATCGCATCGAGGAAGGGCGTTAGATTCTCACCGGAGCGGCTGCGAAATGCCCATTCCACTTCTGCATTGGGGTAGTGATGCAGTACTGCCTGCATCATGGTCAGCTTGTAGAAATCAGTGTCCAGCAGGCTCTGGATGATTCGTTCGGAGAATGCAGTGCTGCTCATCGATCACTCCAGATTCAAAGTCCGGTCTGATGATACGACAAACGGCATCAAGCGCCGGCTGCTTTTGCCGGACGTTTTTGATAGTTCAGCGGAGTTTGGTGCTGGAAAACTGCGCATGCCTGTTCTGTTAGTTGCCGGTTAGTGCAAGGGTGATGATGTGATTTATATATTATTTTGATATCTGTATTTACTTCGGGTGAAATTGCTCGGCTGCTAATTACTCGCTGATCAGGAAGATCAAAATAACCAGGTATTAAAAAAGAAGGGCAGGTGCCAATCAGGCGCCTGCCCTTCTTTTGCCGTCAGCGCTTAACTGCTGCGGCCACCGCCGTGGCTGTTCTGGCCACCCTTGCGGCCAGCCTCGGAGGCCTTCTCGCGGTCGTTGGCGAAGTTTCCGCCACTGTTGTGACCGCCTTTGCGGCCAGCTTCGGATGCTTTCTCTTTATCGTTGGCGAAGTTGCCTGGGTTGTTATTTGCCATGTCTTTTTCTCCTCAAGTGGATAGAGACTTTCACAAAAGGGCTGAAGGAAAGAGATCAATCAGCCTTCACTGTGTCAGAGGGAGTCCGGCGGCAGGAGTTTCGAATAATTAAAATGCGTAGACGAATGGTTTTCCCCATGTCGAGTAGGACTATGGCGGAGTGAAATTACAAGCGGAGCGGTGGAGTTAATATAGTAAGCAGACCTCTCCATATTGGAGAACGCAGGCGCCCGTTTCAGGCCGCTAGTTTGCCGTTGCGCTCGGCCAGAAGCCGCATGACGTAGCCGATCTTCAATGCCGTAGGGCCGAGGATGACCAGCGCATGGGCCGCAACGATGCCGCCTAGCGCCAGGTGTTGGTCGAACAGGTAAGCACCGCTGATTCCTGCCAGTAGAAGCAGTACGCCAGCGATCATCAGGGCGTTGGCAGCACTCATCAGGCGCTGCGGGGCGATCGGGTGATAAAGCATGGCTGAATCTCCTTCGCGAGGAGGCTCGCAGCGAGCGAGCCTCGGGATGGATCAATCGAGGGCGGAAGCGGGGCCGAAGAACTCGTAGCGAGTCTGCTGCTCCGGCACGCCGAGGGCTTTCAGCTGACGGCGAACGGCGGCCATGAATGGCTTCGGCCCGAGGAAGTAGGCGTCGACATCGCGGTCGGCAGGCAGCCATTCGGCAAGCTGACGTTCGCTGAGCCGGCCGACGGCATCCGGTGCAGAAGCCGTATCGGAATGTTCCTCGTAGCAGTAGAAGCGCTTGAGCTGCGCGTGGCGCTCTGCCAGCGCATCCACGCTGCGGCGAAACGCATGCACGCCAGCGTTGCGGGCACAGTGGATGAAGTGCACCGGCCTGGCGCTGGCCAGCGCCTGTTCCAGCATCGCCAGGGTTGGCGTAATGCCGACGCCGCCACTGATCAGCACCAGCGGCTTGTCGCCGGGTTGCAGGGTGAACTCGCCGGCCGGCGCGAACAGCTCCAGCGTTGCGCCTTCGGGCATGTCATGCAGCGCGTTGGACACCACGCCGCCAGGCTCGCGTTTGACGCTGATGCGGTACTCGCGGCCGTTGCTCGCGGCTGACAGCGAATAGTTGCGCCGTACTTCCTTGCCGTCGATCTCCAGGCGCAAGCCGATGTACTGGCCGGGGACAAAGTCCATCAACGGCCCGCCGTCCTCCGGCTGCAGGTGGAAAGAGGTGATCTCGTCGCTCTCGACCACCTTGCGGGCGATGCGAAAACGCCGCGCGCCGCGCCAGCCACCGACGGCCTCGGCCTTGGACTGATAGAGCTGCTCCTCCTGGCCGATGAGGATGTCAGCCAGCTGCTGATAGGCGGCGCCCCAGGCATCGATCACCGCGTCGGTAGCGATTTCCTCGCCCAGTACTTCGCGGATGGCGCGCAGCAGGCAGGAGCCCACCAGCGGGTAATGTTCGGGCAACACCTGCAGGGCGACGTGCTTGTTGATGATCTGTGCGACCAGCGGACCGAGCGCTTCGAGGCGGTCGATATGCCTGGCGTACATCAGCACACCGTTGGCCAGGGCGCGTGGCTGCTCGCCGCTGGCCTGGTGGGCCTGGTTGAACAGTGGTTGCACCTCGGGGTGTTCGGAGAGCAGCAGCTTGTAGAAATGGTTGGTAAGGGCCTCGCCGCCGCTTTCCAGCAGCGGTACGGTGGCCTTGATCAGGGCGATCTGTTCAGCGCAAAGCATCTATGACTCCTCTGGTGGGAAAGGCGTCCGGTGATCGTGGTGCGATCACGAAACGTTCTACACAGGTGCTTTCAACAATCGTTCCAGGTTGAAATTGACTTAAATCAAGGTTTGCAGCGGATAGAGAGTTAAAACGACCCTAACTTTTAAGGTCGCATGAACCATTCAAGGTTGTTTTTACCATTACGCAGTAGCGAACCTCGGACGATGACGGCTTTCAAAACAGAGCATCCAGAACAAACCGCCAAACCGGAGAACGCCATGGAGACTTATCACATCACCCACGAAGACGACCGTTGGGTGCTACGCGAACAAGGCGACCAACGCGCGCTGCTCGAAGCGGGCAGCAGGCAGGACATCCTCGACGAGACACGCGACTACATGAAGCTGCGCACGGCGCTGGTCAAGGTACATGGCGAGGATGGCGAGGTTGCGGAAGAGCATCGCTACCCGCAGGAGCAAGACCCGCTGGCAACCGGAGGTTGAACTAGCGGTTGTGGCTGCGGTGCGGCAGTCGAATCAGCAGGCCCAGCCAGGTAGCCAGCAGAAAGGGCAGGGTTAGGGTCGGCAGGCCAAGGCTATGCAGAGCCAGCCACAACGCGATGGCGGCGAGCATGCCCAGTACCGGCAGGCTCCAGCCATCACGCCATTGGGCCAGCGCCAAGGCGGCCAGAGCCGGGTTGAAACCGGCCTGGCCATCGGACCAGGCGGCTCCGATCCAGCCGCCCACGGTCATGCCCAGAGCCGAACCAGCCAGCAGCCAGAGCGCATCGCGCCAGTTCGCCACGGCGACGGCCAGTACCAGGCTGGCCGCCGCAAGCCGATCATCGACGAATATCACCTGAGCGACGCCCAACAGCCAGGCACCGAGCAGCCCGCTGATGTCTGGCGCTAGGCCGGTGGCTGCGGATACGGGCGCGGGGGTTGCGGCCAGCAACGTGACGAACCCGATCAGGACGATGGGAAGGGTGAATCCCGGGAGTCCACCGTGCTGACGCAGGCGGTCGAGCAGCCATGCCTGGAGCGGACAGCTGGCCAGCGAGGTGGCGGCAATCATGGCCAGGCTTACCGTCGACAGGCCGAAGAGATGGACCAGCAGTGCGCCGAGCAGCACGGCGTTATAGCCGTACAGGCCGTCTTCGCGGTCGTCCGTTGCATAGCCCAGCCAGGTCGCGCAGCTATGGGCCATGACGACGGCGAAAAGCGAACCGGCCAGCAACGCCGGATCGGCCACGGCCAGCGCGAGCATGATCAGGGCGCCACAGCCGGCATGCCGCTGCAGAAAAACCTGGGCAAAGGCATGCAGCAGGGGATGAAGTGCAACGGGAACACGCATCGGTGAAGTCCGGGCGAACGCAAGGGCGCCGGCCCGCATGGGGCCAGCGGCAGAAGGGCTATCGGTAGCTTGTCCGGGCAGGCGCCCGGCCGTGTCAGCTCAGCACTTCGATGCGCAGCGTGTTGGTGGTGCCGGGCTCGCCGAGAGGCACGCCGGCGGTGATCAGCACCGTGTCGCCGCTTTGCGCCATGCCCTGCGCACGCGCCAGTTCCAGGGCGTGACTGCTGACCTGTTCCATGTCGCGCATCGGCGCATCCACCACCGAATACACGCCCCAGGCCACGCTGAGTTTGCGTGCGGTGGCGACGCTTGGCGTCAGGCTGAGGATTGGCGTGGCCGGGCGTTCACGTGAGGCGCGCAGGCTGGAGCGGCCGGATTCGGTGTAGTTGACCAGCACGGCAATCGGAAGGATGCCGCTGATGCGGCGGATCGCGCAGCTGATGGCATCCGGCAGGGTGGCCTCGGCGTTAGGTCGGTGCACGTCGAGCTGGGCCTGGAAGTCCGGGCCGCTTTCCACCTGGCGAATGATCTTGCTCATCATGCTCACCGCTTCCAGCGGGTAGTCGCCGGAAGCGGTTTCCGCCGACAGCATCACCGCGTCCGCGCCCTCGGCAACCGCATTGGCCACGTCGGTGACCTCGGCGCGGGTGGGGGCCGGAGCGAAGCGCATGGATTCGAGCATCTGCGTGGCCACCACCACCGGGCGGCCGAGCTGGCGGCAGATGCGCACGATGTCCTTCTGGATACGCGGCACGTTCTCGGCCGGCACCTCCACGCCCAGATCGCCGCGCGCCACCATGATCGCGTCGGACAGACGGGCGATTTCGCGCAGGTGCTGCACCGCCGATGGCTTCTCGATCTTGGCCATGAGAAAGGCGCGGTCACCGATCAGCTTGCGTGCCTCATGGATGTCCTGCGGGCGCTGGACGAACGACAGTGCGACCCAGTCGAAGCCCAGCTGCAGGCCGAACGTCAGGTCGCGACGGTCCTTCTCGGTCAGCGGGCTCAGCTCCAGCACCGCCTCCGGCACGTTCACACCCTTGCGGTCGGACAGCTCGCCGCCGGCGACCACGCGGGTATCGATGGCCTCGGCATGACGCTCGGTGACCGTCAGGCGCAAGCGGCCATCGTCGATCAGCAACTGCATGCCGGGTTCCAGCGCGGCGATGATTTCCGGATGCGGCAGGTTGACCCGCTGGCTGTCGCCCGGGGTCGGGTCCAGATCCAGGCGAAAGGCCTGGTCGCGTTCCAGGCGCACCTTGCCCTCGGCGAAGCGGCCGACCCTGAGCTTGGGCCCTTGCAGGTCCATGAGAATGCCGATCGGCTGGTTCAGCTCACGTTCGACCTCGCGAATCCAGGCGAAACGCTCGGCATGGTCGGCGTGCTCGCCATGGCTGAAGTTCAGGCGGAACAGGTTGACTCCGGCGGCGACCAGCGCCCGTACATCGTCGATGCTGCGGGTGGTGGGGCCGAGGGTGGCAAGTATCTTGACCTTCTTGTCGGGTTTCATGGCGGGCTCGCTGGCAGGTGAACGTCCTCGGTCTAGGCCGAGGGCGGCAGAATCAGGATGGCGCGGAAGTCGTTGACGTTGGTGCGCGTCGGGCCGGTGACGATGAGGCTGTCCAGCGCGGCGAAGTAGCCATAGCCGTCGTTGTTGGCCAGCGAGTCGGCGGCGCGCAGGCCCTGTGCTTCGGCGCGGGCAAAGCTGTCCGGGGTCATCAGTGCGCCGGCGTTGTCTTCCGAGCCGTCGATGCCGTCGGTGTCGCCGGCCAGGGCGTAAACGCCGGACAGGCCTTGCAGCGCTTCGGTCAGGGCGAGCAGGAACTCGGCATTGCGCCCGCCGCGGCCGTTGCCGCGCACGGTGACGGTGGTCTCGCCGCCGGAGAGGATCACGCAGGGCGCGGCGATCGGCTGGCCGTGCAGCACCACCTGGCGGGCGATGCCGGCATGCACCTTGGCCACCTCGCGTGCTTCGCCTTCCAGATCACCGAGGATCAGCGGGGTGATACCGGCGCCACGGGCTACCTCGGCTGCGGCATCGAGCGACTGCTGCGGCGTGGCGATCAGCCGGAAATGGCTGCGCGAGAGCATCGGGTCGCCCGGTTTGAGGGTTTCCGAGCGTGGGTCTTCGAGCCAGGCACGCACGTTGGCCGGCACCTCGATGTGATAGCGCTCGAGAATCGCCAGCGCCTCGGCCGACGTGGTCGGATCGGCGACGGTCGGCCCGGAGGCGATCACCGTGGCTTCGTCGCCGGGCACGTCGGAGATCGCGTAGGTGTACACGCTGGCCGGCCAGCAGGCCCTGGCCAGGCGCCCGCCCTTGATCGCCGAAAGGTGCTTGCGCACGCAGTTCATCTCGCCGATGTGCGCGCCAGAGCGCAGCAGCGCCTTGTTGATCGCCTGCTTGTCCGCCAGCGAGATGCCCTCGGCCGGCAATGCCAGCAACGACGAGCCGCCGCCGGAGAGCAGGAAGATCACCCGATCGCTTTCCTCGAGGTTGCTGACCAGCTCCAGCACACGGCGGGCGACGCGCTCGCCGGCATCGTCCGGGACCGGGTGTGCGGCCTCCACCACTTCGATGCGCCGGCAGTCGGCGTGGTGCTCGTAGCGGGTCACCACCAGCCCGGACAGTTCGCCTTCCCAGACCTTCTCGATGGCTTCGGCCATGGCCGCGGCCGCTTTGCCGGCGCCGATGACGATGGCCCGGGCGCTGCGGTCTTCGGGCAGATGGTCGGCGAGCACATGGCGCGGGTGGGCGGCCTCGATGGCGCTGTCGAACAACTGGCGCAGCAGGGCTTGTGGGTCGAGGGTCATCTGAAGCTCCTTGTATGAGGTGTGCAACCGATTCCAGACCTTAGGGCTCGCCAATGCAAGCGCTAAGGTCTGCAATTGAAATCGACCCACCCGGCAGTCGGGCCGTGACTCCTTGTGCCGGGCGAATCGAAAAGGTGCCGTCTGGTGACGGCGGTCGGGCTGAGGTACGCAGGTCATGCTGGTCGTGGGGAGACGCGATGATTCCGGCCTGGCGAACCTGTGACCCGACCCTTTGAGTGCGCTGCGTGAGGCTTCACGACGACCCACCACCTGGTCTGTCTGTCCCTGAAGGTGGGATCGCTGGCCTGTTGCCGCGCGCTCGAAGGCTTTACTCCTTGCGGATCGAGAAGTTGGCCATGTGCTCCAGGCCCTTGATCAGCGCCGAGTGGTCCCAGCCGCTGCCGCCGATGGCCGCGCAGGTGCTGAACACCTGCTGGGCGTTGGCGGTGTTGGGCAGGTTCAGGCCCAATTCGCGGGCACCGGCCAGGGCGAGGTTGAGGTCCTTCTGGTGCAGGCTGATGCGAAAGCCCGGGTCGAAGGTGCCCTTGATCATGCGCTCGCCGTGCACCTCGAGAATCTTCGAGCCGGCGAAACCGCCCATCAGCGCCTCGCGCACCTTGGCCGGGTCGGCGCCGTTGCGTGCGGCGAACAGCAGGGCTTCGGCCACCGCCTGAATGTTCAGCGCAACGATGATCTGGTTGGCCACCTTGGCGGTCTGGCCATCGCCGTTGCCACCGACCAGGGTGATGTTCTTGCCCATTGCCTGGAACAGCGGCAGGGCACGGGCGAAGCTTTCTTCGCTGCCGCCGACCATGATCGACAGGGTGGCTGCCTTGGCGCCGACTTCACCGCCGGATACCGGGGCGTCGAGGTACTGGGCTCCGGTGGCGTTGATCTTCTCGGCAAACGCCTTGGTGGCGCTGGGTGAGATCGAGCTCATGTCGATCACCAGCTTGTTCGGCCCGACGCCTTCGGCAATGCCGTTCTCGCGCAACAGCACGTCCTCGACATGGGGGGTGTCCGGCACCATCACGATGATGAACTCGGCTTCCTGGGCGACTTCCTTCGGGTTGGCCAGGGCGACTGCGCCGGCCTCGAGCAGAGCTGCCGGAGCGGCGTCGTGATGCGTGGACAGAAAGATATCGTGGCCTGCTTTCTGCAGGTTCTGAGCCATGGGCAGGCCCATGATGCCGGTGCCGATAAATCCGATCTTAGCCATGGGTAATCTCCTTCAATTCGATTCAGTTCGGGTCAGATGGCGTTGTGGCTTTTCAGCCAGCCAAGGCCGGCTTCGGTGGTGGTGGCCGGCTTGTACTCGCAGCCGACCCAGCCCTGGTAGCCGATGCGATCCAGATGCTCGAACAGGAAGCGGTAGTTGATCTCGCCGGTGCCCGGCTCGTTGCGTCCGGGGTTGTCCGCCAGCTGGATATGGTTGATCGCCGCCAGGTTGTTCTCGATGGTGCGCGCCAGGTCGCCCTCCATGATCTGCATGTGGTAGATGTCGTACTGCAGGAACAGGTTGGCGTGACCGACCTTGCCGCGGATCTCCTGCGCCTGGGAGGTGTTGTTGAGGAAGAAGCGCGGAATGTCGCGGGTGTTGATCATCTCCATCACCAGGCGGATGCCGGCCTCCTCGAGCTTCTGCGCGGCGTAGCGCAGGTTTTCGATAAAGGTGATTTCCAGTTGGCCGAGATCGGCGCCACGCGGGGCGATGCCGGCCAGGCAGTTGACCTGGGTGTTGCCCAGCACCTTGGCGTAGGCGATGGCCTTGTCCACGCCGGCGCGGAACTCCTCGACCCGCTCCGGCAGGATGGCGATGCCACGTTCGCCGCCGGCCCAGTCACCGGCCGGTAGGTTGAACAGCACCTGGGTCAGCTTGTTGGCGTCCAGCCGGGCCTTGATTTCCTCGGCCGGGTAGTCGTAGGGGAACAGGTATTCGACTCCGGTAAAGCCGGCTGCGGCAGCGGCGGCGAAGCGATCGGTGAAGTCCTGCTCGGTGAACAGCATCGACAGGTTGGCGGCAAAGCGGGGCATGGTTCTCTCTCCTGATCTGTAGGGATCAAATTCGGTTCTGCATTACGGTGGTGTGGTGACCACCCTGGGTGTTGCGTTGCGGTGGATATGCTTCGCGATATCCACCCTACGGTTGCTTCGGTGCCCGTCGCTGATAACTGCGGCGGCCGGTAGGACGGGTGGCCGCCCCGTGGAAGACCGCGAAGCGTCTTCCACGCGTTTGGTGAATCAGTCCAGCAATCCAACCGCCGTCGGCGCATCCTCGCGGCGCTCGGCCAATGGCTCGAACTCGTTGATGGCGTCGATCTCGGTGCCCATGGCGATGTTGGTCACGCGTTCGAGGATCACCTCGATCACCACCGGCACCTGGTGCTCGGCCATCCAGGCCTGGGCCTGTTCGATGGCCGGGCGCAGGTCTTCCTGCTTGAACACGCGGATCGCCTTGCAGCCCAGGCCCTCGACCACCGCGACATGATCGACGCCGTAGCCTTCCATGCCGCTCTGGTCGGCATTGATGTTCTCGAAGCCGAGCTGCACGCAGTAATCCATCTCGAAACCGCGCTGCGACTGGCGGATCAGGCCGAGGTAGGCGTTGTTCACCAGGATGTGGATGTACGGCAGCTTGAACTGCGCACCCACCGCCAGCTCCTCGATCATGAACTGGAAGTCGTAGTCGCCGGACAGCGCCACCACCTTGCGTGTTGGGTCCGCCGCGACCACGCCGAGCGCTGCCGGAATCGTCCAGCCGAGCGGGCCGGCCTGGCCGCAGTTGATCCAGTGGCGCGGCTTGTAGACATGCAGGAACTGCGCGGCGGCGATCTGCGACAGGCCGATGGTGCTGACGTAGCAGCCGTCCTTGCCGAACGCGTTGTTCATGCACTGGTACACGCGCTGCGGCTTCATCGGCACGCTGTCGAAGTGCGTCTTGCGCAGCATCGTGCGCTTGCGCTCCTGGCAGTCGGCGGCCCATGGCGTACGGTCCGGCAACCGGCCCGCCGCTTTGCGCTCCTTGGCAACTTCGACGAACAGCTTCAGCGCGGCGCCGGCATCGGAGGTGATGCCGAAGTCCGGCGAGAACACTCGCCCGATCTGGGTTGGTTCGATATCCACGTGCACGAAGGTGCGGTCCTTGGTGTAGACCTCGACCGAGCCGGTGTGGCGGTTGGCCCAGCGGTTGCCGATGCCGAGCACGAAGTCCGAAGCCAGCATGTTGGCGTTGCCGTAGCGATGGCTGGTCTGCAGGCCGCACATGCCGGCCATCAGTGGATGGTCATCGGGAATCGAGCCCCAGCCCATCAGCGTCGGGATCACCGGCACGCCCACGGTCTCGGCGAATTCCACCAGCAGCGCTTCGGCACCGGCGTTATAGATGCCACCACCGGCGACGATCAGCGGGCGCTCGGCAGCGCAGAGCATGTCGATGGCTTTCTCGATCTGCTTGCGGGTGGCTGCCGGCTTGTAAACCGCAAGCGGCTCGTAGGTCTCGACGTCGAATTCGATCTCGGCCATCTGCACGTCGAACGGCAGGTCGATCAGTACCGGCCCCGGACGGCCCGAACGCATCACGTGGAAGGCCTGCTGGAATACGCGAGGCACCAGCGCCGGCTCACGCACGGTCACGGCCCACTTAGTCACCGGCTTGGCGATGGACTCGATGTCCACGGCCTGGAAATCTTCTTTATAGAGGCGAGCACGCGGCGCCTGGCCGGTGATGCAGAGAATCGGAATGGAGTCGGCCCAGGCGGAGTAGAGGCCGGTGATCATGTCGGTGCCGGCCGGGCCCGAGGTGCCGATGCACACGCCGATGTTGCCGGCCTTGGTGCGGGTGTAACCCTCGGCCATGTGCGAGGCGCCTTCGACGTGGCGGGCGAGAATGTGACGGATGCTGCCATCGGCACGCAGGGCGGAATACAGCGGGTTGATCGCGGCACCGGGGATGCCGAAGGCGGTGTCGATGCCTTCCTTGCGCAATACCGCGACGGCGGCGTCGATTGCTCTCATGCGGGCCATTGTTCTTCCTCCTGATTCTTGGAATCACGATCTGCTGCGCGTCGGCCCTGCTGCGTTAAAACCAGGCTCGGAATGCTCATTTGCACCAGCAAACTCCGCTTCCTCGCCTGCTTTGACTCGCTGGCGCTTACCCTTCGGGCCAGCCTTCGGCTGTTACTCCCGTTGGTCGTTGCGCCTTGCAGGTCTCTAGCTCGCTAGATCGTGGCTGTCTTTTTATTCGATAGTTTTTCTACGTGGCTCAAGCATGCCGCCCTGGATTCGCAGGCGGAATTGGCCGAGACTTCAGTTCTGTCGATATCAGGAGTATCGAATGGATCGTTACACGACCCTGCGCAGCTTCGTGCTGGTGGCCGATTGCGGCAGCTTCGCCGCGGCTGCGCACAAGGAAAACGTCACCCCGGTGGTGATGGGGCGGCGGCTGGATGCGCTGGAGCGGCACCTGAGTGTGAAGCTGATGCACCGCTCGACGCGCGGGCTGTCATTGACCGATCTGGGCGAGCAATACCTGGATCGCGCCCGTGGGCTACTGAAGGATTTCGATGAGGTGGATGCCAGCATCAGCCACGACCGCACTTCGGTGCGTGGCCATCTGGTGGTGTCGGCGCCGGCAGCATTCGGCCGGCGACATATCGGCCCGCACGCGCCGGCATTCCAGGCGCGTTATCCCGACCTGCAACTGTCGTTCAACTTTACCGACAGCGTGGTCGATCTGGTGCGCCACGGCTATGACATGGGCATTCGCATCGGCGAGGTGACCGACCCCAACTACGTGGCGGTAAGGCTGTTTCCGAACAGGCGGGTGGTCTGCGGTTCGCCGGAGTATTTCGCCCGCCACGGCACGCCGACGGCATTGGAGGAGCTGACCGAGCACAATTGCCTGGCCTTCAACCTGCAGGGTGGCCAGCAGCGTGGCTGGACTTTCCTGCGCGACGGCAGGCAGGTGGCGATCCGCGTGGCTGGCAATCTGGACTGCAATGACGGTGAGCTGCTGTTCGACTGGGTCAAGCAGGGCCTGGGCATCGGCTGGCGCTCGACCTGGGAGATCCAGGCCGAGCTCAAGCGCGGCGAGCTGGTCACGGTACTCGACGAGTACGCGCTGCCGGCCTACGACATCCAGGCGGTGTACCCGCAGCAGCGCTACCTGCCGGCCAAGGTGCGTTTCTTCATCGACTACCTGAAGGACATCTACAACGCACCGGGCTATTGGGAAGTGCGCTGAGCGGCTCAGTTTCCGCGGTAGGTGGAGAAGCCGTAGGGACTCAGCAGCAGCGGGATGTGGTAGTGCTCGACGCTGCCATCGGCTTCGAAGATCACCGGAACTTCGGGGAAAAAGGTGCTGGCCTTGTGCGCGGCAAACCAGTCGCCGGTCTTGAAGGTGACGCGGTAGGTGCCTTTTTCCAGCGCCTTGCCTTCGGGGTACAGCGCGGTGATGCGGCCTTGGGCGTTGGTTTCGCCGCTGTTGAGTGATTTCCAGGCGTCACCCTGACGTTGTTCCAGGGTGACGCGCACATCCGGCGAAGGCAGGCCGTCTTGCAGATTCAGCACATGCACGCTGAGGGGGTTGCCAGCGGCCAGGGACAGACCGGACAGGCCGCTGAGCATCAAACCGGCGGCGATGGAACGTAATGCTTTCATGGGGTTTTCCTTTTCTTCAGTGGGAGGAGGGCAGCAGTTTTTCGATGGCGGCCATGGCGCAGGCCTCGTCGTTCTTGGCACCGCCGGCGCCGGCCACGCCGATGGCGCCGATCACCTCGTTGCCGACCTTCAGCGGCACGCCACCGCCGAGCAGCAACAGCTCATCCAGCGTGTTGAGGTTGGCGGCGTCCGGCGTAGCGGCGGCGCGCTCGGCGAACAGACGCGTCGGTGTCTTGCTCGACAGCGCGGTGTAGGCCTTGCGCTGGGCGGCGAGGGTGTTGTGCGGGCCGACGTTGTCGTCCCGGCGCAGGGCAACCAGATTGCCGCCGCGATCGACCACAGCGACCACCGCCGTGCGGTTTTCCGCGTGGCACTGGTCCAGCGTGGCCTGGATCAGGCCATCGGCCAGGGCCAGCGAGACGTTCTGTTGGGTGATCGGTGCCGGCGTGGCGGCGTTGGCGCTTAGGGCCGGGGTAAGTAATGCCAGCGTCAGCAATGACAGTGTGGCTGCGGTACGCATATCGGTTTCCTTGGGTGACTTGGCTGCGGAGCGCATGGTGCCGATGCCTGCCCGTCAGAACCGTTGCCTGCGCATTACGCTTTTGTAATGGCCGCTTGGTCATCCACTCCCATAACCTATGCGCCATCAGCGAGGTGATCCGATGCGAATTCTGGTGGTGGAGGACGAGGCCAAGACGGCTGACTACCTCAAGCGCGGGCTGGAGGAATCTGGCTATCGCGTCGAGGTGGCGCGCAACGGCGTCGACGGCAAACACCTGATCGAGGAGGAGCCGTTCGACCTGGTGATCCTCGACGTCATGCTGCCGGGGCTCGATGGTTGGCAGCTGGTGCAGGTGGTGCGCAATCGTTCGACGCATACACCGGTGCTGTTCCTCACCGCGCGCGATGCGGTGGAAGACCGTGTGCGCGGGTTGGAGCTGGGCGCCGACGACTATCTGGTCAAACCGTTCTCCTACGCCGAGCTGCTGGCGCGGGTACGCACCCTGCTGCGGCGCGGGCCGCCGCGGGAAGTCGAGCGCTTTCAGGTTGCTGATCTTGAGCTGGACCTGTTGCGCCGTCGCGTCAGTCGCCAGGGCGAACGCATCAGCCTGACCAACAAGGAGTTTGCCTTGCTGCACCTGTTGCTGCTGCGCCAAGGCGAGGTGCTCTCGCGTGCGCAGATCGCCTCGCAGGTCTGGCAGATGAACTTTGACAGCGACACCAATGTGGTCGACGTGGCGATCCGCCGCCTGCGCGCCAAGGTCGACGATCCCTATCCGCTCAAGCTGATCCACACCGTGCGCGGCATGGGCTATGTGCTGGAAGCCGCCACGTGAGCCTGTTGCCGCGTTCACTCAGCCTGCGCCTGGCGCTGGCCTTCGCCCTGGTGGCGAGCGTGCTGCTGGGCAGCATAGGCCTGTATCTGTACCGCTCGCTGGAGCGTGAAATCAGCTGGCGTGACGATCAGGCACTGCTCGGTCGACTGGAGCGTATGCAGGCGCTGCTGGACGACAGCGCCAGCATCGAGGCGCTACGGCAACGTCCGCAGCTGTACGAGAACATGCTGGGTAATCGCGACAGCCTGCTCTGGCTGCTCGATGCTCAGGGGCGCGCGCTGATCGAGATCAACCCGGCGCGGCTGTCCATTCCGACATTGCCGGCCAGCGCTGCAGCGGAGCTGACTGATACAGATGGAGCGCGGCTGGCCTGGCGGCGCCTGCCGGGCGAGGCGGGGCTGACCCTGGTCGCCGGGCGCATGCTCGCTGAGCGTGAGCAGATGCTCGCCGCCTACCGTGTAAAACTGTGGTGGGCGTTGAGCCTCGGCGCGCTGCTGGCGTCAGTGCTTGGCTGGCTGATCAGTCGGCGCGCCTTGCGTCCGGTGCGTCACCTGACCCGTCAGGCGCTGGCGATCGACGTGCAGCACCTGCACCTGCGCCTGGACGAATCGGCCATGCCCAGCGAGCTGGAGCCGCTGCGTGGGGCGCTGAACCAGATGCTCAATCGCTTGGAACAGGGCTTCGCGCGGCTGTCACGCTTCAGCGAAGACCTTGCCCACGAGATGCGCACACCACTGGGCAATCTCATGGGGCAGACCCAGCAGCTGTTGCACAAGGACCGCGATGGCGAGGTCTATCACGCGCTGCTGGTGTCGAATCAGGAGGAGTACGAGCGCCTGGCGCGAATGATCGACAGCATGCTGTTTCTCGCCCGTGCCGAGCAGCCGGCAACGGCCATCACGCGGCAGGCTTTTTCGCTGCCGGAACTGGTCGAGCAGCTGTGCGAGTACTTCGAAGGTGTCGCCGAAGAGCGTGGCATCGAGCTGCTCGACGAGACCGAGGGCGAGCTGTTTGGCGATGCCGACCTGATTCGCCGCGCACTGGCAAACCTGCTGGCCAATGCGCTGCGCTATGGCGCGGGCGACAGCCCGGTGCGCATCGTCAGCGGCTCAGGGGCTGGCTGGCGCTGGGTCAGCGTGATCAACCAGGGGCCGCCGATCGCGGCGGAACAGCTGCCGCGGCTGTTCGACCGCTTCTACCGCTGCGATCCGTCACGCGCGGAACCGGGCGATTCCGGCGGCCTGGGATTGGCCATCGTGCGCTCGATCATGCAGCTGCACGGCGGCGAGGTTGATGTGCGTAGCGATTCCCGGCAGACCGAATTCACCCTGCGTTTCGCTGCAACATCAGCCTGATTCCGATTACCGGCACCTCGGACGGATGCCACACCGCGCTGTCACAGCTAAGGTCATAACAACGCCTTCGAGAGACACGCCTGTGGATCGACTGAAAATCGCCACCTTTAACATCAACGGTATCCGTGCACGCCTGCCCAACCTGCTCGAATGGCTGGAGCGCGAACAGCCCGACGTGGTCTGCCTGCAGGAACTCAAGGCGCAGGATGCCGACTTCCCCATCGACGATATCCGTGCGGCCGGCTACGGCGCGATCTGGCACGGGCAGAAGTCCTGGAACGGCGTGGCAATCCTCGCCCGCGACGGCGAGCCGCTGGAGATCCGCCGTGGCCTGCCCGGCGATCCGGATGACAGCCACAGCCGCTACCTGGAAGCGGCCGTGCAGGGCGTGATCGTCGCCTGTCTCTACCTGCCCAACGGCAATCCGCAGCCGGGGCCGAAATTCGATTACAAGCTGGCTTGGTTCGAGCGCTTCATCGAGCACGCGGCGGGCCTGCTCGCCAGCGGCCATCCGGTGGTGCTGGCCGGCGACTACAACGTGGTGCCGACCGACGAGGACATCTACAACCCGCGCTCCTGGAAGAAGGATGCGTTGCTGCAGCCGGAAAGCCGCGAATGTTACGCGCGCCTGCTGGCACAGGGCTGGACCGACGCGCTGCGCAGCCGCTACCCGGACGAGCGCATCTACACCTTCTGGGACTACTTTCGCCAGCACTGGCAGAAGAACTCCGGCCTGCGCATCGATCATCTTCTGCTCAGTCCGGACCTCGCGCCGCGCCTGCAGGATGCCGGTGTCGACCGCTGGGTACGCGGACAGGAGCATGCCAGTGACCATGCGCCGACGTGGGTCAGTCTGGCGATGGGCAAGGGATAGCCGGACCTCGTGGCGGTTGGGGCGGGTAAAGCCGCCGGTCGGTTGGCACAACGCCCCACTGGCCATTCGCTACGGTTTCGCATGTTCTATGTAACAGCGGCCCGGGTAAAAGGAGTCCGCCCGCCTGCTTGCCAAAGGAGAATTGGATGCTCGCACATTTGCAATCAGCCACGGCTATTACCCGCGATGACCCTGTCGCGATATTGGCGAGACTTGAAGCCGGCAGCATGCCGATCGGTTCGATGCTCTGCGAGGCGTTGCATGCGGTGCGCAGCCATCTGGGCATGGAAGTGGCGTTCATCGCCGAGTTCAGCGAAGGCGCCCGCATATTCCGCCACGTCGACGGGAGAACCGAGCGTCTAACGCTCTGCGTAGGGGATGCCAATCCGCTGGAAGACAGTTACTGCCAGCGCGTGGTCGATGGGCGTCTTCCGGAATTGATCCACGACGCCGCACAGCTGGCCGAAGCGCTGCTGCTGCCGGTGACCACCGAGCTACCGGTCGGTGCGCACCTGAGCGTGCCCATTCGCTTCAGCGATGGCGCTCTGTACGGCACGTTCTGCTGTTTCAGCACCCGGTCCGACGGCAGCTTGAATGACCGCGATCTCAATACCCTGCGTCTGTTCGCGGCGTTCGCCGGGCGGCTGCTGGAGACTCAGGCGAAGAGCCAGCAGGCGCGGCAGACTCAGCAAAATCGGGTCGCGGCAGTGCTCGCCAAGCGTGCCTACGGCGTGGTTTACCAACCCATCGTGCACCTGGTGGAGAACCGCATCGTCGGTCATGAGGCGCTTGCGCGGTTCACCGACGAGCCTGTGCGCAGCCCGGACAAGTGGTTCGCCGATGCCGGCCAGGTCGGCTTACAGCAGGAACTGGAGATCGCCCTGATCGAGGCGGCCTTGCAGGGTTTCGATCTGCTGCCCGCGGATAGCTATCTGTCCTTGAACGTTTCACCCGAGACCATTCTGGCCGGAGCGGTCGCTGAGGTGCTGAGCGAGCAGCCGCTGGACCGCCTGATGCTGGAAGTCACCGAGCATGCGCTGGTCGAGGATTACGAAAGGCTGGCCGACGCGTTGCGGCCACTGCGCAGCAGAGGCCTGCGGCTGGCTGTCGACGACGCCGGGGCCGGTTATGCGAGTTTTCGCCATATCCTCAAACTCAAGCCGGACGTGATCAAGCTCGACAGCAGCCTGATCCGCAATGTCGACAGCGACATGGGCTGTCGTGCCCTGGCTGCCGCATTGATCCGTTTCGCCGAGGAAACCGGCTGCAAGGTCGTCGCAGAGGGTGTCGAGACGCATGAAGAACTGGCCATGCTGCGACGTCTGGAAGTCAACAAGGCGCAGGGCTACCTGCTGGGCAGGCCGATGCCGCTGCGCAAGCGTGCCGCGACTGGCTGAGTCGTCCTGGCACACCGCCTTCCGGCGGTTTCGCTGAACCTTTGTGGTGCACCGGCAGTCGACTTTTAACGCGAGCCGCAGCGATGCGGCTCCTCCCGAGTCGACTTGGCAGGAGGTACAAGATGGATACGAAAGAGACGATTTCAGTACTCAACGACCTGATAGAAACCAGCAAGGACGGCGAAAAAGGCTTCCTCGAATGCGCCGAAGACCTGCGCGATCCTCAGCTCAAAAGCACCATGAACCAGCGCTCGCGCGATTGCGCCACCGCCGCGGCTGAGCTGCAGCAGCTGGTGCGCTCGATGGGCGGCGATCCGGAAACCAGCACCAGCCTCTCGGCCGACATGCACCGTCGCTGGGTCGATCTCAAGGCGATGATCACCGGCAAGGACGATGAGGCGATTCTCAATGAGTGCGAACGTGGCGAGGACGTGGCGGTGAAGAGCTACCGCAAGGCGCTGGAAAAGGATTTGCCGGCCGAGGTGCGGATCGTTGTCGAACGCCAGTATCAGGGTGTGCAGCGCAATCACGACCAGGTCAAGGCACTGCGCGACGCCGCACGCGCGCGCGGCTGATAATTCGCTAGCAACTCAGGTTTGAAGAACGCCAGCGGACGCTGGCGTTTTTTGTTTCTGCCGATCAGACGGAGTGGTCGGCGATCTCGCAGCCCTTGAGCACAAGACGGATGATGGTGTCGGCGGCCGCGTCGTAGTCGGCATCGTGGAGGCGGGTCTTGCCGGTGACGGTGCTGATTTGCCAGTCGAAGTCAGCGTAGGTTTGCGTCGCCGCCCAGATGCTGAACAGCAGGTGGTTTGCGTCGATATCGGCCATCAGGCCGTCGTCAATCCAGCGCTGGATGCATGCGATGTTGTGCGCCGCCTGCGCATTGAGCTGCGCGGTGCGCTCAGGTGACAGGTGCGGAGCGCCGTGCATGATCTCGCTGGCGAACACCTTGGAAGCGCAGGCGTGGTCGCGGGAAATCCTGATCTTGGTGCGGATGTAGGCGCGCAGCACCTCGGCCGGATGCCCCGGCTGGTTGAACGGCGCCGATGCCTCGAGCAGCGGTTCTACGATGCTCTCCAGCACCTCGCGATAGAGGTTTTCCTTGGACTTGAAGTAGTAGTAGACGTTGGGCTTCGGCAGCCCGGCGCGGGCGGCAATGTCACTGGTTTTGCTCGCGGCGAAGCCTTTTTCGGCGAACTCTTCGCTGGCGGCTTTGAGAATCAGCTCTTTGTTGCGCTCACGGATACTGGACATGGGGGCCTTTCGCTGGCTGCCGGCGATACGGACAAGCGTCCGCATGCTAGCACCCTGTTCGCGAGCCCCTCAACCGAACGGCGAGGGAAGCGAAGGGGCGCGTTGCCCCTTCGCAGCAGCGCTTAGAAATGCGCCTTGACGATGGCGCTGAAGGTGTTCTGGTCGGTTTTGAACGGTAGCGAACCGTCCTCTAGCCCGTATTTGTTGGACCAATAGTCGTACTCGATACCGACGTAAAGCTTGCCCGGTGTGTAGTCCAGCGCCTTGCCGAGGTCGTACTTGATCTGCGGCACGATATGCAGGTTCTTCGAGATAAAGTCGCCACGAGACTTCGAGCCAGCGTCGTTGACTACCCAGTCGATAAAGCCGTCGAAAAGGATATCGGACTTGCCAACGGGGAAGGTCATCGCCCACGTCGGGGTGACCTGCCACTGCCCGGACGGCTTGCCAGTGCTGCCATCGGGCTTGCGGTAGTAAAGGTTGAGGGCGAAGCGGTCGAAGCCAGGCAGTTCAAGGTCTACTGCCGGGCCGAGAAGGTAGTTCTGATTTGGCGTGCCGTCGGCGAGGCTTTCCCCGCGCTCGTAGGTCGCGGCGATCAGGACGTCCTTGACTGGGCCAAAAGTCATGTCGCGGCCGCTGACCTTACCGAGCGACAGGCGTGGGCTGAATTCGCCGTAATAAGTGTGGCCATCGCCGCCACTCACGCCGTTGTACCAGATGTTATCGACGAAGAAGAACATGTCGCCCCAGGCCCAGCCGCTGGCATGTTCGAACGTCACCGTCTGCTGGGTGTCGGGATCGATCTTGTAATCCTGGCCATAAAGATAGGTCAGGCTGTTGTTCTGCCAGTGCAGCAGATCGCCGGCCAGCGCCGGGGTCGCGAGCAGCGTGCTGGTTAGGGCGAGGCAAAGAGGAGTGGTCTTGAGTTGCATAAGATGTGGTTCCTGTGTGTTTTTTTATGGGCCGGGCCGTCGCGACCGGCGCGTATTCTGGGCGAAGGCCGAGACGGCGGGAAGCGGTGCGTGTGCCGTTCAGCCTGTGGAATCGGCCCTGGCTGCCCGCGACATGGCGTCACGGTGGTGCCGATCATCCTGCTGTCGGTAATCGGGGATGTTCACCGACAGGGTGTTGGTGCCCACGGCGTCCTCGATCAGCTCCTCCGGGTCGAACACGTCGCGCTCGGATGCTTCGCGCGGCAGGAACAGGTTGAGGAGGATGGCGCTGAAGGCACCGATGGTGATCGGCGAGCCGAAGATGTTCTTCAGCACGTCGGGCATCGCGCTCAGCACTTCCGGCACGCTGGCAACGCCCAGGCCCATGCCGAGGGAGATCGAGACGATCAGCATGTTGCGCCGGTGCAGGCCCGCTTCGGCGAGGATCTTGATGCCGGCGATGGCCACCGTGCCGAACATGATGAGCGTGGCACCGCCGAGCACCGGCTTGGGCATCGCCTGCAGCACGCCGCCGACCGCCGGGAACAAGCCCAGCAGCACCAGCAACCCGGCGATATAGAAGCCCACATGGCGGCTGGCCACGCCGGTCAGCTGAATCACACCGTTGTTCTGGCTGAAGGTGGTCATCGGCAGGCTGTTGAACACGGCGGCGGTGGCCGAAGCGCAGCCGTCGGCGAGAATGCCGGACTTGATGCGGCGCATGTACAGCGGCCCGCGCACCGGCTGGCGCGAGATCATCGAATTGGCGGTGAGGTCGCCTGCGGTTTCCAGCGGCGTGATCAGGAAAATGACGGCGATCGGGATGAATGCCATCCAGTCGAAGGCGAAGCCGAAGCGGAACGGCTGCGGCACGCTGACCAAGGGCAGGTCGCCCAGGCCGGACAGATCGACCTTGCCCATCGCCAGTGCCACGGCGTAGCCGATGGACAGTGCGACGATCACCGCGGACAGTCGCAGCACCGGCCAGGGGAAGCGGTTGAGCACCACGATGATGCCGATCACCAGGCCCGCCAGGGCGAGGTTGGACAGTGCACCTAGGTCAGGCGCGCCGTAACCGCCAGCGATGTCGGTCATCGCCACCTTGATCAGCGACAGCCCCATCAGGCAGATGATCGTTCCGGTGACGACAGGGGTGATTACCCGGCGCAGCTTGTTGATGCACTGGCTGAAGGCGATTTCGACGAAGGCCGCGCAGAAACTCACGCCGAACAGCGTGGCGAGAATCTCTTCAGGCGTGCCGCCGCGTGCCTTGACGATGAAGCCAGCACTGAGGATTGCGCTGAGAAAACCGAAGCTGGTGCCCTGCAAACAGAGCAATCCGGAGCCGATCGGGCCGATGCGCTTGGCCTGGACGAAGGTACCGAGGCCGGAGACGAACAGCGCCATGCTGACCAGATAGGGCACATAGGCACCCAGGCCCAGGGCGCTGCCGACGATAAGGGTAGGGGTGATGACGCCGACGAAACTCGCCAGTACGTGCTGCAGCGCCGCGAAGAGTGCCGGAAGGGGAGCCGGGCGATCGTCCAGCCCGTAGATCAGATCCTGCTGAGGTGCAGCAGCGGTGCCGCTGCTCGAATCGGTTGCGGTCATGGTCAAGCCTGCCATTTGTTGTTGTACGGTCATGGGCTTTCGAGGGTCACGGCTCCTCTATCCGCTGCACCGGCTGTAGGGTCGGTGATCGGATGGCCCGACTATAGCAATGTGTGGACAGGCGTTGGAACAATAAATTTTTGGATTGTGTACAAGATGACCGATGGTCGCACCCTCATCTTGATTCCAGCTCCCGTGCGACGTTTTCGGCCAGGCCGGCACCGGCCTCGCTCATGGTCAGATAGGTACGGTCGGCGCCGGCTTCCTGAATGCGCTGGGCGATGTCCTCGTACATGGCGTGGGAGACGACCAGCCCGCGGAAGCCGCTTTCGCGCAGCTTGCGAGTGGAGATGATCTTGGCCTCCGGGTCGTTCATCGCCAGGATCACGGCCTCGACCTGGTTCATCTCCAGGCTCTGCCAGAACATCTGGTCCTCGGCGTCGGCGAAGAGAATCTTGCGCCCTTCCTGGGTGCTTTTTTCTACCATCACCGGGTCTGAATCCAGGCTAATCAGGCGAAAGCCCTTCTGCGCCAGATAATCGTAGGCGGCCCGCCCCGTGCGCCCCATGCCCATGATCAGGATGCGCGCGTCGCCCAGCGACACCGGTTGCTCGTCGGGGTGGCGAATGTTGCGCTCGCAGCGAATCAACCGCGGCGCCAGGCGTTCGTACAGCGGGTGGGCGATGCGGTTGAGCTGTGCGGAAATGATGAATGACAGGGCGACCGTGATCGCCAGGGGCATCAACCATTGCGGCAGTACCACGCTGGCGACGATCAGGCCGAACTCGCTGTAGTTGGTCAGGCTGGCCGCGCTGAGAAAGGCGCTGCGTGCGCGCAGGCGGAAGGCGATGAACAGGCCGAAGAACAGCACGCCCTTGAGCGGTAGCAGCAACGCCATGGCGAAGGCGAACCACAGGGCGTCGGCATCCGGTAGCCCGCCGATGCCGATCTTCAGGAAGAAGCCGACCAGGAACACTTCCTTGATCGCCCACAGCGAGTTGGATAGCTCGCTGGCGCGCTTGTGCTTGGCGAGCATGGCACCGAAGGCCAGGGCGCCCAGTTCGGAACTCAGGCCCACGTATTCGAAACCGAGGCCGCCCGCGACCAGTGCCAGCATCAGGCCGAGCAGTACCATCAGTTCTTCGTGACCGCTGTGGTCGAGCAGGCGGAACAGCACGGGGCGCAGCAGCGGCAGCAGAAACACCAGCAGCGCCCAGGCGGAAGGCAACTTGCCGGCGGCGAGGCTCATCACCACCAGGGCGATGAGGTCCTGGATGATCAGCACGCCGATGGCGACGCGGCCGTGGAAGGCGCGCAGCTCGCGCTTGCTTTCCAGCACCTTGGCCGCCAGCACGGTGCTGGAGAATGACAGGGCAATGGCCAGCAGCATTGCTTCGCGCCAGTCGCTGTCGAGGATCAGCATGATCGCCGGCAGCACCAGTACGCTGGATATGAAGAAGTGCAGCAGGCTGCCGCCAATGACTTCGCGGCGCACCAGATTGCCAAGCTTGAGCTTGAGCCCCACGGTGAACAGCAGCAGGAGCACGCCCAGATGCGCCAGATGGTCGAGGATGATGCTGTCGTCCTGGGTGACGCCGACATAGTCACCGGCCGCGGCCAGCGCAAAACCGGCGCCCAGATAGCCGATCAGTGGCGGAAGGCCAATGAAGCGGGCAAGCAGCCCGAGGGCGAAGGCGAAGGCAATCCAGCTGGCTTCAATCACGGGCGGCGTCCGGCGCAGAGGAGGGGCGCGGCATTTTAACGGGATGTACCGGCTTGTCGAGCTGACCTCGTGGCGGCAGAGCGAAGGATGTAGGTGGGGCGGCCCGGCACGGGCCGCCAGTGGACGCTCAGGCGTGAGCCGAACCGGTCAGGGCCTCGCGCTCAGGGCCGCCGAGCACATTGAAGAGCAGGTTCAGCGCCACCGCGCTCAGTGTTGCCAGGGCGATGCCGCTGTGGGTGATCGGCTCCAGCCAGTGCGGCAGCTGGGCGAAGAACTCCGGGCGAATCACCGGAATCATGCCCAAACCGATGCTCACGGCGACCAGCAGCTGATTGCGTCGATCACTGATATCGGCTTCCTGGAGAATCTTGATGCCGGTCGCCGCGACCATGCCGAACATGGCGATACCGGCGCCGCCGAGCACTGCGGCGGGTATCGAGGCGACCAGGAATGCCGCTTTCGGCAGCAGGCTCAGGGCGATCAGGATCAGCCCGGCGATCGCGGTGACGTAGCGGCTGCGCACGCCGGTCATCTGCACCAGGCCGATGTTCTGCGCGGACGATGAATGGGTGAAGGTATTCATGAAACCGGCCAGGAAGGTCGCGCCGGCATCGCACAGCAGGCCGCGGCGCAACCGTTGCGGGTCGACCGTCTCGCCGGTGATCCGCCCGAGCGCCAGGAACATGCCCGCCGACTCGACGAAGATGATCACCACCACCAGGCACATCGACAGGATTGGCGCCAGCGAGAAAGTCGGCGCGCCGAAGTGGTTCGGCGTGACCACCTGCACGGCAGGTGCGGCGGCCATGCCGGAGAGGTCGACCATGCCCAACGCGCCGGCCAGGGCGTAACCGAGGCCCATGCCGATCAGCACCGATACGTTGACCCAGAAGCCGCGCAGGAAGCGATTCACCAGCAGAATGGTGCCGAGCACCGCAGCCGCGATACCGAGGTAATGCACGCTACCGAACTGGCTGGTACTGCTGCCGCCGCCGGCCCAGTTCACCGCCACCGGGAACAGCGAAAGGCCGATGGCGGTAATCACGGTGCCGGTCACCAGCGGTGGAAAGAAGCGCACGATGCGGCAGACGAACGGCGCGATCAGCAGGCCGAAGGCGCCGGCGGCAATGGTTGCGCCGAAGATACCGGTCATGCCGACGCCTGGCATGCCGGCCATGACCACCATGCTGCTCACCGCGGCGAAACTGGCGCCCATCATCACCGGCATGCGGATGCCCAGCGGGCCGATGCCCAGCGACTGCACCAGCGTGGCGATGCCGGCGACCAGCAGGTCGGCATTGATCAGAAAGGCAATTTCGTCGCGGGACAGTCCGGCGGCCTGGCCGACGATCAGCGGGACGGCGACGGCGCCGCCGTACATCAGCAGCACATGCTGCAGGCTCACCAGCAATTGCTGCAGCCAGGGCAGCCGATTCGCCCCGGCGGGGCGGGCGTTCAGATCGTTCATGCAAGATACCTCGGGCGCGTTTGTTATTGATTGTCGCGACAGCCCCCTGCACGGAGGGGCCGGTATGGCCTGCACCGGGGGCGTGCCCGACGGTGAAACGGCGTTGCATAAAAAAGCCGCACGCTATGCGTGCGGCTTGCAGCAGGCTCAGTTGACCCTGGCGCCCTTGGCGATCCAGTCACCGAGCAGGTCGCGCTCTTCCTGAGTCATCTGAGTGATGTTGCCCAGCGGCATGATCTGGCTGGCCACGGTCTGAGCGTGGATCTTCGCCGCCTGCTGGCGGATCTGTTCGGCGCTGTCGAACATGACACCGGCCGGCGCGGCACTGAACATCGGGCTGCTCGGGTTGGCCGAATGGCAGACGGTGCAGCGCTCATGAATCACCGCGTTGACCTTGGCGAAGTCGGCGGCGCCGGCAGTGGCCTGGTTCGCCATGCTCGCCTGCTCCGGCGAGGTCGCGGCCAGGTTTGGTGCCGGTTGGCGGTTCGGTGCAGTGACGTAGGCCAGACAGATCATGCCCAGCGCCGCGGCCGGCAGCGCCCAGGCGAAGCGGTTGCCACTGTGGCGGGTGTTGAAGTAGTGGCGTGCCAGCACCGACAGCGCGCCGAGGGCGGCGAGGATCAGCCAGTTGTACTGGCTGCCGTAGGTGCTCGGGAAGTGGTTGCTGATCATGATGAACAGCACCGGCAGGGTGAAGTAGTTGTTGTGTCGCGAACGCAGCAGACCCTTGGCCGGCAGCACCGGATCGGGCGTGCGGTTCTGCTCGATGGCGGCGACCAGTGCGCGCTGGGCCGGCATGATGATGCGGAACACGTTGCCGACCATGATGGTGCCGATCAGGGCGCCGGTATGGATATAGGCGGCGCGACCGCTGAAGATCTGCGAATAGCCCCAGCATGCGGCGATCACCAGCACGAACAGCACCAGGCCGAGCAGGGCGGGGGTCTTGCCCAGCGGCGAATCGCAGAGCAGATCATAGACGAACCAGCCGACGATCAGCGAGCCGAAGCCGATGGCAATGGCCGCAGCGGGGGACAGCTCACTGCCCGGTGCGATCAGGTACAGGCTCGGGTTGAGGTAGTACACCACCATCAGCAGGGCCACACCGGACAGCCAGGTGGTGTAGGCCTCCCACTTGAACCAGTGCAGGTTCTCCGGCATCTGCGGCGGGGCCAGCTTGTACTTTTCCAGGTGGTAGATACCGCCCCCGTGGATGGCCCAGAGGTCGCCCGAAAGCCCCTCGCGTGGGTTACTGCGGTTGAGGTTGTTTTCCAGCCAGACGAAGTAGAAGGAGGCACCGATCCAGGCGATGCCGACGATCATGTGAATCCAGCGAATACTCAGGTTCAGCCATTCGGTCAGATGTGCGTCCACGTTGATTACCTCTTTGCACGGTCGCCGTAGCGGCCGTCATTTCTTCTTATTGGAGTCGGCTTGAGCGCGTCGTGAGTGCGGCTGCACTCAAGTCGATTTCCGTTGGGGGTCGAGGAGGAGTTGCTGATCCTCCGTGAAGAAGTACTCGTCGCAGTTGTTGCCAGAACCGCTGCGATCGACCACCAGGAATTCATCCCGCTTTTCGATCGTCAGCACCGGGTGGTGCCAGACGCCGCGGTGGTAATTGACGCCCTGCCTGCCGTTGCTGCGGAAGGCGCGGACGTGACCCGGTACAGGTGCATCGCCAAGTGGCGCGACCACGACCAGAAAAGGGTTGCCGAGCAGCGGTATGAACGCCTGACTGCCCTGCGGGTGTCGTTCGAGCATGCGGATGGCCAGCGGCATCTCCAGTGCGTCGGCGGCGAAGATGCTGATGATCGCCTGGTCTTCCGGCTGCGCGGTCTCGACCGTCGCCAGCTTGTGATAGCGGCGGGTGGAACCGTTATTGATCATGAAATAGTCGCTGCCTTCGGTTTCGATCACATCACCGAATGGGGCGAAGGCTTCCTTGGTCAACGGTTCGATCTTGAGTGTGCGCATGCGGTGCTCGTTATCTTGATTGCTGAATCGAAGGGCGGCTGCAAACCGCCGTTGAGGCTGCCAGATCCGTAGCCTGGGCTTCAGCCCACCACGGCTACCCCGGCTGGTCGCTTAGCGGGCCACCTTGCCAAACAGGCGCAGCCGACTGACGCCGCCGTCCGGGAAGATGTTCAGGCGCACATGGGTGATCGGCCCGAGCCTGGCGATCTGCTCGGCGAACTCGTGTTCGGCGTGCATCGAGAGCTTCTGGCTCGGCAACAGTTCGCGCCAGAACAGGCTCTGCGTTTCGATCTGGCTGTCGGTGCCGCCTTTGACGTAAGCCGCCTGGATGCTGCAGCTATCCGGGTAGTTGCCCTTGAAATGCAGGGTATCGACAACGATGCGCTCGATCTCGCCCGGGTGGCCGAGAGCGACGATCACCCAGTCGTTGCCCGGGGTACGGCGGCGGGCGGTTTCCCAGCCGTCGCCCATGTTCTCGCCACGATTGGGGTTGAGGATGTTGCTCATGCGGCCGAAGTGCTCGTCGGAGCAGGCCAGTGCGCGGCCGCCATTGAGTGCGGCGGCGAGGTCGATCTGCTGGTTGTCGCCGACGCTGCTCCAGTCGCGGTACGGAATGCCGTGCACGCGCAGGCGGGCGACGCCGCCGTCCGGGTAGATGTTGAAGCGCAGATGGCTGACCGGCTGGTCGAAGGCGATCTCGTGGTAGTGGTGGCTGTTGCCCTTGAGCTCGACGGCCGGAAGGATTTCGCTCCAGACGATGTCGTCGCTCGGCTCGCCGTCGGTGATGTAGCACGCTTCCAGCGAGGCCGATGGCGGGTAGTTGCCGGTGAAGAAGCTGGTGTCGATATCCACGCCCTTGATCTGGCCCGGCACGCCCAGGCGAATCACCGCATGGTCGTAGCCTTCGAAACGCTTGCGGCGCGACTCCCAGCCGTCCATCCACTTGCCGTTGTCATCGAACACGCCTTCCTTCCACACCGCTGGTGTCGGCTGGAACAGGCGGTTGACGTCGGCGAACCAGTCGTCGGTGACGGAGATGGCGCGCGTGCCCAGGCGGGCATCAGCCAGGTTGACGTATTTTTCGAAGGGTGCGGCGTAAGCTTTCATGACTCGTCTGCCTTGGCTGAGAGAAGCGGTTTTGTATCGAGACTGGCTTTGTTGCGGTCGTTACATTGCCTGCAGGCGGAACAGGGCTATCTTGTTGATCTCCGCCAGCGCCCGGGCGAACTCCCGCTCGGGGTCGTTGTGGATGCGCTCTTCGAACGCGGCAAGGATCTGGTGCCGATTGCTGCCCTTGACCGCCATGATGAAGGGGAAGCCGAACTTGGCCTTGTAGGCATCGTTGAGTTCGGTGAAACGGGAGAACTCCTCGGCGGTGCATTCATGAATGCCGGCGCCGGCCTGTTCGGAGGTGCTGGAGGCGGTCAACTCGCCGCGTACGGCGGCCTTGCCAGCCAGATCAGGGTGAGCGTTGACCAGTGCCAGCTGGGTGTCGTGATCGGCGGCGAGCATGGCCTGCGAGAGGCGGGTGTGCATCACTTCGACGTAGTCCAGCGTCTCGTCGGCGCCTGCGCCGTAGACCGTCTCGGCGACCCAGGGCGAGTGTTCGTAGACATCGGCGAAGGCGGCGACGAAAGCGTCGCGATCCAGCGTCGAAGGTTTGATCGTATTGAAAGGTGTCATGCATTGCGCTCCGCAGTGAGAGGGTGGGTGGCATGCCAGTGGCGCGCGATGTCGACGCGGCGAGCGCACCAGACCTTGTCGAAGCCCTTCACGTATTCGAGGAAACGGGCAAGCGAAGCCAGGCGCGCCGGGCGACCGAGCAGCCGGCAGTGCATACCGATGGACAGCATCTTCGGCGCGCCTTCGCAGCCTTCGGCGTAGAGCACGTCGAAGGCGTCCTTGAGGTAGGTGAAGAAATCGTCGCCGGTGTTGAAGCCCTGGACCTGGGTAAAGCGCATGTCGTTGGTGTCCAGCGTGTAAGGAATCACCAGATGCGGTTTTTCCGGGGTTGATTCCGGATCCCAGTAGGGCAGGTCATCGTCGTAGGTGTCGGAGTCGTAGAGAAAGCCGCCTTCTTCGCGCACCAGACGCCGGGTGTTCGGGCCGGTGCGACCGGTATACCAGCCCAGCGGCCGTTCGCCGGTGAGCTCGGTGAGGATGCGGATGGCCTCCTGCATGTGCTCGCGTTCTTCGCTTTCATCCATGTGCTGGTAGTCGATCCAGCGATAGCCATGGCTGCAGATTTCGTGACCGGCACTGGCCATCGCCTTGATCAGCTCCGGATGGCGCTGGGCGGCCATGGCCACGGCGAAGATGGTCAGCGGAATAGCGTGCTTGTCGAACAGCTTGAGCAGACGCCAGACACCGGCGCGGCTGCCGTACTCATAGAGCGATTCCATGCTCATGTGACGCACGCCCTGCAACGGTTGCGCTGCCACCATCTCGGAAAGGAAGGCTTCGGACTCCTTGTCACCGTGCAGCACACAACGCTCGCCGCCTTCCTCGTAATTGAGTACGAAGGACAAGGCGATACGGGCATCGCCTGGCCAGTGCGGGTGCGGTGGGTTGCTGGCGTAACCGATCAGGTCGCGTGGGTAGTCGGCGGTCACTGAGGTGCTTCCTGTATGGCGGGTCGTCTTGGCTCGACCGGATGAATCGATTGTATACAAATTGATGTGTCGTTTGTAAATAGCCAATTACTTCAAGTATCAGCTGAACCGCCCGGAGGCATCGCTACGCGCGCAGCGTGGGTGCGAGTAGAGACCTGCAGAGTTCGGGCCAACTGCCATCAGATAAATTGTGTACAAAATAATCATCAAATTGTCTTGAGTGGCTTGGTCGGCATGGTTATGCTCGGGTCAGTTTCCTTTCAACGAAGCGGAGGTGCCCGTGGGCCGATTGACCACACACGTACTCGATGCCGCCCATGGTTGCCCGGGCAGCGGAATCAAGGTGTCGCTGTATCGCGTCGATGACCAGGCGTTAACCCTGGTTGCCAGCCGAGAAACCAATTCCGATGGCCGCTGCGACAGCCCGTTGCTGGAGGGCGATGACTATCTGTCCGGTGTCTACCAGCTGCATTTTCACGCTGGCGACTACTACCGTGGTCGCGGCGTAAAGCTAGGCGCGCCGGCGTTCCTCGACGAGGTGGTGCTGCGCTTCGGGATCGATGCCGGGCAGGATCACTACCACGTGCCGCTGCTGATTTCGCCGTACAGCTATTCGACCTATCGGGGTAGCTGAAGCGGTTCTTGTTCGTGCTGACTCTATGGAGTCCCTTTTGCCCGCCGTAATGGCGGGTTTTTTATGGGGTGAGTTTGCTAGCCCTGTGGTGTTCGGCGCAGGCTACAGGGGACGACGCGTTGCGCGGTGGGCTCACTTTCGCCAGTGCCGGCGAAACGCCTCACATCACGCCGCGAGCCGGTGCTACCAGCGCCAACCAAGTCAGCGGCTCAGCAAAGACGCCGCTCCCGCGCCCCCAAACAGCGCCGCACTGGTCCGGTTGAACCATACATGCCCCTTGCCGGTGCGCAGATAGCGCGCCGTTCCCTGCGCGCCAAGTCCATAGGCCAGCTTGCAGCACAGATCCAGCACTGCCCAGGTGACGACCATTACCAGCAGCTGCGGCAGCAACGGCTGACTCGCGCTGAGAAACTGCGGCAGGAAGGCGGCGAAGAAGAGAATGTCCTTGGGATTGCTGCCACCTAGAATGAACGCTCTGCCGAACAGCCGGCTGAAGCGCGGGGCGAGGGCAGGGCTTTCGATCTCGCGGGCAGCGGGCGCCTGGCGCGCCTCCTGCCAGCTCAGCCAGGCCAGATAGAACAGGTACAGCGCGCCGACCAGCTTGAGCGCACTGAACAGTCGCTCTGAAGCCATCAACAACGCGCCAAGGCCCAGCGCAGATGCGCTGAGCAGGGCGATGGAGGCCGTCACGCCGCCGACAAAGGCTGGCCAGGAACCGCGTACTCCGTAGTTCAGGCTGTTGCTGATCATCAACAGCGACAGCGGTCCCGGGATCAGGATCACCACCAGCGCCGCTCCGGCGAACAGCAGCCATATCTCAAGGGTCATGTGGGCCTCCTTGGCCTATGCAAAAGCCCCACTGCCAGGCAGTGGGGCTATCGGTGGAGTCGGACGCTATCCGGCGCGGTTCAGAGAAACGCGAACTTGGCGATGAAGATCACGCACAACACATACAGGCTGAGCGAAACCTTGTCACGCTGGCCGGTCAGCAGCTTGAGCGTCGCATAGGTCAGAAAGCCGAGCGCGATGCCGTTGGCGATGGAAAAGGTCAGCGGCATCATCACCACGGTGACGATGGCCGGGATGGTGTCGGTGTGGTCCTTCCAGTCGATGTTGGCCAGGCCGCTCATCATCAGCATCGCCACATAGATCAGCGCGCCGGCGGTGGCGTACGCCGGAATCATGCCGGCCAGCGGGGCGAAGAACATGGCGATCAGGAACAACACGCCGACGGTCACTGCGGTCAGCCCGGTGCGACCGCCGGCGGCGACGCCCGAGGCGCTTTCCACGTAACTGGTCACCGGCGGGCAGCCGACGAAGGCGCCAACCACGCTGGAACTGCTGTCGGCCTTCAGCGCGCGGGAGAGGTTCTCGATCTTGCCATCCTCGTTCACCAGATTGGCGCGATGGGCGACGCCCATCAGGGTGCCGGCAGTGTCGAACATGTTCACGAAGAGGAAGGCGAGGATCACGCTGACCATCGCCAGGTTGAGCGCGCCGGCGATGTCCATGGCCAGCCAGGTCGGCGCCAGACTCGGTGGCATCGACACCAGTCCCTTGTACTCGACCAGGCCGAACGCCCAGCCGATGGCGGTGACCGCCAGCATGCTGACCAGGATCGCACCGAATACGTTGCGGTGGCTGAGCACCGCGATCATCAGAAAACACACCGCGGCAAGCAGGGCGGTCGGCTCGCCGAACGAACCCATGGTCAGCAGAGTGGCCGGGCTGTCGACGACGATGCCTGCGGTCTTCAGGCCGATCAGCCCGAGGAACAGACCGACCCCGGCGCCCATGGCGAAACGCAGGCTCATGGGGATGCTGTTGAGCAACCATTCGCGGATGCGCGACAGGCTCATGATCATGAACAGCACGCCGGAGATGAACACGGCGCCGAGGGCTATCTGCCAGCTGTAGCCCATCTCGCCGACCACCGTATAAGTGAAGAAGGCGTTAAGGCCCATGCCGGGCGCCAGGCCCACCGGCCAGTTGGCGTACAGGCCCATCAACAGGCAGCCGAGCGCCGCGCCGATGCAGGTGGCGACGAACGCGGCGCCGTGATCGATGCCGGCGTCGGCCATGATGTTCGGGTTGACGAAGATGATGTAGGCCATGGTGACGAAGGTCGTCAGGCCGGCGAGCAGTTCGGTACGGATGCTGGTGCGGTGTTCGCTGAGCTTGAACAGGCGGTCCAGCCAAACGGGGGCGGTGCGCTGCAAGGGTGCAGCCTGGGGCTTGCGCTTGATGCTTTCCACTGGGCGTTCCTCATCGTTCTTGTTGTCGATCACCCGGAGCGCTAGAACTCCCGAGGGGCGGGTGATGGTGGGCCGTCTGTCTCGGTAGTTGACCGAAAGGTCAGAAAGGCTGTCTGGATTATGCTTTTGTATACAAGAATTGCAAACACTAAATCGCGCGGTGACCTGAGTGGATTGGCCTGGCGAATAGTTAACAGACGTAATCTGCCTATGGCAGTGACTTGGTGGCGTCATTTTTGTGCACAAGCGAAACGGACTTTTCGTGATTTATTTGCCCGACGAGCTGCCTGTCACGCCGTGAACCCAGTAAAGTTCGGCCTTGCCGACACCTCATTTGCGAGCCATCGATGAACGAACAATTGCAGCCCCTGAAGAAGCCGAACAAGACCGGCAAGATTCGCACCGGGACGCAGGACGATATCGTTTATGCCCACATCTTCGATGCCATTCTCGAGCAGCGCCTCGCTCCGGGAACCAAGCTCAGCGAAGAGGCGCTGGGGGAGATATTCGGCGTCAGCCGCACGATCATCCGTCGCGCGCTTTCGCGACTGGCCCATGAGGGCGTGGTATTGCTGCGACCCAATCGCGGCGCGGTGGTGGCCAGCCCGAGTGTCGAGGAGGCGCGGCAGATCTTCTTCGCCCGCCGCCTGGTGGAGCGCGCCATTACCGAGCTGGCCGTGCAGCATGCCAGCGAAGCGCAACTGGCCGAGTTGCGCCAGATGGTGATCGACGAGCGCGACTGCTTCGCTCGCGGTGATCGCGGCGCCGGCATCCGCCTCTCCGGCGAGTTCCACCTCAAGCTTGCCGAAGCGGCGAAGAACGCGCCGCTGGTGAGCTTCCAGCGCAGCCTGGTTTCACAGACTTCGCTGATCATCGCGCAGTACGAAAGCGGCAGCCGTTCGCACTGTTCCTACGACGAGCACAACGAGCTGATCGACGCCATCGCCGCCCGCGACAGCGACAAGGCGGTGCGCCTGATGATGCACCACATGGACCACATCGACAGCAAGCTCAATCTCGAAGAAGACAGCGCCTCGGGCGACCTGCACGCGGTCTTCTCGCATCTGACGCTGGCAAAGAAGAAGCCTCGCACGGCTCGCTAGCGCTACCCCGCGCGCTGGCTCGTCCTGAGTCGGCGCCGTCAGTTATCACCTGCTGCGGTGACTGAGCCATAACCGGCTCGCCATCGCCGAGCAGCAGTCACTACCGCCCTTAACAGCCAGGCATAGCCCTGATCGCGTGCGCTCCCGATCCGATCGGTACGTCTTGCTGCTCAGCGCAATACCTCGAATGTTTTAGTAAGTGTTATGTTATAACTATTACATTCTGCGTGCGGACATCGCCTTTTTGCTGTTTAGCGGAGGCCTGATCGGCGCGCTTGGTCTGGAAGGCTGAACACGAGGTAACCATGATCGAATGCCACAGGCTGCAATGGGGCGCGGGTAGGCACCCGCTTACGCCGCCATTGGATTTGCGGTTGGCTGCGGGCAGCCTGACAGCTGTCATTGGCAGCAACGGATCGGGCAAAAGCAGTCTGCTCAAGGTAATTGCCGGATTGAGTCGCCCCTTAGCGGGACGTATAGAACTGGGCGTACCGCTGCTGGGCGGTGTCTCCTATCTGCCGCAGCAGCAACATGTGGACAGGCAGTTTCCAATCCGAGTCGCCGAACTGGTGAGCGCCGGTTTCTGGCGTAGCCGGCTCGGACGCGACGAGCGTCGGGCAAGGCTGCGCCAAGCGCTGGTGGACTGGGGCCTGCTCGATCTGCAAACCCAGGGGCTGCATGCGTTGTCCGGCGGAGAGCTGCAGCGCGCCCTGTTGGCGCGCTTGAGCTTGACCGATGCCCAGGTGTTGCTGCTCGACGAGCCCGAGGCAGCGCTGGACGATGTCGGCCTGCGTCTGCTCTGGCAACACATCGAGCGCTGGCGGCACGAGGGCAGGACACTGGTACTGGTCAGCCATAACCTAGCCGGGCTGAGTCATCACCACTGTGATGGGTTGTTGATCGCCCGCGGCGGTTGCGTCAAGGCACCGATCCGCCAGTTCATGGCCGAGCGGCAACGGCTCGGGCAGGTCGCGTGACACCGGATCTGCTCTGGGCGCCGTTCGGAGAGTTCGCCTTCATGCGCCGGGCACTGTTTGGTGGCGTTGCGCTGGCCTGCAGCGCGGGGCCGCTGGGCGTGTTTCTGATCCTGCGGCGGATGAGCCTGATCGGCGATGCCATCGCCCACGGCATCCTGCCCGGTGCAGCATTGGCGTTCTGGCTATTCGGCTTGAGCCTGCCGGCATTGACCGCGGGCGGCTTGGTCGCCGGTCTCGGTATGGCCGGCGCCGCCGCCTGGGTCACACGGCGCACCGGGCTGCGCGAGGATGCCAGCCTGGCCGCGCTCTATCCGATTTCGCTGGCCAGCGGCGTACTGCTCCTTGGCCTGGCCGGGCGCAAGCTGGATCTGCTGCATCTTCTGTTCGGCTCGGCGTTGGCAGTCGATACCCCGACCCTGTACGGCATGCTTGGCACCGCCCTGTTCAGCCTGGTGGTGCTTGCGCTGAGCTATCGCGCCCTGGCGCTGGACAGCCTCGATCCGCTGTTTCTGCGCAGCATCAGCCGCTTCGGCCCATTGGCGCACGCGGCGTTTCTGACGCTGGTGGTGCTCAATCTGGTGATCGGCTTCCAGGCCATCGGCGCGTTGATGGTGGTGGGGCTGATGATGCTGCCCGCGGCGGCCGCGCGTTTCTGGAGTCGGCGGCTGTTGATCCTGTTACCGCTTGCCGCGCTGCTCGGCGCGCTCTGCGTGTGGCTCGGGCTCGTTCTTTCCTTCTACGCCAGCTTGCCCAGCGGGCCGTGCATCGTCTTGCTGGCTGGGGCCTGCTATCTGTTCTCGCTGGTGGCAGGCCCGGTAAATGGCCTGCTGCGCTCGACCCCTCTTCCCATCACCGTTTGAGGTATTCACATGCGTTACCTGCTTTTTGTGCTGGCCCTGTGGCTCCCGCTCTCACTGCAAGCCGCTGAAAAACTGCAGGTGGTGACGAGCTTCAGCATCCTCGCCGACCTGACCCGCGAAGTGGGCGGCGACCATATCGAACTCACCAACCTGGTCGGCGCCGATGCCGATGCGCATGTCTACGAGCCCAGCCCGGACGATGCCAAGGCGCTGCTGCGTGCCGACCTGATCGTCGCCAATGGGCTGGGCTTTGAACCCTGGCTGGAGCGCGTGCTGGCCAGCAGCCAACCCGAGGGAAAACGCATCAATGCCAGCGCGGGCATCGTTCCGCTGATGTTGGATGAAGATGGCGAGCGGGTGCCCGATCCGCATGCCTGGCAGAGCCTGACCAATGCCGAAATCTATGTGCGCAATATCGCCAAGGCACTTGGCGAACTGGACCCCGTCAACCGGGATGTCTACAACGAGCGCCGCGACGCTTACCTGACCCGCCTGCACGCATTGCTGAAGAAGGCCGACGCGCAGATCGCCGGTTTGCCGGCCAGCCAGCGCAAGGTGGTGACCAGTCATGATGCATTCGGCTATCTGGGGCAGGCCTGGCAGCTCGAATTCATCGCGCCGCAAGGATTGTCCACCCACGACGAGCCTTCGGCGGCCGAAGTCGCGGCTCTGATCCGGCAGATTCGCAGCGAAGGGGTGCGGGCGGTGTTCGTCGAGAACATTCGTGATCCGCGACTGATCCGGCAGATCGCCGACGAGGCCGGCGCAACGGTCGGCGGTACGCTGTATTCGGATGCGCTGGCCAGCGAAGGGCCGGCCAGCAGCTATCTTGGGATGTTCGAGCACAACCTCGACACCTTGATGGCCGCATTGAAGCCGTAGGGTGGATCACGCTTCATCGATCCACGCGTTCAGTGAGCTCCGTGCGATCCGACGGTGGATGTAAAAAGCGACATCCACCCTACGGGCGGTTGTGGCTCGAACCGTAGGGTGGATCACGCTTGCCCGATCCGCGCGTTCAACAGGCATGCATCAACTACTGTTGATGATTACGTTCGCGAGCTGATGTTCAGCAACCCTTGCGATGCACTGAGGCCCCGGCGGCGTAGGTTTCCTTCACCGCGCGATCGTCGCCGAGGATCATCAGGGCGAAGAGCTTTTCCTGCAGGGCCGTCGCCTGGCTCAGGCGATAGTCGATCAGCGGCGTCGCCTTGTAGTCGAGTACGACGAAGTCGGCATCCTTGCCCGGCTGCAGATTGCCGATTTTGTCGTCCAGATAGAGCGCCCGCGCGCCGCCGAGGGTGGCGAGATAGAGCGCCTTGAACGCATCGAGCTTCTGGCCCTGCAGCTGCAGCACCTTGTACGCCTCGTTGAGGCTGGCGAGCTGCGAGAAGCTGGTGCCGCCGCCGACATCCGTGCCCAGGCCGACACGCACGCCAAAGCCTTCCACTTTGGCCAGATCGAACAGTCCGCTGCCGAGGAACAGGTTGGAGGTGGGGCAGAACGATACCGCCGAGCCGGTCTCGCCGAGGCGTTTGCACTCGTCGTCGCACAGGTGCACGCCGTGGGCGAATACCGAGCGCGGGCCGATCAGGCCGTGGTGGTCGTAAACGTCCAGGTAACCCTTGCGTTCGGGGAACAGCTCCTTGACCCACTCGACCTCCTGCTTGTTCTCGGAGATGTGGGTGTGCATGTACAGGTCGGGGAATTCGGCGAACAGCTTGCCCGCCAGGGTCAGCTGCTCCGGGGTGCTGGTCGGGGCGAAACGCGGGGTGACGGCGTAATGCAGGCGGCCCTTGCCGTGCCAGCGCTCGATCAGCTCGCGGCTGTCGGCGTAGCCGGACTCGGCGGTGTCGGTGAGGAACTCCGGGGCGTTGCGGTCCATCAGCACCTTGCCGGCGATCATGCGCAGATTGCGCTTCTCGCAGGCCTCGAAGAAGGCGTCCACCGACTGCTTGTGCACCGTGCCGAACACCAGCGCGGTGGTGGTGCCATTGCGCAGCAGCTCGCCGAGAAACAGCTCGGCCTGCTCGCGGGCATGCGCCATATCGCTGAAGCGGCCTTCGTTGGGGAAGGTGTAGGTTTCCAACCAGTCGAGCAGCTGCGCGCCGTAGGAGCCGATCACGCCGACCTGCGGGTAGTGGATATGGGTGTCGATGAACCCAGGGGTGATCAGCGCGTCCGGGTATTCGACCACTTCGGTGCCGACCGCCAGCGTCGGCAGCAGCTCGGCGGCATGGCCGATGCGCGCGACCTTGCCGTCCTCGACGACCAGCAGGCCGTCCTCGAAGTACTCATGGGATTGCTCGATGCCCACGTCGCGCGGGTCGGCGAGGCAGTGGAGCAGGGCGGCACGGTAGGCTTTGGTGCTGGGCATGGTGACTCTCGAAAATCGTTGTGTGAGGTGATGCGTTGACATGGGCAGGCCGCGGGGAAGGCGTGCCTGCCACAAGGTCGGGTGGTCAGTTTGTCCGGGCGCGGCGCGACGCGGGGACCAGCATCGGCAGCGGTTTTTCACCGTCGGCTGCTTTGTCACCGAAGCTCGCGTTGTAGGTGGCGATCACTTCGCCGGCGATGGACACGGCGATCTCCACCGGCAGCTTGCCCTTCACCTCGGCGATGCCCATCGGGCAGCGCATGCGTTGCACCGTTTCGGCCTGGAAGCCGCGGTCGCGCAGGCGATGCTCGAACCTGGCGCGCTTGCTCTTCGAGCCGATCAGCCCGTAGTAGGTGAAATCGTTGCGCGAGAGGATCGCGGCGGTCAGCTCCAGATCCAGCTGATGATTGTGGGTCATGACGATGAAGTAGCTGCCGGCGGGCATGTTATCCACTTCCTCGACCACATCGTCGTTGACCACCTTTTCCACTCCGCGCGGAATCTCGGCAGGAAATTCGTTATCGCGCGAATCGATCCAGCGCACCTTGCACGGCAGGCTCGCCAGCAGCGGCACCAGCGCGCGCCCGACATGCCCGGCACCGAACACGGCGATATGCGCCTGCGGCTGGCCCATGGGCTCGAACAGCAGCACCGTGGCGCCACCGCAGCACTGTCCGAGGCTGGCGCCGAGGGAGAAACGCTCGAGGCGGGTGTCGCGGCTGCGCTTTTCCAGCATCTCGCGGGCGATCTCTTGCGCCTTGTATTCCAGATGGCCGCCGCCGATGGTGTCGTACAGGCGTTCGCGGCTGACCACCATCTTCGAGCCGGCATTGCGCGGCGTGGAGCCGCGCTCCTCGATGATGGTCACCAGCACGCAGGGTTCGCCCTGTTGTTGCAGGTCGGCGAGGGCGTCGATCCAGACCGTGTTGCTCATGGTTCTGTCCTTCGTATCGCCCGGTGGCGCGTGCAAAGCGCCGCCACCGGGACATTCGTGTTGCGCTAACGGTGGACAAGCACAGCGTTGTCCACCCTACGTCAGGCCGGAGTCGTTTGCGTTGCCGCAGACTTGCTCGCCGCCTGCTTCAACTTGCGCATCTGCTCCACGCCCCAGAGCACGCGCTCGGGCGTCGCCGGTGCGTCGATCTGCGGCTGCGCCCGGTAATCGGCCAAGCTGGCCACCGCGTCCTTGATCGCACACCAGACCGAGATGCCGAGCATGAACGGCGGCTCGCCGACGGCCTTGGAGTGGAACACGGTGTCCTCGGGGTTCTTGCGGTTCTCCACTAGCTTGACCCGCAGATCCAGCGGCATGTCCGCCACCGCCGGGATCTTGTAGCTGGCCGGGCCGTTGGTCATCAGCTTGCCCTTGTCGTTCCACACCAGCTCTTCCATGGTCAGCCAGCCCAGACCCTGGACGAAGCCACCCTCGACCTGGCCGATGTCGATGGCGGGGTTCAGCGAGGCGCCGACGTCATGCAGGATGTCGCTGCGCAGCATCTTGTATTCACCGGTCAGGGTATCGACGATCACTTCCGAACAGGCCGCGCCATAGGCGAAGTAGTAGAACGGCCGCCCGCGCGCCTGGCTGCGGTCGTAGTAGATCTTCGGCGTGCGGTAGAAGCCGGTGGACGACAGCGAGACCTGGCCGAAGTAGGCCTGCTGGATCAGCTCATCGAAGCTGATGTACTGGTCGCGCAGGCGCACCTGGCCGTTCTTGAACTCGATGTCTTCCTCGAAGATCTGCCACTTGCGCGCGGCGAACTCCACCAGCCGTTGCTTGATGGTCTGCGCCGCGTTTTGCGCCGCCTTGCCGTTGAGGTCGGCACCGCTGGAGGCTGCCGTCGGCGAGGTGTTGGGCACCTTGTCGGTGTTGGTGGCGGTGATCTGGATGCGCTCGATATCCACCTGGAACACCTCGGCCACCACCTGCGCGACCTTGGTATTGAGGCCCTGGCCCATCTCGGTGCCACCGTGGTTCAGGTGGATGCTGCCGTCGGTGTAGACATGCACCAGCGCGCCGGCCTGGTTGAGGAAGCTCGCGGTGAAGCTGATACCGAACTTCACCGGCGTCAGCGCCAGGCCTTTCTTCAGGATCGGGCTCGCGGCATTGAACGCGCGGATTTCCTCGCGGCGGCGTGCGTACTCGCTACTAGCCTCAAGCTCGGCGGTCATCTCCTCGAGCATGTTGTGCTCGACGGTCTGGTAGTAGTGGGTGACGTTGCGTTCGGTCTTGCCGTAGTAGTTGCGCTTGCGCACGTCGAGCGGGTCCTTGCCCAGCTCGCGGGCCACGGCGTCCATGATCTCCTCGATGGCGACCATGCCCTGCGGGCCACCGAAGCCGCGGTAGGCGGTGTTCGAGGCCAGGTTGGTCTTGCAGCGATGGCCGTTGATGGTGGCGTCGCCCAGGTAGTAGGCGTTGTCGGAGTGGAACATGGCGCGGTCGACGATGGAGCCGGAGAGGTCCGGCGAGTAGCCGCAGTTGCCGGCGAGATCGATCTCGATACCGTGCAGCAGGCCGTCATCGTCGAAGCCTACGTCGTATTCGACGTAGAACGGGTGGCGCTTGCCGGTCATGGTCATGTCTTCCATGCGCGGCAGGCGCATCTTGGTCGGCCGACCGGTGAGGTGCGCGATCACCGCGCACAGGCACGCAGGTCCTGCGGCCTGGGTTTCCTTGCCGCCGAAACCGCCGCCCATGCGACGCATGTCGATGACGATCTTGTTCATCGGCACGCCGAGCACTTCGGCGACCAGCTTCTGCACCTCGGTGGGGTTCTGCGTCGAGGTGTAGACGATCATGCCGCCGTCTTCGGTGGGCATGACCAAGGACACCTGGGTTTCCAGATAGAAGTGCTCCTGCCCGCCGATGTGCAGCGAGCCCTGCAGCCGACGCGGCGCGCTGGCCAGGGCCGTCGCCGAATCGCCGCGCTGGTGGGTGTGGCTGTCGAGCACGAAGTGTTTCTTGTGCAGCGCATCGACCACATCGAGCACCGGCTCCAGATCCTCGTATTCGATGATCGCGGCCATGGCCGCCTTGCGTGCGGTTTCCAGACTGTCGGCGGCGACGGCGATAACCGGCTGGCCGATGTACTCGACCTTGCCGTCGGCCAGCAGTGGATCACCCGGCAATACGGCGCCGATATCCAACTGGCCCGGTACGTCCTTCGACGTGATGGCGATGGCCATGCCTGGAATCTGGTAGCAGGGCGCGGTGTCGATGCGGACGATGCGGGCATGGGCGCGCTCGCTCATGCGCGCATAGATATGCAGCTGGTTGGGGAATTCCAGGCGGTCGTCGACGTATACCGCCTCGCCGGAGACGTGCTTGGGCGCGCTGTCGTGCTTGACGCTGCGACCGACCCCGGTGACCAGGTCCTGGGTGAACAGCGCCGCGATTTCTTCCTGAGTGCGGGTGGTTACGTGGTTAGACATAAGCGGTCACCCTCGTCTCGGTCTTCGGAGCATGTTGTTCGAGGAAGCATTTGCGCAGCAGGTTCTGTGCGACCAGCAAGCGATACTCGCGGCTGGCGCGGAAGTCGGTCAGCGGCGTGAAGTCCTCGGCCAGCGCATCGCAGGCCGCCTCCACGGTCTGCTGGTTCCACGGCGCGCCGTTGAGGGTCGCCTCGCAGGCCGCGGCACGTTTGGGGATCGCCGCCATGCCGCCAAAGGCAACGCGGGCATCGGCAACCACGCCATCGGTGATCTGCAGGTCGAAGGCGGCGCAGACAGCGGAGATGTCGTCGTCCAGGCGCTTGGAAACCTTGTAGGCGCGGAACAGGCGATCCGGCGTGGCGCGCGGCACGATGATCTTCTCGATGAACTCGCCAGGCTGACGTGCGGTGACCTTGTAGTCGATGAAGTAATCCTCGAGCGGCAGGGTGCGGCTGCTGGCGCCCTTGCGCAGGACAACTTCGGCACCCAGGGCGATCAGCAGCGGCGGCGAGTCGCCGATCGGTGAGGCGTTGCCGATGTTGCCGCCCAGCGTGCCCTGGTTGCGGATCTGCAGCGAGGCGAAGCGCTGCAGCAGTTCGCCGAAATCCGGGTACTCGGCGGCCAGCGCGGCGTAGCAGTCGGTCAGCGGTGCGGCTGCACCGATCTCGATGCTGGTGTCCGTTACCTCGACCTTTTTCATCTCGGCGATATGGCCGACGTAGATCATTACCGGCAGTTCGCGGTGGAACTGGGTGACTTCCAGGGCCAGGTCAGTGCCGCCGGCCAGCAGGCGGGCGTCCGGGTTGGCGCTGTAGATGTCGGCCAGATCGTCCACCGTCAGCGGGGAGAGGCAGCGCTTGTCGCCGCTGTTCAGCTCGGCGGTCTCACGCGGCTCGATGGCTTTCAGCTGGGCAATGGTTTCCGCTTCGCGGGCGTCGAACTGGTCCGGCTGCTTACCGCAGCAGGCCTGTTCGGCGGCTTCAAGAATGGGGCGGTAGCCGGTGCAGCGGCAGAGGTTTCCGGCCAGCGCTTCGTGAGTCTGGTGCGGATCGTATTCATTGACCGCGCCGGCGTTCTTCTGCAGGGCAAACAGGCTCATGACGAAGCCGGGGGTGCAGAAGCCGCACTGTGAGCCATGACAGTCGACCATGGCCTGCTGGACGCTGTGCAGCCCGCCCTGGTCCTTGAGGTCTTCGACGCTGATCAGCTGCTTGCCGTGCAGCGCGGAGACGAAGGTCAGGCAGGAGTTGAGGGTGCGATAGCGCAGGCGGTCATCCACCAGCTCGCCGACCACCACGGTGCAGGCACCACAATCACCGGAGGCGCAGCCTTCCTTGGTTCCGGTCTTGCCACGGTGCTCGCGCAGGTACTGCAGCACCGTGGTGTTGGGATCGAGGGCGCGCTCGCTGCGCAATTCTCGATTGAGGAGAAACTGGATCAAGGCGATGCCTCCGCTGTTGTTGTTCTGACACGCAAACTATCGCTATCTGACTTTTCGGTCAACTAATTCCTGACTCAAAAGTCAATGCGGCAGGTGCGCGCAGTTCGGGCGAGATGTATCGATGCGCTCGCCCAGGTTTTCATACTGCAATTAAAGCCCGCTCAGACGGGTTCGGCCTCACCCTGCCGTCGGTAGGCGTAGGTCTCGGCAAAGCGCGAGAGCATGTAGCGGCTGCACGTGGTGCTCGGGTATTTCGGTGGGTTTTCGTCGCTGTAGCAGCCAGGCAGGCAGCTGATTTCGGTGTCCGGGTGCGGCTCGGCGAAGAACGGCATCGAGTAACGATCCACGCCCAGCGGGCTGATCACGCGATGCGGCGTCGACTTGTAACGGTCGTTGCTCCAGCGCGCCATCATGTCGCCGATGTTGACCACATAGGTGCCTTCGATGGGTGGCGCATCGATCCATTCGCCCTTGACGTTCTGCACCTGCAGGCCGCCGGCCTGATCTTGATAGAGCAGGGTGACGCAGCCGTAGTCGGTGTGCGCGCCGGCACCCTGTTGTTCGGCGCTGGTGGCCGTCTGCCGGGGCGGGTAGTGGATCATGCGGAATACGCTGATCGGCTCGACGAAGCGCTTGTCGAAGAAGTCGCGCTCGATGCCCAGGGCGAGCGCGATGGCACGCAGCAGGGTGCAGGCGAGATCCTGCGTGTCGCGGTAGTGGCCCTCCATCAGCTCGGTCCAGCCTTCGATCTGCAGCGGATGACGGTTGGGCCCACGCAGCGGTTTGCCGGCCAGTACCTCGGGATGATCGGCAGGCATATGGAAACCCATGTCGAAGGTTTCCTTGAGGTCGCACGGCTGGCTCGGGTCGAGCTGCTCGGTGGCGACGGCACCATAGCCGCGGTGGTGCTGGCTCCTGGTGATGTCGATCTCGAGCTTCTGCTCGGCCGGCAGCGCGAAGAAACGGCGGGCATGCTCGCTCAGCGTGGCGATGCGCTCGGCGCTGATCGGATGACCCTTGATATAGAAGAAGCCCCACTCGCGGCAGGCGCGGTCGATCGCCTCGGCAATGGCCAGATGGCCGGCTTCGTCGGCATCGTAGAGCGGGGAAATATCGATGATGGGTAGTGCATTCATGGCTGACTCCGGTACGGCGCCGCCGGTCTTCTCGTACCGGCGGCTTTCGAGGACAAGGCCCCCTGCGTGCGGTGCGCCAGGTGGCGGGACGGCACGCAGATTCCGCAGTGCGCCGGCCGGACCGGCGCGGGTAACGCTTACTTCGGCATTTCAGCCTTGACGCCTTCGACGTAGTAATTCATCGAAGCGAGGTCCTTGATGCTGGCGGTCTCGCCCTCGGCGATGCGCACTTCGCCAGCCTGGTCCTTGATCGGGCCGGTGAATGGGTGGAATTCACCGCTCTTGATGCTGGCGATGATCGCTTCGGCTTCGGTCTTCACAGCGGCCGGCACCAGATCGCTGATCGGCAGGCTGATGCTGTCCTGGGCCAGCCCGCCCCAGAAATCTTCGGATTTCCAGGTGCCGGCCATCACGGCTTCGGCGGACTTGGTGTAGTGCGGGCCCCAGTCGTTGACGATGGAGGTCAGCACGGCCTTGGGCCCGAAGTGCTGCATGTCCGAGGCGTAACCGACGGAGTAGACGCCACGGCGCTCGGCGGCCTGGATCGGTGCCGGGCTGTCGGTGTGCTGGAAGATCACGTCGACGCCCTGGTCGATCAGCGCATTGGCGGCATCGGCTTCCTTGCCCGGATCGAACCAGGTGTTGACCCACACCACCTTGATCTCGGTGCCGGGGTTGTACTTGTCCAGCGCCAGCTGGATCGAGTTGATGTCGCGGACCACTTCCGGAATCGGGAAGGAGGCGATGTAGCCGACCTTCTTGCTCTTGGTCATCTTCGCCGCGAGGAAACCGCCGACGTAGCGGCCTTCATAGGAACGGGTCAGATAGGTGCCGACGTTCTTTGCCTGCTTGTAACCGGTGGCGTGCTCGAAGGTGACCTTGGGGAACTGCTTGGCGACCTTCAGTGTGGGGTTCATGTAGCCGAAGGAGGTGGTGAAGATCAGGTCGTAGTCGCTCTTGGCCATGTTGCGGATGACCCGCTCGGCATCGGCGCCTTCCGGCACGTTCTCGACGACGCTGGTCTTCACCTTGTCGCCGAGCTTATCTTCCATGTACTTGCGGCCCTGCTCGTGCTGGTAGGTCCAGCCGTGGTCGCCGATCGGGCCGATATAGACGAAGCCGACTTTCAACGGATCGGCAGCCGACGCCGCTGCGGTCGTCAGTGCGGCGCTGAAGCCGATCGCTGCGGCGAGTGTGCGCAGCAGGGTTTTCCGTGAGTTGTTCTGCATGGCGGGTGACGCTCCTGTTTGTCTAGCTACAGAGCCTGTGTTGGCTGATAGCTGGTTAGCAAAAAGCTGACCAACTGGACAGATACCTTGGTTGTACCGGATTGCGGCCGCTTCGACTCGACTGGGGGGCCAGTCGAGGCTTGCGCTGGTGCGCCAGTAATCCACGGCGCCCAGCTTTGGTGCAAGCCTGGATCATTACCAGTCAGCCGTTTACCAGCTGCCGGGCTGCCTGCTGGTGATCGGCGATCAGTCCCTGCACGTCGAGGCCTTCGACCTGGCCGTCGATGACGCGCCACTTGCCGCCGACCATCACCCGGTCGGCACGGTCGGCGGCGCATAGCAGCAGCGCGGCGACAGGGTCGTGGCTGCCGGAGAAGCGCAGTTCGTCGAGCTTGAACAGGGCGAGGTCGGCCTGCTTGCCGACCGCCAGTTCGCCGATGTCGCTGCGCCCGAGCAAGTGCGCCGAACCGCGGGTGGCCCAGCCAAGGACCTTCTGAGGGGGGATCTTCTCGGCGCCGTAGCGCAGGCGCTGGATGAACAGCGCCTGACGCGCCTCGAGCATCATGTTGGAGGCGTCGTTGGAGGCCGAACCGTCGACGCCCAGGCCGATGATGGCGCCCTTCTCCTCGAGTTCCAGGGTATGACAGATGCCCGAGGCCAGGCGCATGTTGGAACTCGGGCAATGGCAGATGCCGACACCGGCCGCGCCCAGGCGGTGAATCTCCACCTGGTTGAAATGGATGCCATGGGCCAGCCAGGTCCGCGGGCCGAGCCAGCCGACACTCTGCAGGTAGTCCACGGTGCGCATGCCGAAGCGCTGCGCGCAGAACTCCTGCTCGTCCAGGGTTTCGGCCAGGTGGGTATGCAGGCGCACGTCGCGTGCTTCGGCCAGCTCGGCGCAGGTACGCATGATGTCGGTGGTGACCGAGAACGGCGAGCAGGGCGCCAGGGCGATCTGGATCTGCGCGCCGTCGCCGCGCTGGTGGTAGCGATCGATCAGCCGCTCGCTGTCGGCAAGAATCGTCTCGGCGTCCTGCACCACGCTCTTGCAGGGCAGACCGCCGTTCTCCTTGGACAGGTTCATCGACCCGCGGGTGAGCATGGCGCGCATGCCCAGTTCGCGGACGGCCTCGACCTGAATGTCGATGGCATCCTCGAGCCCGCCGGGAAAGAGGTAGTGGTGATCCGCTGCCGTGGTGCAGCCGGACAGCAGCAATTCGGCCAGCGCCACCTTGCTCGCCAGCTGCAATGCCGCTGGAGTGAGTCGCGCCCAGACCGGGTAGAGGGTCAGCAGCCAGTTGAACAGTGGCTCGTTGACCACCGGCCCCCAGGCGCGGGTGAGGGTCTGGTAGAAGTGGTGATGGGTGTTGACCAGCCCCGGCAGCACCACGTGCTCGCGGGCGTCGAAGGTTTCGTCCACCGGCAGCGCGGGCGAGGCCCCGGCGGCGAGCATTTCGACAATGACGCCGTTCTCGACCACCAGTCCGCCGGGGGCCTGATGGTCGTTTGCGGTGAACAGAGCGAGGGGATTCTTGATCCAGATACGGTCAGCGGGCATGGCCGGCTTTCTCCTGAAGGGTTGAGTTCAGAGTAGCCAGCTCAGTTATGCCCTGTCTGCTGATCCAGGGGGGCGGAGGGGCTGCCTCTGCCGCGGGCCAAAAGATAAGAAATGTCACAGGGGCTGCCAAGGCCTGGCTAGTGGCAACAGTCTTGAATCCGGCACCGAATTCAGCCTGCCGCAGACAAGTCAGGCCCATGAAAGCGCGCGGCGATCACCAGGGCAGCGGATTGCCCTGGTAATCCAGATACCGATGCCCGCCCTGACCAATGGCCCGAGTAACCTGCTCGACCATCCCCCGCGTGCTGGTCTCGACATCCAGCGGTGCCTGGTCGCCACCCATGTCAGTCTTGACCCAACCCGGATGCATCGACAGCACGGTCAGCTTCGTTTCACCCAACCCAGCAACAAAGGTGCGCGTCATGTGATTCAGCGCGGCCTTGCTCGCGCCATAGAGGTCCATGCCCATGCCCGGGCCGGTCTCGACGCTGCCGAGAATCGAGCTCATGAAGACGATCATGCCCTGGTCAGTCTCCACCAGTGGCAGCAGTTGCTCGGCCAGGCGCAGCGGTGCGACCGCGTTGGTGTAGAACAGCTGGCCGACTTCCGCTTGCGTGGCTTGTGTGGCCGGTTTGTTCTGCGGGCCTGCGACGCCTGCGTTGACGAACAGCACATCCAGCCTGGTACCTGCCAGGCGTCCGGCGAGCTGATCGACGCTGGCCGCATCGTCCATATCCAGCGTTTCGACGCGCAGCTGCGGTATCTGGCGCAGCGTGTCGGCGTGCTGCGGATCACGTACCGTGGCGATCACCTGCCAGCCTGCGCTGGAAAACTGCTTCGCCAGGCCAAGGCCCAGGCCGCGGGAAGCGCCGACGATGAGTACGGTTTTTTGCATGGTGCGTCCTCGGTAGTCATGACTGGCCGGCAAGAATAGCGCGACAGTGGCGTCTGCGGGATGCTCGCGCGGCCTGCGGCATTCGACCGCTGCCTGAGTGTTGCAAGCCGTTTCCCGGCGATGGCATCGAAGGCTCTATTTCGGCTCTTATGAACTAACTTTGCCGGTGCGCTCGACCGCGTCGAATCAATGAGCAGGGGGATCCAATGCCCGAACAGCAAACCCGATCGACCCGTTGGCATGCATGCCAGACCGACGAGGCGTTGCGAGCGCTGGAGTCTTCGAGTGCCGGCCTCACTCATGAGCAGGCCCAGCAGCGGCTGCTCCAGTACGGCGCCAATCGGCTCGACGAAGCCAAGCCGGCGAGCATCTGGCAGCGTCTGCTGCGCCATGTGAACAACGTGCTGCTTTACGTGCTGATCGCCGCTGCGCTGGTCACCGCGCTGATGGGCCACTGGGTCGACACCTTCGTGATCCTGGCGGTGGTAGTGCTCAATGTGGTCATCGGCTTCGTCCAGGAAGGCAAGGCAGAAAAGGCGTTGCAGGCCATCCGCCATCTGCTGGCGCCCCACGCGGTGGTGCTGCGCGATGGTCGTCAGCAGGATATCGATGCGGCCGATCTGGTGCCTGGCGATGTCGTGCTGCTGGCTTCGGGCGACAGCCTGCCGGCCGATGTGCGTTTGCTGCAGGCGCGCAATCTGCGGGTCGACGAGGCGGCGCTGACCGGTGAGTCGGTCCCCGTCGACAAGCAGGTCGATGCCGTGGCCGCTGATGCTTCGATTGGTGATCGCCTCTGCATGGGCTATGCCGGCACGCTGGTGACCCAGGGCCAGGCACGCGCCGTAGTGGTCGCCACCGGCGCATCCACCGAGATCGGCCGGATCGGTCGCATGCTGGAATCGGTAGAGCAGGGCACCACGCCGCTGCTGCGCAAGATGGAAGAGTTCGGTCGCATTCTGACCATGGTCATTCTGGCGACCGGCGCGCTGCTATTTCTCTTCGGCACCCTGGTGCGCGGCATGGGCGCCGGTGAAATGTTCATGGCGGCGGTGGGACTGTCGGTGGCGGCGATTCCGGAGGGCTTGCCAGCGATCATGACCATCACCCTGGCCATCGGCGTACAGCGCATGGCCACCCGCAATGCGGTGATCCGACGCCTGCCGGCGGTGGAAACCCTCGGTTCGGTGACGGTGATCTGCTCGGACAAGACCGGCACGCTGACCCGCAATGAGATGACCGTGCAGCAGGTGATTTGCGCCGGCCAGTCAGTGGAAGTCGAAGGTGCCGGTTACGCGCCGCAGGGTGCATTGCTGTTCGAAGGCTCAATAGTCGAGCCGGCCTTGCTGCAGGCGCGCTCGCCGGCCGCTCGCGCTCTGGTCGAAGCTGCCGCACTGTGCAACGACGCCAGCCTGCACGAGAAGGACCAGGCCTGGGTGCTGGCCGGCGACCCCACCGAAGGCGCGTTGCTGACCCTGGCGATGAAGGCCGGGTTGTCGCCGACGTTGCTGCAGGTCGATCGGCCGCGGCTGGATGTGATCCCCTTCGAGTCCGAGCATCGCTTCATGGCAACGTTGCATGACTGCGAAGGCGCGCGCGAGGTGCTGCTCAAGGGCGCGCCGGAGCGAGTGCTGGCGATGTGTTCGTATCAGCTCGAAGCCGATGGCGAGGAGCGTCTACTGGGCGAAGCGCATTGGCACGAGCAGATCGAGGCGCAGGCGCGTGCCGGGCGGCGCGTGCTGGCGCTGGCCCGGCGTAGGCTGGCCGCCGACAAGGAGGATCTCGACCATGCCGATGTCGCCAGTGGCCTTACGCTGCTCGGCCTGGTCGGCATCATCGACCCGCCGCGTGACGAGGCGATAACCGCAGTCGCGCAGTGCCGCGCGGCCGGCATTCGCGTGGTGATGATCACCGGCGACCACGGCGTCACTGCCAGTGCCATTGCCAGACAGCTGGGCATGGGCGATGACATCAAGGCGATCACCGGGCCGGAGCTGGAGCTGATGGATGAAGCGGCCATGCGCCAGGCCGTCGCCGAGGCCCGCGTGTTCGCCCGCGCCAGCCCGGAACACAAGCTGCGTCTGGTGCGCGCGCTGCAGGCCAACGGCGAGGTGGTCGCCATGACCGGCGACGGCGTCAACGATGCGCCGGCGCTGAAGCAGGCGGACGTCGGCGTGGCCATGGGCATGAAAGGCACCGAGGCAGCCAAACAGGCTGGCGCGATCGTGCTGGCGGACGACAATTTCGCCTCCATCGCCCATGCGGTGGAAGAAGGGCGGACGGTCTACGACAACCTGCGCAAGACCGTGACCTTCCTGCTGCCGATCAACGGGGGTGAATCGCTGTCGCTGTTGCTTGCCGTGCTGCTCGGCATCGCCTTGCCGATCACTCCGGTACAGGTGCTCTGGGTCAACATGGTCAGCTCGGTGGCACTGGCGCTGGTGCTGGCCTTCGAGCCGACCGAGGCGGATGTGATGCAGCGTCCGCCCCGGCGGCCGGATGAGCCGATGCTCTCGCGCTTCGTCATCTGGCGGATCTTCTTCGTCTCGGCGCTGTTTCTTGCCGGCATCTTCGGCATGTATCAGTGGATGCTGTCCCAGGGCGCGACAGTCGAAGCAGCGCGCACCGTAGCGGTGAATACACTGGTCTGCATGGAGGTGTTCTATCTGTTCAGCGTGCGCTATCTGAAGGCACCGTCCTTCACCGTGCAAGGCGTGAAGGGCACGCCACGGGTGCTGGTGGCGGTGTTCGGCGTGTTCGCGCTGCAGCTGCTGTTCACCTACGCGCCATTCATGCAGTCGCTGTTCGCCTCCGAGGCGCTGTCACTGACTACCGGCGTACTGGTGGTGCTCGCCGGGGTGGCGGTGCTGCTGATTCTGGAAATCGAGAAGGCGCTGCTGCGTCGCGTCGGGGCTGGGCCGTGAGGCGGTCGGGCCGCCTGCCAGTCAGAGCGGCGGCAGTTCTTCCATCAGGTCGGTGGCATAGATGCCAGGGATGTGCAGGTCGCTCTTGGCGAGCTGCTGGCCTTCCATCTGCGGCTGGGTCACCCAGGTAAGGATGTCGTAATAGCGGCGGATGTTGGCCACGAAGTGCACGGGCTCGCCGCCGCGGGCGTAACCATAACGGGTTTTGCTGTACCACTGCTTCTGCGACAGGCGCGGCAGCATCTGTTTCACGTCCAGCCACTTGTTGGGGTCGAGCCCTTCGGCTTCGGCCAGCTTGCGCGCATCTTCCAGATGACCACCACCGACGTTGTAGGCGGCGAGGGCGAACCAGGTGCGATCCGGCTCCTCGATGCTCTCCGGCAGGCCCGTATGAATCTTGACCAGGTACTTGCCGCCGCCCTGGATGCTCTGCACCGGGTCGAGGCGGTTGGTCACGCCCATGGCGTTAGCGGTGCGCAGGGTCAGCATCATCAGGCCGCGCACGCCGGTCTTGGAGGTGGCCTCCGGTTGCCAGTGGGATTCCTGATAGCCGATCGCGGCGAGCAGACGCCAGTCGATGCCATGTTGCTTGGCCGTTTCGCGGAAGGCCTTTTCGTAGCGCGGCAGTCGTTGCTGCAGGTGCTTGGCGAAGGCGTAGGCGCCGACGTAACCGAGCACGTCGACATGGCCGTAGTAGCGCTCGCGCAGGCGCTGCAGTGTGCCGTTCTGCTGCGCCTGTTCGAGGAAGGCGTCGGCCGCCTTGAGCAGACTGTCGTCCTCGCCCTTGGCGACGATCCAGGCCAGGCTGTTCTGCTCGCCCACATCGAAACCGGCGCGGATGTTGGTGAAGTACACCTGGTTCATGGACATCTCGTTCGATTCGACCAGGGTCAGGTCGATCTGCCCCTCATCGACCATGCGCAACAGGTCGACCACTTCCACCGCATCGGATTCCTCGTAGCGCAGCTCCGGGTACTCGGCCTGCAGCGAGGCGAGTTTTTCCGCCTGGCTGCTGCCCTTGAGCACCAGGATGCGCTTGCCGATCAGGTCCTGCGGATTGGTCGGCCGGCGCTGGCCACTGCGGTAGACCACCTGAGTGGTGACGTCGAGATAGGAACGGGTAAAACGGGCGAGCTCCATCCGCCCTTCGCTGGCGACCAGACCCGCAGCAGCGAGAGCCGGACCGCCGGGGCGGTTCAGGCGGCTGAAGATTTCTTCGATGTTGTCGGCAGTTTCAATCTGCAGTTCGACGCCGAGATTGCTGGCGAAACGCTTGACCAGCTCGTACTCGAAGCCGGCCTCGCCGTTGCGATCCTGGAAATAGGTAGAAGGGCTGTTGCGGGTGATCACGCGCAGTACGCCTTCCTCCTGTATACGCTCCAGCTCGCTGGGCTTCTCGGCGCAGCTGCTGAGCATCAGGAAGAGTCCGGTCGCCAACAGCCAGATGGCGCAGCGCTTGCGGAACACGGTTTGGGCAAACATCGGCGCAGTATACGCAAAGGCGAACCGCCACCATATCTGGACAGCAAACCGGCTCTCTGCTAAGCGAGCAGCGTTGGCGATGTACGGCAGAGCTGTTGGCGACTGGCTGTGGCGCGGGAGTTGGGCATAATGCCGACCCGATCTGCCGCTGTATCGAGGCTTTCCTTTCCATGACCGAGGTGATGCCCAAACCCTGGTTCGTCTATCTGGTCCGCGCTGCCAACGGTGCGCTGTACTGCGGCATCAGCGACGACGCGCAACGGCGCTTTGCCGAGCATCAGCGAGGGCGCGGCGCGCGCTTCTTCCATTCCAGTCCGGCACAGGCTCTGGTCTACGTCGAGGCTTGCGCCAGCAAGGGCGATGCGCTGCGGCGGGAGATCGCCATCAAGCGATTGGACAAGCGTGCCAAGGAGCGCCTGGTGGCCCTCGCCGCTCCGCTCGCGTGAATGATGCGTTAATCAGCCGGTAGGCTCGCTTGGGCAGAGCGTCTAAGCTGACGGTCCCGTTCTCACCTAACACCCGGCGGAGCCTGCCATGCACGAGCTGATCCTGCACCACTATCCCACCTCGCCCTTTGCCGAAAAGGCGCGTCTGATGCTGGGTTTCAAGCAGTTGTCCTGGCGCTCGGTGATGATCCCTCCGGTCATGCCCAAGCCCGATCTCACCGCGCTGACTGGGGGCTATCGACGCACCCCGGTACTGCAGGTCGGTGCCGATATCTTTTGCGATACTGCGTTGATTGCCCGTCGCCTCGAAGCCGAGAAGGCCGCTCCGGCGCTGTTTCCCGAGGGGCAGGAATTTGCCGCCGCGACGCTGGCCAAGTGGGCCGACTCGGTGTTGTTCCTGAATGCGGTGAGCCTGGTGTTCCAGCCTGAGTCCATGGCGGTGCGCTTTGCCCAGGTGCCCAAGGAGTTCGTTCAGACCTTCAGCAAGGACCGCGCGCAGCTGTTCGCCAATGGCTCGGTCAGTCGCGTTCCGCTGGAGCAGGCGAAGAATGATTGGCCGACCTTTATGGGGCGCCTGCAGCAGCAGCTGGCGCGCGAGGAGGGCGAGTTCCTGCTGGGTGCGGCGCCATCGATCGCCGACTTCTCCGTCGCGCATTACCTCTGGTTCCTGCGTGCCACGCCGGTCACCGCGCCGCTGGTGGATGCCTATCCGGAGGTCAGCGCCTGGCTCGCCAAGGTCCTCGGCGTCGGGCATGGCTCGAGCAGTGAGCTGTCCGCTGAAGACGCCCTGCGCATGGCACTGGAGGCTGAGCCGGCCGCGCTGCCGGATGAGGCTTTTGCCGAGCCAAACGGTTTCCATGAAGGCCAGCAGGTCGCGATCGCCGCAGTGGATTACGGCGCCGATCCGGTCGAGGGCGAGCTGGTATTTGCCGGTCTCGAGGAGCTGATCCTGCGCCGTAGCGATGATCGTGTTGGGGTCGTGCATGTGCACTTCCCGCGCGTGGGCTACCGGATCGAGGCGCGCTGAAAGCTAGTGCGGCGGGGCTGACTCGCGGCGTAGCCGCGGCAGTTCCGCAGCGAGGTCGCGGAAGTAGGCGATGCGCTCGTAGCACAGGGTGAGCTCGCCGCTGATGCGGTTGAACCAGGCATCCGGAGCACCGCAGGTGCTCATGCGCAAGGTCAGGTCGCGGGGTAGCTCGAAGGCCTCGCTCGCTTTGGCCGCGACCGCCTCCAGTTCGCCGCTGGCGCGAATCTTTTCCAGCAATTCGGTACCGCCCGGCAGATGCCCGGGTGGCGTGTCGTAGATCACCCGAATGCGGTGCCGTGCCGGTCGCTCGTTGCTGCGGCCGAAATGCTCACGAAACCACTGCACCGCGTGGGCCGCCTGTGCGTATTCCTCGGGGCAGTACAGCGCGCGCTCCACCGGCAACCCGCTGACCTCCAGTACCCAGTCGAGCCGATCCGGATCGCTGCCATAGGCCAGGCAGGCGATGTTGTAGAAGCGCTGGGCATCCAGTGCGTGACTGTCCCAGACTGGAATTTCGGTGCCGCTGCGTTCGGCGCTCTGCCATTCCAGACGCCAGTAATCGGCGACGTCCATCAGCTTGGCGTAGAAGTCGTCGCGGTGCTGTTCCTGCTGCAACAGGAACAGGCCCATGAAACCCAGCTGGTCGGCAGCGTCTTCCTCACGGCCAAGCACCGGCAGCTGCAGTTCGCTGATCAGCAGGTGCCCCATCTCGTGCATCAGGGTGAATTCCGAATTGGCGACCGTGAAGCGGACCTCGTCCACCGACAGCTCCGCTGCCGGGTCGCCTTGCTGCGCGTGCGCCAGCAACGGCAGAAGTAGCAGCGGCAGCAGCGCGAGGCACTTCATGGCGTGCTGTCCAGATCGGCATGGGTGAATGGCGCCGGGTGTGTCGGCCAGGCGAGCGCCCGGCGCTCGAATTCGCGGGCGAGCAGGCTGGCCACGAGCAGGTCGCGCAGCCAGCGGTGATCGGCCGGTATGACGTACCAAGGTGTTTCGAGGCTGTGGCTGTTGCTCAGCACCTCGGCCCATTGCGCCTGTTGCTGGGCGAAGTGGCGGTGGTCTCGAAGATCGCCGAGGGTCAGCTTCCAGCGTTTTTCCGGCTGCTCCAGACGGCGATGCAAGCGCTGCTTCTGCTCGCTGGCCGAAAGTTGCAGGTAACACTTGAGCGGCTGGATGCCTGTGGCCGGCAGCTCGTGCTCGAAAGCCTGGATTGCGGACTGACGCTGCGGGATGTCGGCGGGCGTGCACAGGCCATCACGCAGATCGCTGACCAGCGCTTCGTAGTAGCTGCGATTGAATACGCCGAGCATGCCGGGCGCCGGCAGTCGCTCCCGGTAGCGCCTGAGGAAGTCCTGGCGACGTTCTTCTGCGCTCGGCGCCTGGAAGCTGTGTGGCGACAGCCCGATTGGGTCGAGGCCACCGAGCACGCGGCGGATCACGCCGTTCTTGCCGGAGCAGTCCGGCCCTTGCAGTACCAGCAGCAACGCATCCCTGCGGTTGGCCCAGAGCATGGTCTGCTGCACCCGCAGCCAGTCCTTCAGGCTCGCCAGCTGTGCCCGAGCCTGTGCTTTGTCGAGGCTGTAACAGCGGGCCGGATCACGCCCCAGCGGTGCCGCCGGGTCGCACAGGCAGTCATCGAGAATGGCGTCCGCCAGGCGCATGGCGTGGTCAGTCCTTGCGCCGCTTGAGCTGGTCCTTCAGTTGGGTCGGCAGCTGGCGGATGATCAGCATGTCGCGCGCCTCGTCGTACTCGACCTTCGAGCCCAGCAGATGCGACTCGAAGCTGATCGACAGTCCTTCGGCGCGCCCGGTGAAGCGTTGAAACTGGTTGAGCGTGCGCTTGTCGGCCGGAATTTCTGGCGACAGGCCGTAGTCCTTGTTGCGGATGTGCTCGTAGAACGCGCGTGGGTTTTCCTCGTCGATCACCCCGGACAGCTCCTCCAGCGACATCGGCTCGCCGATCTTCGCCTGGCTGCTGGCGTAGCCGACCAGCGCGCTGGTCTTCTCCCGCGCTTTTTCTTCGGGCAGGTCCTCGCTTTCGACGTAGTCGCTGAAGGCCTTGAGCAGCGTGCGCGTCTCGCCCGGGCCATCGACGCCTTCCTGGCAGCCGATGAAGTCGCGGAAGTACTCGGACACCTTCTTGCCGTTCTTGCCCTTGATGAAGGAGATGTACTGCTTGGACTGCTTGTTGTTCTGCCACTCGGAGATGTTGATCCGCGTCGCCAGGTGCAGCTGGCCGAGGTCGAGGTGCCGGGCTTCGGTCACGTCCAGCGAGTCGGTAACGGTGACGCCGTTGCTGTGGTGCAGCAGGGCGATGGCCAGGTAATCGGTCATGCCCTGCTGGTAGTGGGCGAACAGCACGTGGCCGCCGGTGGACAGGTTGGATTCCTCCATCAGCTTCTGCAGGTGCTCGACTGCCTGGCGGCTGAATGCGGTGAAGTCCTGATTGCCTTCCATGTACTGCGCGAGCCAGCCGCTGAACGGATAGGCGCCGGACTCCTCGTGAAAGAAGCCCCAGGCTTTGCCCTGCTTGGCGTTGTAGCTCTCGTTGAGATCGGCCAGCAGGTTCTCGATAGCCTGGGAGTTGCCCAGCTCCGAGTCACGGGCGTGGAGCACGGCGGGGGTGCCGTCCGGCTTTTTCTCGATCAGATGGACGATGCAGTGGCGGATGGGCATGGTGATCTCACGGCTGGAATGCAACAGGTTGGGCAGTTTACCCGAGAGCGGGTGGTGCGTGCCTGCAGCCGAAGCTGCGGTCTGGCGGAGTCGATCTGTGTCAAGGACGCCTGGCGGCGTTGGGGTTAGCCTGCCGTACACCAGACGATAGCGGGAGGCGTAGATGAGCGGAACCTTGGACTGGCTGGGTGTGGCGCGCGGTCGTTTCCTGCTGCTGACGCTGAGCTGCGTGGCGCTCGGGCTGGCCTTGGCAGCGCGCGGGAGCGCGGAAGCGATGTCCTACAGTGATGCACTGCTGGTGATGCTCGGCGCCCTGGCCGCCCATGTGGCAGTCAATGCGCTCAACGAATGGGGTGATTACCGCAGTGGGCTGGACCTGCAGACCCGCCGCACGGCATTCAGCGGTGGCAGCGGTACCTTGGTGACCCATCCGCATCTGCTGGGTCGCACATTGCTGCTCGGTCTCGGCAGCCTGCTGACCTGCGCGCTGATCGGCCTGTTCTTCCTGCTGCGCCAGCCGCAGCTGTTGCTCAGTCTGGCGCCGATCGGTCTGGCGGGGCTGCTCCTGGTGCTGCTTTACACGCCCTGGCTGACCCGCCATCCCTGGTTGTGCCTGTTCGCGCCGGGCCTGGGATTCGCGCTCATGGTGCTGGGTACACGCATCGTTCTGGGCGGGGCGCCGGATCTCGGCGATCTGTGGTTGATCCTGACGCCCTTGCTGCTCTGCAATAACCTGCTTTTGCTCGGCCAGTTTCCGGACATTGATGCCGACCGCGCTGTCGGCCGGCGTACCCTGCCGATGCATATCGGCTGCGCCAACGCCGTGCGCGTGGCGCTTGTGCAGTGGCTGCTGGCCTACGGCGTGCTTCTGGCTGTGCTGGCACAGCCCGGTCTGGTTGGTGGCGCACTCGGTCTGTTGACCTTGCCGCTGGCCCTGCGCGCCGCATGGTTGCTGCGTCGCGAACCGCTGCAGGCGCAACGCCTGCTGCCGGCATTGGGACTGAACGCTGCGGTCAGCGTAGCGACGCCGTTGTTGATGGCCGTAGGGTTGATGGCGCTTTAGCGTTCCGCGAGAGCGGAGGGCACCCGATCGGACACATGGGGTGACGAAAGAAAGGCTTAACTGAGTAAACTGGTCGCCTTTTCTTCGAGGAATGACACCCATGACCGCTGCATGGCGCAACTCTGCCTGGATTCTCGCTGGTGGCTCGCTGATCCTTGCGATATCCCTTGGCGTGCGCCACGGCTTCGGTCTGTTCCTGCCGCCTATGAGTGCCGAGTTCGGCTGGGGCCGTGAGGTGTTCGCTTTCGCCATTGCGATACAGAACCTGATCTGGGGGCTGGTGCAACCGGTGACCGGCGCGTTGGCAGATCGCTTCGGCGTGGCCCGTGCGGTGCTGATCGGCGGCATTCTCTACGCCGTGGGCCTGGCGTTGATGGCGCTTTCCGATTCGCCGGCGACCCTGACACTCAGTGCTGGCCTGCTGATCGGGCTGGGACTTTCGGGCACTTCGTTCTCGGTGATCCTCGGTGCAGTGGGGCGGGCGGTGCCGCCGGAGAAGCGCAGCATGGCGATGGGCATCGCCAGTGCCGCCGGCTCCTTCGGCCAGTTCATCATGCTGCCGGGCAGCCTCGGCCTGATTGAATGGCTGGGCTGGTCGTCGGCACTGCTGGCGCTGGGCTTGCTGGTCGCGCTGATCGTGCCGCTTGCCGGGATGATGCGCAGCCCGGCGCAGGCGCCCGCGGCACCCGGCACGCAGCAGTCACTGGGCGAGGCGCTACGCGAGGCAGCCGGGCATTCCGGGTTCCGTCTGCTGGCGCTGGGCTTCTTCGTCTGCGGCTTCCAGGTGGTCTTCATCGGTCTGCACCTGCCGGCCTATCTGGTCGATAAGCACCTGCCGGCGCAGGTCGGCACCACGGTGCTGGCACTGGTCGGGCTGTTCAATGTAGTCGGCACCTACACCGCCGGTTGGCTGGGCAGCTGCTATTCGAAACCGAAGCTGCTGGCCGGGCTGTACCTGATTCGCGGTGTGGTGATCAGTATCTTCCTGCTGGCACCATTGAGTGTCTGGAGCGCCTATGCCTTCGGTATCGCCATGGGCTTGCTCTGGCTGTCTACGGTGCCGCTGACCAACGGCACCGTGGCGACCATGTTCGGCGTGCGCAACCTGTCGATGCTCGGCGGCATCGCCTTTCTCTTCCATCAGCTGGGCTCGTTCTTCGGCGGCTGGCTTGGCGGCTGGCTGTACGACCGCACTGGCAGCTACGACCTGGTCTGGCAGATCGCAATCGCGCTGAGCCTGATGGCAGCGGTGCTCAACTGGCCGATCCGTGAGCAGCCAGTCGAGCGACTGCGCGAGGCGCAGGTTAACTGATGAAGCCGCTCTGGCTTGGTATTGCCGGCGCGGCGCTGCTGGGTCTGCTGGCACTTGCCTGGTGGGGCTGGCAGCGCGGCGGCCTGGCGCTTTTGCAGATGGGCCTTGGCACCTGCTGAAGCCGATTCTTCCGCGACCTCCAGATTCCTTCTTTTTAGCGTGACCGGCTTGTCTGGTCGCGCCGCTAGCGGTTACCGCTGCGATGCCCACGTCTGTAGCCGGCGAACAGCGACGAACGTGACGGAATCAATTCGAAATTCGTTGCTCCAAAGCGAAGCGGCGTAGAAGAAGTTAAGAACAAATCGCTGGTTCTTAGCAGCACGCTATCGGCTTTTGTGCGTGTACGCCTGTGAACAAGCGGCAGCCTGGGAGTCCTGTTCTACGGCTCGGCTGTCGCATAACCGTCATCAACAGTTGGTAAATACCTGCGGCACGCAGTCAATGGAGCAACAAGCAATGTCCACCCTTACCGAACTCGCCCAACAAATCGCCAAGCTCTATCCGTTGAAGGACAAGCGTGTAGGCAAGCGTTATCGCGTGGTAGGCGAGCTGGCCGGGATGACGGAACTGGAAGAGATCAACGGCGAACCGCGCTATATCCAGACCATGGCGCTGAAGAACAAGCAGCTCTGGGACGTGGCGGTCTAACGCCCTCCGTTGGCGCCTGCCTGAATCTCACCCTTTCGGCCAGCGCTCGGCGCGCCAGGTCGCCTGCTCAGCTTCGGTCAGAAACGTCCAGGCAACGAAGCGGCTCTTCTTCTGCCCCTGCGCCATGTCCAAGGTATGCACCTGGCGGGCACCGAGGCGTTTCAGCCGTGCCTCCAGCGGCGCCACGTTGGCGCCCTTCGATACCAATGTGCTGAACCAGTAGACCTGTCCGGCGAACAGGGCGCTTTCCTCCGCCATGCGCGCGACAAAGGCCGCTTCGCCACCCTCGCACCAGAGCTCTGCCGCCTGACCGCCGAAGTTGAGCGCGGGCAGCTTGCGGCTGGGGTCGAGCTTGCCCAGGTTGCGCCACTTGCGCTGGCTGCCACTGCTGGCTTCGGCTTGCGAAGCATGGAAGGGCGGATTGCACAGCGTCAGGTCGAACCGATCCTCCGGCAACACCATGCCCTTGAAGATGTGCTTCGGCGCTGCCTGCTGCCTCAATTCGATGGCCTTGGCGAGGCCGTTGGCCGAGACGATGGTGTGCGCCGAGGCCAGAGCCGTAGCGTCGATATCACTGCCGGTGAAGCGCCAGCCGTATTCCCGGTGGCCGATCAGCGGGTAGATGCAGTTGGCGCCGGTGCCGATGTCCAGCGCGTGAATGGCGGTGCCGCGGGGAATGGCGCTGGCATCGTTCTGCGCGAGCAGATCGGCCAGTCCGTGCAGGTAATCAGCGCGCCCTGGCACCGGCGGGCACAGGTAGCCAGGCGGAATGTCCCAGTGCTGGATTCCGTAGAACTGCCTGAGCAGCGCGCGATTGAACACCCGCACCGCATCCGGATTGGCGAAGTCGATGCTCTGCTTGCCGTAGGGGTTGATGATCACATGCTCGGCGAGCTCAGGGCAGCCGGCGATCAGCGCGGGGAAGTCGTAGCGGCCGGTGTGGCGGTTGCGTGGATGCAGCACCGCCTTGGCTTCGGCGCGGGCAGGCTGCGGGGTTGGGCTCGGGGATTTGCGCGGCATTTGATCGGCGGAGGTTGGCGGCTGGGGCGGGCATTGTCCCACAACCGCTGCTGACGGATAGGCTTGATGCTAGCGCCGACGCGGCACCATCAGCATCCAGAACAGCCCCCAGAGCAGCGCCCCCGCGCCGAGCCAGAAGGCACTGTGCAGGCTGCCGCCCATCCCCATCCAGATACTGGTCAGCCAGGGTGCGGCGAGTTGGGTCAGGCCGTAGAGTGCGATCAGCGCCGCCGACAGCCGCGGTCCTTGATGTGGATGCAGTGTCCGCGCCAGACGCTGGGTCAGCAGCACGGTGCCGAGAAAGGTGCCGCCGACCAGTACCGCACAGAGCAGGATGCCGACCGCGCCCGGCAGCAGCAGCGCGGCCAGCACGCCGAGCAGCTGGGTGAGATAGCTCAGGCGCAAGGCGATGTCGTCACCCATGCGCACGCCGAGACGATTCCACAGCCAGGGCGATGGCAGGGTCGCCAGCGCTACCACCAGCCAGCTACCACCGATCAGGAAGTCACCGGGCTCCACCTGCAGGCGCGCGACCATCGGCAGAAACGTCATCGGCAGGATGTAGCCCATCCCGGCACCGGCGTAAGAAAGAAACAGTGGTGTGCTGGAGCGATCGAGCAGCTTGCCGCTGGGTGGCTCCGCGGAAGGATGAGCCTTTTCCTCGTCAGGCACGTCCAGCCGCGACAGCTGGCGCCAGCCCCACCAGGCCAGCGGTATCGACAGCAGCGCCGCCGGCCACCAGCGCTCGGCACCGAGCAGATACCCATCGCTCAGGCTGACCAGCAGGCTGGAGAGAATCAGGCCGACGCAGACGCCGAGATAGACCAGGCCGCTGGAGGACACGCGCTGCTGGCGTGCCAGCCATTCGAGGATCAGCGAGGGCGCCTGGACGAACACCAGGCCGTTGCTGATGCCGTTGGCCAGGCGCAAGGCAGCCAGCGCATCGGCGGATTCGGCCTGGGTCTGCAGCAGGCTGCTCAACACGTGCAGCCCTAGCGCCCAGGGCAGGGTGCGGCGGATCTGCGCGACGCGATGCCAGCGCACCGCGAGCAGCGCGCCGATCAGATAGCCGAGGTAGTTCCAGCTGGCGATGCTGGCGCCTTCCTGCACGCTGAGCAAGCCGTCCTCCACCAGCCAGGGCAGCAGCGGGGTATAGACGAAGCGGCCAAGGCCGTGGACGACCAACAATAGGACGGCACCGGCCAGCAGGACCGGAAACAGGGCGACACGCTGAGGCATGGAATCTGTTCTTTTTAGAATGAGAGCTGGAGCTTAACGGCTGGACCTTACCGCCGCCATGCCACTTTTCGACAGCGGCAGACGAGCCGGCGATCCGCTGCCAGCTAGATCAAAGCGGGAACAGCAGCGGAACCAGCGCCACGGAAACCGCCATCACCAACAGTGTGAAGGGCACACCGATGCGTACGAAATCAGCGAAACGGTATTGTCCTGGGCCGAGTACCAGGGTGTTCACCGGCGAGGAAATCGGTGTCATGAACGCGGCCGAGGCGGCCAGGGCGACGATCATGGCGAACGGGTAGGGCGAGGCGCCCAGCTGTTCGGCGGTGGAAAGCGCGACGGGCGCCATCAGCACGGCCGTCGCCGTATTGGAGATGAACAGGCCGATCAGCGCGGTGAGCAGGAACAGGCAGGCAAGCAGGGCATGCGGGCCGGCGTCGCCGAGCAGGCCGACCAGCCCGGAGGTAGCCAGGGCGATGCCGCCGGTCTTCTGCAGCGCCAGCGCGAACGGCAGCATGCCGACGATCAGTATCAGGCTTTGCCAGTGGATCGCCTTGTAGGCGCTGTCCATGTCGATACAGCGGAACAGGCCCATGACCAGGCAACCGATCAGCGCGGCAAGCACATTGGGCACCACGCCGCTGACCATCAGCACGATCATCACCGCCAACCCGAGCAGTGCGAAGGGGGCCTGGTTGGCGGCCGGAGCGACGTCGTCCACTTCCGCCGGCAGGCTCAACACCAGGAAATCGCGGCTCAGCCCCTGCAGCCGGTGGATGTGCTTCCAGCTGCCGGCGACCAGCAGGGTGTCGGCCGGCTTGAGCTTCTCATCCACCAGCAGCCCTTGCAGCGCCTCGCGGTTGCGCCTCAGGCCGACAACGTTGAGCTTGTGGCGGCTGCGAAACCCGAGCTGCTGGATGGTCTTGCCCGGCAGGCGCGAATCCGGCGGCAGTGCGACCTCCGCCAGGCCCAGCTCGCGTGCATGGTCGGCGTAGTAGGACGTGCTGAGCTGCAACGGTTCCAGGCCGAGTTCCTGGTAGGCGCCGAGCAGGCCGATGGCCGGGCTGGCGAGATCGACCAGCAGCACATCACCGACAAACAGTTCGGTGTTGCCGGTGGCCATCAGTAGCAGGTTGCGCAGGCGCTCGTGGCGCTCCACGGCGATCACGTTGATGCCGTATTGGCTGCGTAGTTGCAGCGCATCGAGTGCCTGGTTGGCCAGGACCGACCCCGGCAAGATCCGCAGGCGCCGCTCGCGTTCGTCGAGCCGGTAGCTCTGCGCAAGGTCGGCCAGGGTATGCCGTGGCTCCAGCGTTTCGCTGTGCTTGTCGGTGCCTAACCATCGACGTGCAACGAGCATGTATCCGATGCCCAGCAGCAGAATGGCCAGGCCGATCGGGGTGAAATCAAAGAAGGCAAAGCCCTCAAGGCCGGCGCGACGCAGCTCGCTGTTGACCACAAGGTTTGGCGGCGTCGCCACCAGGGTCAGCATGCCGCTGATCAGCCCGGCAAATGCCAGCGGCATCATCAACCGCCGCGGCGATACCTTCATGCGATTGGCGATGCCGAGCACTACGGGGATGAATATCGCCACCACGCCGGTGGAACTCATAACCGAGCCGAGCCCGGCGACCGCCAGCATCAGCAGGATCAGCAGGCGGGTTTCACTGCTGCCAGCGGCGCGCATCAGCCAGTCGCCCAGGCGATAGGCGATGCCGGTACGCACCAGGCCGTCGCCGATGACGAACAGTGTGGCGATCAGCACCACGCTCGGATCACTGAAGCCGGCGAGAGACTCCTGCACGCTGAGCACGCCGGTGAGGGGCAGGGCGACCATTGCCAGCACGGCTACCACATCCATGCGTGGCTTGTTCAGCGCGAACAGACCAATGCAGCCCGCCAGCAGCGCGAGAACCAGCAGCAGATCGGTGTTCATGGACGATCAGGGATAATCAAGGACGGATTTGATGTGCTTCAGGTTTCGCTCGATCCAGCCTTTGTCGATCGCGCCCCAGTTGCGGATGGCATAGTGGCCGGCGTTATGCCGCTCACCATCGTCCTGCTCGAACGTGCAATCGATGTCCAGGTCCGCGAGCGCGGCAAGGGTGTCCTGGGCGGTGCGGCGCGGCATGCCGGTGGCTTCCATCAGCGTCGGAACGCTGGTGGCGCTGCCGCTGTCGATCAGCCAGGCGACGTAGAGTCGACGGTAGAAACTGGTTTTGGTCTTGCTGACGGTCATGCGTGGTCCCTGGCCAGGTCGTTGATGGCGCCTTTCGGCGGCAACGACCTGGCAGGGCGATGGCTCAGCGCAGGGCGAGCATGCCGATGTAGGTCGCGGCGCCCGCAGTGTAACCGAGGAAGGCCAGCAGGCTGACGCGCTTGATGTACCAGGTGAAGCTGATCTTCTCCATGCCCATGGCGGCGACGCCTGCGGCAGAACCAATGATCAGCGTGCTACCGCCGGTACCGGCGCATAAGGCGAGCATTTCCCAAAAGTTGCCGTCGACGACGAACTGCGACAACCAGCTGGTCTCCTCGGGGCTGGATGCAGCCAGTACGGCAGGGCTAACCAACGGATACATCTTCATCGCACCTGCCACCAGCGGCACGTTGTCGACCACCGCCGAGAGCAGACCAATGGCGTAGGTGATCGGGTAGATGTGGCCGAGCGATTCGCGCAGGGCGGTCGCGACCTGAGTCAGATGGCCGGCGGTAGCGAGGCTGGAAACGGCCAGCAGGATGCCAAGGAAGAACAGCACGCTGGGGGTGTCCACCTTGCGCAGAACGCCTACCACCGAAAGCGGGTGCTTGTCTTCGGCATTCTTGTTGCGGTGGATGAACTCGGTGGTCACCCAGAGCACACCGAGGCCGAAGAGGATGCCCATGTACGGCGGCAGGTGGGTCACGGTCTTGAATACCGGCACGAACAGCAGGGCAGCGAGGCCAAGACCGAGTACCAGATTGCGTTCGAATACCGTGGTGGTCGGCGGGTGTTTCTCGGCCAGGTGAGCACGGGCGCGCGGGCGTGGTGCCTCGCCGCGCAGACGAAAGCTGAGGATGATCAGCGGTACTAACAGGCACACCAGGCTTGGCAGGAACAGGCCGGTAATCACTCCGGAAGCGCTGATCTGGCTACCGATCCAGAGCATGGTGGTGGTCACGTCACCGATCGGCGACCAGGCACCTCCGGCGTTAGCGGCGATCACCACGACACCGACGAACAACCAGCGCTCGGGACGGCCGCGGATCAGCTTGCGCAGCAGGGAGACCATGACGATGGTGGTGGTCAGGTTATCCAGCGCTGCAGAGAGGAAGAAGGTCAGGAAACCGATGATCCACAGCAGGTGCACGCGCTTGCGTGTCTGGATGCGGTCGGTGATTACTTTGAACCCTTCATGGGAGTCGATCAGCTCGACGATAGTCATCGCCCCGAGCAGGAAGAAGAGGATCTCCGAGACTTCTCCCAAATGATGACGCAGCGATTCAACCACCACCGCCGAGGAGTCCGCCGGGTCATGGCTGCCAGGTTGCAGCAGCGGAAGAATCTGGTCGGCGCCCAGCACCAGAATGGTCCAGGTCAACACCGCGGTGAGGATCGCCGCGGCAGCCTTGTCTATTTTCAGTGGATGTTCAAAGGCTATGCATAGATAGCCTATGACGAACACGACAGCCATTAGCGCATACATCGGAGGGACTCCATCTTGAGGAACCTTGCCGGGCATGCGGGCGTGGCGACGCAGCCTCAGCGGCTGGCAGGGGAACGATACGCTAGCGAGGTGAAACAATTCGGGGCGGTGGACTGCCCTGGGAGACGGTTGCGCGTTCGGCGAAATACATGGGGCATTGCGCTTCGCAGCAGGGGACTCATTTCACATCGTCGAGCTGTTCGTCTTGGCTTTAACGGCCTGCCAGTTTGTAAAGGGGTGTTTCATGTGCGGCATAGTGTATCAGCGTTACCGGTAATAACTTGTCATCAATCAAGATGACCTTCTTAAGCAAAAAGGCCAGCACCTTTCGGGCTGGCCTTCTCGTTTAACGCTTTCGAGTGGTTGATCAGAGCGTTGCGATACGGTCGCGCTGCTCCTGCAACCGGGCTTTGGCCTGTTCGGCCTCGGCCAGTTTGGCGCGTTCCTTGTCGATCACCTCGGCCGGTGCCTTGTCGACGAAGCCGGCGTTGGACAGCTTGCCGCCGACGCGCTTGACCTCGCCGTCCAGACGCGCGATCTCCTTGTCCAGGCGTGCCAGTTCGGCGTCCTTGTCGATCAGGCCGGCCATCGGCACCAGCACCTGCATGTCGCCGACCAGAGCGATCGCCGACAGCGGCGCTTCCTCGCCGGCGCCGAGCAGGCGCACGCTTTCCAGCTTGGCCAGCTTCTTCAGCAGCGGCTCGTTGTCGGCCAGACGGCGCTGGTCCTCGGCCGAGGCATTGCCCAGCACCACGTCGATGCGCTTGGCCATGGAGATGTTCATCTCGCCGCGGATCTGGCGGATGCCCAGCATGAAGGCCTTGACCCACTCGATATCGCCTTCGGCCGCTTCATCGATGCGCTCGGGGTTGAACTCCGGCCAGGGCTGCAGCATCAGCGTCGGACCGGATTTGCCGGCCAGCGGCGCGACGCGCTGCCAGATTTCCTCGGTGATGAACGGCATGAACGGATGTGCCAGGCGCAGCGCGGTTTCCAGCACGCGCACCAGGGTGCGGCGGGTGCCGCGCTGGCGTTCGGCGCTGGCGGTTTCGTCCCACAGCAGCGGTTTGACCAACTCCAGATACCAGGCGCAGTACTCGTCCCAGATGAATTCGTAGAGCGCCTGAGCAGCCAGATCGAAGCGGAAGGCTTCCAGCTGGCGGGTCACTTCGGCTTCGGTACGCTGCAGTGCGGAAATGATCCAGCGGTCCACCGAGGACAGCTCCACCGGCTCATCATTGGCGCCGGTGTCCTTGCCTTCGGTGTTCTCGAAGACGAAGTTGGCGGCGTTCCAGATCTTGTTGCAGAAGTTGCGGTAACCCTCGACGCGGCCCATGTCGAACTTGATGTCGCGGCCGGTGGAGGCCAGCGAGCAGAAGGTGAAACGCAGGGCGTCGGTGCCGTAGCTGGCGATGCCTTCGGGAAATTCGGCGCGGGTCTGCTTGGCGATCTTCTCGGCCAGCTTGGGCTGCATCATGCCGCTGGTGCGCTTGGTCAGCAGTTCATCAAGGGTGATGCCGTCGACGATGTCCAGCGGGTCGAGCACGTTGCCCTTGGACTTGGACATCTTCTGCCCCTGGCCATCGCGCACCAGACCGTGCACATAGACGGTCTTGAACGGGATCTGCCCGGTCAGGTGGGTGGACAGCATGATCATCCGGGCGACCCAGAAGAAAATGATGTCGAAGCCGGTGACCAGCACGTCGGTTGGGTGGAAGGTCTTGAGGAAATCGGTCTGCTGCGGCCAGCCGAGGGTGGAGAAGGTCCACAGGCCGGAGCTGAACCAGGTGTCCAGCACGTCCTCGTCCTGACGCAGCTCGACGTTGTTGCAGAGGTTGTACTTGCTGCGCACTTCCACTTCATCGCGGCCAACGTAGACGTTGCCGGCTTCGTCGTACCAGGCTGGAATGCGGTGGCCCCACCAGAGCTGACGGCTGATGCACCAGTCCTGGATATCGCGCATCCAGCTGAAGTACATGTTCTCGTACTGCTTGGGTACGAATTCGATCTCACCGCTCTCCACCGCAGCGATGGCTTTTTCGGCCAGCGGCTTGGTTGAGACGTACCACTGGTCGGTCAGCCAGGGCTCGATGATGGTGCCTGAGCGATCACCGCGCGGCACTTTCAGCGCATGGTCGTCGATCTTTTCCAAGAGGCTCATGGCTTCGAACTCGGCGACGATGGCCTTGCGCGCATCGAAACGGTCCATGTGCGCGTAGCCGTCTGGCAGGCTGCCGTCGAGCTTGTCGTTCACCGAACCATCGATGTTGAATACCTGGGCGCGGGCCAGGACGCAGGCGTTCTGGTCGAAGATGTTGATCAGCGGCAGATGATGGCGCTTGCCGACTTCGTAGTCGTTGAAGTCATGCGCCGGGGTGATCTTCACGCAGCCGGTACCGAATTCGAGGTCGACATAGTCATCGGCGACGATGGGGATCAGGCGGTTGACCAGCGGCAGCATGACGTGGCGGCCGATCAGACTCTTGTAGCGCTCGTCTTCAGGGTGCACTGCAATGGCGGCGTCACCGAGCATGGTTTCCGGGCGGGTAGTGGCGACCACCAGATAATCCAGGCCGTCAGCGGTCTTGCAGCCGTCCGCCAGCGGGTAGCGCAGGTGCCAGAGGTAACCCTTCTCGTCGTGGTTCTCCACTTCCAGGTCGGAAATGGCGGTGTGCAGCTTGGTATCCCAGTTGACCAGACGCTTGCCGCGGTAGATCAGGCCGTCCTCGTGCAGACGGACGAAGGCTTCCTTGACCGCTTCGGAGAGGCCATCGTCCATGGTGAAGCGCTCGCGCGACCAGTCCACCGAGGAGCCCAGGCGACGGATCTGCCGGGTGATGGTGCCGCCGGATTCTTCCTTCCACTGCCAGACCTTCTCGAGAAACTTCTCGCGTCCAAGGTCATGACGCGAAACGCCCTGCGCGCCGAGCTGGCGCTCGACGACCATCTGCGTGGCGATACCCGCGTGGTCGGTGCCAGGCTGCCACAGGGTGTTGCGGCCCTGCATGCGGCGCCAGCGGATCAGTGCATCCATGATCGCGTTGTTGAAGCCGTGGCCCATGTGCAGGCTGCCGGTTACGTTCGGCGGCGGGATCATGATGGTGTAGGGCTCGCCGGAACCTTTCGGGGCGAAATAGTTGTTCGATTCCCAGGTCTGGTACCAGGAAGTCTCGATGGCGTGCGGCTGGTAGGTCTTGTCCATGCGGCGGGACCCTTAAAACGGCTGGTCGGAAAAACGCGCAAGTATAAAGGCAAACGGCCGCGAGGTTTTGCGGCCGTGCGGGATTAACTGCGGATTAGCGCGGAGAACGCGCGGTTGGCGACGCTTCAGGGGCGCGGTGTACGAACCAGGCGCTCGAGGCGTGTTTCCAGGCGGCGTTTGAGCTCGGCTTCGATCTGCGGCACGAAGTCGTCGATGACTTCCTGCAGGATCAGGTTAGCGGCTGTGCGTAGCTCGTGATCGACATGTCTCTCGGCCAAGGAGCGGAACGCACTGCGGACACTGGTTTCCCTTGGCTCATCGTCGCTGGCGCCGCCGGCGGCTACGGCCGGTGCGGGCTCGACGATGTCGGACAGCAGCGGGATGCTGTCCGGATCAAGCGTGGCGCTGTTCGGCGGTTCGTCAGGAAAATCGTCACCGAGCAGGGCACGAATGGACTCTAGATCGCTCAGCAGCTCGGCGGGTTTGTTCGGGGCTTTCGGTGTCATCTCAGAGGTTCCGGAGGCTGCAGCATCCCGGCTGCTGCCAGGGGTTGTCCCTTGCTGTCGTATGGAGGGTTCTAAAGCTCGACCCGTTGCGGATCATAGCCCTGACGGCGATACAGGCGGAAATTCTCCCGGCAGGCGGTCAGCAGCTGCGGCTCCTGATTGACGATCTCGATGATCCGGCTGAACTGGTCAAGGTGCGATGAAAGCGTCGACGCCAGGTTGATCAGCAGCCCCTGGGCGAACGGCGGCGCCTGGTCGATACCGATGACCACAGGGGTCTGAGGCTCATCGGCATCCTGCTCGTGGGGAATGAAGCGCTCGGCGCGGAAGCTCCAGAGCAGCTCGTCCAGCTGGTTGGACTGCGCTTCGTCTACGCAACGGATGAAGACCTGCATACCATGCTGCCAGCCCTTGGCGGCCAGCTGACAGGCCGCCCGCAGGCGGCCGAGTGGGCTGTCGTCCGGCAGTACGTAGAACTCGACCCGGGTCATGAACGTGCTCCGCTCGAGCCGGCCGGCGTGAGGCGGCTCCGGCCCGAGGGTGCGTGCGCGGCGGCCGGCATCGTCAGCTGGCCCGATCCAGCAGGTATTGGGTCAGCAGCGGCACCGGACGGCCAGTGGCGCCTTTTTCCTTGCCGCCGCTGGTCCAGGCCGTGCCGGCAATGTCCAGATGCGCCCAGGCGTATTTCTTGGTGAAGCGTGAGAGGAAACAGGCCGCGGTGATGGTGCCAGCCTTGGGTCCACCGATGTTGGCGATGTCGGCGAAGGGGCTGTCCAGCTGCTCCTGATACTCATCGAACAGCGGCAGCTGCCAGGCGCGATCAGCGGCGCTTTCGCCTGCCAGCAGCAGCTGCTGCACCAGTTCGTCATTATTGCCCAGCAGCCCCGAGGTGTTGCTGCCCAGTGCGACGATACAGGCGCCGGTCAGGGTGGCCACGTCGATCACGGCGCGCGGCTCGAAGCGCTCGGCATAGGTGAGGGTGTCGCACAGCACCAGACGGCCTTCGGCGTCGGTGTTGAGAATCTCCACGGTCTGGCCGCTCATAGTGGTGACGATGTCACCTGGGCGGGTGGCGCCGCCGCTGGGCATGTTCTCGGCGCAGGCCAGCAAGCAGACCAGGTTGATCGGCAGCTGCAGCTCCAGCACCGCCTTGAGCGTGCCAAGTACGCTGGCGGCGCCGCCCATGTCGTACTTCATTTCGTCCATGCCCTGGCCCGGCTTGAGGCTGATGCCGCCGGTGTCGAAGGTGATGCCTTTGCCCACCAGCGCGTAGGGCTTGTCGCCTTTCTTGCCGCCGTTGTACTGCATGACGATGATGCAGCCGGGCTGATCGCTACCCTGAGACACGGCAAGGAATGCACCGGCGCCCAGGTCCCGCAGCTTCTTCTCATCCAGCACGTCGACCTTCAGGCCCTTGTAAGCCTTGCTCAGCTGCTTGGCCTGCTCGGCGATGTAGGTCGGGTGGCAGACATTCGGCGGTAGATTGCCAAGGTCGCGGGTGAAGGCCATGCCGCTGGCGATCGCCGCTGCCTCGCGCGCGGCGCGCTCCAGCGCCGGCTGTTCGGCCTTGTCGCAGAGCAGGATGATCTTCTGCAGCGCACGCGGTTCGGCTTTCTTGCTCTTGAAGCTGTCGAACACGTACTGGCCGTCGGCGACGATCTCCACCAGCAGGCGAGTGCGCGCGTAGCTGTCGCGGCCCTTGACCTGCACGTCCTGCATGGCGAAAGCCGCGTCGCCGCCGCCGAGGTTCTTGATCACCGCCAATGCCGCGTTGACCACCTTGCGCCATTGACGACTGTCGAGGTCGTCCGCCTTGCCGATGCCGACCAGCAATACGCGTTCGGCCTTGAGTCCTGGCAGGCTGTGCAGCAGCAGTGTCTGCCCCGACTTGCCCTGAATGTCACCACGCTTGAGCGCGGCACTGAGCGCGCCGCCGCTGGCGCTGTCCACGCTCTGCGCGACGCTGCCGAGGACGCAATCCTCGCCCAGCGGCAGAATCAGGGTGGCGGTCTTCTGGGTGGAGGCTTTGGCGCTTTTGACAACAAATTCCATGACGTGGTGTCCCCAAGACAAAGAGTCGGGTTTGCAGGATAATGCCGGGCTTATTTTTCCGGTGGTTCGCCTGTACGGTCGTTGCTAACGACTGCGCTAGGCTAGAAACGTTGCAATCGACCGTGCTTCGGCGATTGCCTCGGCGCGGCGATCCGCGTCCGGTCGGTGTGCCATTACCTATTTCCATCGGTCTGCTGCGGCGGGCCGGCAACTGGCGGCTAGTTTGAGCGTTGCCGCCAGAGCCTGACAACCCTGGAGTGTCTGGTTTGATCGTCTTTCGTTACCTGTCCCGAGAGCTGCTGGTCACCATGAGCGCGGTCAGCGCCGTGCTGCTGGTGATCATCATGAGCGGCCGCTTCATCAAGTATCTGGCGCAGGCTGCGCAGGGGGTGCTCGATCCCGGCGTGCTGTTGCTGATCATGGGCTTTCGTCTGCCCGGCTTCCTTCAACTGATCCTTCCTCTTGGGCTGTTTCTCGGCATTCTGCTGGCCTACGGCCGCCTCTACCTTGAAAGCGAGATGACCGTGCTGTCGGCAACCGGTATGAGCCAGCGCCGCTTGCTGGCCTACAGCATGGCGCCGGCCGCGCTGGTTGCGGCAATGGTGGGTTGGCTGAGCCTGGGTCTGGCGCCGCAAGGTATCGCCGAGGTGGATCGCATCCTCAATCAGCAGGATTCGCTGACCGAGTTCGACACGCTGGTCCCGGGGCGCTTCCAGACGCTGCGTGGGGGCTCGCGCGTGACCTACACCCGCGAGCTCTCGGCTGACCGCAGTGAGCTGGGCGGGGTGTTCATTTCCGAAACCAACGTATCGCGCCAGACCGGCAAGGAAAGCGGGCTGTCGGTGTTGGTTGCCGAAAGCGGCCGGCAGGAGATCCAGCCTGACGGCAGTCGCTACCTGATTCTGGAAAACGGTTATCGCTACGACGGCAATCCGGGGCAGGCCGACTATCGTGCGATCCAATACGACACCTACGGTGTGCTGCTTCCCAAGCCTGAGGTGAGCATGGAGCTGAGCGAGCGCGAGGCCATGCCGACCCGCGAGCTGCTGGGAAGCGATAACGTGCGCCATCAGACCGAGTTGCAGTGGCGGCTATCTCTGCCACTGTTGGTGTTCGTGGTCACGGTGCTGGCTGTGCCGCTGGCGAAGGTCAACCCTCGGCAGGGACGCTTCCTCAAGCTGCTGCCGGCCATCCTGCTTTACATGACCTATCTCGCACTGTTGATCGCTGTACGTGGCGCGCTGGACAAGGGACGTCTGCCAATGACGTTGGGGCTGTGGTGGGTGCATGGACTGTTCCTGGCGATCGGTCTGCTGATGCTGTTCTGGGAGCCGATCCGGCTGCGGATGAGCAAGCGCCGGATGCAGCGGGAGGTGGCCCATGGTTAAGCTCGATCGCTACATCGGTATTCATGTCTTTCTCGCGATTCTGACCGTCCTCGGCATCATCGTCGGGTTGGCGCTGCTGTTCGCTTTCATTGATGAGCTGGGTGATGTCCAGGGCGGCTATGGCCTGGGCGACGCCCTGCAGTACGTGCTGCTTACCTCGCCGCGTCGGCTGTATGAAATGCTGCCGATGGCTGCCCTGATCGGATGCCTTATCGGTCTCGGTACCCTGGCCAGCAGCAGTGAGCTGACCATCATGCGCGCCGCCGGCGTCTCGTTGGGTCGTATCGTGATGGCGGTGATGAAGCCGATGCTGGTGCTGCTCGTCGCAGGCATCCTGATTGGCGAGTATGTCGCACCCGCCACCGAGGATATCGCCCAGGCACGACGTTCCCTGGCGCAAGGCGCGGGCGAGGCGCAGAGCAGCAAGCGCGGGTTGTGGCATCGGCAGGAAAACGAATTCGTGCACGTCAACGCCGTGCAGCCCGGTGGCGTTCTGGTCGGCGTGACGCGCTATCGCTTCGACGATGAACGCCGCCTGCAGGCGTCCAGCTTTGCCCGGCGTGCCACCTATCAGGGGGATCACTGGAAGCTCGAAAATATCTCGACGACGCATTTTCGCGGCGACCACACCGAAGTGCTGCGCGCGCCGGAAGAGCGTTGGGATGTTCAGCTGACCCCTCAGCTGCTTGGCACCGTGGTGATGGAGCCGGAAGCGCTGTCGATCACTGGGTTGTGGCGTTATATCCACTATCTCGGCGAGCAGGGTTTGAACAATGGGCGTTACTGGCTGGCCTTCTGGACAAAGGTCCTGCAGCCGGCAGTGACCGTTGCGCTGGTTCTGCTGGCGATCTCGTTCATCTTCGGGCCACTGCGTTCGGTCACGCTCGGTCAGCGCATCTTCACTGGGGTAGTGGTCGGCTTCGTGTTCCGCATCATCCAGGATCTGCTCGGCCCGGCAAGCCAGGTGTTCGGCTTTTCGCCATTGCTGGCGGTGGTGTTGCCGGCGAGTGTCTGTGCGCTGATCGGTGCCTGGCTGCTGCGTCGGGCGGGCTAGTGGCTGGCCTTCGCTGTATGCTGCTGAAGGCCATGTTTGTGGGCGAAGGATCGCTCGGTTAGCGACGCCTATTTCTTGTGGATGTTCTTCGGCAGCTGGACGGCCTGGCTGTCGGAGTAGATGTCGTGCCAGGTGCGCTTTTGCTTGTCGATCAGCATCCACCAGTAGCCCATGCCCAGGCACAGCAAGGAAACCAGCGCGATCAGGAAGCGCAGCAACGCTTGCCATAGATCGATGGCGCGTCCGTCCGCGTTCTGGATTCGAATGCCCCACACCTGCATGCCCAGTGTCTGGCCGTTGTGTGTCCAGAATTTGGCAAAGAAGCCGAACAGACTGAACAGCAGCAGGGTCGAGAGCAGTGGGTCGATATCCAGGCGACCGGCATCGGCGAGCGTCTGCAGCTGTTCACTGCCATAGATCAGTCGCAGTAGCACCTGCTGGTAGAGCAGGGTGACCACCATCATCAGCGCGATGCACAGCAGGCTGTCATAGAACATCGCTGCCAGTCGGCGCAGCAGGCCGGCGGCGGGGAATTGGCCCTGCGGGCTGAGCAGGTGTCTGCGCATTGCATGTCTCGATCAAAGGAACGGTGGCGCATTCTACGGAATTGCACGCATAAAAAAGCCCCTGATGTTGCCATCAGGGGCTTTTCGGAGAGAAGGCTTAGCCCAGGATCTGAACCTGGTCTGCCTGCATGCCCTTTTGACCTTGCACAGCGACGAAGCTGACTTTCTGGCCTTCTTTCAGGCTCTTGAAGCCGTTGCCTTCGATCGCGCGGAAGTGCACGAACAGATCCGGACCGCTCTCAGGAGTGATGAAACCAAAACCTTTCTCGTCGTTAAACCACTTGACGGTACCGTTCTGACGATTCGACATGTCTTTGTATCCTTGAAACTCAAAAGTAGAATTGCCCCCGCAAAGCAGGAAGCTGGAACTGGTTGCAAGGAGTAAGAGAGTCGAGCGGAGTAGCGGATCTGAAGATCTACTGCACCAGGTCACGATTCAACAGCGACCCATGCAAACACAGTGGGCACACTCTACGATAACTCGCCAGGGAATGCCAACCCCTCGGAGCCATAGAATTTGCCTGTCCAGGCGGCGCCGTTCGGCGCTTTTGAGGTGGGCCTGACCCGCTGTATCCACTAGCGTGGGGAGTCATGCCGCGTGCCGACCGACTCGCTAAGGATGTCAGTCTGCGGGAGAATCGATGTTGCCGTTTTGCTTGCTGTACTGCAGATCCATGCTGAGTGCGAGATGGTTGCGTACTGTCTGATGCTCTTTGAAGCTTCGCTACCGCGAGTAGCCCTCTGTGGCATTCCGGTTTGTCGGCGCCGAGTGGCTTGCAGCGTAGCTGCGTGTAGCGATTCACTGATGGTGCCTCGAGAGAGACTCGAACTCTCACGTTGTTACCAACGGCGGATTTTGAATCCGCTGCGTCTACCGATTCCGCCATCGAGGCACAGTGGGCGCGCAGTATAGGGATGTGAAGTGCGGTGGTCAATCGTTTGGCGTGGTCAGATAGGCGCCTTTCGGATAAGATTTGCGCCCTTTTCCGCGTCCTGAATCCTGTCCATGCAAGTCGCTGATTTTTTCTTCCAGCTGCCCGACGCCCTCATCGCGCGACATCCCCTGGCGGAGCGGCGTGCAAGTCGTCTGCTGGTGCTTGATGGTGAAACCGGCAAGCTTTCGCACCGTCATTTCGCGGATCTGCTGGAGTACGTGCGCCCCGGCGACCTGATGGTATTCAACAATACTCGAGTCATCCCGGCGCGCCTGTTTGGACAGAAGGCTACTGGTGGCAAGCTGGAAATCCTCGTCGAGAGGGTGCTTGGCAGTCGCAGCGTTCTGGCGCACATCCGTTCGAGCAAGTCGCCCAAGGCCGGTTCGCGGATTTTGCTGGATGGCGGCGGAGAGGCAGAAATGGTCGCTCGGCATGATGCCTTGTTCGAGCTGGAATTCGACGAGGATGTCTTGTCGCTGCTCGAGCGTATCGGCCACATGCCTTTGCCTCCTTATATAGATAGGCCTGATGACGCCGAAGATCGCGAGCGTTATCAGACCGTTTACGCTCAGCGTGCGGGGGCTGTGGCAGCACCTACCGCAGGGTTGCACTTCGATGAGGCTTTGCTCGACTCGCTGCGGGAGGCCGGCGTGGAAACCGCCTATGTCACCCTTCACGTTGGCGCCGGAACCTTCCAGCCCGTACGTGTCGAGCGTATCGAAGAGCACCACATGCACCGTGAATGGCTCGAGGTGACGCAAGAGGTGGTCGATGCCGTGGCAGCCTGTCGCGCCCGTGGCGGTAGGGTGATTGCTGTCGGAACCACTAGCGTTCGCTCGCTGGAGACGGCTGCTCGTGACGGCGAACTCAAACCATTCAGTGGCGATACCGATATCTTTATTTATCCGGGCAAGACTTTCCATGTGGTCGATGCGCTGGTGACCAATTTCCACTTGCCCGAATCCACGCTGCTGATGCTGGTTTCCGCTTTTGCCGGTTATCCGGAAACGATGGCGGCCTACGCCGAGGCCGTAGCGCAGCGCTATCGCTTCTTCAGTTACGGTGATGCCATGTTCATCACCCGCAATCCCGCGCCGCGCGGTCCCGAGGAAAGCCAATGACCCGTTCCTGCCATATGTCCTTCGAGCTGCTTGCCACCGACGGCAAGGCGCGTCGCGGGCGTCTGACCTTTCCCCGAGGCACCGTCGAGACGCCGGCGTTCATGCCGGTGGGCACCTACGGCACCGTCAAGGGCATGTTGCCTCGCGACATCGAGGCGATCGGTGCGCAGATCATCCTCGGCAATACCTTCCACCTGTGGCTGCGCCCGGGGACGGAAGTGATCAAGCGTCACGGCGACCTGCACGACTTCATGCAGTGGCAAGGACCGATCCTGACTGATTCCGGCGGCTTCCAGGTGTTCAGTCTCGGGGCGATGCGCAAGATCAAGGAAGAGGGCGTCTACTTTGCCTCCCCGGTCGACGGTGCGAAGGTGTTCATGGGGCCGGAGGAGTCAATGCAGGTCCAGCGTGACCTCGGTTCGGATATCGTGATGATCTTTGACGAATGCACGCCCTATCCGGCTGACGAAGATGTCGCGCGGCGCTCGATGGAGCTGTCGTTGCGCTGGGCTAAGCGCTCGAAAGTTGCCCATGGTGATAGTCCGGCTGCGCTATTCGGCATCGTCCAGGGTGGTATGCACGAGTCGTTGCGTATGCGTTCGCTGGAAGGGTTGTGCGAGATCGGTTTCGATGGCCTGGCCATCGGTGGGCTTTCAGTAGGCGAGCCGAAGGAAGAGATGATTCGCGTGCTGGATTTCCTGCCGCCGCAAATGCCGGCCGAGAAGCCCCGCTATTTGATGGGCGTGGGCAAGCCGGAGGATCTGGTCGAAGGTGTGCGGCGTGGAGTCGACATGTTCGATTGCGTGATGCCGACCCGCAATGCGCGCAATGGTCATCTGTTTACCGATACCGGCGTGATCAAAATTCGTAACGCGGTGCACAAACACGACGATTCGCCACTGGATCCGAGCTGTGATTGTTACACCTGCAAACATTTCTCCCGCGCTTATCTACATCATCTGGATAAATGCGGCGAAATGCTGGGTAGCATGTTGAATACCATACATAACCTGCGACATTACCAGCGGGTTATGGCTGGTTTACGCGACGCCATTCAACAGGGTACATTGGCGGCCTTTGTCGACGCCTTTTATGCCAAGCGCGGTCTGCCAACGCCGCCGCTTGCGTGACGTGCCAGAGCAAAACAATCCTTTCTGCAACAGGAGTGCTACATGAGCTTTCTGATTCCCGCCGCCTATGCCCAGGAGGCTGCCGCTGGTCCTGCTGGTACTGGTTTCGAGTGGGTATTTCTGGTCGGTTTTCTGGTCATCTTCTACCTGATGATCTGGCGCCCCCAGTCCAAGCGTGCCAAGGAACACAAGAACCTGATCGCCGGCCTGCAGAAGGGCGACGAAGTGGTTACCTCTGGCGGTATCGCTGGCAAGGTCACCAAGGTCGCCGATGACTTCGTGGTCATCGAAGTGTCCGACAACGTTGAGCTGAAGTTCCAGAAAGTGGCAATCGCCGCAACGTTGCCCAAAGGCACACTGAAAGCCATCTGAGCTGACTTCATTCAACACCGACGGGGCGCGCAAGGCGCCCCGCGTTCATTAAACGGGCTGCGTCATGCTCAATAGATTCCCTCTCTGGAAATACCTGCTGATTCTGGCAGTGCTCGCGATCGCCTTTTTTTATTCGGCGCCCAATCTCTATCCGGACGATCCGGCGATTCAGGTCACCGGTGCCAGCACGGCGCAGGAAATCGAAACCGAAGATCTCGAGCGCATCAGCAAGGCGCTCGTGGATGGCGGTATCGCTGTCAAGTCTGCAACGCTCGACGAGCAGGGGCGCGGCGGCCTGGTGCGCCTGGAACGGCAAGATGACCAGTTGCCGGCGAAAGACATCGTCCGGCGCACGCTCGGCGACGCCTATGTGGTTGCCCTCAATCTGGCACCTACGACGCCCGACTGGTTGCGCAGTCTAGGTGCGAGCCCGATGAAACTGGGGCTCGACCTTTCCGGTGGTGTGCACTTCCTGTTGGAAGTCGACATGGAAAAGGCTATCGAGACGCGACTTAACGTTTCCGAGGGTGAGGTCAAGAGCCTGCTGCGCAAGGAGCGTGTGCGCTATCGCAGTCTGCCGAATCTGAAAGATGCCGTGCAGCTGGGCTTCGCCGATGAGGCCACGCTTGGTAATGCGCAGTCGCTGATCCGCAAGAACTTCACGGACTTCGAGCTGACCTCCTCCGAGCGCAACGGTCAATTCGTGCTGCGCCTGACGCTGACTGAGGCCAAGCTGGCAGAGATTCGTGAGTACTCGATCAAGCAGAACCTGACCACGGTGCGCAATCGCGTCAACGAACTTGGTGTGGCTGAGCCGCTGGTGCAGCGTCAGGGGGCCAATCGGATCGTAGTCGAGCTGCCGGGCGTTCAGGACACCGCCGAAGCCAAGCGTATCCTCGGCAAGACTGCGAACCTGGAGTTCCGTCTGGCGGCTGACGCCGACGCATCGCGCGCTTCCACCGAGGCGTTCGAGTTCCGCCAGGAAGGTCGTCCGCCGGTCCAGTTGGAGCGTACCTTGATCATCACCGGCGATCAGGTGACCGATGCGCAGGCCAGCTACGACGAGAATGGCCGTCCGCAGGTCAACATCCGTCTCGATGGTCACGGCGGCGATCTGATGAATCGCGCGACGCGCAACAATGTCGGTCGCAGCATGGCTGTGATCTTCATCGAGCAGCGGCCGATGACGCGCTATGTGCGGCAGGCCGTGGATGGTGTCGAGCAGGAAGTTCGCGTCGAAACCTTCCAGGAAGAAAAGAAGATCATCAGTTTGGCGACCATCCAGTCGCCGCTCGGCAGCCAGTTCCGTATCACTGGGCTTGACGGCCAGGGTGAATCGTCCGAACTGGCGCTACTGCTGCGCGCTGGTGGCCTGGCTGCGCCGATGTATTTCGCCGAAGAGCGCACCATTGGTCCAAGCCTGGGAGCCGAGAACATCAAGCTGGGTGTTCAGGCCGCCATGTGGGGCTTCCTTTTCGTCGCCATCTTCATGGTGCTGATCTACAAGTTCTTCGGCGTGCTGGCGACCATCGCGCTGCTCTTCAATATGGTGGTGCTGACCGCCATGATGTCGATGCTCAACGCCACGCTCACCCTGCCGGGTATTGCCGGTATCGTGCTTACCATGGGTATGGCGGTCGACGCCAACGTGCTGATCTTCTCGCGAATTCGTGAGGAAATTGCCAATGGCATGTCGATTCAGCGCGCCATTCATGAAGGTTTCGATCGAGCGTTCTCGGCGATCGTCGACGGCAACCTGACCACCTTGCTGGTGGGCGGCATTCTGTTCGCCATGGGTACCGGCCCGATCAAGGGCTTTGCGGTGACTCTGTCGATCGGCATCCTGACGTCGATGTTTACCGCAATCATCGTGACGCGCGGCATGGTCAACCTGATCTACGGTGGCCGCGATCTCAAGAAGCTGTGGATTTAAGGGGCTAGCACGATGAAACGCGTAATCAATTTCATGGGCGTCCGTCATGTGGCCTTCGCACTTACCGTGCTGCTCACGGTTGCTTCGCTGGCCAGCCTGGTAGTAAAGGGGCTCAATTTCGGCCTGGACTTCACCGGCGGCACGTTGATCGAGCTGGGCTACGAGCGCCCGGTTGAGCTCGAGCAGGTTCGCGGGCAGTTGGTCCAGGCCGGTTTCGCCGATGCGGTGGTTCAGAGCTTCGGGGCGACCACCGATGTGCTGGTGCGCATGCCAGGTGATGACCCGCAGCTTGGGGAGCGTGTCGCCAGTGCGCTGCGTAACGCTGACAGCGGCAATTCGGTGAGCGTAAAGCGCGTCGAGTTCGTCGGGCCGGCGGTGGGCGAGGAGCTGCGCGATCAAGGTGGCCTAGGCATGCTGCTCGCGCTGGGCGGCATCCTGGTTTACGTGGCTTTCCGCTTTCAGTGGAAGTTCGGCCTGGGTGCTGTGCTGTCGCTGTTCCACGATGTGATCCTGGTGCTCGGGGTGTTCTCGTTTTTCCAGATATCGTTCGATCTTACGGTGTTGGCCGCGGTGCTGGCGGTGATCGGCTATTCGCTGAACGACACCATCGTGATCTTTGACCGGATTCGCGAGAACTTCCGCATGCTGCGCAAGGCGGAGCTGCTGGAAAACATCAATATCTCCACCACGCAGACCCTGCTGCGAACCGTGGCGACTTCCGTATCCACCTTGCTCGCCGTAGGCGCGCTGATGGTGTTCGGTGGCGAGAACCTTTGGGGTTTCTCGCTGGCGCTGTTGATCGGCGTCGGCGCGGGCACCTACTCGTCGGTCTACGTGGCAGGCATGTTGCTGGTCTGGCTCAAGCTCACCCGCGATGACCTGATTCCGCCAGTGGTAGAAGAGGAAGTCGACGAGCGCCCCTGATCCTCTCTTGAACTTCCGCAGCCTGGCGAGGTCCAAGGCTGCGGAACGGGCTCAGCCCGAAGGAAGAGGATGTCACTGTGAACAAGTCCATGTTGGTCGGTACGGCACTCGGTGTGGTGGTCGCCACCGCTGGCGGCGCTTTCGCTACTTATACCTTGGTTGATAGAGGGCCGAAGTTCGCCGAGGTGTTGGCGGTCGAGCCAATCAAAGAGACCATCCGAACGCCCCGTGAGGTGTGCAAGGATGTCACGGTGACGAGGCAGAAGCCTGTGCAGGACGAGCATCGCATCGCGGGTACTGCGGTAGGTGCCGTGGTCGGCGGTCTGCTCGGCAATCAGGTCGGCGGCGGCAACGGCAAGAAGATCGCGACCGTCGCCGGTGCGGTCGGCGGGGGCTACGCTGGTAACCAGGTGCAGGGGCGGATGCAGGCCAACAGTACCTATACCACCACCGAAACGCGTTGCAGCACGGTTACCGATACGCACGACAAGGTCGTCGGCTACGACGTCAAGTACGACCTTGATGGAAAGGTTGGTCGTGTACGCATGGATCGCGATCCGGGAAGTCAGATTCCGGTGCAGGACGGTCAACTATTGCTGTCGCAGCAATGATCTGAGCGAAGCTGCAGATGAAAAAAACGCCCCGACGGGGCGTTTTTTTGCGTCAAACTCAGCGCTTGAGTGACGGCGTCAGGTGCGGCTGGATGGCGGTCAGTACGGCCTTGAAGCATTTGGTATTGCCGGCGACGATCTGTCCTTTCTCGAGGAAGTCGTGTCCACCGCTGAAGTCGCTGACCAGGCCGCCTGCTTCCTGAATCAGCAGGGCGCCTGCCGCCATGTCCCATTCGGAGAGGCCAAACTCCCAGAACGCATCGAAGCGGCCAGCGGCGACATAAGCAAGGTCCAGGCTCGCGGCGCCGGCACGGCGCAGGCCGGACGTCTGGCCGACCAGGCTGCGGAACATGTTCAGGTAGGCGTCCAGGTTGTCCATGTCGCCGTCCTTGAACGGAAAGCCGGTGCCGAGCAGGGCGCCGTCCAGGCTTTTGCGTGCGCTGACTCGCAGGCGGCGACCGTTTACTGCTGCGCCGCGACCGCGGCTTGCGGTGAACTCTTCCTGGCGGACAGGATCCAGAACGACGGCGTGTTCCAGGCGACCGCGGTATTTGCACGCAATGCTGACAGCATAGTGTGGAATGCCGCGGACGAAGTTGGTGGTGCCGTCCAGTGGGTCGATGATCCACAGGTAATCGGTGCCGTCACCGGATCCTTCGAGCAGCCCGCCTTCCTCGCCGAGGATGCCGTGATTCGGGTAAGCCTTGCGCAGAGCGGCAACGATGCTTTGCTCGGCGGCCTTGTCGATCTCGGTGACGTAGTCCTTTGCTTCTTTCTCGTTGACCGAGATTGCATCCAGGCGATCGGTGGAGCGGACAATCAGTTCGCCGGCGCTGCGGGCGGCGCGCAGCGCGATATTCAGCATGGGCTGCATGGATCAATTACCTGGTCGTTAAAGAAAGCGCGAAATTCTATCAGGAAAGCGTCAGCGCATGTAGCGTCACCGGTGCTGTCACTGGGTCTCGCCGATGGCGGATCAAGAGGCGCTTCCTGTAAGCTTTCCGCTCGCTTTCACGCAGAGAATCATCGTGTCGCTGCAGAACATTCGTGTCGTGCTGGTCAACACCAGTCACGCTGGCAACATCGGTGGCGCAGCCCGCGCCATGAAGAACATGGGTCTTTCCCGGCTGGTTCTGGTGGATCCGGAAGACTTTCCAAGCCCCAATGCGGTGGCCAGGGCGTCCGGCGCGACCGATATTCTCGATGCTGCGCAGGTGGTCGGTACGCTGGAAGAGGCTTTGGTCGGTTGTAGTCTGGTGCTCGGGACCAGTGCGCGTGATCGGCGCATTCCTTGGCCGTTGCTGGATCCGCGAGAGTGCGCGGCGGTCTCCGTGGAGCAAGCGAGTGGTGGCGGTGAGGTGGCGTTAGTGTTCGGTCGGGAGTACGCCGGGCTGACCAACGAGGAGCTGCAGCGCTGCCAGTATCACGTCCATATTCCGTCTGATCCGCAGTTCAGTTCGCTGAATCTTGCGGCGGCGGTGCAGGTGCTGACCTATGAGGTGCGCATGGCCTGGCTGGCGGCCGAGGGGCGGCCGACGAAGGTTGAGAAACTGGAAACCACGGCGATGCTGGATGCTCAGCCGGTGACGGTCGATGAACTGGAGAACTACTTCGGTCATCTCGAGCAGACGCTGGTTGATATTGGTTTTCTTGATCCGGCCAAGCCCAGGCATCTGATGCCGCGGTTGCGCCGCCTCTACGGGCGTAGCGGCATCAGCAAGCTGGAAATGAACATCCTGCGCGGTATTCTCACCGAGACACAGAAGGCTGCGCGCGGCGAGCCTCACAAGCGGAGAAGTGATTGATGTTCGAACGCATGCGCGAAGACATTCAGAGCGTTTTCCATCGTGATCCGGCAGCACGCAATGCGTTTGAAGTCCTGACCTGCTATCCGGGCCTGCACGCCATCTGGATCCACCGTCTTTCCCATTGGTTGTGGGTGCATGAGTGGAAATGGCTGGCACGCATGTCATCGAACCTGGGGCGCTGGCTGACTGGTGTCGAGATCCATCCGGGTGCCAGGATCGGGCGTCGTTTCTTTGTTGATCATGGCATGGGGATCGTCATTGGCGAGACCGCGGAAATCGGTGATGACGTGACGCTCTATCACGGCGTGACACTCGGTGGCACCAGCTGGAACAAGGGCAAGCGCCATCCGACGCTCGAGGATGGTGTGATCGTTGGGGCGGGCGCGAAGATTCTCGGTCCGTTCACCGTTGGTGCAGGCGCGAAGATCGGCTCCAATGCGGTGGTCACGCGGGAAGTGCCGCCGGGTGCGACCGCGGTTGGGATTCCGGGTCGGGTGATCGTCAAGTCCAGCGATGAGCAGGAAGCCAAGCGCAAAGCCATTGCCGAAAAGATCGGTTTTGATGCTTACGGCGTCAGCGAGGATATGCCTGATCCTGTCGCGCGAGCCATCGGGCAGCTGCTGGATCATGTTCAGGCAGTGGAAGAGCGCCTGGAGGGTATGTGTGGCGCTCTGAAGGCGCTGGGCAGCGATTATTGCGCCAAGGACCTGCCGGAGCTGCGAGAAGAGGACTTCGTCGAAGTGAAGTCCGATGCTGGTGATGCCCGCACCTGAAGTGCGCGGGCTGGCAGCAGCTGATATCATGGGGGCCCGCTGCATCTGGCCAGATATGGCTTCCTGACTAAAGACCTACTGAATTGATAGGTCTTATAGTTGACTCAAATACTCGGGAATAGCATAATTGCGCCAAACCGTAATGCTTGGTGCAGACCGATGCGATTAACCACCAAAGGCCGTTATGCCGTTACCGCCATGCTTGACTTGGCGCTACATGCGCAGCATGGGCCGGTCTCCCTGGCCGATATTTCCGAGCGGCAGGGTATTTCCCTTTCCTATCTCGAGCAGCTCTTTGCCAAGCTGCGCCGCAGTAGTCTGGTGACCAGCGTGCGCGGCCCTGGCGGAGGCTATCAGTTGTCGCGTGACATGGCTGGTATCCAGGTGGCTCAGGTTATCGATGCTGTCAACGAGTCGGTCGATGCCACGCGCTGCCAAGGCCTCGGTGGTTGTCATTCCGGCGATACCTGCCTGACCCACCACCTGTGGTGCGACTTGAGCCAGCAGATTCATGAATTCCTCAGCGGTATCAGCCTGGCTGACCTGGTGAAGCGCCAGGATGTGCAGCAGGTCGCGCTGCGCCAGGATATGCGTAAAGCTGGCGGCACTTCACCGCAGATGGACAAGATAGAAACGTCCGCCATCGAATGAGCAGGGCGACTGCCTGATAGGAGATACCTGAATGAAATTGCCGATTTACCTGGACTACTCTGCGACCACTCCCGTGGATCCGCGTGTTGCCGCCAAGATGATCGAGTGCCTGACGAACGAAGGCAACTTCGGCAATCCGGCGTCGCGCTCTCACGCTTTTGGCTGGAAGGCTGAGGAAGCTGTAGAGAATGCTCGTCGCCAGGTCGCCGAACTGGTCAATGCTGACCCGCGCGAAATTGTCTGGACCTCGGGTGCTACCGAGTCCGACAACCTGGCGATCAAGGGTGTTGCGCATTTCTACGCATCCAAGGGCAAGCACATCGTCACCACGAAGATCGAACACAAGGCGGTGCTGGATACCACTCGCCAGCTAGAGCGCGAAGGCTTCGAAGTCACCTATATCGAACCCGGTGAGGATGGCATCGTCACTCCTGCCATGGTCGAGGCTGCGCTGCGTGACGACACCATTCTGGTGTCTGTGATGCACGTGAACAACGAGATCGGCACCATCAATGACATCACTGCCATCGGTGAGCTGACCCGTTCTCGCGGCATTCTTTTCCATGTCGATGCGGCGCAATCCACCGGTAAGGTCGAGATCGATCTGGAGAAGATGAAGGTCGACCTGATGTCCTTCTCTGCGCACAAGACCTATGGTCCGAAAGGCGTTGGTGCGCTGTACGTCCGCCGCAAGCCGCGCGTACGCCTCGAGGCGCAGATGCACGGCGGTGGTCACGAGCGTGGCATGCGCTCCGGCACCCTGGCTACCCATCAGCTGGTGGGGATGGGTGAGGCCTTCCGTATCGCCAAGCAAGAGATGGCCCAGGAAAACGAGCATATCCGCGCGCTGCGTGATCGCTTCTACAAGCAGGTCGAGCATCTCGAGGAACTCTACGTCAACGGCAGCATGACTGCGCGTGTGCCGCACAACCTGAACCTCAGTTTCAACTATGTTGAGGGTGAGTCGCTGATCATGGCGCTCAAGGACCTGGCGGTATCTTCCGGTTCCGCCTGTACGTCCGCTTCGCTGGAGCCTTCCTACGTGCTGCGTGCCCTGGGTCGTAACGATGAGCTGGCGCACAGCTCCATCCGTTTCACCTTCGGTCGCTTCACTACCGAAGAGGAAATCGACTACGCAGCTCAGAAGGTATGTGAGGCCGTGACCAAGCTGCGTGAACTCTCGCCCCTGTGGGACATGTTCAAAGACGGCGTCGACATCTCCAAGGTCGAGTGGCAAGCCCACTGACCGGTGTCAAACGCCGCACAGCCTGATCTAAGAGGATTGCACCATGGCATACAGCGATAAGGTCATCGACCACTACGAAAATCCGCGCAACGTCGGCAAGTTCGACGCTGAAGACCCGAGCATCGGTACCGGCATGGTTGGCGCGCCGGCCTGCGGCGACGTGATGCGCCTGCAAATCAAGGTCAACGAACAGGGCGTCATCGAAGATGCCAAGTTCAAGACTTACGGTTGCGGTTCAGCCATTGCCTCCAGCTCCCTCGCAACTGAGTGGATGAAGGGCAAGACGCTGGAAGAGGCGGAAACTATCAAGAACACCCAGCTGGCAGAAGAGCTGGCGCTGCCGCCGGTGAAGATCCACTGCTCCGTGCTCGCCGAAGATGCGATCAAGGCAGCGGTACGCGATTACCGCGAGAAGAAAGGTCTGCTCTAAGGGAGGTTGCAATGGCTATCACCATGACGCCCGCGGCCGCCCAGCATGTTCGCCGCTCGCTGGACGGGCGGGGCAAGGGTGTAGGTGTGAGGCTTGGGGTTCGTACGACCGGCTGTTCCGGGTTGGCCTACGTCCTCGAGTTCGTCGACGAGACGGCAGCCGAGGACTCGGTGTTCGAAAGCCATGGGGTCAAGGTGATCATTGATCCCAAGAGCCTGGTTTACCTTGATGGCACCGAGCTCGACTTCGTTCGCGAAGGGCTCAACGAGGGCTTCAAGTTCAACAATCCGAACGTTCGTGGCGAATGCGGCTGCGGCGAGAGCTTCAATATCTGAGGACGCCGTGGGTACTCCCTGTCATTTTGCACTGTTCGAGTTGAAGCCCGAGTTCGAGCTGGATCTCGCGCATCTCGCCGACCGTTATCGAGAGCTGGCTCGCCAGGTTCATCCGGATCGCTTCGCCGATGCTGGTGAAAGTGAGCAGCGCCAAGCGCTAGAGCGCTCCGCCAACCTCAACGAGGCTTACCAGACACTCAAGAGCCCCAGCCGACGCGCGCGCTATCTGCTGGCGATCGAAGGGCATGAAGTGCCGCTGGAAGCTACTGTGCAGGACCCTGCTTTCCTGATGCAGCAGATGCATTGGCGCGAGGAGCTCGAGGAGCTTCACGAGCAGGCTGACCTCGCCGGCGTGGCGGCATTCAAGTCACGGTTGAAGCAGGCGCAGCAAGGTCTTAATGATGACTTTGCTCAGATCTGGCGAGACCCGGCGCGGCGCGCCGACGCAGAACGCTTGGTTCGACGCATGCAGTTTCTCGACAAGCTGACCCAGGAAGTGCGCCAACTCGAAGAGCGCCTCGACGATTAACCCCGCGCAGCGCCGAGCGTTGCGCCCGATATCAGACAGACATGGCCTTACTTCAGATTGCTGAGCCCGGACAAAGCCCACAGCCTCATCAGCGGCGCCTGGCTGTCGGAATAGACCTGGGTACCACAAATTCTCTTGTGGCTGCCCTGCGCAGTGGCGTTACTACGCCCCTGGCGGATGCCGATGGGCAGGTGATCCTGCCATCGGTGGTGCGTTACCACGCGGATCACGTTGAGGTGGGTGCTCAAGCCAAGCTTGCTGCGGCGACCGATCCGTTCAATACCATCAGTTCCGTTAAGCGGTTGATGGGGCGCGGGCTCGCCGATGTGAAGCAGATGGGCGAGCAGTTGCCGTACCGCTTCCGTCAGGCTGAATCGCAGATGCCTTTCATCGAGACGGTTCAGGGTGCCAAGAGCCCGGTGGAAGTCTCTGCTGAAATTCTTCGCGCACTACGTCTGCGTGCCGAGGAGAGCCTGGGTGGCGAGCTGGTCGGGGCGGTGATCACCGTTCCTGCCTATTTTGACGATGCGCAGCGTCAGGCAACCAAGGATGCCGCACGGCTTGCGGGGCTCAACGTCCTTCGTCTGCTCAACGAACCCACCGCGGCGGCTGTTGCTTATGGCCTGGATCGTCAGGCCGAAGGCGTCGTTGCCATTTACGATCTGGGTGGCGGAACCTTCGATATTTCAATTCTTCGCCTGACCAAAGGCGTGTTCGAAGTGCTGGCCACTGGCGGCGATACTGCATTGGGCGGCGACGACTTCGACCATACCGTGGCTGACTGGATTCTCGAGTGTGCCGGCGTGTCCGGCGACCTCGAGCCGGGTGCGCAGCGGGAATTGCTGAAGATTGCCTGTGATGCCAAAGAGCGTCTCACTGACGTCGACGTAGTGACTATTGCCTATGCCGGCTGGTCCGGTGAGCTGCATCGAGAGACCTTCGACGCGCTGATCGAACCGATGGTTGCGCGCAGTCTGAAATCCTGCCGGCGTGCCGTGCGCGACTCCGGCGTGGAGCTGGAGGAGATCACCGCGGTGGTCATGGTCGGTGGCTCGACTCGCGTGCCGAAAGTGCGTTCTGCAGTCGGGCAGTTATTTGGCCGTGAGCCGCTGACTGATATCGATCCTGATGAAGTCGTGGCGATCGGTGCGGCGATTCAGGCCGAAACGCTGGCCGGAAACAATCGCGACGGAGAAGAGCTGCTGTTGCTCGATGTGATTCCGTTGTCGCTCGGTCTGGAGACCATGGGTGGGCTGATGGAGAAGATCATCCCGCGCAATACGACGATTCCGGTCGCCCGGGCGCAGGACTTCACCACCTATAAAGACGGCCAGTCGGCGATGATGATTCATGTCCTCCAAGGCGAGCGTGAATTGATTTCCGATTGCCGCTCTCTGGCGCGCTTCGAGCTGCGCGGCATTCCGCCGATGGTAGCGGGGGCGGCGAAGATTCGCGTTACCTTCCAGGTCGATGCAGACGGGTTGCTCAGCGTATCGGCGCGCGAACTGGCATCCGGCGTCGAGGCCAGTATCCAGGTCAAGCCGTCTTACGGCCTCACCGATGGCGAGATCGCGCGCATGCTCGAGGACTCCTTCCGCAAGGCGGACGAGGATCGCGATGCGCGCGCGCTGCGTGAGCAGCTGGTCGATGCGCAGCGTTTGCTGGAAGCGGTCGAGGCGGCGTTGGCGGCTGATGGCGAGCGCCTGCTGTCTGCCGAAGAGCGGCTTGCTATTGACTCCCAGATGGCCGGATTGCGCGGGCTGCTGGACAGCCAGGATGCGGTCGCCATCGAGCGGCAGACCAAACGCCTTAGCCAGATTACCGACGCCTTTGCCGCGCGTCGCCTGGACTCCACCGTCAAGGCCGCGCTGGCCGGGCGGCGGCTCAACGATATCGAGGATTGACCCAGATGCCGCAGATCATTTTCCTGCCTAACGCCGATCATTGCCCGGAAGGTGCCGTTATCGAGGCGCAGACGGGTGAGACGGTACTGGATGCCGCGCTGCGTAACGGCATCGACATCGAGCATGCTTGCGAAAAGTCCTGTGCGTGCACAACTTGTCACGTGGTGGTGCGCGAAGGCTTCCAGTCGCTTGAGGTCTCTGACGAGCTGGAGGACGACATGCTCGACAAGGCTTGGGGGCTGGAGCCTAATTCGCGCTTGTCCTGCCAGGCGGTGGTGGCTGATGCCGATCTCGTCGTCGAAATACCGAAGTACACCATCAATCAGGTTTCCGAAGGTCATTAAGGGGCGAGCGTGATGCAGCTTAAATGGAGTGATGTGCTGGAGATCGCCATCGAGCTGGCCGAGCGCAAGCCCGGTGTCGATCCGCGCTATGTGAATTTCGTCGATCTGCACCGTTGGGTGATCGAATTGCCTGACTTTTCTGACGAACCCAGTCGCGGCGGAGAAAAGGTCCTCGAGGCCATTCAGGCCGCCTGGATCGAAGAGGCCGAATGATAGCGGGGTGGCTTGCATCGCTGCCCTGAGAGCGTTGAAGCAACCGTTTGGCAGTTGATCGCCTCTTCGACAGTCCACCCCTCTACCCTTATGTTTTCACGCTGAACCCGCGTATAATCCGCGGGTTTACTCGTTCGCTTTAACCCATCAGTTTTGGAGTCCCTACATGGCCCTGCAACGCACCTTCTCCATCATCAAGCCTGACGCTGTCGCCAAGAACGTCATCGGCGAAATCACCACCCGTTTCGAGAAGGCCGGCCTGCGCGTCGTCGCTTCCAAGATGGTTCAGCTGTCCGAGCGCGAAGCTGCTGGTTTCTATGCCGAGCACAGCGAGCGCGGTTTCTTCAAGGACCTGGTTGCCTTCATGACTTCCGGCCCGGTTATCGTTCAGGTGCTGGAAGGCGAAGACGCCATTGCCAAGAACCGTGAGCTGATGGGTGCTACCAACCCGAAAGAAGCTGCTGCCGGCACCATTCGCGCCGACTTCGCCGTTTCCATCGACGAGAACGCCGTACACGGTTCCGATTCGGAAGCTTCCGCTGCTCGTGAAATCGCTTACTTCTTCGCTGCCACCGAAGTGTGCGCACGCATTCGCTGATTGAGCGAAGGTGAATCCAATGATTGCCAGCACCGGTAAAGTGAATCTGCTCGGGCTTACCCAGTCGCAACTGGAGAGCTTCTTCGAGTCCATCGGGGAAAAGCGTTTTCGCGCCGGTCAGGTGATGAAGTGGATTCACCACTTTGGCGTCGATGACTTCGATGCCATGAGCAATCTCGGCAAGGCCTTGCGCGAAAAGCTCAAGGCCTGCGCCGAGATTCGCGGCCCGGAGATCGTCAGCGAAGACATCTCCAGCGACGGCACCCGCAAGTGGGTCGTACGTGTCGCTTCGGGCAGTTGCGTGGAAACGGTGTATATCCCGCAGGGCGGGCGCGGAACGCTATGCGTGTCCTCGCAGGCTGGCTGCGCGCTGGACTGCAGCTTCTGCTCCACCGGCAAACAAGGTTTCAATAGCAATCTCACCGCTGCCGAAGTTATCGGGCAGGTGTGGATTGCCAACAAGTCATTCGGCTCCATCCCGGCGAAGATCGATCGCGCTATCACCAACGTGGTGATGATGGGAATGGGCGAGCCGCTGCTGAACTTCGATAACGTAGTCGCCGCCATGCATATCATGATGGATGACCTCGGCTACGGTATTTCCAAGCGCAAGGTGACGTTGTCGACCTCGGGCGTCGTGCCGATGATTGACGAGCTGGCCAAGGTCATCGACGTGTCCCTGGCGCTGTCGCTGCACGCGCCCAATGATGCGCTGCGTGATCAGCTGGTGCCGATCAACAAGAAGTACCCGCTGGATATGTTGCTGGCGGCCTGCAAGCGCTATATCTCGCAGCTTGGCGAGAAGCGCGTGCTGACCATCGAGTACACGCTGCTCAAGGGCGTCAATGACCAGCCCGAGCATGCCGAGCAGATGATCACGCTGTTGGCGGATATTCCCTGCAAGATCAATCTGATTCCGTTCAATCCGTTCCCTCATTCCGGATATGAGCGGCCGAGCAACAATGCCATCCGGCGTTTTCAGGACATCCTGCACAAAGGCGGGCACAATGTGACGGTGCGTACCACCCGCGGCGAAGACATCGACGCGGCTTGCGGTCAGCTCGTCGGCCAGGTTCTGGACCGGACGCGTCGAAGCGAGAGATACATCGCTGTGCGTGAGCTACAGAGCGAGCCAGGTACGGCGCAAATTGCTTCGAACCGATCCTGAGGGGGATGCTGATGACTCTGCGCGCTGCGCTGCTGCTTCTACTGACCGGCCTGTTGGCCGGTTGTGTGTCTTCTGGAACCGTCGATCCGCTGAGAACTGACGAAGGTCGCCAGCAGGCGCGTGACGCCTATATTCAACTGGGCATCGGTTATCTGCAGCAGGGCGCGGCAGCTCGCGCGAAGACACCTTTGCGCAAGGCGCTGGAGATGGATCCGCGCAGTGCCGATGCACATGCTGCGTTGGCCTTGGTATTCCAGACCGAGATGGAAAACGATCTCGCCGACAAGCATTACCGTGAGGCGCTGTCCAGCCGCAAGGATGCCCGCATCCTCAACAATTACGGCAGTTTTCTATTCGAGCAGAAGCGCTATCCGGAGGCGATGGAGCGCTTTCGTCAGGCGGCTGAAGACAACATGTACCCGGAGCGGGCACGGGTGTTTCAGAACCTCGGCATGACCGCGCTGCAGCTGGGGCAGCGCGAAGAGGCCGAGCTTCACTTTACTCGCTCGCTGCGCCTCGACGGTCGCCAGCCTCGCGCGCTGCTCGAGCTTGCCCTCATGGCCTTCGAAGACAAGCAGTACGTTCCAGCCAAGCGTTACTACGATAGCTTCAGCCAGGTAGCCGAACAGAACGCACGCAGTTTGCTGCTCGGTATTCGTCTGGCCAACATCCATCAGGACCGCGACACGGCTGCCAGCCTCGGGCTGCAGCTGAGGCGGTTGTATCCCGGTACGGATGAGTACAAGCAATATCTTTCGGAGCAACGATGACCGCGCCGCACCAAGAATCCGCTGCACCGACGGGCAACAATCCAGGCGAGACGCTGCGTAAAGCCCGTGAAGACAAGGGCTGGACGCTGTCTGCTGTTGCGCAACAGCTCAATCTCACCGAGCGTTCGCTGGGCCGTATCGAAGCGGGTGACTTCAGTCAGTTGCCGGGGCATACCTTTGCCCGTGGTTATGTTCGCGCCTATGCCAAGTTGCTGGGTCTGGACCAGACCCGCCTGGTCCAGGAGTTCGATCAGCACACCGGAACCAACGCATCCGGTAGCAACGTCAACAGCCTCGGACGCATCGAGGAACCGGGCCGTCTGTCGCGAACCTTCATGCGTTTCTTCGGCTTCGCTTTATTGCTGCTGCTGGCCGCCGTTGCCTGGTACTGGTGGCAGGAGCGCGCAGAGCGAGAGGCCACGCGATCTCCTGTCTCGGTGTTGGAGCGGATTGAAGTGGAAGGTGCTGACGGCACCACTGAGATCCATCTGCTCGATCGTACTGACGAAGTTGCCGAACCAGCGATTGAGGCGCAGCCCGAACAGGGCGCGCCGATTGCCGAATCGGATGCAAGCGAGACTGACGAGACACTGGAAGGCAACGCTGAGCCTTCTGATTCGAGCTCACCTGCTGCCGAGTCTCAGCAATCGCAGCCGTTGGCACTTCCCGAAACCGCCAGCGAAAGCGCGGTAGTTTCCGCTCAGGCGCCTGCGTTGGCGACCCCAGCCCCAGCGAGTGAGTCCGTGGCGCCGGCACCGGTACCCGGCGAGGCCCAGCTGGAGCTGCGCTTTACCGCCGATTGTTGGACCCGTGTGTCGGATGCCGATGGCCGTGTACTGTTCAGTGCATTGGCCAAGGCCGGGACCAGCAGGACGGTCAGTGGCAAGGCGCCGCTGGACGTACACCTGGGATACGCTCGCGGTGCCCAGCTCAGTTACAACGGCGAAGCTGTAAACCTCGCCTCTCACATGCGCGGCGAGACAGCGCGCCTCAAGCTCGGACAGTAAATTGACCATGCATTCCGAATCTCCTATCAAGCGCCGTCAGTCCCGTAAGATCTGGGTAGGCAGCGTTCCGGTCGGTGGTGATGCGCCGATTTCCGTACAGAGCATGACCAATACCGAGACCTGCGACGTCGAGGCGACGGTTGCGCAGATCCAGCGCCTGGCCAATGCCGGTGCGGACATCGTCAGGGTTTCGGTGCCTTCCATGGAGGCTGCCGAGGCGTTCGGGCGCATCAAGCGGCTCGTCCAGTTGCCCCTGGTGGCCGACATTCATTTCGATTACCAGATCGCGTTGCGCGTGGCGGAGCTTGGCGTTGATTGCCTGCGCATCAATCCAGGCAACATCGGCCGCGAGGACCGCGTGCGCGCCGTGGTCGACGCCGCGCGCGACAAGGGCATCCCGATTCGCATCGGCGTCAATGCCGGTTCGCTGGAAAAGGACCTGCAGAAAAAATACGGTGAGCCGACGCCGCAGGCGTTGGTGGAGTCGGCGCTGCGCCACGTCGATCATCTGGATCGACTGGATTTCCAGGATTTCAAGGTCAGCGTCAAAGCGTCCGACGTGTTCATGGCGGTGGAGGCCTATCGGCTGCTTGCCGGTCAGATCGAGCAGCCGCTGCACCTGGGCATCACCGAGGCGGGCGGTCTGCGTTCCGGTACGGTGAAATCCGCTGTGGGGCTGGGCATGCTGCTCGCGGACGGCATCGGCGACACCATCCGTGTGTCACTGGCAGCTGACCCGGTCGAGGAAATCAAGGTCGGCTTCGACATCCTCAAGTCCCTGCGTTTGCGCTCGCGTGGCATCAACTTCATCGCCTGCCCGAGCTGCTCGCGACAGAACTTCGATGTGGTCAAGACCATGAACGAGCTGGAAGCCCGCGTTGAAGACCTGCTGGTACCGATGGACGTTGCGGTGATCGGTTGCGTGGTCAATGGTCCGGGAGAAGCCAAGGAAGCCCATGTCGGCTTGACCGGTGGCAGCCCGAACAACCTCGTCTACATCGATGGCAAGCCGGCACAGAAACTGAACAACGAAAACCTCGTCGATGAGCTGGAGCAGCTCATCCGGCGCAAGGCCGCCGAAAAGCTCGCGTCCGACGCGGCGGTCATCGCGCGCAGCTGATCTTTAAGGAAATCCATTGAGCAAGTCCCTGCAAGCCATTCGTGGCATGAACGACATCCTGCCTGCGCAGACCCCGATCTGGCGTTACCTGGAAAGCACCTTCGCGCAATTGCTCGATAGCTATGGCTACAGCGAGATTCGCTTGCCGATCTTGGAGTTCACCGACCTGTTCGCCCGTGGTATCGGTGAAGGCACCGACGTGGTCGACAAGGAGATGTACACCTTCCTCGACCGTAACGAGGAGTCGCTGACCCTGCGTCCGGAAGGGACTGCCGGGTGCGTGCGTGCCGTGCTCGAGCACGGGCTGACTGGTGGTGGTCAAGTGCAGAAGCTCTGGTACACCGGGCCGATGTTCCGCTACGAGAAACCGCAGAAGGGCCGCTATCGCCAGTTTCACCAGATCGGCGTGGAAGTCTTCAACCAGCCCGGGCCGGACATCGATGCCGAGTTGATCGTGCTGACCGCGCGTCTGTGGAAGCAGCTAGGTCTCGCCAGCGCCGTGACGCTGCAGCTCAACAGCCTGGGTTCCAGCGAAGCACGCGCCCGCTATCGCGATGCACTGGTGGCCTACCTGCAGCAGCGTTTCGATCAGCTCGACGAGGACAGCCAGCGCCGTCTGACGACCAATCCCCTGCGTATCCTCGATAGCAAGAACGCCCAGACGCAGGCGCTGCTGGCCGACGCGCCGACGCTGCATGACTACCTCGACGACGAGTCGAGAGCGCACTTCGACGGGTTGAAAGCCCGTCTCGATGCGGTAGGCATCGCCTACGAAATCAATCCAAAGCTGGTGCGTGGCCTGGATTACTACGGCCGCACCGTGTTCGAGTGGGTGACTGACAGGCTGGGCGCCCAGGGGACCGTTTGTGCAGGTGGTCGCTACGACGGCCTGATCAGCCAGTTCGGCGGCAAGCCTACACCTGGTGTCGGTTTCGCCATGGGCGTCGAGCGTCTGGTATTGCTGCTGGAGACCCTTGAACTGGTACCGGATGCATTGAGTCCGGCGCCGCACGCCTATATTTGCGCATTCGGCGAGGCTGCAGAGCTGGCGGCGCTGGCCCTGGCCGAGCGCCTGCGCGATACGCTTCCTGGCTTGCGCCTGCTGGTCAACGCCGGTGGTGGCAGTTTCAAGAGCCAGTTCAAGAAGGCTGACAAGAGCGGCGCTCGCTTTGCACTGATTCTGGGTGAGGACGAACTGGCAGGGCGCGTGGTAGGTTGCAAGCCGCTTCGCGACGACAGCGAACAACAAAGCATTGCCTGGGATGCTCTGCCCGAGCGTCTGGCTGCCTGCCTCGAGCAGGTCTGAGACTAAGCGAATGAAAGGAGTGACAGCGTGACCTCGGGTACCGAAGAAGAACAACTGGCGCAGATCAAAGACTGGTGGCAGCGCAACGGCAAGCCGCTGGTGCTGGGTGCAGTGCTCGCACTGGTATTGGTGTTTGGCTGGCAGTTCTGGCAGAAGCATCAGATCACCCAGGCGCAGAACGCCTCGATCGTTTATCAGCAATTGCTGGGTGCGGCGCTGGAAGCTGGCGAAGCCGATGCCGCTGAAGTATCGCGCCTGGGTAATCTGTTGAAGAAGGACTTTGCCGGCACGCATTACGCCCAGTACGGCAGCCTCTTCGTGGCGAAGGTTGCGGTGGAGTCCGGTCGCCTGGACGAGGCAGCCAGCGAGCTGCGCACTGTTGTCGACAAGCCGGCCGACAAGACCCTGGACGAGCTGGCACGTCAGCGTCTTGCGCGCGTTCTGGCGGCGCAGGACAAGGCAGAGGAAGCGATCAAGCTGCTGGACGGCAAGGTAGATCAGGCCTTTGCTGCCAGTCGCGAAGAACTCAAGGGCGATCTCCTGGTGCAGCTTGGCCGTAACGACGAGGCGCATGCCGCCTACACCAAGGCCAAGGAGTCGTTGTCCCAGGACGCGGCCATCGGCGGTCTGCAAATGAAGCTGGATGATCTGGCCCGAGGGGAGGCGTAAACGATGCGCTGGAAGACCGCAGCATTGCTGACCTTGGCCGTACTGGCCGCAGGTTGCAGCAGCAAGGACACCAAAGAGGCGGAGCCGGCAGAACTGGTGAAGTTCAAGGCCGAGGTTTCGCTGAAGAAAGAGTGGAGCCGCTCGATCGGCGATGGTCAGGGCAAGACCTACAATCTCTTGACGCCGGTGGTTTATGGCGACCAGATCTATGCCGCCGATGTCGAAGGGCTGGTGGTTTCCATGGACCGCCTGACCGGTAAGGTCAACTGGAAGAAGAAGCTCGACAAGCCGGTTTCCGGTGCAGTTGGCGCCGGCTACGGCCTCGTACTGGTTGGCACCTTGCGTGGTGAGGTGTTGGCGCTGGACGTCAGCACCGGTGAGGAGCGTTGGCGCAGCCAAGTCAGCAGTGAAGTGCTGGCCGCTCCGGCAGTGAACGGCGATATCGTGCTGGTCCAGACCCAGGATGACCGGCTGATCGCTCTGGAAATCGACACCGGCGCGCAGCGCTGGAGCTATGAAAGTTCGCCTGCCGTGCTGACGCTGCGCGGCACCGGTGCGCCGCTGCTGACTAATCAGCTCGCTGTCGCCGGGCTGTCGAGCGGCAAGGTCGTTGCGCTGGATACCCGCCGCGGCCTTCCGGTATGGGAGCAGCGCGTTGCCATTCCGCAAGGTCGTTCGGAGCTCGAGCGTGTCGTCGATATCGACGGTGGCCTGTTGCTGTCCGGCGGTACGCTCTATGTCGCAAGCTACCAGGGCCGCGCCGCAGCGCTGGAACTGGAGAGTGGCCGTATCCTCTGGCAGCGCGATGCCTCCAGTTATTCGGGCGCCGCGCTGGGTTATGGCAGTGTTTATCTGAGCCTTGCCGACGGTACGGTCGAAGGCATCGACGAGCGCTCCACCACTGCCTTGTGGCGTAACGATTCCCTGGCCCGTCGCCAGCTTTCGGCTCCCGCCGTGTTTTCCAGCTATGTTGTGGTGGGCGACATCGAAGGCTATCTGCACCTGCTGAGCCAGGTCGACGGCCGTTTCGTCGCCCGCGAGCGTATCGACAGCTCCGGCGTACGTGCACGGCCAGTAGTCGAAGGTGACTGGCTGTACGCATTCGGCAACGACGGCAAGCTGGTGGCGCTGACGATTCGTCAGGCCGACTGACCGCAGGTTGTGCCTACGGCTCCGCCTGGCGGAGCCATGAATATTCGGCCGCTGCCTTGCAGCGGCCTTCGTGTTTTCTGAAATATCGCAGTGGAGAGCCGCATGGTTCCCGTAATCGCCCTGGTGGGCCGCCCGAACGTCGGCAAGTCCACCCTGTTCAACCGCCTGACCAAGAGCCGCGACGCCATCGTTGCCGAATACGCCGGGCTGACCCGTGATCGCCAGTACGGCGAGGCCAAGTGGCAGGGACGGACCTACATCGTGATCGACACTGGCGGCATTTCCGGTGACGAAGAGGGCATCGACGCCAAAATGGCCGAGCAGTCGCTGCAGGCCATCGAAGAGGCTGACGCCGTACTGTTCATGGTTGATGCCCGTGCCGGAATGACGGCGGCGGACCAGATGATCGGCGAGCATCTGCGCAAACGGAACAAGCGCTGCTTCCTGGTGGCGAACAAGGTCGACAGCGTCGACCCCGATATCGCCCGCGCCGAATTCAGTCCGCTGGGGCTGGGTGATGCACTGCCGATCGCAGCCGCCCACGGCCGCGGCATCAGTCACATGCTCGAAGAAGCGCTGGGCATTTTCCCCAAGGACAATGCCGAGGACGCAGAAGGCGATGACGCTGCCGAGCTGATTGACGGTGAGGAAGTCGTTGCCGAGGGCCAGGAGCCCAAGCGCATCCCCGGTCCGAGCGAAAAGGACGGAATCAAGATCGCCATCATCGGTCGCCCCAACGTCGGCAAGTCGACGCTGGTCAACCGCATGCTCGGCGAAGAGCGGGTCATCGTCTACGACCAGGCCGGCACCACCCGGGACAGCATCTACATCCCCTTCGAGCGTGACGACGAGAAATACACCCTGATCGACACCGCAGGCGTACGTCGTCGCGGCAAGATCTTCGAGGCGGTGGAAAAGTTCTCGGTAGTCAAGACGCTGCAGGCGATCCAGGATGCCAACGTGGTCATCTTCGTCATGGATGCCCGCGAAGGTGTCGTCGAGCACGACCTGAACCTGCTGGGCTTCGTGCTGGAAACTGGCCGTGCGCTGGTCATCGCACTGAACAAGTGGGACGGCATGGAACCGGGTGAGCGCGACTATGTGAAGACCGAGCTGGAGCGCCGGCTGTTCTTTGTCGATTTCGCCGATATCCACTTCATCTCAGCCAAGCACGGCACCGGCGTGGGCCATCTGTACAAGTCGGTACAGGCCGCATTCAAGTCGGCCATTACCCGCTGGCCGACCAGCCGTCTGACGCAGATCCTTGAAGATGCGGTGCGCGAGCATGCGCCGCCGATGGTTGCCAGCCGCCGGATCAAGCTTCGTTACGCGCACTTGGGCGGCGCCAACCCGCCGCTGATCGTTATCCATGGCAATCAGGTCGACTCGATTCCAAAGTCCTACACCCGTTATCTGGAAAACACCTATCGGCGCGTTTTGAAGCTGGTCGGTACGCCCATCCGGATCGAGTACAAGGGCGGAGAAAACCCTTACGAGGGCAAGAAAAACACGCTTACCGACCGCCAGGTCAACAAGAAGCGCCGTCTCATGTCGCACCACAAGAAGGCCGAGAAGAAGCGCCGCGACAAGCGCTGACTGCTCAGCGATCTCCGTCGAACGACTGGTCCATATCCAGGGCCGGTCGTGCGTGGCGCGGCGTGCCGACCTGGCGTGCCGGATTGCCGACCACCGTGGTATGTGGCGCTACGGGGTGCAGCACGATGCTGCCGGCACCCACCTTGGCCCCCTCGCCAATCTCGATGTTGCCGAGAATCTTCGCGCCCGCGCCGATCATCACCCCGCTGCGAACCTTCGGATGACGGTCGCCGCCTTCCTTGCCGGTGCCGCCCAGGGTAACGCCCTGCAGAATCGACACGTCATCACCTACCACCGCGGTCTCGCCAATGACGATACCGGTGCCGTGGTCGAGCATGATGCCATTACCGATCCGGCTGGCCGGGTTGATATCGATGCCGAGGCGTTCGTTGCAGCGCGCCTGGATGAACATCGCCAGCAGACGCTCGCCCCGGGCTTGCAGGTCGTGCCCGACGCGATAGGCCTGCAGGGCAAGAAAGCCTTTTGAAAACAGAAAGACTTCCAGTGCCGTATCGAACGCCGGGTCGCGGCTGACGATTGCCTGCAAGTCGCTGCCCGCCGCCTCGGCGAGCCGTGGGGCGTGATGGTGTATGCCGGCGAAGCGATCGGCCAACGTGTGGCTCTGGTCGGCGTTTTCGGCCAGCGCATGGCCGATGCGGTACGCCAGCGCACAGCCGAAGTCGGAACGATCGAGGATGGCTTGGCGAAACACCGTGGCCAGGGTCGGCTCCGTATCCAGTGCATGTTGCGCCTGATTGCGCAGGTCGTTCCACAAAGCGCTGACGGAATGGCTCGGCATGGAAAATTCCTTATGTTCGATACGAGTGATGCCCGTTGCCTGCAACTGTAGCAGTCCGACAGCGGCTGCTGTGGCGGCCTCGTATCGGGCAGTCGTCATCGGCTATTCTGTTCGCCTTCCTGCCGTCCCCCATGCGGCAGGCTTGTCGGAAGGCCGTCATGCTCATCAGTAAACTGCCCAACGTTGGCACCACCATTTTCACTACCATGTCGCAACTGGCTGCGGACACGGGTGCGTTGAACCTGTCCCAGGGCTTTCCCGATTTCGACGGCCCCCAAGCGTTACGCGAAGCCGTCGCACGTCACGTCATGGCGGGGCACAATCAGTACGCCCCGATGACCGGCTTGCCGGCGTTGCGTGAGCAGGTCGCGGCGAAGGTCGCCGGCTTGTATGGGCGCGATGTGGATGCCGCCGCCGAGGTCACGATCACCCCAGGCGCTACCCAGGCCATTTTCTGCGCGATCCAGGCGGTGATCCGGCCCGGCGACGAGGTCATCGTATTCGACCCCTGCTACGACAGTTACGAGCCGTCGGTACAGCTAGCCGGTGGCGTCTGCATCCACCAGCAGCTGAGCCTGCCGGATTTCCGCATCGACTGGCAGCGCCTGGCTGACGCCATCACACCGCGCACGCGGATGATCGTGCTGAACACGCCACACAATCCCAGCGGCGCGCTGATCGATGCCGATGATCTCGATCGGCTGGCTGCGCTGATTCGCGAGCGCGATATCTATCTGCTCAGCGACGAGGTCTATGAACACCTGGTGTTCGACGGCCGCGAGCATGCCAGCGTGCTGCGCCACGATGAGCTCTACCAGCGTGCGTTCGTCATCAGTTCCTTTGGCAAGACGTACCACGTCACCGGCTGGAAAACCGGATACGTCGTTGCGCCGCCGATGCTCAGCGTCGAGCTGCGCAAGGTGCATCAGTACGTCAGTTTCACCGGCGTGACGCCGCTGCAGTGGGCCTTGGCCGATTTCATGGCCGCTCATCCCGAACACCTGGCCGAATTGCCGGCGTTCTACCAGGCCAAGCGCGATCTGTTCTGCGATCTGTTGGCTGGTTCCCGCTTCAGCTTTACCCGTGCTGCCGGCACCTACTTCCAGCTCGCCGATTATTCGGCGATCCGCCCCGACCTCGACGACGTCGCCATGGCCGAGTGGCTGACCCGCGAGCACGGCGTTGCATGCATTCCGATATCGGTTTTCTATCAGAACCCGCCGGCCAATCTCAGGCTGGTGCGCTTCTGCTTTGCCAAACGAGAGGAGACGCTGCGACAAGCGGCGGAACGACTATGCGCGATTTGAACAATCTGCCCGACCTCGAACTGGCGCTGGTGCAGACCAGCCTGATCTGGCAGGACGCTGCCGCCAATCACGAACGCTTCGCCACGCTGCTGGATCAGGCCAGCGGCGCGGATCTGATCGTGCTGCCGGAAATGTTCACCACCGGCTTCTCCATGGAATCTTCCGCGCTCGCCGAGCCGGAGGAGGGCGCGACCTATGCCTGGTTGCGCACCCAGGCCGCGCGGCTGGAAGCAGTAATCACCGGCAGCGTGATCATCGAGGCGGCCGACGGCAGCCATCGCAACCGCCTGCTCTGGGCGCGCCCGGATGGTGAGGTGCTGCACTATGACAAGCGCCACCTGTTCCGCATGGCTGGAGAGCACAAGCACTACACCCCCGGGCAGCAGCAGGCGTTGTTCGAGCTGAACGGCTGGCGCGTGCGCCCACTGATCTGCTACGACCTGCGCTTCCCGGTGTGGAGTCGCGACCCGCACGGCACCGACCTGCTGCTCTACACGGCAAACTGGCCCGCCGCGCGTCGCGATGCCTGGAATCGCCTGCTGCCGGCGCGTGCCATCGAAAATCTGTGCTACGTGGCCGCGGTCAACCGGGTCGGCGAGGACGGCAAGGGCTACCCGTACAGTGGCGACAGCCAGGTGCTCGACTTCAAGGGCGACACGCTGCTGAACGGCGAAGATCGCGATGCGGTATTGCGTTGCACATTGCGCGCGCGCGACCTAGCGGCGTTCCGCGAGCGTTTCCCGGCCTATCACGATGGCGACGAGTTCGAGCTGAAATTCTGACGGTATGCCGATCAGCGCGAGGGCTGTTCAGCGGTCCGCGTGACCAGATAGGTCTGCTTGTGTCCGCGTCGCTGGTAGGCCTCCATCCACCGCTCGGCGCTGGCGCGATCATGGAAACGCTGCATTTCCACTTCGTTGCCGTTATCGTCGATCCGGTAAAGCACCCAGTTGGGTCGCTCGGCCGCTGATCGCTGCGTATTCATTGGCTTCCCCTGAGCAGCAAGCCATTCGGAAGTCCAGCTACTTGGGAGGTGTCCGGTGAAGAGCCTTCTTCAGCTCAGCGAAGTCTATGCCATTCTCGAGCCGGGCCCCGTGGTGTTGCTTGGCACCTCACTGGGCGGGCGGGCCAATCTCATGCCGCTGTCATGGCATTGCATGATGGAGTTCGAGCCACCGCTGGTCGGCTGTGTGGTCAGCGCTGGAAACCATTCGTTCAGCGCCTTGCAGGCCACCGGCGAATGCGTGATCAACGTCCCGACCGAGTCACTCGCTCGACAACTGGTTGGTTGCGGCAATTGCCATGGCGATCAGTGCGACAAGTTCGCCTGTTTCGGACTTACCCCGCTGCCCTCGGCAGAGGTGGCGGTGCCGCGAGTGGAGGAGTGTTTTGCGAATCTGGAATGCCGCGTGGTGGATCGGCAGCTGGTGGATCGCTACAACTTCTTCATCCTGCAGGTGGTGCAGGCGTGGATCGATCCTTCCGTCACTGCGCCACGTACGCTGCATCATCGAGGCTACGGCAAGTTCATGCTTGCCGGAAAGAAATCCAGCTCGCTTCAAAGATGCGTTGAGCGACGGCGTAGCCATACCCAGCCATAGATACCCACATTGACCAGCAGCACCACCGCGGCCAGCACGTATTGCGCCGGCAGGGTCAGCCAGTCCGGGTAGATCAGCGGCATCAGATAGTGCTCGACGAAGCCTTCGCTGTAGCCAGCGTCGCCCGCACGCAGACGCAGCAGCTGCTCCCAATGTGTCAGTGGGCATCCACGGTCGGCTATTTCGACGAATATCGCCCAGGCCGCCGCCGGCAAATGCCATAGCATCATGCTTGGGCGCCACAGGCAAAGGAGGCCGCCCAGCAGAGCGAACAGCACGAAGGCAAGGTGCAGAAGCAGCAACCCGTCCGCTGCAACGCGGTAGATCATGGCGATGACCTGGCGGGGCGGGCACCGGGCAGCTCGGCAAGCTGGCGGTCCTGCAGCTTTGCGAACAGCAGCAGGCCGCCCAGCGCGCCAATCAACGCCAGGAGCATGTCCGACTGGGTATCCCACGGGTCTCCCTGGGTACCGAGGAAATCTACTGCGCCTTGACAAGCCAGGAGTGCGACCCACCATTCGATCAGCTCATAAAAAGCGCTGATGGCGAGAGCCACGCAAACCGCCAGCAAATTGAGCATTCTGCCTCTAACCAGATAGCCACCGCGGAGCAGGATTTCCCTGGCGATCAGCGCTGGCACCAGCCCCTGCATGAAATGCCCCAGCTTGTCATATGGATTACGACTGAGTTCGAAGAAGTCTTGCACCCAGAAGCCCAATGGCACCCGCGCGTAGGTATAGGCGCCGCCGAGAATGAGTACCAGCGCATGGGCGGCGATCAGGACGTAGAGCAACTGCGTGAGCGGGAAGCGGCGGTAGGTGCAGAGTAGTATCGGCGCCGCGATCAGCACTGGTGCGACCTCCAGTAGCCAGGTCGGCCTATCGTAGGGAGCTATCCCGGAAACGATCAGCGCCAGCAGGACGGCGCTCGCCAGCGCAACATTGTCGGAGGTTCGCTGCATAGGGTCTGCCTTGGGCGAATACTGGCGCTAGCATGGCGCTGCGCTGCAACTACGGCAAGCGGTCGCTTGGAGCGTCAGCGCGCAGCGACCGACGGGGCCTTGCTGCAACTTCGCCGGTCAACGCTGCCGACATGGTCGTTGCCGTTGCCCTGCACGCAGGCGATGCGCTGGTTGCGCCAGCGTTCCCATTCGCTGACCGGATACTGGCGGTTCCAGATGGCGTACAGACGCTGGTCCTGTTTCGACAGGCGCAGCTTGTAGCGCTCGCTCATGTACAGATAGGTGCGGGCAATGGCGCCGCGGCTGTATTCGGGCGGCATCGCCGTGCGCTGCTTGAAGTTGACCACGAAGGGACAGGCACCGTACTGGCTGGGCTTTTCGCTGAGCATGCCGAAGCCGAAGTTGCTGCGGTCGCCGTTCACCTCGCCGACCACCGGAACCAGGTTGTGCAGGTCGGCCTCCGCCCGGCTGAACACCGGATCGTTGGCCGTGCAGTGCTTGCGTCCGCCTTGTTGCCAGCATTGGCGCTGATGGCCGATCACCCAGGCCGGCACGATATGCTCCCATTCGACCCGCTCGGCACGTTTGGGCTGCTTGCGCGGAATGTAACCACAACTGGCGAGATCGATGCGGTTGCCCTTGAACTCGCAGCCGCAATAGAAATCCACCGGGCGGTCGGCATAGATGGTCCAGGCTACCTTCTTGGCCTCGCGGAAGGTGCGAGGCGCGTCGGCGTAGCTGCTGGAGGACACCAGCAGGGCGAGCAGGAAAAAGCTGAAGCGGCGCATGGAAATCTCGACGACTGAACGAGTTCCGCATCCATGCGAAGGGCCGGCATTCTACCGTCCTTGCTATTAAAAGCCATATAAAACAATAACTTGTATGATGTCACCTGGCCTTCATCTGCCCCAGGCGATTGATCCACAGCGAGGCGAGGATGATCGTCCCGCCCACCGCGAGCAGTAGCAGATTGGTCGTGGTGCCCCAGAACAACAGGTTGAGCATCAGGCCCACCGGCACCGCCATGTTGTTCATTACCGCCAGGGTACCGGCATCCACCAGTGTCGCGCCCTTGTTCCAGCAGAACTGGCCGACAGCGGTGGCCAGCACGCCCATCCAGATCAGCACCGCCCATTGCGTCGTGGTGGTCGGCAGTTTTTCCGCATTACCGAACAGCAGCCACGCCGGCAGCACGATCACCAGTGCGCCGAGAAAGAAGTAGCCGAAGCGGCGATGCAATGGCACGTCGGAGGGGTAACGCTGCGCCAGATGCTTGTAGAACACCTGACCGGCGGCGAAGGTGAAGTTCGCCAGCTGCATGAGCAGGAAGCCGCCGAGAAAATCGCCGGAAACCCCGTCGTAACGGATAAGTCCGGCGCCGAACACCGCGACGGCTGCCGCGACCAGTGCCCAGGGGTTGAAGCGGCGGTTGAGCGCATCGTCGATCAGCGTCACGTGCAGCGGCGTGAGCACGGTGAACAGCAGCACCTCGGCGACCGTCAGCACGTTGAAACTCATGTACAGGCACAGGTAGGTGACGCCGAATTGCAACGCGCCGACCAGGGTCACGCCAGCAATAAAGCCGGGGGCGACGCCGCGCCAACGGGTCAGCGGCAGAAACACCAACCCGGCGAGGATCACTCGCGTGAGCACGGCGAAATAGCTGTCCACCTGGCCGGCCAGGTAAACGCCGATCAGGTTGAAGGAAAAGGCCCAGAGTAGGGTGACGAAGATCAGATAGCGCATGCCGGCTCCTCGACTAAGGCCGGCGACGTTAGCGGTTGCGCATGAAAGAGGGAAGGGCTGGCGAGCCTGCAGGCCCGCCAGCCGAACGATCAGGCCGACTTCAGGGTGGCCATGTCGATGACGAAGCGATACTTCACGTCGCTCTTGAGCATGCGCTCGTAGGCGTCGTTGATGTCCTGCATGCGGATCATCTCGATGTCCGAGACGATGCCGTGCTCGGCGCAGAAGTCGAGCATCTCCTGGGTTTCGGCGATACCGCCGATCAGCGAGCCGGCAATGCGGCGGCGCTTGAAGATCAGGCCGAACACGCTCGGCGACGGGTGCGGCGAAGCCGGTGCGCCAACCAGGGTCATGGTGGCGTCGCGCTTGAGCAGATTGACGAAGGCGTCGAGGTTGTGCGGCGCGGCAACGGTGTTGAGGATGAAGTCGAAGCTGTTGGCGTGCGCCGCCATCTCGTCCTTGTTCTTCGACACCACCACTTCGGCAGCGCCGAGGCGCAGGGCATCTTCACGCTTGTCTGGCGAGGTGGTGAACAGCACGACCTTCGCGCCCATGGCATTGGCGATCTTCACGGCCATGTGGCCAAGACCGCCGAGGCCGACCACACCGACCTTCTGCCCCGGGCCGACCTTCCACTGGCGCAGCGGCGAGTAGGTGGTGATGCCCGCGCAAAGCAGCGGCGCGACGGCGGCGAGGTTGTCGGTGTGGTTGATGCGCAACACGTACTTTTCATCCACCACGATGTTGTCGGAATAGCCGCCGAGGGTGTTCTCGCCACCGCCGAAGGCCGGACCGTTGTAGGTGCCGACGAAACCGTTCTCGCAATACTGCTCCAGCCCTTCGCCACAGGACGAGCAGGTGCGGCAGCTATCGACCAGGCAGCCAACGCCGGCGATATCGCCCGCCTTGAACTTGCTGACGTTCGCGCCGACCGCGCTTACACGGCCGACGATCTCGTGGCCGGGCACCGAGGGATACAGGGTGTTGTTCCACTCGTTGCGCGCGGTATGCAGGTCCGAATGACAGACGCCGCAGAACAAAATCTCGATCCGCACGTCGTTCGGTCCTACTTCGCGGCGCGAGAAGGAGTAGGGGGCGAGCGGGGTGCTTGGATCGAGGGCGGCGTAACCGATGCTGTTGCTCATGACGGCTCCTTTGTGTGTTCGGAATTTGCAGAGGCCAAGCCTAATGGCGGCGAAGTCGGCTGCGTTTGCACAATCCTGCCGAAGGCTGGTGCGTTTCTGCCGCAATGGTCGCCAGGGCTGATAGCGCAGACTGAGTTGGGAGGCGTTCAGTGACGAACAGTTCAGTCGCTCATCGCTGTTTGGAGGTTTGCCGTCACTGCTGGCGGATAGCGGGAGGGGAAGGCGGGCCGTGCGGTAGGTCGCAGGACTAACGAAGGCGGGCCCGGATGCGGGCCCGCCGTTCAGGCTCAGGCTGCCTTGTCCTGGGCCTCGCGCAGGGCGCGGTTCATGGCGCTGAACAGGGCGCGGATGCTGGCAGTGGTGATGTTCTCGTCGATGCCGATACCGTGCAGCGGCCGCTCACCGTCCAGACGCACCTCGATATAGGCTGCGGCCTTGGCGTTGCTGCCGGCACCGATGGAGTGCTCGTGGTAATCCATGATCTCCAGCTTGACCGGCAGCGCAGCGACCAAGGCCTCCAGCGGGCCTTTGCCGATGCCGCGCCAGTGGACGACTTCGCCATCAGCGGCCACTTCCACGTCCACCGCGCTGGTGCCGTTCTCTTCCTGCAGGCGATGACCTTTGAGCGTATAGGGCGCGGTTGCCTGCAGGTACTCGGCTTCCAGCAGCGCGTAGATCTGCTTGGCACTCATCTCCAGGCCGAGGCGGTCGGTTTCCTTCTGCACCACCTGGCTGAACTCGATCTGCATGCGGCGCGGCAGGCTGATGCCATATTCCTGCTCGAGCAGGAAGGTGATGCCGCCCTTGCCGGACTGGCTGTTGACGCGAATCACCGCCTCGTAGCTGCGGCCGATGTCGGCCGGGTCGATCGGCAGATAAGGCACTTCCCAGATGCTGTCCGGGTCCTGCTGGCTGAAACCCTTGCGAATCGCATCCTGGTGCGAGCCGGAGAATGCGGTGTGCACCAGGTCGCCCACGTAAGGGTGGCGCGGATGCACCGGCAGCTGATTGCATTCCTCGACCACCTTGCGCACCGCGTCGATGTCGGAGAAGTCCAGTTGCGGGTCGATGCCCTGGGTGTACATGTTCAGTGCCACGGTCACCAGGTCGACGTTGCCGGTGCGCTCGCCATTGCCGAACAGGCAGCCTTCGACGCGATCGGCGCCGGCCATCAGGCCCAGTTCGGTGGCGGCCACGCCGGTGCCGCGGTCGTTATGGGTGTGCAGGCTGACCAGTACGCTGTCGCGCCGGTCGACGTGACGGCAGAACCACTCGATCTGGTCGGCGTAGATATTGGGTGTGGCGGCTTCGACCGTGGCTGGCAGGTTGAGGATCAGCTTCTGTTCCGGCGTTGGCTGGAACACCTCGATCACGGCATTGCACACCTCGACAGCGAATTCCGGCTCGGTGGAGCTGAAGATCTCCGGCGAGTACTCGAAACGCCAGGCGGTTTCCGGGTTCTGTGCGGCCAGGCGCTTGATGATCTGCGCTGCATTGACCGCGATGTTCACCACGCCGGCCTTGTCCTGATTGAAAACGATGCGGCGGAAGCTTGGCGCGGTGGCGTTGTAGTAGTGGACGATGGCCTGCTTGGCGCCCTTCAGCGATTCGAAGGTGCGGGTAATCAGATCCTCGCGCGCCTGGGTCAGCACCTGGATGGTGACGTCGTCGGGGATGTGGCCGCCTTCGATCAGCTCGCGGACGAAGTCGAAATCGGTCTGCGAAGCAGAGGGGAAGCCGACCTCGATTTCCTTGATGCCGACCTGAACCAGCGTCTTGAAGAAACGCATCTTCTTCGCTGCATCCATCGGCTCGATCAGCGACTGGTTGCCATCGCGCAGATCCGAACTCAGCCAGATCGGTGCCTGGGTGATCGTCTTCGACGGCCAGGTGCGATCCGGAATGTCGATGGCCGGGAAGGCGCGATATTTTTTCGACGGGTTCTTGAGCATGGTCATGGCGTTTCCCCAGGTGAAAGCTTGAGCAAGCAACTTGTTTGCCTGTTACAGGCGGTGGTTTATGGTGCAAAGCTATTGCTTGATGGTCGGTGCGTGCAAGCTTCTGACAAAAATTGATGTTTTGTTCCAATAAATGATCAGTTATGGTTTTTTCTGCTGATTCCTGAAGAAAAGCTCGAGCTTGATTGCTCCCGCTTCTTGCGGCCTCATGTCGCAGCAGCATCCATGCGGGCTGCGTGCGATCATCGGGCTACCTCCCGCTGGGTTACGTCACGGTCAACTGAAGGACATGCCGGTGACACGCAAACGGCTTACGACATTGAGTATTTGGCTTGGCCTGTTCGCCATGCTGATGATTCATGTCGGCCCGTTGTACTCTGCGGTTCAATCCGCTCAGGCCGCCCAGCTCAGCGAGCACCATCACCATGCCGAACATGAGCCCTCCGCTCACGGCCACCATGGCCAGGCACGCGCGGGGGAGCCGGCCTGGCTCGCGGCGCTGGACCTCTGCGGTTACTGCGAGCTGCTGACGGTCAATCCACCGCTCAGTCTTTCCGTCCAGCTGGTTCTGCCTCACCACGAACCGGGTTATTTCCAGCCCCTTCCCGAACAGCCGCTGCCGCCTGCGCTGCGCCGCAGCAGTGGCCATCCCCGCGCCCCTCCGCTTCTGTCCTGCTGACGTTCATCGACCGCTTATGGCGGTTCAATCACATGCAGAAGTGGAAATTCTATGTCCAGCATTACTCATGGCTGTACGGCGCGCGTGCGCCTGTCTGAGCGTTTTTCGATCCAACCGTCCCGCCTGCGCTGGCAGTTCGCCCATGCCGCGTTGCTGGGGATGCTCGCCAGCGGTGCGCTGGCGGCCGACGCCGATCACTCCGGTCACGCCGAGCATGCTGACGCGGTCGAGCTGGCGCCGATGGTCATTACCGGCGTCGGCCAGCAATCCCCGCTGACGGTCGTCACCGACCCGAAGATCCCACGCCAGCCGATGCCGGCCAGCGATGGCGCCGACTACCTGAAGACCATTCCCGGTTTTTCGGCGGTACGTAACGGCGGGGTGAACGGCGATCCGGTGTTCCGCGGCATGTTCGGCTCGCGTCTGAAGCTACTCTCCAACGGTGGCGAGATGCTCGGTGCCTGCCCGAACCGCATGGATTCGCCGAGTTCCTATATCAGCCCGGATACCTTCGACAAGCTGACCGTCATCAAGGGCCCGCAAACCGTGCTCTGGGGGCCAGGCGCCTCGGCGGCGACGGTTCTGTTCGAACGCGAGCCGGAGCAGTTCAGCGAGCCGGATTACCGCATCAACGGCAGTCTGCTGACCGCCTCCAACGGTCGCTTCGACCGCAACCTGGATGCCGCCGCGGGCAACAGCCAGGGCTATGCCCGGCTGATGGCCAACAGCTCCCAGGCCGATGATTACGCCGATGGCAACGGTGATACCGTGCCGTCGCGTTACGACAAGTGGAATACCGATGTGGCACTGGGCTGGACGCCGGATGAAGACACGCTGATCGAGCTGACCGCCGGGCGCGGCGATGGCTACGCACGCTATGCCGGGCGCGGCATGGATGGCAGCCAGTTCCAGCGCGAAAGCCTGGGGCTGCGCTTCGAGAAGAGCAATATCGGCGAGACGTTCTATGGGTTGGAGGCGCAGGTCTACTACAACTACGCCGACCACATCATGGACAACTACAGTCTGCGTGACTTCGTGCCGACCTCGATGATGAAGGTGCCGACACTGTCGCGGGTCGATCGCCGTACCCTCGGCGGCCGGCTGGTCGGTACCTGGCAATGGACCGACGTCGAACTCAAGGCCGGTGTCGATGCACAGCGCAGCGAACACCGCAAGGTGATGAACCCGAATCTGCACGTGAACCAGATGGTCGCCGCGGCTGGCAGCGATGCATTGCCCTGGGTGCCGGACGCGATGCTGCACAGCTACGGCGTCTTCGGCGAGCTGACCTGGCAGCTCAGCGAACGCGAGAAGCTGATCAGCGGTCTGCGTCTGGATCTGCATGAGGCGACCGATGAGCGCGACTACTTCAACAGCCACCATCCGACGCTCAAGAACGGGATGGGTATGCCCGTCAGTCAGGATTGGGACAACCCCACCGCCGGCGAAACCCGCCGCGATACGCTCTACAGCGGCTTCGTGCGCTACGAGGAAGAGCTGACCAGTGTGCCTGCCACCTGGTACGCCGGCCTCGGTCATGCGCAGCGCTTCCCTGACTACTGGGAGCTATTCGTCTCCAACCCCGGTCCGGTCGGCACGGTGCAGTCGTTCGATTCGGTACGGCCGGAGAAGACCACCCAGCTGGACGTCGGCTTGCAGTACGCGAAAGGACCGCTGGAAGCCTGGGTTTCAGCTTATGCCGGCGTGGTCGAGGACTACATCCTGTTCAGCTACGTGCCAGGCGTGATGCCCGGCATGCTGCGCGCCGAAGTCAGCAATATCGACGCGACCATTGCCGGCGCTGAAATGGGTGCGAGCTATCGTTTCACCAGTAACTGGAAGGGTGACGCGAGCCTGGCTTACGCCTGGGGCAAAAACCGCAGCGATGACCGCGCCATGCCGCAGATTCCGCCATTGGAAGGGCGTCTTGGGTTGACCTATGAGCGCGACAACTGGAGCACCAGTGGCTTATGGCGGGTCGTCGCTGCGCAGAGCCGCGTTGCCGAGAACCAGGGCACCGTGGTCGGCAAGGACTTCGACGAGAGCGCCGGCTTCGGCGTGCTGGCGGTCAATGGCGCCTACCGGCTGAACAAGAACTTCAAGCTCAGTGCGGGCGTCGACAACCTGCTGGACAAGGCCTACAGCGAGCACCTCAATCTCGCCGGCAGTGCGGGCTTCGCCGATTACGGACTGGAACCCACCAGTCGGGTCAACGAGCCGGGCCGCACCTATTGGGCGCGAGTCGACATGAGCTTCTGAAGGAAATAACGGTGGTAAAGGAGCGAGGCGTTCCCTCGCTCCGGACGTAGGTTGGCGCTGAGGCGCGGGGTTTGAAGGTGTGGCCCGCGGCGCTGGCGTCAGGGAGGACGCAATGGGCAGTGCTCAAGGCTGCGCTATCTGCTTCGTGCCTCAGCGCCAACCTACGATTAATCGATGCCGCATGCCTGGCTGCTCGGTCAGCATCGTCACCGTTCTTGTCTATCTTTGCTGGGATGCGCCCGGCAAGTCCTCGCCATCATCTTCGGTCGAATGTTCCTCACGCGCCGCCAGTACTGCTGCGCCGCGGGGCATCAGCGACTCGCCCCAGTTGCGGATGTCTGCACCGCTAGGATGCTGGAACACGCGCAAGCCGAATTCCGGCAGGATCGCCAGCAAGTGATCGAAGATGTCCGACTGGATCGCCTCGTACTGCGTCCACGCCACCGTATTGGTGAAACAGTAGATCTCCAGCGGCAGGCCGTCGGCGGTGGGGCTCAGCTGGCGCACGATCAACGTCATGTTCTGATGAATGCCGCCGTGGCTGCGCAGGTAGCGCTCCACATACGCACGAAAGCTGCCGATATTGGTGATGCGTCGGGTATTCACCGGCTCCTTGCCACGCTCTTCGAGCTTGGCATTCCATGCCTCTATTTCCCTGGTTTTCTCGGTCAGGTACTCGTCCAGCAGATTGAAGCGATGCAGACGCTCGCATTCTTCACGGCTGAGAAAATGCACGCTCTGCTGATCCAGATACAGGCTGCGCTTGATGCGCCGGCCGCCGCTTTCCTGCATGCCGCGCCAGTTCTTGAACGAGTCGGAAATGAAGCGCTTGGTCGGGATGCTGGTGATCGTCTTGTCCCAGTTCTGAATCTTGACGGTATGCAGGGCGATATCGATCACGTCGCCGTCGGCATTGAGCTGCGGCATTTCCACCCAGTCGCCGACGCGGATCAGGTCATTGGAGGTGATCTGCACGCTGGCCACCAGCGAGAGCAGGGTGTCCTGAAAAATCAGCATCAGCACCGCCGCCATGGCACCAAGGCCGGACAGCAGGATCAACGGCGAACGATCGATCAGCGTGGCGATGATCAGAATCGTCGCGATGGCGTAGACGACGATCTTCACCACCTGCAGATAACCCTTGATCGGGTGCAGGCGGGAATCCGGACGGCGCTGGTAGATGAGGTTGACGATGTCCAGCACGGCGCCCAGGGCCAGCGCGATGGTCAGCACGATGAAGCCGCCGCAGACGTTCTGTACCACCGTGACCGCGGCTTCCGGCAGGCCCGGCACGGTCGTCACGCCGATGGACAGCACCAGTGCCGGGACGATGTTCGACAGCCGCTTGATGACGCCGAAATCCTGCAGCTTGTTCTCTCGGGTGTGTTGCAGCAGGCGGTAAAGGCCGCGCACCAGAATGCGTTTGACGACCCAGTTGGACAGCCAGGCGGCGAAGATCAGCGTGGCGCTGGCGAGCAGCGTTTGCAGTTCGGCGTGGGCTCTGAGCCAGTCCAGCCAGCCGGCCAGATCGTCAGACATGGTCTACTCCATCCAGTGTGTTCAGGCGCGACCTGGACAAAGCGCATCGGTCGCGGCGCGATTTGTTCGTACGGCGGCTTTGCTCAGCGGATGAATTCGCGGCCGATGCTCTTGAACAGCTCGGTGCCGGCGCGTTCCATCCATTCGAAGGCAACCATCTCCCGCGAGACGATCACCGCACCGGCTTGGCGCATGCGCGCCAGCGCGAGCGCCTTGTCGCTGGCCCGCCGCGAGCCGACGCCTTCTTCGACAACGAAGACCTCGTTACCGCGGGCGAGCAGGTCGAGCACCGTCTGCAGCACGCACACGTGAGTTTCGCAGCCGCAGACGACGAACTGCCGGCGTTCGCCACCCGGGCGCTGGAACAGCTCGCCGTCGCTTGCCGCGGAAAAGTGCAGCTTCTCCAGAATGGCGGCTTCGTCGACGCCGTCACGCAGGGCGGCGATCGTCCTGCCCAGCCCCTTGCTGTACTGCTCGGTCAGCAGCACCGGCACGCCTACGCGCTGTGCTACCTGCTGCAGCCAGGCAGTGTGCTCGGCCATGGCTTCACTTTCGAGGATTACCGGGAACAGGCGTTCCTGGATGTCGATGATCAGCAGGGTGGAGTCCGTCGCTTTGATGCGCATTGCTGTCGTTCCTTTTGCTGTGTTCAAGGCTTGTAGGCGCCGATGAAGATGGCTGGGTCGACACGGGCATCGTTCAGGCTCACGTTCCAGTGCAGGTGCGGGCCCGTGGCACGCCCGGTCGCGCCGACCTTGCCCAGCACCTGACCCCGCGCCAGTTGCTCGCCGACCTTCACGCCGATCTCGGAAAGATGGCAGAACATGCTGATCAGCCCCTGGCCGTGATCGACGAATACCGTCTTGCCATTGAAGAAGTAGTCACCGGTGAGTATCACCTTGCCGACTGCCGGTGCCTTGATTGGCGTGCCGGTCTTCGCCGCGAAATCCAGGCCGGAATGCGGGTTGCGTTCCTCGCCATTGAAGAAACGGCGCAGGCCGAAGGGCGAGGACAGCGGGCCAGCCACCGGGCGGTCGAACAGCAGATTGCTTGGCTGGTTGGCGCTGAACTGGCGATAGGCACGGTTCTGCTCGTCCAGTTCGCGCTCGATGCGCTTGAGGTCGGCCGGGTTCGGATTGACCTGGCGCTGGTTGTTCAGGGTGATGTGTTGCGCGCGATAGTCGCGACTCTCGACCTGGAAGGTCTGGGTGCGGCCATCGATCTCCAACTGCTGCGCGCCCGGCTTCACAGAAAGCGGGATACCGACGATGGCGATCCAGCGCTGGCCGTCCTCGCGCACCACCAGCGTCGGTTTGCCCTGGTAGCGGGCCTGCGGCGCACTCGGGCCGTTGCCGAGTTCGATCACGGCAACGCCGCCGGGTACGGGTTTATTCAGCAGGCGGGTGATGAATCCCTCGGCATGGGCCGGCAGGGCAATGGCGAGGGCGAACAGCAGGGCGAAGACACGAGGCATGGGTGGGTCCGGTGCAGGAAACGGCCCATCCTCGCGTAAACGCTGGAATAGAGAAAGACCCAGGGATGTCAGAACGTTTCCGGCCAAGCGGCTGCCGCAGGGTCTACAGCAACGGCAGCGTTACTGGCTCCAGATGATTGTCTTCCACGCGCACCTCGAGCTCGCCCTCGCCGAGCCGGGCCTTCAGCCGCTGCCCGGGCTGGGTCTGGCTGGCGCTGCGGATCGCCTGGCCGCGCTCGTCGAGCAGGATGCTGTAGCCGCGACTGAGCGTGGCCAGCGGGCTGACCACGTTGAGCGTCTGGGCGAGGCTTTGTAGCTGCTGGCGCCGGCCTTTCAGGTTGGCCTGCATCGCCCGCGGCAGTCGTGAGGAGAGGTGTTCGAGGCGCTGGCGCAACAGATTCAGAGAACGCCCCGGATGTTGCGCGGCCAGGCGCGTTTCCAGCCGGGCCAGGCGCTCCTGGCCGCTGCACAGGCGGCGGTCGACGGCGCGCAGCAGGCGCTGCTCGAGGTCGTCGATGCGCTGGGCCTGCTGCTGCAGACGTTCGCCCGGATGGCGCAGGCGGCGGGTCAGGCCTTCCAGACGCATGGCGTCACGGTGCAGACGGTCGCGCATGCGCAGCACCAGGCGCTGTTGCAGCCCGCTCAGCCGGTGTTGCAGGTCGGCGCTGCTGGGGGCCAGCAGCTCGGCGGCCGCGGATGGCGTCGGCGCGCGAACATCGGCGACGAAATCGGCGATCGAGACATCGGTTTCGTGGCCCACCGCGCTGACGATCGGCGTGACGCAGGCGTCCACCGCGCGTGCCACGGCTTCTTCGTTGAAGCACCAGAGGTCTTCGAGCGAACCGCCGCCGCGGGCCAGGATCAGCGCATCGAAGCCCTGAGCGTCGGCTAGCTGCAGCGCGCGGACGATCTGTCCGGTGGCTTCGCGGCCCTGCACTGCGGTCGGGATCAGCGTCAGCTCGACCTGCGGCGCGCGGCGTTTGAACACCGAGATGATGTCGCGGATCACCGCGCCGGTCGGCGAGCTGACGATGCCAATGCGCCGCGGGTGGGCGGGCAAAGCAGCCTTGCGTTCGGCAGCGAACAGGCCTTCGGCGCTGAGCTTTTCCTTCAGTGCCTCGAAGGCCAGGCGCAACGCGCCGTCGCCGGCTGGCTCCAGCGTATCGAGAATCAGCTGGTAATCACCGCGCCCCTCGAACAGCGAGACCTTGCCGCGCACCCGCACCGCCAGGCCGTCGCGTAGCGCCTGGCGTACCCGCGCCGCGTTCTGCCGGAACAACGCGCAACGCACCTGGGCGTTCTTGTCCTTGAGGGTGAAATAGATGTGGCCGGACGCCGGGCGGGCGAGGTTGGAAATCTCGCCTTCGACCCAGACCTGAGCGAACACGTCCTCGAGCAGCAGGCGGGCGCGGCCGTTGAGCTGGCTGACGGTGAGGACTTCGCGATCGAGATTCAGACGCTGGAAGGGATCTTTGAGCATGGCGGCGATGATATGCCGGGCGCGGCCATGCGCAAACCGAAACTGCACGCACTGGTCTGCCCGCTCTTGACCGGATCGGGCGTGGCGCTAAGCTGCGCGGCCTTTCTTCATCTCCGTTTCGAGCCGTTATGAGCCATAGCCAAGCGATCATCGTGCCGCGCGTTTCCACGTTCCCGGGGCACGAAGCCAAGGCGCGGATGATCCTGCGCTGGCTGGCCGAGCGGCGCATCGTCGAGGCGCTGCCGACCACCTGCGGTCGCGGTGTTGGCGGCATGGGCTACGCGATTGCTCCAGGCGCGCGAAACGTCGTGATGCATCCGGAGCGCTTGCCCTATGGCGAGGCGATCAATGGCCTTGAGGTGGTGACCAAACGCTGCATCTATACACCGACGCAGGATTTCGCCGAAGAAGCAGGCTGCCCCGAGTGCCGCCGCGAGATCGGCGAGGCGCTGTTCGAAAGCCTGGATGAATGGACGCCTCGACAGACCGACAATTTCACCTGCCCGGAGTGCGGCTTCGAGGACGACATCAACGGTTTCCTCTTCATCCCGCCCTGCGCCTTTTCCAATCTGGGTTTCATCTTCAATGGCTGGGGTGAGGCTGGCTTTCGCCAGGCGTTTCTCGACGAGTTCGCCGAGCGCCTGGGTTTCAAGGTGGCGCTGATTATTGATCGGGCGTGACCGGCTGGTCATTTCGGAAATGCCGTGCATTTAGCTGTGCGCGACGTACCTCACATCCGCATTGAGCGTGACGGGGTGCGTGGGTATAATGCCGCGCTTCCTTTTTCCCGCCTGGGAGCCCCCGCCATGCTGCGTATCAGCCAAGAAGCCCTGACTTTCGATGATGTTCTCCTGATCCCGGGATATTCCGAGGTTTTGCCGAAGGATGTCAGCCTGAAGACCCGTCTGACCCGCGAAATCGAGCTGAACATTCCGCTGGTTTCCGCGGCCATGGACACCGTCACCGAAGCGCGCCTGGCCATTGCCATGGCTCAGGAAGGCGGCATCGGCATCATCCACAAGAACATGAGCATCGAGCAGCAGGCTGCCGAGGTGCGCAAGGTCAAGCGTCACGAGACCGCCATCGTTCACGATCCGGTCACCGTCACGCCGGAAACCAAGATCAGCGAGCTGCTGCGCAAGGCGCATGAACTGGGCTTCTCCGGCTTCCCGGTGGTTTCCGGCAAGGAGCTGGTCGGCATCGTCACCGGGCGTGACCTGCGCTTCACGCCCAATGCCGGCGACTCCGTCGCGGCGATCATGACGCCCAAGGACAAGCTGGTCACCGTGCTCGAAGGCACTGGCCTGGAAGAGATCAAGACCGAACTCTACAAGCACCGCATCGAGAAGATGCTGGTGGTGGACGGCAACTTCCACCTGCGCGGTCTGGTGACCTTCCGCGACATCGAGAAAGCCAAGACCTACCCGCTGGCCTCCAAGGACAGCCAGGGCCGTCTGCGCGTCGGCGCCGCGGTCGGTACCGGCGCCGATACCGGTGAGCGCGTCGAAGCGCTGGCCGCTGCGGGTGTCGACGTGGTGGTGGTCGACACCGCTCACGGTCATTCCCGCGGCGTGATCGACCGCGTGCGCTGGGTCAAGGAGAACTTCCCGCAGGTGCAGGTGATCGGCGGCAACATAGCCACCGCCGAAGCCGCGCTGGACCTGGTCAAGGCCGGCGCTGACGCGGTCAAGGTCGGCATCGGCCCAGGCTCGATCTGCACCACGCGCATCGTCGCCGGTGTCGGCGTACCGCAGATCTCCGCCATCGCCAACGTCGCTACCGCCCTCGAAGGCACCGGCGTGCCGATGATCGCCGACGGTGGCATCCGCTTCTCTGGAGACCTGTCCAAAGCCATCGTCGCTGGCGCCAACGCGGTGATGATGGGTTCGATGTTCGCCGGTACCGAAGAGGCGCCGGGCGAGATCGAGCTGTTCCAGGGCCGCTCCTATAAGGCCTACCGCGGCATGGGTTCGCTGGGTGCCATGTCCCAGGCACAGGGCTCCTCGGATCGCTATTTCCAGGATTCCGCCGCTGGCGCCGAGAAGCTGGTGCCGGAAGGCATCGAGGGCCGTGTGCCGTACAAGGGCTCGCTGGCAGCGATCATCCATCAGCTGATGGGCGGCCTGCGTGCTTCCATGGGCTACACCGGCAGCGCCACTGTCGACGAAATGCGCAGCAAGCCGCAGTTCGTGCGCATCACCGGCGCCGGCATGGCTGAGTCACACGTGCATGACGTGCAGATCACCAAGGAAGCGCCGAACTACCGGGTCGGCTGAAAAATCGATCTGACGCTGCTGCGCTAGGTCATGCTGCGTTGCCTGCCGTCGCTCGCGACGCGGCAAATCGATTTTAAAAGTATGAAGAAGGGGGCTGTTCGATCAGCCCCGTTTCATTTGTGACTACCACGAGAGATGCCCATATGGCTCATCCTGACATTCACGCTCACCGCATCCTGATTCTGGACTTCGGTTCCCAGTACACCCAGCTCATCGCCCGCCGCGTGCGTGAGATCGGCGTCTACTGCGAGCTGCATCCGTGGGACATGAGCGAGGACGACATCCGTGCCTTCGCGCCGCGCGGCATCATTCTCGCCGGTGGCCCGGAGTCGGTTCACGAGGAAGGCAGCCCGCGCGCGCCGCAGGCCGTGTTCGATCTCGGTGTGCCGCTGTTCGGCATCTGCTACGGCATGCAGACCATGTCCGAGCAGCTGGGTGGCAAGGTGCAGGGCTCGGACGTTCGCGAGTTCGGTTATGCCCGCGTCGATCTGGTCGGCAAATCGAAGCTGTTCGACGGCATCGAAGACCACATGGACGACGACGGCGTCTTTGGCCTCGATGTCTGGATGAGTCACGGCGACAAGGTCACCGAGATTCCGGCCGGCTTCCATATCCTGGCCAGCACCCCCAGCTGCCCGATCGCTGCCATGGGCGACGATGTCCGTGGTTACTACGGCGTGCAGTTCCACCCGGAAGTGACTCATACCCGTCAGGGCGGGCGCATCCTTTCCCGTTTCATCCTCGACATCTGCGGCTGCGAAGCGCTGTGGACGCCGTCCAACATCGTCGAAGATGCCATCGCCCAGGTGCGTGCCCAGGTCGGTGATGCCAACGTGCTGCTCGGCCTCTCCGGTGGCGTCGATTCGTCGGTGGTTGCGGCGCTGCTGCACAGGGCGATCGGCGACCAGCTGACCTGTGTCTTCGTCGACAATGGCCTGCTGCGCCTGCACGAGGGCGACCAGGTAATGGCCATGTTCGCCGAGAACATGGGCGTCAAGGTGATCCGTGCCGACGCCGAAGCGCAGTTCCTTGGCAACCTCGAAGGCGAGGCGGACCCGGAGAAGAAGCGCAAGATCATCGGCCGTACTTTTATCGACGTGTTCGATGCCGAAGCCAGCAAGCTGGACAACATCCAGTTCCTTGCCCAGGGCACCATCTACCCCGACGTGATCGAGTCGGCCGGCGCCAAGAGCGGCAAGGCCCATGTGATCAAGTCGCACCACAACGTCGGCGGCCTGCCGGAGGAAATGAACCTCAAGCTGGTCGAGCCGCTGCGTGAGCTGTTCAAGGACGAGGTACGCAAGATCGGCCTGGAGCTCGGCCTGCCCTACGACATGGTCTACCGTCACCCGTTCCCGGGCCCGGGTCTGGGTGTGCGCATCCTTGGCGAAGTGAAGAAGGAGTATGCCGACCTGCTGCGTCGCGCGGATCACATCTTCATCGAAGAGCTGCGCAACTTCGACTGGTACCACAAGACCAGTCAGGCGTTCGTGGTGTTCCAGCCGGTCAAGTCGGTCGGTGTGGTCGGCGACGGCCGTCGCTACGCCTGGGTCGTTGCGCTGCGCGCGGTGGAAACCATCGACTTCATGACTGCACGTTGGGCGCACCTGCCTTACGAGCTGCTGGAGAAGGTATCCAACCGCATCATCAACGAAATCGAAGGCATCTCCCGCGTCACCTACGATGTGTCGAGCAAGCCGCCCGCCACCATCGAGTGGGAGTGATCTGAAGCAATGAGGGCAGCCCAGGCTGCCCTCATGCTATGCGCAGCCTCCGCAGAGAGGCGCGTCGAGCCTGATGGGCCCATCAATTCGGACTGGCTGGAGCCCATGCATGTCCTTTACTCGCAGACAGATTCTCACCGGCCTGGCCGGTCTTGGTGTCGTCGGCCTCGCCGGCAGTGGTGCGCGCTACTGGCTCGGCCGCCCGGCCGACATCACCACCCATGACTATGAGCTGATCGCCGCCCCGCTGGACGTGGAGTTGGTGCCCGGTCACGTCACGCCCGCCTGGGCCTATGGCGGGCAGGCGCCTGGCCTGGAGCTGCGTGGCCGTCAGGGCGACTGGCTGCGGGTGCGCTTCATCAACAATCTGCCTGAGCCCACCACCATCCACTGGCATGGCATTCGTCTGCCGCTGGAGATGGATGGCGTTCCCTACGTATCGCAGTTGCCGGTATTGCCCGGCGAGTTCTTCGACTACCGCTTCCAGCTGCATGATGCTGGCAGCTTCTGGTATCACCCGCACACCAGCAGTGCCGCCCAGCTGGGTCGTGGACTGGTCGGCCCGCTGATCGTCGAGGAGCGCGAACCGAGCGGTTTCCGCCACGAGCGCACGCTCAGCCTGAAGAGCTGGCATATCGACAAACAGGGTGCGTTCACCGAGTTCAGTGTGCCGCGCGAGGCTGCTCGAGGTGGCACGCCGGGCGTGCTGTCGACGGTGAATGGCACACATGCGCCCACGCTTGATCTGCCGGCCGGGCAGGTCGTGCGGCTACGCGTACTCAACCTCGACAATACGCTGACCTACCGACTGAACCTGCCGGACGGCGAGGCGCGCATCTATGCGCTCGAAGGCCATCCAATCGCGCCGATGCCGCTGGGCAAGGAGTACTGGCTCGGTCCGGGCATGCGTATCGACCTGGCGCTGAAGGTGCCGGAGGTCGGCACGGAGCTGTCCTTGCGCAACGGTCCGTTGCGGCTGGCGACGCTGCGTTCGGTGGCCCATGACGAAACCGCCGGCGACTGGCCGCCGGCGCTGCCGACCAATCCGGTGGCGGAGCCGGATCTGCAGCGCGCGGAAACCCTGCGCTTCAACTTCGAATGGGCCGGTACCCTGTCGACCGACGCCGAGCAGGGCGGAGCCTATACCTTCTGGCAGATCAACGGCCAGGCCTGGGATATCAATGACAAGAGTTGTGCGGAACGGCCGATTGCAACGCTGAAGAGGGATGGCCATTACATCTTCGAGCTGCGTAACCTCAGCCAGTACCAGCATCCGATCCATCTGCATGGCATGACTTTCAAGGTGATTTCCTCCAACCGCCGCAAGATCGATCCCTGGTTTACCGATACCTACCTGCTGGGCAAGAACGAAACGGCGCGTATCGCATTGGTCGCCGATAATCCCGGCGTGTGGATGTTCCATTGCCACGTCATCGACCATATGGAAACCGGTCTGATGGCGGCGATCGAGGTGGTATGAGCAAGGGCAGGGCGCAGCAGTGAGAAAACCGTTGATCATCGACCGCAGCCAGGACGAGCGCTTCATGCGTGAAGCCCTGGCACTGGCGGCGCTGGGCGCGGCGCTGGGCGAGGTGCCGGTGGGTGCGGTGCTGGTGCAGGATGGGCAGATCATCGGACGCGGCTTCAACTGCCCGATTTCTCGGCACGACCCCAGTGCCCATGCGGAAATGGTCGCCGTGCGTGACGCGGCGCAGGCAGTGGAAAATTATAGGCTACCCGGTAGCACGCTCTACGTGACGCTGGAGCCCTGCAGCATGTGCGCCGGGTTGATCGTGCACTCGCGCGTCCAGCGAGTCGTCTATGGCGCCACCGAGCCGAAGGCCGGCGTGGTTGTCAGTCGCGGCCAGTTCTTCGAGCAGGGCTTTCTCAACCACCGGGTGCTGGTCGAGGGTGGCGTGCTGGCCGAGGAGTGCGGGACGGTGCTCAGCGAGTTCTTCCGCCAGCGCCGGCAGAAGGGTTAGCGCGCCGCTGTTGTCGGCTGCAGCGTTTCATGGGCGGCGACGCTGCCCTGGGCCGGGAAGACCACCAGATGATCGGCAGCAATGGCGATGCCCACCTCCTGCCCAGTCGGGTAGTCGGCGTGGCTGGTGAAGATCGCAACCAGTTGGTTGCCGGTAGGCAGTTGCAGCCGGTACAGCGTCGACGCACCGAGAAATGTCTTGCCAACGATCAGCGCGCGCAGCGGACTGTCCGGCCTGTAGACGATGTCGTCCGGGCGCAGCAGCACATCCACCGAACTGCCTGCTGGCCAGGTGTAGGCGCGGTTGCCGCGGATCATGCCGAGCTCGGTCTGCACGGTCTCCGGATCGAGCAATTGCCCGCGGATGAAGTAGCCCTGGCCAATGAAGCTGGCGACGAAGGGCGTCAGCGGTTCGTGATAGAGATTGAACGGGGTGTCCCATTGCTCAAGCCGACCATCCTTGAACACGCCCACCTGATCGCTCACGGCGAAGGCTTCTTCCTGATCATGGGTGACCAGAATCGCGCTGGTGTTGCGCGCCTTGAGGATTTCGCGCACCTCATGGCTGAGGCGCCGACGCAACTCCACGTCCAGGTTGGAGAATGGCTCGTCGAGCAGCAGCAGCGCGGGTTCCGGCGCCAATGCTCGGGCCAGTGCCACGCGTTGCTGCTGACCGCCGGAGAGCTCATGGGGGTAGCGTTTGCCGAGTGCTGACAGGTGCACCAGTTCGAGCATCTCGGAGACGATGCGCGAGCAGTCCGGCTGCCTGCGGATGCCGAAGGCGATGTTCTCCGCCACGGTCAGATGGGGAAACAGCGCGTAGTCCTGAAAGACCATGCCGATGCGGCGCTTCTCCGGCGCCAGGGTAAGACCGGCACGGGAAATGACCGCATCTGCCAGTTGGATTTCACCCTGGTGTACCGGTTCGAACCCGGCGATAGCCCGCAAGGTAGTGGTCTTGCCGCAGCCGGAGGGGCCCAGCAGGCAGCCAATGTCGCCGCGGTTCAGATGCAGGTTGAGGTGCTGGACGATGCTCTGCTCGCCGTAGCCGCAGGCCAGATCACGCAGTTGCAGCAGTGGCGGCTCGGTCTTCATGCGTGGTGATAGGCCGGCTCGACGAGGAACTCAAGCAGCGCCTTCTGTACATGCAGGCGGTTCTCGGCCTGGTCCCAGGCTACCGAGCGCGGGTCGTCGAGCAGATCGTGGCTGATTTCCTCACCGCGGTGGGCAGGCAGGCAGTGCATGAACAGCACGTCCGCGGCGGCGCAGTCGAGCAGGGCGCGGTCCACCTGATAAGGGCGGAACGTCGCCAGGCGCGCGGCGGCTTCGTCTTCCTGGCCCATGGAGGCCCAGACGTCGGTGCTGATCAGGTGTGCGCCTGCGGCCGCTTCGCGCGGGTCGCGCAGTATCTGCACGCGATCACCGGCGCGGCCCATCAGCTCGGCGTTGGGCTCGTAGCCCTCGGGGCAGGCGACCTTGAGTTGGAAGTCGAACTGGATGGCCGCTTCTATATAGGTATTGCACATGTTGTTGCCGTCGCCGATCCAGGCCACCGTTTTGCCGGCGATGCTGCCGCGGTGCTCATGGAAGGTCTGCATATCGGCCATCAGCTGGCAGGGGTGCAGATCGTCGGACAGGCCGTTGATGACCGGTACGCTGGAGTTGGCGGCGAAGTCGGTCAGTGTCGAATGCGCGAAGGTGCGGATCATCACCGCGTCGAGCATGCGCGACATGACGATGGCTGAGTCGCTGATGGGTTCACCGCGACCTAGCTGGGTATCCCGCGGAGAGAGGAAGATAGCCTGGCCGCCAAGCTGGATCATGCCGGCCTCGAAGGACAGTCGGGTGCGGGTCGAGGCCTTCTCGAAGATCATGCCCAGCACGCGGTTCTTCAATGGCTCGAACAGGACGCCGCGCTTGCGCAGATCCTTCAACTCGATGCCGCGGCGAACCAGGCTGTTCAGCTCCTGGGGCGTGCAGTCCATCAGTGAGAGAAAGTGCCTTGCGCTCATATCAACTACCTTTATTGCCGCAGCGCGATCCATTGCTTTTCGACAGAAAAAGGGGACCGACGACTGGGGGTCGCACGGGGAGCGACGAAACGGGAAAGGCGCGATCTTATCCAGAAAGCAAGCGCAGGCGCAAATCCGGCCTATGCCAGCCATATCGGGCTGAATCGCAGTATTGGCGGCCCCTGCGCCATGATAAAGCCGAGTCCTCCGCTCGGCTTTCGCTAACGTTTTCCGTTACAATGCGCGGCAACCGTGTCTAGCCGAGGTACTCCATGGATATCATCGAAACCATCAAAGAACAGATCGCCAACAACCCGGTACTGCTATACATGAAGGGCTCGCCCAATGCTCCGCAGTGCGGCTTTTCCGCTCGTGCGACTCAGGCTGTAATGGGTTGTGGTGAGAAGTTCGCTTACGTCGACATCCTGCAGAACCCCGAGATTCGCGCCAACCTGCCGACCTACGCCAACTGGCCGACCTTCCCGCAGCTGTGGGTGAACGGTGAGCTGGTCGGTGGTAGCGACATCATCCTCGAGATGTTCGAGAAGGGTGAGCTGCAGACGCTGATCAAGTCCGCTGTGGGCAAGACCGAGGCCTGAGTCTCAACCGCCACAACAGCGTTTTTGCGAATGCCCGCATCGAACGATGCGGGCATTTTTGTTGGTGGTTGAGATATCCAGTAAAGGATGGCGTTCGAGCTCACCGATCTTTATCGCAATTTGCCGGTCAGAGCACGCGTCGAGACCGAGTCTGCCTCGACCAATCATCGAACGAGAGTCCCCTGCCGTATGCCTTATTTGCGAATGTTGCCCTTTCTGATCGTGCTGGCGGTCGTTCTCTTTGCCGGTCTCAAGCCAGGCCCGGTGCCGCAGCTTTTCAGTCAGCAGGACAAGCTTCATCACATGATGGGGTTTGCGGCGCTTGTCTTTACGCTGCGACTTGCGTTTCCACGTCTGCCGATATTCTGGGGCGTTGGCCTGACGCTCGCGGCGGCGTTCGGGATCGAAATGGCACAGGGCATGCTGCCGCATCGAACGGCATCGCGTTGGGACATGGTCGCGAACGTGTTGGGCGTCCTGTCCGGTTGGTGTGGCTGGATGTTGGCACAAGCCTGGTGGCGCCAGCGGACAGGCGAGCCGGTGCCTGAGTAAGCGCTAGCCAGTTGGGCGCGTTTTCAGCGTGGCCCGAAGGGGTGGGCGAAGCGAATAACCTGGGACGCAGTCCCTGGTGAGAGTCCAGAGGCAATAAAAAAGCCCCGGTATCAACCGAGGCTTTCAGATTTGGCTCCGCGACCTGGACTCGAACCAGGGACCCAATGATTAACAGTCATTTGCTCTACCGACTGAGCTATCGCGGAACAACGGTGCGTATCCTACTGTTTGCAAAAGAGAAGTCAACCCTCTGCGCGATAGGAGCGGCGCCACTTCGGGGCCTGAAAAGGCCCCGAAGTGGGATCAATCAGAGCACCTGAACGATGGCGTCAGTGACGTGCCCGATGTTGCTGCGGTTCAGTGCGGCGGCGCAGATGCGGCCGGTGCTGATGGCGTAAACACCAAACTCGACGCGCAGTCGCTCGACCTGTTCAGCCGTGAGGCCTGAGTAGGAGAACATGCCGCGTTGGGCTGCAACGAAACTGAAATCCGTCTTCGCACCTTTGGCCGTCAATTGCTCCACCATGCTCAGCCGCAGTTCGCGGATGCGGCTGCGCATCTCGCCCAGCTCGGCTTCCCACATGGCGCGCAGTTCCGGGCTGTTGAGTACCGAAGCGACAATGGTGGCGCCATGGGTCGGCGGGTTCGAGTAGTTGGTGCGAATGACGCGCTTGACCTGCGAGAGCACCCGCGCGGACTCCTCGCGGCTCTGGGTGACCATCGAAAGCGCGCCAACGCGCTCGCCGTACAGCGAGAACGACTTGGAAAACGAGCTGGAAACGAAGAAGGTCATGCCCGACTCGGCGAACAGGCGCACGGCGGCGGCGTCTTCCTCGATGCTGTCGCCGAAGCCCTGGTAGGCGATGTCGATGAACGGGACGTGATCCTGAGCGCGTAGCACTTCGAGGATCTGTTTCCAGTCTTCCAGGTTCAGATCGACACCGGTCGGGTTGTGGCAGCACGCGTGCAGTACGACGATGGAGCGGGGCGGCAGGTTTTTCAGATCCTGCAGCAGACCGGCGCGATCGATGCCATGGTTGCTTGCGTCGTAATAGCTGTAGTTCTGTACCGGGAAACCGGCCGACTCGAACAGTGCGCGATGGTTTTCCCAGCTTGGGTTGCTGATGGCAACCACGGCATCGGGCAGCAGTCGCTTGAGGAAGTCCGCGCCGACCTTGAGTGCCCCGGTGCCGCCAAGCGCCTGGGTAGTCACGACCCGGCCTTCGGCGATCAGCGAAGAATCGTTGCCGAACAGCAGCTTTTGTACGGCAGCATCGTAAGCGGCGATGCCTTCGATCGGCAGGTAGCCGCGCGGCGCATTGGCAGCGATGCGGGCATGCTCCGCCTCGACTACGGCGCGCAACAGCGGAATGCGACCTTCTTCGTTGTAATAGACACCGACACCGAGGTTGACCTTGTTCGGCCGCGTGTCGGCGTTAAAGGCTTCATTGAGGCCGAGAATAGGATCACGCGGCGCCATTTCGACAGCAGAGAACAAACTCATGGTGAGGGGGCTCGAAAGAGAAGAGTGACTAGATTTACCACCCTCGCGTCGGCGCGCAGGGTGATGCGCAAACGGGGCGGTAGTATAGCGGTCATGCCTGTTGCCTGCGATATGCTACCGAGGTTTTCTGATCACTTTCGGTGCGTTTTGCGTACTGGAAAGATGGACGGTTTTCCGGCTTTGCGCGCTCATGCCAGGCGGTTGATTCGAAGTCGGCTCGCCGTCGCGCTAAACCTCGCTGGACGGCTGCGCAAGGTCCGGTTTTTGAAATTCGCACACGTTACCTAGAGAGGCGAAATGTCCAAGTTCGAACTGGTCACCCGTTTCAAGCCGGCCGGCGATCAGCCGGAGGCCATTCGGCAGATGATCGAAGGCATCGAGGCGGGCCTGTCGCACCAGACGCTGCTGGGCGTCACCGGCTCGGGCAAGACTTTCAGCATCGCCAATGTCATTGCCCACGTGCAGCGGCCCACGCTGGTGCTGGCGCCGAACAAGACGTTGGCCGCGCAGCTCTATGGCGAGTTCAAGGCGTTCTTCCCGAACAACGCGGTGGAGTATTTCGTTTCCTACTACGACTACTACCAGCCGGAAGCCTACGTGCCGTCGTCGGATACCTTCATCGAGAAGGACGCCTCGATCAACGACCACATCGAGCAGATGCGTCTGTCGGCGACCAAGGCGCTGCTGGAGCGCCCGGACGCGATCATCGTGACCACGGTGTCCTGCATCTACGGCCTGGGTGATCCGCAGTCGTATCTGAAGATGGTCCTGCATGTGGACCGCGGCGACCGCCTCGATCAGCGCGAGCTGCTACGCAGGCTGACTGGCCTGCAGTACACGCGCAACGACATGGATTTCGCTCGCGCGACGTTCCGCGTACGTGGCGATGTGATCGACATCTTTCCGGCGGAGTCGGATCTGGAAGCGGTGCGCATCGAGCTGTTCGACGACGAGGTGGAAAGCCTGTCCGCCTTCGATCCGCTGACCGGCGAGGTGATTCGCAAGCTGCCGCGCTTCACCTTCTACCCCAAGAGCCACTACGTGACGCCGCGCGAGACGCTGCTCGATGCCATCGAGAAGATCAAGGACGAGCTGCGCGAGCGGCTCGATTACCTGCGTAGTCAGAACAAGCTGGTGGAGGCGCAGCGGCTCGAGCAGCGTACCCGCTTCGATCTGGAAATGATCATGGAGCTGGGCTACTGCAACGGCATCGAGAACTACTCGCGCTATCTGTCCGGGCGCGATGCCGGTGAACCGCCGCCCACCCTGTTCGACTACCTGCCTGCCGACGCGCTACTAGTGATCGACGAGTCCCACGTTTCGGTGCCGCAGGTCGGCGCGATGTACAAGGGCGATCGTTCGCGCAAGGAAACCCTGGTGGAGTACGGCTTTCGTCTGCCATCGGCGCTGGACAACCGGCCGATGCGCTTCGATGAATGGGAGGCGATCTGCCCGCAGACCATCTTCGTCTCCGCGACGCCCGGCCCTTACGAGGCCGAGCATGCTGGCCGCGTGGTCGAGCAGGTCGTGCGTCCGACCGGCCTGGTCGATCCGCAGATCGAGGTGCGTCCGGCGCTGACGCAGGTCGACGACCTGCTGTCGGAGATCCGCAAGTGCGTGGTCAAGGAGGAGCGGGTGCTGGTTACCACGCTGACCAAACGCATGGCCGAAGACCTGACCGACTACCTCAGCGATCACGATGTGCGGGTGCGCTACCTGCATTCGGACATCGATACCGTGGAGCGGGTCGAGATCATCCGCGACCTGCGGCTGGGCACTTTCGACGTGCTGGTGGGCATCAACCTGCTGCGCGAAGGCCTGGACATGCCCGAGGTGTCGCTGGTGGCGATCCTCGATGCGGACAAGGAAGGCTTCCTGCGCTCGGAGCGTTCGCTGATCCAGACCATCGGCCGCGCGGCGCGCAACCTCAATGGCCGCGCCATCCTCTACGCCGACAACGTAACCGGCTCGATGCAGCGCGCCATGGATGAAACCGAACGGCGGCGCAACAAGCAGATTGCCTTCAACGAGGCCAACGGCATCGTGCCGAAGGGTGTCACCAAAGATGTGCGGGATATCCTCGAAGGCGCCACGGTGCCCGGTTCGCGCAGCAAGAAGCGGCGTGGTGAGGCGAAAGCGGCTGAGGAGAGTGCGCGTTACGAGAACGAACTGCGCTCGCCGAGCGAGATCACCAAGCGCATCCGCCAGCTGGAAGAGAAGATGCTCAGCCTGGCGCGCGACCTGGAGTTCGAGGCGGCTGCCGAGGCGCGCGACGAGATCCACAAGCTGCGCGAGCGCCTGCTGCAGGTCTGAGGCTCCTCTGCCTGTTTAGCCTCAGGGCCATCGTTTACGGTGGCGCCGAAGCCGCTCTCTGTTCCGCTGTGCGTAGCAAAGTGCTCCAGTCGGTGTCCGGCTGGAGCCGGCTGCACCTCGCCTGTTAACATTCGGCCCTTCTGTTTTTCTGTTCGTCCTATTCGTTCGAGATCATTCATGACCACCGTCCGCACCCGTATCGCGCCGTCTCCCACCGGTGATCCTCACGTTGGAACTGCCTATATCGCGCTGTTCAATCTGTGCTTCGCCCGTCAGCACGGCGGTCAGTTCATTCTGCGCATCGAGGACACCGATCAGCTGCGCTCGACTCGTGAGTCCGAGCAGCAGATCTATGATGCGCTGCGTTGGCTGGGCATCGAATGGGACGAGGGTCCGGATGTGGGCGGTCCTCACGGCCCGTACCGGCAGAGCGAGCGCGGCGAGATCTACAAGAAGTACTCGGACGAGCTGGTTGCCAAGGGGCATGCCTTCCCCTGCTTCTGCAGCAGCGAGCGCCTGGATCAGGTGCGTGCCGAGCAGATGGCGAACAAGGAAACACCGCGTTACGACGGCCATTGCATGCACCTCGAGCCGGCCGAAGCACAGCGTCGCATCGCTGCTGGCGAATCCCATGTGATCCGGATGAAGGTGCCGAGCGAAGGCGTGTGTCAGGTGCAGGACATGCTGCGCGGCACCGTCGAGATCGGCTGGGACCGCATGGACATGCAGGTGCTGATGAAGGCCGACGGCCTGCCGACCTATTTCCTTGCCAACGTGGTCGATGATCACCTGATGGGTATCACCCATGTGCTGCGTGGCGAGGAGTGGCTGCCATCGGCACCCAAGCTGATCAAACTCTACGAATACTTCGGCTGGGAGCAACCGCAGCTGTGCTACATGCCTCTGCTGCGCAATCCGGACAAGAGCAAGCTGTCCAAGCGCAAGAACCCGACCTCGGTGACCTTCTACGAGCGCATGGGTTTTCTGCCGCAGGCGATGCTCAACTATCTCGGGCGCATGGGCTGGTCGATGCCTGACGAGCGTGAGAAGTTCACCCTGGACGAGATGATCGAGCATTTCGATATCCAGCGCGTGTCGCTCGGCGGGCCGATCTTCGATCTGGAGAAGCTGTCCTGGCTCAACGGCCAGTGGCTGCGCGAGCTGTCGGTCGAACAGTTCGCTACCGAAGTGCAGAAGTGGGCGTTTAATCTCCAGTACATGATGCAGATCGCTCCGCACGTGCAGCAGCGCGTGGAAACCTTCAGCCAGATCGCGCCGCTGGCGGGCTTCTTCTTCTCAGGTGCATTGCCGCTCGATCCAGCGCTGTTTGCGCACAAGAAGCTGGATGCCGCTCAGGTGCGCCAGGTGATGCAGCTGATCCTGTGGAAGCTCGAGGCGCTGCGCCAGTGGGAAAAGGAGCGCATCACCGCTTGCATCACGCAGGTAGCCGAACACCTCGGCTTCAAGCTGCGCGATGTGATGCCGCTGATGTTCGCTGCCATAACCGGGCAGGCCAGTTCGGTGTCGGTGCTGGATGCGATGGAAATCCTTGGTCCGGATCTGACGCGTTTCCGTCTGCGCAATGCGCTCGAGCTGCTCGGTGGGGCCTCGAAGAAGGAAGCCAAGGAGTGGGAAAAGCTGCTGGTGTCTATCGTCTGACCGCTTCGAGCAGGGGCGACCCTGCTGGTCAGTCCCGCCGATGGACGGTAAGTAGTTGTTCCTAATGCCAAAAAATCTGCGGGTCGGTCGAAATTTGTTGTTGACACTGCCTGGGGGCGCCCCTAATATGCGCCCCGTCCTCGAGATGGGGCTATAGCTCAGCTGGGAGAGCGCTTGCATGGCATGCAAGAGGTCGACGGTTCGATCCCGTCTAGCTCCACCAATCTCGAAGAGCAGAATTTGCCACCAACCTGTATTCACCAGATATGGAAATACGGGTTGCGCTTGAAGGGTTTGCGTCCCCTTCGTCTAGTGGCCTAGGACACCGCCCTTTCACGGCGGTAACAGGGGTTCGAGTCCCCTAGGGGACGCCATTATTCAGCGATGCTTGCATCGCGCGTCGAGAGACGATAAATCCGGGGCTATAGCTCAGCTGGGAGAGCGCTTGCATGGCATGCAAGAGGTCGACGGTTCGATCCCGTCTAGCTCCACCAATCACGGCTTGTCGATAAGCGGTTCATCGGCAGGTTTGCGAAGGTTTCGTCCCCTTCGTCTAGTGGCCTAGGACACCGCCCTTTCACGGCGGTAACAGGGGTTCGAGTCCCCTAGGGGACGCCATTTTTATTGCCCGTTTTGGGCTTCAAGGGGTCATCTTTCATGAGATGGCCCTTTTTGTTTTGTGCGGTGAAAAACAGGGCAGGGCGGCTGGCTTCTGAATGTCGCGTCATCGCGTACGACAACCTGCGTGACTCGCCGGCGTTGCTGCGCTTTCATAGGCCCATCGCAATCAGCTATCGAGGCATCTGACGAATGAGCTGGGACCAGCCACAAGCATTCATCATCGATCTGCAGGTGCAGCCCGAGCACATCGACGAACTTGGGCATGCCAATAATGCGGTCTACGTGACCTGGCTTGAGCGCTGTGCCTGGCAGCACTCGCAAAGTCTCGGGCTTGGCATCGAAGACTACCATCGTCTTGATCGCGCCATGGCGGTGCTACGGCATGAGATCGATTATCTGGCTGCTGCCTATGAGCGTGACGTTTTGCAGCTCGGAACCTGGATATCCGAGTCGGATCAGCGATTGAAGATGAAACGTAATTTTCAGCTGATCAGACCTGCCGACGGCGCCACCCTGTTGCGAGCGCAGACCACCTTCGTCTGTATCGAGCTCTCCAGCGGGAAACCCAAGCGCATGCCGCCGGAGTTCGTCGACGGCTACGGCAAGGCGCTGTTGCAGCCGTACCCGCTGGAGCTGTAACTGGCTGGTAGTTGGCTAGCCGCGCTGCTCGGGCTTCATCACGTCGCTATCGCGACGTTTTTCAGCATCCTCGCGCCAATCGTCCTGTACTTCTTTTTTCATTTTCGGATCGACGTCATCCTTGTTGTCGCGAACCTGATCATCGCCGTGTTTTTCTTGCTGAATATTGGTGCCTTGCGGCAGGGTGTTCATCATGTCCTGGTCAGCCATCGCGGTTGCGGAAAAAAGACCGCTTAGGACGATCGCGCCTGCATACAAGATTTTCATCTGAACCTCCGACTATCGGGGCGGTAAAAGGACTTACCATCTGAATAACCGACCCGTCGCGCTGAAGATTCGTTCACTCCTGCCCGGTGCACTGTTTTCGTGAGTCAGCCCAACCTGCGCAAGATCATCCACATCGATTGCGACTGCTTCTATGCCGCCATCGAGATGCGCGACGACCCCAGCCTGGCTCGGCGGCCCATTGCAGTGGGTGGCGCTGCGGATCGGCGCGGGGTCATTGCTACCTGCAATTACGAAGCGCGCGCGTACGGAGTGCGCTCGGCCATGGCCTCGGGGCACGCGTTGAAGCTATGCCCAGATCTGCTGATTCTGCGTCCGCGAATGGAGGCTTACCGCGAAGCGTCGCGCGAGATTCAGAACATCTTTCGCACCTATACCGAGCTGATCGAGCCGCTGTCGCTGGATGAGGCCTACCTGGATGTGACCGCCTGCGAGCACTTCTCCGGCAGCGCCACGCGTATCGCTGAGGACATCCGTCGACGAGTCTGGCAACAGCTGCGGATCACGGTCTCGGCCGGTGTCGCGCCGAACAAGTTTCTCGCCAAAATCGCCAGTGAATGGAACAAGCCTGATGGCCTGTTCGTTATCACGCCGGCTCAGGTCGACGAGTTCGTGCAGGAGCTTGAGGTCAAGCGTCTGCACGGTGTGGGACGCGTCACGGCGGAGAAGCTCGCGCGGCTGGGTATCCACACCTGCAACGACCTGCGCGAGTGGGGCAGGCTGGCGTTGGTTCGCGAGTTTGGTGCATTCGGCGAGCGGCTATGGGGGCTCGCGCGGGGAATTGACGAGCGCCCGGTGCAGGTCGAGAACCGCCGCCAGTCGGTCAGTGTCGAGCAGACCTATGATCGTGATCTGCCCGACCTGGCCGCTTGCCTGGAGCGACTACCGGAGCTGCTTCAACAGCTTGCAACACGCATGGCCCGGCTCGACGGTAGTTACCGACCCGGCAAGCCGTTCGTGAAGCTGAAATTCCATGACTTCACCCAGACGACCCTGGAGCAGGCTGGTGCCGGGCTTGAGCTGGATGACTATTCGGACCTGCTCGCCATCGCTTTCTCCCGGGGCGCCAGACCGGTTCGGTTGATCGGGGTCGGGGTGCGGTTGATCGATCTGCGTGGCGGTTTCGAGCAGTTGCGGCTGTTCTGACGACTACGTCGCCGCTGCTGTTCGCAGAGGGCACGCAGCCGCTCTGCGGGAGCGGCTGCGTGGGGTTGCGGATAAAAGAGGGGAATCCCTGGCCTGCCTGTACCAGGGTCCCCGAAACTGGGTTAATCCAGTCTATGCACTGGATATGCCAGTTTCGTTAAAAGCGGATGCGCTGCGACGCTGCAAACGGTGGTGCCCCGGAAAAACAAGGGGTTTGTTTGTAGCCTGACAGCCTGGCGCTTGAACGTAGGAATTGCGGGGGCGCAGCGGCCGCCTGATAGCAGTGCGCAATGTCTGTTGCTTGCGCACATTTGGCGCAACTATTCCTGTTCGGGCCAGAGTCGTAGGGCGCTGCCCTCGGCAGGCCATAGGCGCAGCTGGTCGATATTGGAAACGTCCCAGCGCTCGACCCGGTTGAGCAGGTCAAGGAACGCATGCTCCTGTTCCATGATCTCTTCCGGGCAGAGCTTGCGTGTGCTGCCCAGGTTGCTGAAGCGGATCTGCTGACCGCTCTGCTCGTAGCTGGCAAACCAGTGATTGCAGCCGGCATTGCCGTAGGCGCGTCCCTCACTGAGCGTGAGCGATACTGCAGTGCGGCCGATCACCGGCTCGTCACCGATCCACTCGGCGATGTAGGTGACGTCTCGCTGAAGCTCCAATGGCTCTGTCGCACAACCGGCCAGGCCGACGGCTACGACCAAGGGCAACAAACGCAAAGTCATGCCTGTTTCTCCTTCTGACAGCTAGGGCAGCGGTGTTGGCCATCAGCGCCAGACCAGCCCAATTCGGCGATACGGGCCTGCGCGGCAGGCTTGCGGGCGGCTTCGCCCAGCTTGGCGTCGACCGCAAATTCGAAGTCCAGCTGCTTGCCGCAGCTATCGCAAGCGACCTGCCAGTTGAGGATTTCAAGTTCGCGGAATACCGGTCCGCTTGCCACGGCCATCCACTGTCCCGGTGGATTGATGAGGTGGCGTACCTTTTCGACGGTGAGACGTTGCGATAGATCGCGGCTGCCCTTGAGCGTGACGATCAGCACGTCGCCGCTGCGAATCGATCCGCCATTGCCGGTGACCTGATAGCGACCTGGCGCCAAAGCGCGGCATTCGGTAAGGGTGTGGGCGGGGTTGAGCAGGGTGTAGCGGAAATCGTGTTCGGCCATGACTCGTGATCGACGATGAATATGCGCGCAATGCTAGCACGCGTCCCGGCGGCAGGCGCGCCGCCGGGCGAATCACGGACGAGAAGGCGAGGCCTTCACTGTGCCCGAGCGGTTGCTGGTGCGCCGAACGTCTCTTCGAAGAAGCGTCGCATATCGCCCCAGGAGCGCTCGTCCGCCGTTTTCTGATAGGCCACGTCGAGACCGTTTTTCTGGTGGGCGTCGGCGCCCGGATTGGTGAAGCCATGCTTGGCACCGGGCAGGCTGACGAACTGGTAATCGGCGCCGGCCTTGACCATCTCGACGTTCAGCGCGGCGATATCGTCGCTGCTGATCATGCTGTCTTCGCTGCCATGCTCGACCAGCACGCGTGCCTTGACGCTGCCCGGGGCGGCGCGTGTCTCGGTGGCCAGTGCGCCATGAAAGCTGACCACACCATCCAGCGGGACGCCCTGGCGGGCCATATCCAGCACGACCTTACCGCCGAAACAGTAGCCTACCGCGCCGAGTTTGGCGGTATCGGTCTGCGCCTGTTCCTTGAGCAGATCGAGGCCAGCGTTGAAGCGACCCTTGGCAGCATCGGCGTCCTTCAGGGCCGCCTGCATGAAGCTCATGGCATCTTTTGGATGCTCGGTGTTCTTGCCTTCGCCGTACATGTCGATGGCCAGGGCGCTGTAGCCCAGCTCGGCGAGGTCGCGGGCGCGCTGCTTGGCGTAGTCGTTCAGCCCCCACCATTCGTGGACCACGACGATGCCGGGGCGTTTGCCTTCGATGGCGTCGTCGTAGGCGTAGTAGCCGATCATCTCGGTGCCGTCGGCAGCGGTGTAGGGGATTTCCTGCGTCTGAATCGCGGCATTCGCAGTGACGCTGGCAGCCATGAGCAGGCCGAACAGGCAGTGGCGCATCGTGAGGTCTCCTTGACGGGCATTAGGGGATAGAGGCATCGAGCAAGCATAGCGGCTGTTCGACCGTACGCGCAGCGTGCGGGTTCGTCTGGCGGCATGTCGGGATCGGAGAACGAAAAAGCCCCGCCAGGACGGCAGGGCTTTCGTCGACCATGGTTGCGGTGTCAGCCGCCCAGGTAAGCGTCACGGACCTTCGGATCAGTCAGCAGGTCCTCGCCGCTGCCCTGCATGACGATGTGACCGTTCTCCAGTACATAGCCACGGTCGGCCAGCTTGAGCGCCTGGTTGGCGTTCTGCTCGACCAGGAACACCGTCACGCCATCCTCGCGCAGCTGTTCGATGATCTCGAAGATCTGCTGGATGATGATCGGCGCCAGACCTAGCGACGGCTCGTCGAGCAACAGCAGCTTGGGCTTGCTCATCAGTGCGCGGGCGATGGCGAGCATCTGCTGCTCGCCACCGGACATCGTGCCGCCGCGCTGCTGATAGCGTTCCTTGAGCCGCGGGAACAGGCCGAGCACCTTGTCCAGCTGCTCCTGGAAGTCCGTCTTGCCAGTGAAGAAGCCACCCATGGACAGGTTCTCTTCAACTGTCAGGCGAGCGAAGATCCGCCGCCCTTCAGGCACCACGGCGATGGCCTTGCGCATGATGTCGCAGGTCTGCCGGCCGACCAGCTCCTCGCCCTGGAAGCGAATGCTGCCGCTGGCCGCCTGCGGCGAGCCGCAAAGGGTCATCAGCAACGTCGACTTGCCGGCACCGTTGGCGCCGATCAGGGTGACGATCTCGCCTTGCTCCACCTGCACATTGATGTCGTGCAGCGCTTGGATCTTGCCGTAAAAGGTCGAGACGTTTTCGAAAGTCAGCATGCTTACGCCTCCCCCAGGTAGGCTTTGATCACGTCCGGATTGTTGCGCACCTGTTCGGGCGAACCATCGGCCAGCGGCGTGCCCTGGTTGATCACGTAGATGTGGTCGGAAATGCTCATGACCAGCTTCATGTCGTGTTCGATCAGCAGCACGGTGACCCCATGTTCGTCACGCAGCATGGCGATCAACGCCTTGAGATCCTCGGTTTCCTTCGGGTTGAGGCCCGCCGCCGGCTCGTCGAGCATGAGGATGCGCGGACGCGTCATCATGCAGCGGGCAATCTCCAGGCGGCGCTGTTGGCCGTAGGCGAGGGTCCCAGCCGGGCGGTTGGCTACGTCGGTCAGATTCACCTGCTCCAGCCAGTGCGCAGCAAAGTCCATCGCCGCGCGCTCGCTCTTGCGAAAACCCGGAGTCTTCAGAAGGCCGGCGAGGAAGTTGGTATTCAGATGACGATGCTGCGCCACCAGCAGGTTTTCCACCGCCGTCATGTCCTTGAACAAACGGACATTCTGGAAGGTGCGTACCACCCCCTGACGAGCGATCTTGTGGCCGGGCAGACCGTGGATCGGCGTACCGTCGAGCAGGATTTCCCCGGCGGTCGGCTGGTAGAAGCCGGTCAGGCAGTTGAACACGGTGGTCTTGCCGGCACCGTTGGGGCCGATCATCGAGACCACTTGCTTGTCATGTACCGTCAGCGCCACCTCGTTGACGGCCAGCAGGCCGCCAAAACGCATCATCAGGCCGCGTACTTCTAGAATCGGGCGGCTCATTGCTTCAGCTCCAGGTGTGGGCGCTGCATCGGCAGCAGACCTTGCGGGCGCCAGATCATCATCAGCACCATCAGGGCGCCGAACATCAACATGCGGTACTCACTGAATTCGCGCATCAGCTCGGGCAGCAGGATCATCACGATCGCCGCGAGGATCACCCCGAGCTGCGAGCCCATACCGCCCAGCACCACGATGGCGAGGATGATCGCCGATTCGATGAAGGTGAAGGATTCCGGTGATACCAGCCCCTGACGGGCGGCGAAGAAGCTGCCGGCGAAACCGGCGAAGGTCGCGCCCAGGGTGAACGCCGAAAGCTTGATCACGGTGGGGTTCATGCCCAATGCGCGGCAGGCGATCTCGTCTTCGCGCAAGGCTTCCCAGGCGCGACCGATCGGCATGCGCAGCAGACGATTGATCACGAACAGCGTCAGCAGTACCAGCAGCAGGGCGATCAGGTAGAGGAAGATCACCTTGTTCACCGAGTTGTAGGCCACCCCGAAATATTCGTGGAATGTCTGCATGCCTTCGGCGGCACGGCGGTCGAAGGACAGGCCGAACAGCGTCGGTTTGTCGATGCCGCTGATGCCATTCGGGCCGCCGGTCACGCTGGTCATGTTGCGCAGCAGGATGCGAATGATCTCGCCAAAACCGAGCGTCACGATGGCCAGGTAATCACCGCGCAAGCGCAACACCGGGAAGCCCAGGAGGAAGCCGAACAGCGCCGCCATCGCGCCGGCGATGGGCAAGGCGGTCCAGAACCCGACCCCGTAGTAATGCGAGAGCAGCGCATAGGTGTAGGCACCGACGGCGTAGAAGCCGACGTAACCCAGATCGAGCAGGCCGGCCAGACCCACAACGATGTTCAGGCCGAGGCCGAGCATCACGTAGATCAGGATCAGCGTGGCGATGTCCACCGCGCCACGCGAGCCATAGAACGGCCAGACCAGCGCAACCAGTACCAGCGCCAGGATGATCCAGCGTTGCGTCGAGGGCAGCGTGAGGAAGTTGCCGGCGCCAGCAGGCACGGTTGGCAAGCTGGGGCTCGCGGCCCAGCCAGCGGCCAAGTGCGTGCGGAACAGCTGCCAGACGAACATGGCAACGGCGCAGGCGGCGATGATCCAGAAGGTACCGATTTCGGCGCCATGCACTTCGACGCGGATACCGACGGTGGTGAGCTTCAGGCCGAACACCGGCACCGCCACGGCGATGACCAGCAGGGCACTGAAGAAGGCTGTACGGAGATTGCCGCTCATACCTTTTCCACCTCCGGACGACCGAGGATGCCGGTGGGGCGGAACAGCAGCACGAGGATCAGTAGGCTGAACGCCACCACGTCCTTGTACTGGTCACCGAAGATGTCCGCACCGAAGGCTTCCGCGACGCCAAGTACCAGCCCGCCGAGCATGGCTCCTGGGATACTGCCGATACCGCCGAGCACAGCCGCGGTGAAGGCCTTGATACCGGCAAGGAAGCCGATGTGCGGGTTGATCACCCCGTACTGCATGCTGATCAGCACCGCCGCGACGGCAGCCAGTGCAGCACCGATGACGAAGGTCAAGGCGATGATGCTGTTGGTGTTGATGCCCAGCAGGTTGGCCATCTTCAGGTCTTCGGCGCAGGCGCGGCAGGCGCGGCCCAGACGTGACCGCGAGATGAACAGCGTCAGGCCGTACATCGCGACGAAGGTCACCACGAAGATCAGGATCTGCATGTAGGAAATCACCACGCCGTTCATGGCGCTCTCGCCGATGACCAGGTTGCCTGGCATCAGGTTGGGGATCGCCTTGTCCTTGGAGTCCTGGGCCAGCAGCACGACGTTCTGCAGGAAGATCGACATGCCGATCGCGGAGATCAGCGGGATCAGCCGGTTACTGCCGCGAAGCGGGCGATAGGCGACCCGTTCGATGCTGTAACCGTAGGCGCTGGTGACGATCATGGCGGCCACGAATGCGCCGATCATCAGGATCGGCAGTGCGTCCAGGCCCATCATGGACAGGCCGACGATCGCGATGAAGGTGACATACGAACCGATCATGTACACCTCGCCGTGGGCGAAGTTGATCATGCCGATGATGCCGTAGACCATCGTGTAACCGATGGCGATCAGCGCGTAGGTGCTGCCAACGGTAAGCCCGTTGATCAGCTGTTGTAGGTAGTGGTAAAGCTCAGGCATCACTGCTCTCCCGAAGTCCCTGCAATTCCATTCCGCTCCGGCTGCGCTGCCCACTTCGAACACACCGCCCCTCCTGGCGCGGTGCCACTGCGGTACGGTGCCTTGCGGATCACACACGGCGCCGGTTCGAGGCGGGCCTGCTGTTCAGGCCGCTCGTCGGATTACAGGTACGGCAAGGCGGCCCGATGCTTGTGGCGGGGCCGCCCGCTAAAACAAAGCCCACAAGCGAGTGTGGGCTTCGTCAGGCTGATGGAAATTACTTGGCTTCGGTCTTGGTGCCGTCCTGGTGCCATTCGTAGACGACGAAATTGAAGTCCTTCAGGTCGCCTTTCTCGTCGAACGAGAGCATGCCTGTCGGGGTGTCGAAGGTATTGCTGCGCAGCGCTTCGGCGACCTTGTCGGTGTCGGTGCTGCCGGCCTTTTCGATGCCTTCGGCGATGACCTGAACCGCCGCGTAGGCCGGGAACACGAACGGGCCGCTCGGGTCCTGTTTCTTGGCCTTGAAGCCGTCTACCAGTTCCTTGTTGCGCGGGTCCTGGTCGAAGGATTTCGGCAGCGTCACGTACATGCCTTCGGAGGCCGGGCCGGCGATGGCGGAGATTTCCGAGTTGCCGACGCCTTCCGGGCCCATGAAGCGCACGTTCAGGCCTTTTTCCTTGGACTGACGCAGCAGCAGACCCAGTTCCGGGTGGTAGCCGCCGTAATAGACGAAGTCCACGCCTTCACGCTTGAGCTTGGCGATCAGCGAGGAGAAGTCCTTGTCGCCGGCATTGATGCCTTCGAACAGGCCGACCTTGATGTTCTTGCCTTCCAGGGTCTGCTTGACCGCGGTGGCGATGCCTTCGCCGTACTGCTGCTTGTCGTGGATGACGGCAACGTTCTTCGGTTTGACGTGGTCGGCGATGAAGTTGCCGGCGGTCGGGCCCTGCAAGCTGTCGAGGCCGATGGTGCGGAAGATCAGTTCATAACCGCGGGAGGTGATGTCCGGGCTGGTGGAAGCCGCGGTGATCATCAGGATGCCTTCGTCCTCGTAGATGTCGGACGCGGGTTGCGTGGAGCTGGAGCAGAGATGGCCGACCACGAACTTGACGTTGTCGTTGACGATCTTGTTGGCAACCGCCACGGCCTGTTTCGGATCGCAGGCGTCGTCGTAGCGAACACCCTTCAGTTGCGCGCCGTTCACCCCGCCGGCCTTGTTGATCTGCTCGATGGCCATTTCGGCCCCGATGAACTGCATGTCCCCGTACTGCGCCACCGGCCCGGTTACCGGCCCTGCCAATCCGATGCGGATGGTATCGGCGGCCAGGGTATAGCTGGCTGCGCCGGTCAGTGCCATTGCCAGGAAAATTTTCGAAAGACGCTGCTTGGTCTTCATAAGTGCTCCACTTGCATCGTTATTGTTTGAATCCTGCGGGCCGGAGCGCCGTTAAGAGGCGAACATCCCGAAACGCTCCGGCAACTGTACCGGCACAGTGTAGAAGTGTCTCCTGCGTTTGCACAGCCGGCAGATTCAACCGTTTGATGGGAATCGGGGCGCGGGTATCATTGCGCCTTTTTCGTATCTGGTGAGTCCCATGGCCGACGACGCAAGCACTCTTTATGCCAAGCTGCTGGGCGAAACTGCAGCGATAACCTGGCAGGAACTGCAGCCGTTCTTCGCTCGCGGAGCGCTGTTACAGGTGGCGGGGGATGCCGATCTGGTCGCAGTGGCGCAGGCCGTCGCCGAGGACGATCAGGCCAGGGTGGCCGCATGGCTGAATGCTGGACAGCTGGCGAAAATGCAGGCCGAGCAGGCGCAGGACTGGCAGCAGCGCGACCCCACCTTGTGGGCCGTGGTGGTGGCCCCCTGGGTGTTGGTGCAGGAGCGTGAACAGCAGCCCGTGGTGCACTGAAACTGGGCGAGGCGCGCAGCCGGGTAATCGACTGCGCAACCAGCGTCGCCCTCTCAAGGTCAGCCGATCTTCTTGCAGACATCCTTTCGATTTGGCATCTGCTTGCATTTTTCGCCGAGCATGCGCAGTTCGCTCTCATCTTTCTTGAGCTTATGAGCGAGCATCTTTTCGACAATGAACTGTTCCTGTGAACCCAGGTGGCGTTCAGCCCGTTCAATGGTTGCAAGGGCCGCAACTGCATCGCCATTGTTCAGATGATAGTGAACCAGTTGTTCGTAGACCTCCGGTCCCGCTAGCGACCAGTCCTTGATTGCGTTGAGCTGCGCCAGTGCACGACGTTTGTCACCAGTTGCCATGTGGACGTTGAAGAGGCTACGACGAATGCCTGGCTGGTTAGCCACCGGAGACTTCAGGGCTCGCTCGGCCAAGGTTCGGGCATCCTTCAGATTCTTCTGAGCCAGGGCCTCGTTGGCTCCGTAGGCGTTCTTGTAAGCGTCCAGTGAGGCTTTCACGCTTGGGGTGTTGCGGACTGTAAGCCAGTTCCGTTTATTCACCCGGTGATAACGCTCGGCATCGTACTCGCGCTGCAGATATTGGCGCAGGTCGTCATCGCGACGCTGGGCTGACATGTGTGAGCGGGTGAGGTGCTGGCCGACTGCGCTGACGGTCGTCATCAGGCCTTGATTGACGAACGTGTTGATCTCCTGGGTAAAGCCGTTCAGGTCGAGGCGCTGCAGCGAATCTTGCATCGCGCCCCGTCGCGCCTGGATAAAACCGGCCAGGAGGGGTTCCTGCTTTCCCTGGAAATCGCTAAGCCGCTGCAGACTGTGGCTGGCACCGCGCGGCGCGTAACGCGCTTTGATCAGTAGATCGGTACCCAGCAGATCTGCCTGGTCTTCCTGAGCACGACCCCAGGCGGTGTTCCATACGTTGTCTGAAAAGGTGTTGGCGAGTGAGGTGTAGAGCACCGTCTCACCGACGGCCTTCTGCGTGGCTTGCGGATTTTTGCTGACCACCTTCCATTTCGACGCTCCACGATCCAGGCGAGAGTCGGCGACCATCGTCGCGATTACCGCAGTGGTGGCAATGTTGGTCAGCAGTTCCCGCTGCTCGTTGAAGGCTTGGCGGCGATCATGGTGGCGCAGCAGCACATGGCTCATTTCATGGGCCAGCATCGCCGCGATTTCGTCCTCGCTTTCTACGCTTTCCAGCATGCCGAGCGGCACGTAGAGATTGCCGTACGGGTCGGCTGATGGCCCGAACGAATAACTGTCGGTGACCGTTACCCGCAATTGCGGCTGCTCGCCAGGCCAACCCTTGGCGAGACGTTCGACGATGCCTTGCAGATAGTTCTGCAGCGCAGGTATCAGCACCACGTTCTGTTGGCGGATTTCATTGGCTGGCAGGCTACGGCCGTCATAGCTCAGCCGCAGGTTGTGGTTGTGCTGCGGATCGAGGCGGAAGTAACTGCGAACCTCCTCCTGCTCCAGGTACTTGCCCTGAAACCCGCTTTGCGTGCTTTGTCCTGCAAGATTGATCAGCGCGTCAGGTGCTCCTTTGAGCGTGCTGCACCCGCCCAGACAAGTCAGCAGTAAAGCCGCCGCCAATGCGGCACGCTTACGCAGTAGGTCAGTTCTTCGCACAGCCAGCCCCGTAACCAATGGTGGAGAGATTGGTCGCGCTATCTGCGCGGGCCTTGGGCAGTGCTGCGCACGGCATGGGAACGGTCTTGCCTTGACTCAGGCGGACATCGACACCATCCAGCCAGACCAGCTGTCCGGCTACCTCGACCTGCACCAGTTCGAGATCGTCATTCCACTGCTGTGCGGCCAGTGGTGTGGCGGGTAACTCGGAGCGTGCAATCTTCTTCAGCAAACGACCCTCTGCATCAAGCAGGGCGATCGGATCGTTGGTGTATTGCTCTACGGTCAATCCGGCTGCGTAGCTGGTACTGCTGAGCAACAGGGCGCAGAGCAGTGTGAGGGGTTTGCGCATGATGACTCCTTTCGTGTGCTGGTCGAGGGGAGGGAGGGGGATTCCGGTTCTTCTGGCAGTAACACGCCAATCAGCAGCAACAAGCCGAGGATGTTCACTGGAGTGACGCGCAACTGATAAAGCAGCACGCTGATTAGCAGCAGGCAGAGCGTTGCGCCGATCGCGAACGCCAGGCGATGCCCAGGCAAAAGGCCTGAACGGGCCGAGTGAAACCAGAGAATGACCAAAGCGAAGATGAACTCGAGCAGGTCCAGGACATCGATTTCGGTGTTGAACAGTTGCGGTGGTGCGGCGATGTAGTCCTGGCCATATTCGATCAAGTTATCCAGCGCCATGGCGTGGGCGTAGACGCCCGGCAACTTGCCGTGAACCGGCGAGCTGGTGAGATCCTCGGCGGAACTGATGGAGGCGCCGACCATTACCAGGCGATCGCCAAGCAGCTCACGTAACACGGCGCGCTCCTCCGGTACGGTCGTAGCCAGGGCACTCGCGGTGATTGTCAGGTGAAATGGGCAGCGTGTTTCGGTAGGAGCACTGAGACGCCAGAAGACCGACTGGGCGAGCTGGCTGAAAATCCGGCTCCAAAGTCCAGATGATGAAGCGCACTGGCTGACGTCGCTGACCAGACGCTGCTCACGCGCCGGGTCACCGCCCCATTGCAGAGCGATCGGCGGTTGCTCTCCGGCGAGCTGTGCCGTTGCTGGTAGCGGCTGGCAGGCATGGCGCGTGCAGTAGCTTCTGTATAAGGCGAAGGCTGCGCTGTCCATCCAGCCGTATGCGGTCTCGGCTGCCAGCGGGTACTGATCTTCATAACCGCTCCAGCTCACCAGTGCCGGCTCGCTAACTTCGGTAAAGATCGGCAAGGCATTGGATTCAGTGCTGCCGGAGTTGGCGAGATACAGCGGCACGCCGGCAGCTCGATAGCGTTCGAACACGTTGGACAGGAATCGACTACTGTCGCCGTTGCGTCCGCGGGAGTGGTCGTAGCTGTACATCAGGTCAACCATGACCGCGGCTGGTCGATAGGCCAGTAGCTGGCGGAACAGTTTGCTCTGTTCGTTGTAGGGCAGTGGCCAATGGCTTTCGCGCTGGCGCAGAAAAGCGTCATCGATGATCACAACTGCGATCTGCTGTCTGGCGCCGGCATCGCCGTAGGCGTTGGCTTGCAGCTGATTGAGCAGGCGGGACGATGCACCATCGGTGGCCGTAGTCAGGCCGAAGGGATCCAGCAGGATTGCCAGCAATGCCAGTACGGTTCGTAGCGTAGACAACTGGCGCGGTAGGGCCGGCACTTCATCATCCTTGATGATCTCAAAACGACATCACGGATATTCGGTGAATCAGTTCACAAAAGTCAACGGAGTCGGCCGCGGCGATTAGCCTCGCACCCAGCGCTGCCGCGCCCACGCGCTGAGACTGTCAACCGCTAGCACCATCGCCAGCATGGCCAGGATCACCGTCGAGGCCTGGGCTTCCTGGAACAGGCTGAGGCTCATGTAAAGCATCTGACCCAGCCCTCCGGCGCCGACGAAACCGAGCACGCTGGCCATGCGGATATTGTTTTCCCAGCGATACAGGGTGTAGGCCACCAGTTGCGGCCAGAGCGAGGGCAGGGTGCCGTAACAGAATGCCGCGATGCGGCCGCTACCGGTTAGGCGCAACGCATCGCCGGGCTGTGGCGGGGTGTTCTCCAGCGCCTCGGCGAAAAGCCGGCCCAGCACGCCCGCGGTGTGCAGCGCCAGCGCCAGCGTCCCGGCATTCGGCCCGAGCCCGGCGGCCAGCACCATCAGCGCCGCCCACACCAGTTCCGGTATCGCCCGCAGCGCATTGAGCAGCAGGCGCGACGATGCCTGCGCGAGCAGCCCGAAGCGCCCCGCCGCCGGCAGTGCCAACAGCAAGCCGAGCATGGCCGCGAGCAAGGTGCCGATGGCGGACATCGCCAGGGTTTCCAGGGTGCCGTGGACGATCGCCTGCAGATGATCGGCCGACAGGTCCGGAGCCATGAAGCCCGACGCATAGGCGGCCATCTGCGCGAGGCCATCGCGACTCAGCAGTGCCGCGCTCTCCAGCTGCAGGTAGGCGAACGCCGCTACGACGGCGGCGACCAGCCCGGCCGGGATCAGCAGGCGCGACAGCAGTCTCATGCGAACCTCCAGCGCAGCAGGCGGCTGAGCAGATCGGCCAGCAGCACCAGCATGAGAAACGTCAGCAGCATGCTGGCGACTTCACCGCCGGCAAACATGCGCATCGACAGATCCATTTGCTGGCCCAGCCCGCCGGCGCCGACGAAGCCCATCACCACCGAGGCGCGGATCGCGCACTCCCAGCGGTAAACGCTGTACGAGAGCATCTCGCCCGTGGCTTGCGGCAGTACTCCATAGAGGAACGCCTGCAGTCGCGAAGCACCGGCGCCCAGCAGGGCACGGGCGGGCAGCGGGTCGACCGACTCGAAGATTTCCGCGTAGACCTTGCCGAGCATGCCGGCGTAGGTGATGGCGATGGCCAGCACGCCGGCGGTCGGGCCCAGCCCCACGGCGCGAACGAACAGCAAGGCCCAGACGATTTCCGGGACGCTGCGCAAAACGATCAGCAATCCGCGCACCGGCCAGCGCAAGGCCTGTGCCCACCAGGCCGGACGGCCGCCGCGGCTGAGCGCGGACAGGGACATTGCGCGGGTCGCAAGCAGAGCGCAGGGGAGGGCGACACCCAACGCCAGGGCCATGCCGGCGGTGGCGATGGCCAGGGTCTCCAGCGTGGCCTGCCAGAGTAGCTCGAGAAACTCGCCGCTGTGCTCAGGCGGCCAGAACGCCGAGACGAAGGTGCCCATGGTGTCGGCATTGCTGCCGTCGAACAGCACGCCAAGGTCCAGCTCGCTCAGTTTCAGCCCGGGCCACAGCAACGCCACCACCAGCAATGTCAGCATCAGGCGTGAAGCGGTAGCGGGGTCTTGGCGGACCAGCGCGGGGTTCAGCATCGCGGAATGTTCAGCAGCGGGGGCGGCGCAGCGGGTGGCGACGGGGCATGCTCGAGCTGCTCGTTGGCGTACAACGCGGTCAGCTCGTCATGACCGATTGCAGTGGCGGGTTTGTCGAACAGGATGCAACCGTCACGCACGCCGACGATGCGCGGGAAGTGCTCCAGCGCCAACTCCACTGCGTGCAGGCTGGCCAGCAGTGTGGCGTTGCGGCGCTGCGCTTCGCGGCTGAGCACGTCCAGCGTGTGGCTGGCGAGCACCGGATCCATGGCCGACACCGGTTCATCGGCGAGAATTAGATCCGGGGCCTGATAAAGCACGCGGGCGATTCCGACCCGCTGCAGCTGACCGCCCGATAGCTGGTCACAGCGCATGTACAGCTTGTCGGCAAGATCGAGACGCCCGAGCGCATCGGCGGCGCCCTGACGGTCCAGTGGAAAGATCAGGCTGAACAGGCTCTTGAACAGAGACCACTGACCAAGCCGGCCGGCCAGCACCGCAGTGACCACGCGCTGCCTTGGAGGTAGCGGCGGCGCCTGGTGAATCAGGCCGATCCGTGTACGCAGTCGTTGCCGGGCGGTGGCGGCAAGCGTCCAGGGCTGCTTGCCGAGCAAATCGAGCTCGCCTTGGTCGGGCTTGAGCGAGGTGGCCAGAAGACGCAGCAGCGTGGTCTTGCCAGCCCCGGATGGCCCGATGATCGCGACGCGTTCACCTTGGGCGATCTGCAGATCGATTCCGCGCAAGGCAACCTGGCCGCCCGCGTGGGTATGCCCCACGCTGGCCAGCTTCACCATTGGTTCGGGTTCGGCCGCGCAGTCTGGCATTGGCGGCGCCTGCAAGGTGCTCATGTGCGTGAAACGCGCAACGTCACTTCAGCAGTCCGGCCGCCCGCGCGGCTTCTTCGATGCCGGCGTAGTTTTCCGGCTTGGTCTCGATGAAGCGGCTGGCGGCCTGCAGGTCAAGGATCGCCTTGTGCTCGGGGTTGGCCGGGTCGAGGGCGAGGAACGCTGCCTTGATCTTCTCGACCAGAGCCGGGTCGAGATTGCCACGCACTGTCCAGTTGTAGTCGTAGTAGGGCGGCGTGGTGGAGATCACGCGGACCTTGGCGGTGTCGACCTTGCCGGCCGCGACCAGCTTGTCCCATACCGAGGCATTGAGCACCCCGGCGTCGGCCTTGCCGGCTTCGACCCAGGCGGCGGTGGCGTCGTGGGCGCCGGAGTAGGCGATGCGCTTGAAGTATTTCTCGGGCTCGATGCCGTCCTTGAGCATGAAGTAGCGCGGCATCAGGCTGCCGGAGGTCGACGATACCGAGCCGAAGGCGAAGGTCTTGCCCTGGAGGTCGGCCAGTGATTTCACCGCAGGATCGGCGGTGATGAACTTGCTGGTGAACTGCTCGTCCTGCTCACGCTGTACCAGCGGGATCGCATTGCCAGTCTTCAGACGGGTCTGGACGAAGGTGAAGCCGCCCAGCCAGGCGAGATCAAGGCGGTCGGAGGCCAGGGATTCGACGACAGCGGCATAGTCCGATACCGGGGTGAACTTCACCGGCATGCCCAGTTGCTGTTCCAGGTATTCGCCCAGCGGCTTGAACTTGCGGATCAGCTCGGTCGGTGCTTCGTCGGGGATGGCAGAAACCCGCAGGGCTTCAGCGGCGTGGGTGGTGGCAATAGACAGGGACAGGGCAAAGCCGGCAACGGCTGCCAGGGAGCGCTTCAGCATTGAGGGTTCTCCGGTTCAATAGCGGAAAAAGCGCGCGGATTATAGAGCGCGGGAGGCGTGCGACGCCAAGCGAAAGCTGAGCAGGGACGCTCGGAGCATTCGTCGTGCAGTTGTAAGCGCGCGCCAGACTTGGCACTGTCTAGCGCTTGGTTTGGCACCGGATTGATCGAAATTCTTCGCGCTTGGTTTGGCACACCTCAAAGGCTTCGGGTAGTGTTGATGGCCAACTGCCAGATAGCACATAAGGAGAGATGCCATGGCGAGTTTCTTGATCGGATACGACCTTAACCAGCCGCAGCAGAAATATGCTGACCTGATAGCTGCCATCAAGGAGCTGGGAGCGTGGTGGCACCACCTTGATTCAACATGGATCGTAAAGTCTGAGCTGACCTGTACTCAGATTCGAGATGCGCTGAAACCGCATATCGACGGTGACGATGAGCTGCTGGTGGTAAAGCTAACCGGAGCAGGCGCCTGGGCTGGCTTCAACTCCAAAGGCTCGCAATGGCTGAAGGACAACCTGTAACCAAATAGCTTGGAGATACGGCTGCCGGTCTCTACCCAGCAGCATCTCGTGCTAGTAGCCGTTGCGGATTAGGCTTTACAGGCCTTTGCGTGTTGGGCCATCACTTCGTCCTTTGAATACCGCTCACGAGTACGGATGTCGGCCTTGTATAGCGATAGGAACAGGTCCGCTTTTCGGCAGGTGGACATGATCATTTCGAGCGACGGCTCGGGCATCGTTGCTGTCAATTCGAGGAGGCACGCGTCTTGTGCCGCTCCGGTCGTCTCCACGCAGGCACCAAGGTTCTGGTAGTAAGAAAGCATTCCGTAAGCGGCTAACGCCGCTGCGGGAACGCCAGCATAAAGGGATAGCTTGGCCAAGCTGTTGATCATCGCTCTGCTCCGACTGGCAAAACGGCATCATGCTAGATGCCGCTGATCAGCTCCAGCGGATTGGCTGCAGTTAGTGAGGGGTTCGCCAGCATCCATAGATGCTGGGGCACGACGCGGCTGACCAGGTCGGCGCGGAACAGGGGTTCGCCTGCAGCGCTGAAGCTCCAGGCAACCAGTTCGGAACAGAACCAGCAGTCATCCTCTTGCCAGTCACGCCCGCGCAGGGCGATGCCGGCGACGCCGAGCCAGTCGTAGGGGCGGCCGAGTTGGCTGGCGGCCGCGTCGAGTACGGCGTTGCGATCCCTTACCGAGAACTCGACCAGGGCGGCCTGGCTGGCCAGGTGCAGGCGCTCGGCCATGGCTGTGCGGACCACGCCGGACGGGGCGACGGCGCCGATCAGCTCGGGCACAGCGCCGCGGTCATCGACCAGATCCACGTGCGACCACGTCGACCAGGTGCCCAGTCGGATGGCCAGGCTGCCGAGGTGACGCCTGCGGGTGAAGAGGACGCGGACGGTGGCCATGTCATGCAGCCGGGTTATTGCCGACGCCGGCCACTGCTGCCTCGATGGCGGCGATGGTCTGCTCGGCCAGCTGCTGAGCCTGCTCGACCTCGCCGGCACCCATCAGCGTGCGGATCTGCTCCTTGGCAGCCAGGCGCGTTTCACGGATGACGTACAGCGCCTCGGTGTAGGCAGCGGCCTCGGCCAGGATGCTGTTCGCTGCCTGCTGCGCGGTGCGACCGTTGATGGCCCAGGCGGCGACGGTGCGCGGTACGGCATCGGCCGGATAGCCGGCGTCGGCGAAGGCCTGCGCCTCGATCCGTGCGCGGTCGTACTCGACGGCGCGCAGTGGGTCGCCGGCGACACGGGCACGCGCGGCATCGGCGGCAGTATCGATACGGGTGCAGAGTTCGTCCGCGGCTGGCACGTGGGCCGGAGGGTCAATTAGAACGGGCTGCCCTGCCTGGACAACAACACGCTGCCCTCTGGCCAGCCCGTCCAATAGCTCGCCATGCCTCTGACGGGTTATCTCGACCGCGTCAGCGGGTAGCGCCTCACCGTGAATTGCCGGGTCATAAAACGCGCCGGCTTTCTCTGAATAGAACATGCGATCTCTCCTATCGACCTACCGCAATGAAGAAGAACTCTGACGTCGAGAGCGTCGACAGCGCGCGCAGCGTGTAGGTGAAACCGCCAAGTGCCGGGTCGTTGTATCCCATCGCGCCGTTAGCACCGATTGACTTGTATGTAAGAGCCAAGCCGCGCATAGCGTTGGGGAAGGCCACCGGGAACGTAACCGCCCCCGATGTTGTTGCGCCGCTAGCCAGCGAAGGGGTTGCCTGAAGCCCCCATTGAATGACGAAACCCATCATCCACGTCGGGAACGCTATGTACCCGTTGGGGCCGATGCTGAACGCAAAGCCCATGCGCAGCTTTTTCGGTGTTACCGCCACATTGTCCAGGGCGCCAGCGTCGACTTCGGCCTGCGTGCCAACCCGCAGCACGCCGCGCAGCGCTTCGGTTGCGACTGCAGTTGCCGAGCGGAACATCTTCCAGATTGCGCCGACCAGCTGAGTGCTTTGGCCCTCGTCGGGCTCGTCGCCCACTTCGCGCACGACGTTGAGGATCTCTTCCGTCACGTCGTTCGCCCACTTGGCTGGGTCTCTCGACGCTGGAATGCCCAGCAGCGGGTTGCCGTCAGTGAACTGGCCGTTGAGCAGGTTCACGCCGGGCTCTGATTTGGGGTAGTCCATCAGTTTCCTCCGTAGGTAAATAGCAGGATGGAGCCGGCCGGCTTGCGCTTGTGCAGCACGCATTCGAGCTGGCTGTCGCCCCAGACCTGGTAGGGCTCGCCCATGGCGGCACGGCCGTGGCGTCGCTGGATAATCAGGCTCGCGGGCAGGTTGAGCTGCCAGGCGTCTTCCCAGTCCTCGCCTCCGTAGGGCTCGCCCATGCTGGCGCGGCCGTGGCGGCGGGCCTGGTATTCGGTAATGGTGGCGTCGGGGTAGCCGAGCGCCTCGGCGAGGGCGAGGAAGTCTGGGCGGGATTGGCCGCCCAGACCGATAAGGCGCGCGAGAACGGCCGCCGAGCGTTCCTGGATGGTCTGGGCGCCCTGGACGCTGCATTCGTCTGGCAGGCCGAGGGCGGCTTCCCAGCGCTCCAACGTCTCGAACGCCTCGCCGGCATCGGCTTCGCGGTAAAGGTCGTCGGCACGGTCATGGGCGCGGGCCATCGCTTCGCCGAAGGCGCGCAGCAGGGTCTGCAGCAGGCTGTCCGGGTCCTGCGTCCAGGCGGCGCCGGGCGGCAGCAACTGACCGAGAAGGCGGCCGTAGTCGGCGGCGGTCACGCCCATGTGATACCTCCAAAGGTCGGCATCTGGCCGGTGCCGTGCAGCAGGTCGGCCGTCGGGTAGAGCACCGCGTTGTCCGTTTCGCCGCTGGCCAGGCTGACCGCCTCGCGAATGTGGCTGAGCAGCAGGGTGGCGCCGGGTTCGGCTTCGCGGCGGTGCAGGTCACGCAGCTCGGCCTCAATGGCGGCGCGCACTTGCAGCGTGTTTGGCACTGCGCGGATCTGGTACTGCACTGGCGCTTCCACCGGGGGCAGCAGGTAGACCGAGCGCCGGCCGGCCGGGCGCCGTTCGCCAATGTAGGCCTCGGCCGCCTCCAGCACTTCGGCACCGGGGATGGGGCTGTCCTGGTTGTCGCAGACCACGCGCACGACGACGCTGCCGGTGCCCTGCTCGTGTTCGGTCGCCCAGGCGCGGGTAATGGCGGTGTGCGACTCCAGCGCCCAGGTCTCGTAGTCGGCCAGGGTGCCGCCCTGCGGCGGTTCGGCCATACGGCGGTGCAGACGATCACGCAGGCCGGCGAGATCTTCCTGATCGGCGCCGCCGGTGAGGCCGTCGGCACCCACGGTAGCGGCGGACTGGATGCCCACGACCGGGCTGACTAGCGTCAGGCGAGCGCCGGCGGGCAGGTTGCCGCTGCTGCCCGCAGTTGCGGCATCGACTGCGACCTGGCCGGTGCTGGCGGTCAGGGTCAGATCCTCACGCACCGTATAGAGCTGGTCCTGGGTGAACTGCAGGGTGGTGCCGACCAGCAGGGTGCTGCCGGGGGTGCCGCTGATGGTGACCAGGCCGCCGGCGGAGGTGGCGGCGCGATACCAGAGCTTGAAGCGGCGGGCCCAGCGCTCGACACCCTCGGCGTCGGCCAGCTCGTCCGGCAGGAAGTTGCGGTAGCGGTAGTCGATGTGGGCGTGCAGCCCCTGCACCGCGCCGGCCAGCGCGAATGCCAGCACGCCAAGGGTGCTGCGGCGGGTGCGCGCTTCAGTGCCCGGCAGGTGCGCCTCGATGTCGGCGGCGATCTGCTGGCGGGTGGTGTTCAGGTCAGGGATGGAGAAAGCCATCAGTGGGCCTCCCAAAGGGTATCGAACTGGTGGTTTTCGGTGCGGCCGTCGCGTCGGTGGATGGCCAGCGCCAGGCGCAGCCAGCCGCGGCGCGGGACGCTAACGGCCACTTCGGTGCGCGCAGCGATGCCGTCTTCATGCGTCCAGGCGATGCTTTCCTGGCCGTACTCACGGGCGCGGCGCAGGGTTTCGGCGATTTCCTTCTCGCGGCCGAGCAGCCAGAGGCGCGAGCCGATCTGGTCACCGCCTACGTCGGGCCAGGCGTCGCCCGGCCAGCCGCGGCGGTCGGTACCGCCGCCGGGCAGCGCGTCCTCGGCGCGGGCGCGGCGATCGGAGAACAGGCTGATGACGGCAGGGGTCTGCAGGCCGTGATCGAGGGCGAGGTCGTTGCCATCGAGCACCAGGTCGGCGCCGAGGCCGTCCCAGCGCAGGGCGATGTCTGTCATTGCGGGCCTCCGGTGGTGCCGCCGCTGTCGCCTGGGTGGGTGTGGCCGACCTGGCTGATCCCCGCCGCGACCTGGTCGCCGGCCGACTCGATGCGGCCGGTGGTGGTGATGAGCGGCGTCTGGAAGTGCGCGGCCTCGCTGGCCTTGACGGTGAAGACACGGGTCTCGACCTCAATCGCGTTGCCGCGCTTGAAGTGCAGCTTGTCGCCTTCATCGGTGTAGATGGCCACCTCGCCAGGCTCCAAGGCGGTGAGGCGAAAGCGGCGATCGCCGCAGGAAACCACCACGCTGTGCGCGCGATGGCCACCGACGGCCAGCACCAGGGCCTCGGCACCGGGTAGCGGGTGGGCAGTGAAGCCGTAGGGCTGCCAGTGCTCGACGCCGTCGAGGGTTTCTTCGGCCAGCAGCTTGACCTGCAGCGCCTGCATCATGGCCGCGTCGTTGACCAGGGTGACGACAGCGCGGCTGACCAGGTGGGACAGGCCCCGGCGCAGCGGCCGTAGCACGCGATCAATACTGGCCATCGGTTACCTCCGGCTCGGGTTGTGCCACCAGGGCGAAGGCCTCTTTGGGCATCACGGTCAGCTGACAGCGTTCGCCCTGGTCGTCGAGCTGGTAGGCCACCTCGGTGACCAGGCGCTCGGCGCCGCGCAGGTATTGGTAATCGTCATGGACCGCGACGAGGCTGTTGGCACGCCAGATCTCGCCGTTGCTCTGCCGGTAGCCGGCCAGGGTGTAGCTCACCGACTGCGAGCGACCCCAGCGCACGTTGCGCTCCCAGGTGACCTGGTCGCGGGCGGCCTTGCCGTCGATGGGACCATCGGCGATGAGCGTCAGCGGGCGGTGCCGGGTGACGCGGCTGTCGCGTGCGCGGGCCAGCACGGCGGCGGCCTGCTCGCCGAAGAAGTCGTCGGAGCCGGCGACCTGGCCCTTGAGGCTGTATTGGCTGAAAACGTCGGTGCGGTCGCGGTTGCCGCTGGCCTGCAGGATGTTCTCGCCGAGCACCAGGGCGTCGTGCGCGCGGTACTGCCCGGCGCGGGTGATGACTAGGTTGCCGCGGCCGTCGGTGACCAGCAGCACGCCACGGATGCGCGCGGCCTGGTCGAGCATCTCGAACACGCTCTCGCCATCGTTCGGCTTGAGGCTGCGGAACGGCGCATTGGCGCTGGCCTGGTCGATGACGGCGATGCCAAATGGCGCGCACAGCTCGCGCGCAACGTCGACCAGCCCGCGGCCGATAAACTGCGTCGGCGGCGCCGAACAGTCGACCAGGTCGGCGGTCTTGTCGCGGCCGCTGACGCTCACGCTGTGGCTATTGGCGTCGTAGCTCGGGCTGACGCGGTCGATGTAGCCGGTGATCAGCAGCTCGCCGTCGTAGTGCAGCGTGCACGGCGCACCCTCGGGGATCTCGCGGCGGCTGGCCTGGCCGGCCCAGCGCTCGGTCAACTGCAGCTCGAAGCTGCCGGCCAGCTGCTGCATGCCCAGGCCAATGCGGTAGCGCTTCCAGCCGCCCCACTGCTGGTTGCCGATGGTGAGCAGGACGTCAGGCATCTTTGAGCACCTCCAGCGCCTGGCCGCCGGGCACGAAGCCCGGATGCGCGACACGGTTGCGCGCGACGATCTCGCCGGCACGGCTGGCATCACCGTAGAGGCGATGGGCGATGACCAGCGCCGGCATGGTGGCGCCTGGCGTGAAGCGGGTGAGCGGTGCCAGGGAGGCGGAGCGGCGGTTGAGGTCGGTAACCAGCGCAGTGGTCAGGCCGGCCAGCGCGCGGTAGCGCTCGGGGCTGGCCTGCAGCTGCTGGCGGTCCAGCTCGGCGACCAGCACGTCGCGGGTGTCGACGGCCTCTTCGCGGTTGTTGTAGGTGAGACCGGGCAACGTACTGCCGGCGGTGTCGAGTGGCCGACCTGTCGCCAAGCGAGCAGCCTCGGCGACCGCAGCCCGCTCGATAAGGGTGTAGATCGCTGCCTGGTTGGTCGCCTGCTGGGCACGGGCCGGGGTGACATAGCCGTTGCCGCGCACCGGCTTCACCTTGCTGCCAATGTCGAACAGCGAGGTCAGGGCCTTAAAGGCACCGAAGGGACTGAGACCACCGGTCAGGCCGCGAACAAGCCCGAGTAGCCCAATGCCGAGGTTACCCGGCGAGAGGATTAGCGAGGCGATCGAACTGGTGAAACGCCCAAGCAGGGTGCCGAACTGGCCGCCTTGGGTGAGCAGGCCGCCCCCGGAAAGTATTCCGGTGGTGATGCCGTTTAGCGTGGCAATGGCCGGCGTTGCGTAGCCCAGCGCCGCCGCAAAAGCGTCACCGATAAAACCGGATGCAGTACCGAGTGCTGCAATCGCATGTCCGGCCACGCTGCTGGCAAATCCTACAACAGCCCATTTTCCTTCGAACTCTTCTACCGACTCGGCCTGCACCAGGTCGGCAGCGGAGTTGACCGCCGCGCCGGCCAGCGGCTGGCTGTCGGGGCGCGGCTTCTCGCCGGCTTCGACGAAGTTCTGGGTAATGCGCGCCAGGCCGCCCTGGTCGAGGCTCTCCTCGATGCTGTAGTCGCCGAGCGGGGCCACGTACAGCTCACCGTAGAACGGGTGCATCAGCGTGCCGGGGCCGGAGGCTTCGAGCGCCTCGATCAGCTCGTCGCGCTGAGCCATGTAATCGGTGCCGATGACGGTCATCACCAGGTTGAACTGGCGGGCCTTGCGGCCCATGTCCTGGGTGCTTGGCGTGTCGCGCAGCGGGAATTCGTCCAACACGGTGCGGCGGCCGCCGGTACGGGTGGCGCTCTTGAGGTGGAAGGGGACGCCGCGGAAGGCACCGGGGCGGTAGTCGTCGCGCCAGGCCATGTCAGCCTCCTACTCTCGAACGGCCGGTGAGCACGGTCATGTCCAGGCCGTCGCTGTTCATCTGTGTGACGCGCGCCTTGGTCTCGCCCTCGATGCGGATGGTGAGTTCGGATGCCTTGTTGTTCACAGCGATGGCGTTGCGGGCGTCTTCGCTGAAAGGCGAGATGGCGTAGGCCACGGCCTTGCCGATGGCATCACCGACAGCGGTGCCATCGATCAGGTAGTCGTTGAGCAGCGTGCCGACGCCGTAGCCGGCCGCGCCTGCACCCGCAACGGCTGCGCCTGCGGTGGCCATGGCGCCGGAACCCATGGCAGGTAAGGCCGTCACTGAGGTACCTAGTAACGACTTGAGCCACGTCATGGTCTTTGGGCTGACCAGGTCGCCGGCTGTGTCGGCCAGTTTTTCGGCAGCGCCGAGATTGCCGCCGAGGCTGTCCGGCATGTTGACGACGTACACCGGCTGCACGCCGGCCGCTTCCTCCAGGGCCTTGCCGGTGGCCACGCCGGCAGCGGTGCCGCCGAGCTTGCCGGCAATTCCGGAGATGGCTTTGCCGCCATAGCGGGCCGCGCCGAACAGCCCGGCTGCGCCTACTGCACCGCCGAGCAGCATGTCCTTGCCGTCCAGTCCCAGGCCGCCGCTTTCCTTGCTGTCCATGCCCCACTTGATGAGGCCGCTCAGGGTGTCGTTGACCGGCTTGGCGAAGCCGTCGGCGGCTTCGCGCAGCGCGCCCTTGAGGCGGTTGGTCTGGTCGACGGCGTTGCCGATCGCGTCCGGCAGGTCGCGGGCGATGGTGCCGCTGGCGTCGCGGACTTCGGTGAAGACCTGGTCCAGCTTGCCCAGCGAGTCGCCATCGAGCAGGGTCTTGAGGCCTATTTGCGTCTGCTGATCAGTCTTGCCGAATGCGGCGTCGATAAATTTGAAGCGCTGTGCATCGGTGCCCAGCTTGTCGTACTTGGCCTTGATGTCGCTGATGACTTCCAGGGCATCCCGACGTGAGCCGTCCTTGTCGAAGAACTTGATGCCGGTCGCCTTGGACGCGGACTTCATGTAGTTCGCGTTGGTGAACACGCGCAGGGTACTGTCGGTGAGCGTGGCCAGGCGCTCGGCGTTGGGCTCGACCAGGGACAGGGTCTCGACCAGGGCAAGCGTCTGGTCGAGGCTCAGGTTGGAGGTTTTGGCGTTGCTACCGATGCGGGCAAAGATGTCCGGCAGGTTCTCCAGCTCGGCGTTGCCGGCGCGGCCGGCGACCACCATCTTATCCAGCAGCAGGCGGGCCTCTTCGGTCTTGCTCAGATCGATGTCGAACTGGGTGGCGGCCACGCCCATGGCCTTTGCCAGGGCGTCGGCGTTGGTCTTGGAGACGGCCAGCGTCTCGGCCATGGGGGCGACAGTGGCCGTGGCTTGGGCGATACCCAGACCACCAGCAATCAGCGCATCCACGCCGCCCTTGAGTTCGTCCACGCCTTGGCCGGTGGCGATCTGGGCATCCATCAGGCTCTGGCGCAGCAGATCCGCCTCGGCGGCTGTGGCGCCTGCGGTGAGCTGCAGTTGCTTGAGGTCCTTGTCCAGCTGGGCCGACTGCAGGCCCACCGCGATAGCGGAAACCCCCACGCCCAGCTGCGCGAGCTTGCCCTCGACCGACCCGGCAAAGCGGCCGAGCGCGTCCAGCTCGCCCTTGGCGGCTGAGCCGAACTTCTTCAGGCCTGTTTCGCCCTTGCTCAGCCCGCCCATCAGGCGGGTGACATCGGCGGTCAGGCGCAGAGCCAGGTTGAGGTCGCGATTGCTCATGCTTTTTTAGTCAGGTTGCCCAGGTAGTGGAGGAACTCAGCGGGCGGCAGCGCGAGGATCTGCTCGCGCGACCAGCCGTGACGCAGGGCGATCAGCTGGACGGCGTCCCAGTGCTGGCGGAGTCGTCCTTTGCGCCGTTTCCCATGTCGTCGAGCTTGATCTGTGCCTGGCGCAGGGCTGTGAAGTCGCCGCGCTTCTTGACCATGGCCACCACGAACGGGCCCTTGAACTCGTCACCCTGGTCGTTGCTGACGCGGGTGAGCTGGCGCACGGCGAGCTGGGCGCTGTAGTGGATCGCGTTGGCCGGGCCGCCGGACTCGACCTCGGCCTCGATCATGTCGGCGAGCAGGGCCTCGCGCATGTCGAAGCGGGTGTAGGTGGTACCGGCGATGACGAGGCCGTGGGGGAAGCTGCCGCTGGTGGTTAGCTGCTGCATGATCGTTCCTTACAGTTGCACGGCCGGCTGGCCGCTGAATTTGAGGGCGACGTCCTTGCCGACGCTGACGGCGTCGACGGTGAAGGCATCGCGGATGACCCAGCCCTTCCCCGTGTCGGACTCGAACACGACGTTGGCGCCGGTGAGGTTGCGCAGCTCCTCGATGTCCAGGTCCTGCTTGAGCGGGACGGTGCAGTTGAGTTCGGGTGCGGCGGTGGCCTCGGAGTAGCCGACGGTGCCGTCGTCCAGCGCCTCCGGGGTCCGGGCGACGCCGCCCAGGTTCAGGGTGGCGCCCTCGCGGGTGGAGATGCGCTTGCCGTTGTAGGTGATGGTGGCGCGGCCGTGGTGCTGCATGGGGCCTCCTTACAGGCGGTACTGCACGGCAGCGGCGAAGATGTCGAACTGGTTGACCAGGTTCGGCGTCAGCACGGCGTTCATGCGGTTGGGGTTCTGGGTGGAGCGCTTGAGGATCAGGTCGCGCTTGAAGCCTTCCAGGTCCTCGAGCACGCCGTCTTCCTTGGCCAGCTTCTCGGCCTCGGCGATGAGGGTGGCGCGCACCGTGGTCGGCGTGGCGTAGGCCTGGCCGGGAATGGCCACGTCGCCCAGCTTGTGACGGGGATAGTCGCGGGCCACGGCGGCGTTGAAGCGGAAGCGGATGAAGTCCGCGGTCCACTTGGTTTCCAGGCGCAGCAGGGCGATGTCCGGCAGGCCGAAGCTGTTGACCTGGTAGTTGGTGATGATGGTCTCGATCAGCACCTGGCCGCCGGCATCGACGGTAAAGGTGCTGATGCCGTCGAACAGCAGCAGGTTGCGCTCTGGCCGCATGAAGCGGCTCTTCTCCGGCGGCGGCAGCACGCCCGGTAGCGCCAGGCTGCGGAACGGTCTTGCAGGATCATTGGCACCAGAGAACTCGGCGACCGTCGCCCAGACGGCCGCGGCCACCCACGGCGCGGTGGGCATGTCGTACAGACCCAGGGTACTGATGTGCGGCGAGTTGCGGCTGTTGCCCCAGGTGGTTAGCGCGGCGTGGTTGCCGACCTTGGCGTTGAACACGTGGCCGGTGAGCACATCCATCGGGCCGAAGCGCGCAGCCATGTCGCCTTCCAGGGCGGTGAGGTTTGCGCCGTCCAGGTAGGGGCAGACGATGCTGTAGTACTGGGTGCCGGCGATGGCATCCAGCACCGACTGCACCGACGGGTTGGCTGTGCCGCCAGTCATCGCGGCGATCGCTACGGTCAGCCCGGCCGGGGTCTGCTCGCCGTAGTAGTTCAGGCGCAGGTCCAGGTCATTGCCGGTTTCGCCCTTCCAGCGGCAGGTCAGGGTCACTACGCCCAGCTCGGCCGCGGCGGTGACGGGCAGGTCGGCGTCGGCATTGATGGCATCGGCCAGGCGGCTGGCGATCGCACTGGCGGCATCGCCGGCCACGACCATGGCGCGCACGACCTTGCCGCCGACGTAGAGCGCGAGGGTGCCGCTGGTGGTAGGGCTGCCGGTGAGCGTGATGCTGCCGGTCGCGGCCGCGCCGGCCGGGTCATCGTCCAGGGCGATGGCCCAGAGGTCGACGTAGTCACTGGCGCCACGCGCGGCCTTGGCCATGCCGTGCAGCATGCTGCCCTGGCCGAACGCTTGCGCGGCCTGGTCGCCGGCTTGGCTGCCCAGGCGCATGGCGACGCCGGCCGGGGCGGTGCCGCTGGCCAGGCGCTGGCCGATGAGCAGCAGGCGCCGCTCCATCACCGCGCCGCCGCTGACTGCCTTGCTCGGGTCGATCTCGATATAGATGCCCGGTACCCGGATGTTGTCCGGGACTTCGTTGAAGCTGACGTTCTCAGCCATGCGCTTTTACTCCTTGCTGGCCGCCGGCTTGGCGGCTTTCGGCGGGGTGCCGGGCTTCACGGATGCATCGGCCATGCGTCGGCGCCAGTAGCTGTCGAGGACGACGAAGTCGCCCTCGGACTTGAGGTGCCCGCCCAGCGGGTGGCGCACCTTCAGGCCCTCAGCGGGCACCAGGAATACGGGTTGGCTCATGAGCCCTCCTGCGGGTTGATGTGCGAGTGCAGATCCGGGGCGGGCTCTGCGTGGTCTTCAGCGGCCCAGCGCTGGCGGTCGGCTGCGCTGGCGAAGGGGTTGAGGTCGAAGTCGGTGTGAAACTCCAGGAAGTCGCCGAGGTTCACCGCGTCTTTCTGCGGCGGGTCGACATCGGCCTGGAGCAGCACCAGGGCAACGTGCAGGCCCTGGTCGCGCAGGGCGTCGTCCTGCATGAACTGGTAGCGGGTCACTTCCCAGCTGGCACCGCCGGCGACGCCGCCGTGCAGCTCGCCAATGGCGGCATCGAGCATCTCGTAGAGACCGATGACCTTTCCGTCGCCATGGCGCGCGGCCTGGTGACTTCGCGCGTTACGCGCCACCAGCACGACGACAAACTGCGGCGTGGCCAGCGCCTGGCTCAGGGTGCCGTCCATGGCCACCACGTAGGCGGCCGGTGCGTCCACGCCCCAGCGCTTGACCAGGTCCTTGTCCGGGGTGTCGGGCAGACTGTCGACGGCGCGCAGGCGCGAGCCCAGTGGGCTGGCCTTGAGCAGTTCGATCAGTTGGGTTTCGAGATGACCGAGCATCAGGCACCCCCCGGCGCGCTCTGGCGCACCAGGTTGGCAAGGTGGTTCTCGACCAGGTCGAGAATGTCCTGGCGATCGCCATCGGAGATCCCGAGGAAAGGTCGCGCCGGGATGCTGACCTGGCGCTTGGTCGACCAACGATCGCCGATACGAAAGCGCAGCCCGCCAGCGGCCTTGGCGCGGATGGTGCCGCCAAACTGGTGGATGGCGGCGTAGATGCGGTTGACGCCCCACACCGCCGAACGCTGGTTGGCGTAGCTGCTGATGGAGTCGCCCAGGTGGCCGTCGCGGGTCAGCGTTTTGCCGCCGCTGATCTGCACGCGCAGGCTCGGCTTCCAGCGCTCGCCGTCCGGGCCGGTCTGGCTGCGGAAGCGTTCGCGGGTGCTGTTCTCGCCGAGGAAGGCGATGTCCTGGAGCAGCGGCTGCGGGTCACCGCCGATCCGGCGGATCTGTTGGAACAGGCGCTGGACCTGCGGCAGGTTGTGGCTGATGCGGATGCTGACGGCCATCAGATGAACCCCTTGCTGTTGTCGCGGGCGAACACCAGGGCGCCGCTGACCATCTCGGCGCCGGCCGAGGGCTGAGCGGTGCTGCCATCGCTGGCCAGGCCCAGCTGGACCTTGCCGGCGGCGACGTGCTCAAGGAAGCGGATGGAGTCTTGGTAGAGGGCCTTGACCTGGTCGGGCGCGGCGTCGTCGAACAGCACGAAGCGGGCGATCTGGCAGGCGATGCGTTCCAGGACGTCGGGTGTCTGGCTGAGCGGCAACTGGTAGCGGCCGCCCAGGTAGGTGTTGATGGTCTGCTCGGCGTCGCCCAGGGCGCGCTCGACCTTGGCCAGCGCCGCTGCAACGGCTGCCTGCTCTTCAGCGGTGTAGCTGGAGAGATCACCCGCCGAGGCGGCGATGCGCAGCAGCTCACCGTCCACCAGGGGCGGCAGGCTGGCATCGGCACGCTGGGCGATCTCGTCCGCGTTGTAGCGGGCGAGCAGCTGGAGGGCGCTGGCGTAGGACATGGCAGTTACTCAGCAGGCGTAAAGGTGCAGTGCTCGACCTTGAGCAGCGGGTCGGCTTCCAGCGCGGCGAGCTGCTCTTCGCTCAGCACGCCCTTGGCAAAGCCCTGGCCGTCCTGGTCGAAGCAGAAGCCGGCACGGCAGCGGCGGCCCATCGTGGCGCGCACGTAGACGCCCTCGATCTCGGTTGCTTCCTCTGGCTGCTTGTCGTTGCCGGCGGGTGCGGCAGGCTCGCCCGGAGCCGGAGCCGGAGCCGGAGCCGGAGCCGATGCCGATGCCTGGCCTTCGGTGGTGGTGGTCGAGGTGGTAGCAGCGGGCTGCTGGTCGGTACCCGGTGCTGGCGCCGTCGATTCGGTCGTTGAGCCCGGCGTGGTTTCCGGGGTCGCCTGCACGGTCGAAGACGCGGGCGGCTCGGTGACGGGCGCCGATTGCGATGGCTTCGGGGCGGCGGGTTTCTTCGCGGCCATGTGTCAAATCTCCTGCAAAGTGGCCGTCCGTGGCCGTGGCGATCAGTTCACCCAGGCGCTGTCGAGGATCTCGACCAGGCCGTAGTTGGGGTTGGTGGCGCCGCCTGCCATGCGCTCGGTACCGACCACTTCCTTGGCTGCGGCACGCAAGTTGGTGGGCACCACCAGCACGGTCGGCTTGAGGTTGAGCGGACGGCCGCCGTCGGCCTTGAAGTCGCGCATGGCGTCGTACGCTTCCTGGAAGCTGGCGGCGTCAAGCGGCTTGGTGGAGCGCACGGCCATCTGCCAGAAGCCGAAGCCGGCGTTGTTACGCGCCCGCACGCCGTAGCGGAACTCGTCAGCGCTGAAGACCTGCTCGTCGTCGAGCTTGGTCATGCTGGTGAACTCGGGCTTGGTGCGTTCCTGGTAGATCAGCGGCTTGAGTGCGCGGCTGGTGTCCAGCAGGTACCAGGCCGGGCCCGGATCGGCAGCCGGGGCGAAGCTGTTGGCAACGGTGGCCGCGGCGCCGGTGCCGTCGACGTTCGGATAGACGGGGTGATCGGTGTCGAAGAAGTTCTGGCCGTCGAAGCACAGGCTGGTGTGGCCAGCCTTGAGCAGCGCGAAGACCAGCTCGTCCGGGTGGGAGCCGGCGGCACGGCCCATTTCGGCAAACAGCGGGCTGTAGATGCCGACGTTGTCGTCCTCGATGTCGGTACGCTTCACGCCGACGGTGGACTCGAACAGCTTGTTGCTGATCTGGTAGCCCTGCGCGGCCATGTCCTTGACCACGCGATCGCCGATCCACTCACGCAACTGCGGGAACTGACCCAGCCAGCCGTAGGTATTGCTGGCTGAGGTGGAGTTGACGATGGTGGCGAGCTTCTTGAACTCGCTCGGCGCGGCTTGCAGGGCACCCTGGAAGCTGGCCTGGAAGCCGGTGCGCAGCGCGACCAGCAGGGCGGGGGTAATGACGGCCATTTATCAGGCTCCTTTGGCTTTGGCGAAGGCTTCGGGCGAGAGGCCGGTCAGCGCGGCGGCTTGCAGCTCCACGTCGGAGAGGCCGTGGGGGTTGTCCTGCGGCTGGCGGCCTTCGGTCTGGCGGCCCTTGAGCGCGGCGATCGCCGGGGTTTTCTCCAGGTAGCCCTTGAGCGCGGCGAGGTTGGTCTGCCCCAGCTCGCGCGCCCAGCTTTCCTGCGCGGGCAGCAGACGGCCGTCTTCCAAGCCGGCTTTCACCAGCTGGCCGACTTCGCCTTCCACCTGGTTGGCCTTGAGCGCGGCGATGTCCTGCTTGAGCGCCTCGACCACCTCGATCGGGGCGAACTTGGCCGGGTCCGGCTTGCGTTCAGCCTTAAGGGCGGCGAGCGACTGTTGCAGGTCATCCACCTTGGTGGCGTTGGCCTTCAGCGCAGTGAGCGCGGTCTGGATGTCTTCGTCGCTGGCGTCCGAAGACAGGCCCAGCGCCTCGATCAGTTGTTCTCGGTTCACACGTTGGTTCTCCTGTGCGGAAGGGGCGGCCGGGATGGCCAGTTCGAAACGAGCAGCCGCCAGCGCCGGCAGGGAAGCCATGCCGTCGAGCGCGGGGTAGTTGGTGAGGCCGACGTGCAGCAGCTCCAAGACTTCGCCGGTCTGCTTGTCGTAGGTGAAGACGGGGGACAGGTAGCGGTATTCGCGCGCCGCCAGCATGGCGCTGGCCTTGTCGGTCCAGTACACACCAGTGGCGAACAGGCCCTGGCCTTCGCGCCACTCCAGACCGCTGCCGGAGAACCACGCGGCGGCCGGAGCCGGCAGGCCGTTCTCGGCGCTGTTGAGCGTCTGGTGTTCGTAGTCGATAACGACGTCGGTGGCGCGGGCTGCCGCTTGGGCAATCAGCCGCTGTGCGACCTGGGCGTCAATGAACCAGGCGCCAGCCGCCACATCACGCGGGCGACCGTCGCGGGCCTTGAAGGCGCCGACGGGGAAGAGCTGGATGGCCGGACCCTCCGCCTGGATCTCGAAGATGCAGGCGGCGATCGCGGCGGTGGGGGAGGCTTTGGTCTTCATGCCGCCAGTGTCGGCGGCATGGTTTGGCTAGTGCAGAGTGAGGGGGTTCAGTAGGCCAGCATGCTCTAGTCAGTCTGCTGGGGGATCCACGTCTCCTGAAGGCTTACCTGCCTCTCGGTCACGCCGGGACTTGATGGCGCTTTCCAAGTCGCTGACATGCCTGCGGGTTAGTTGACCAGGAAGAGAAAACGAAAGAAGCATCGCCAGGCACGCCAAAAACAGCAGGACCCCTTCTACACCGGTCTGGACAAGCTTGGGCCAGCCGAGATCTAGCGCGGCGAGAAACGACAGGGCTAGCACCAACAAGTAGAGGTAGAACAGCGCGGAGTGCTTCTGCAGATCCTGCTTGACATGTAGAAGATAGAACGTGTCCTGCCGCCAGTTCCTGCCTTTGAGCGCACGCTCGCTGCCTACGATGGCCATCACCGCCACCAAGAAGCCGGCGAGGATTGAGAAGACCGTAACCAAGACGGACAACGCGTTGCTGTTGTCGTGATACTTAGGTTGGAACTGCCACGCAAAGAAAACGGAAGCAACGATGCACGTAACGATGTACGTGACCTTTTGCCAGCTCGTTTTCCTCGAAGGTGCGTTCACTGCTTCCATTGCCCCTTTTTCTGCAATTCGTTCCGATAGGTCACCAGCTCTGCATAGACCTCGGTGTTGATCAAGTCATTCGCGCCTTCTCTGCGGAGGAGGCGAATACTCTTGGTCGGAGTCACTTGATTCATCTGGACCGGGGTGTCTTTCTGCGTGATAACAGTGACGTCTACACCTTCCTCGGTTTCCTCAAGCACGTCCCCACCGACATTCAGCATCGCCTCAAGCACCACCTCATCAGCACGTGATCCTCCTTTCGCACTGATCACGGTTTTCACCTGAAGCTCACCCCAATGTTCGGCAAGCTGGAGCAGGTCCTTCTCGCTAACCTCTTCGGCGAATGCATTTTTCAATGTTCCTACAAATGACTTCAGGCGAGCCTTTACTGACGACGGTGCTTGGAGTACGTCCAAGGCATCGGTCGCTTGGTACATGGTTGTGCCGAGACGCAGCTCCTTGATGCCTTCTGCTGCAAGGATCGCTTTCGTATCTTTGTTAGTAACTTTTTTCAGCTCAAAGGCTGCGGTTTCGCTTTTTAAGCCAGCCTTCGAGAATAGCTCCCGAAGATAGACTCCAATCGTGTTTACCCGAAATGGACCGTCAGTAACGACAAGGAGATCATTCTCCTCAATCAGCACGAAGGCATCACCGTGCTTGAAGGCCCGCTTAGCAGGTGCGCTGGCCGCTTCATCGTTATCAAAAGCTGCTGCGACCTTGATGCCGATAGTCGTCATTTGCTCACCGGGCACGCCTGCCCCGATAGCCAATCTTAATGATTCACCCGTTTTGGTTTCGCGATGTCTGATACTTACGACTCCAAGCGTGGACATCGTGATATCTGTTTCGTCCATGCGGCCTAGCTTATTCATCGATTGCCGGACGAGTTGTTCGAAGTTTTTGTTCGGGGCGGCCCCTTTGCTATAAGTGGCCCGGACGTAATGAATTATTTTGTTGGCAGGACGGCGCGACACAGCTGGCACTCCATTGCTTAAGGAAATGTGTGCAGCCGATAGTACCCTCTCGGAAGTCTTATGCGTTAGAAGGCCGTTAGACGATCCGCTAAGCATCGCAAGCGCTTAATCCCCCCCACGGTTGCCCCGCGACATCAATCACCTCGTCAGCGCGCTCGCAGGCTGTCGTCGCTTTTCACCGAAATACCCGCACCAAACTGCGCACCACCACGGCCACGCCAGACCGCTCGACCGTCAGCAGCAGTGCCGAGCCATCGGCCTGCTCCAGGCGGTACAGCAGGCTGCCGTCAGCCTGTCGGGTGGGCGCGCCGGTATCGAGAATCTGCTGCACCAGGGCGTAGTCCTCGATCACCACGTTGGGCTGGTTGGCCAACTGGTCGAGCAGGACCGCTTCGGCCAGCAATACGACCGCAGCCTGCGCGCCGAACTGTTTGATGGCTTCCTGGCTCATGTAGCCCAAAGGGAAACGGCCGGCCGGCTTGCGATACCACTCGGCGAAGGCCTCACCCTGCACCAGGTCGGCGATGGCCGAGCGGGCAACGGCTGCCGGAGCGGCTTCGAGCTTGTCGACCAAGTGCTGGACGAGGCTGCCGCGCCGGCCGCCCGGCGGGTAATGGAAAGCCGGATGCACGCCGGCAGGGATCTGCTGAACCTCGCCGGTGCGGGCGTTGACGTAGGGTGTGGTAGGCACCTTGGGCGACTCGTCCACCTCCAGCCCGCGGCGCTGCAGCTGGCCCGCCGTCATGGGGATGACGCGGCACTTGCAGCCCCATTCCTTGACCGGCATGTGGCTCTGCCAGAAGGGATCGTCCACAGGCAGGACTAAGCCGTCCCAGGCCTTGTGCTGCAGGCGAGGGTTTTCCGAGTTGCCGCCGTCGTACTGCAGGTAGGGGAAGCTGGCCTTGCGCGCCTGGATGCGTTCCCACTGGCCTTCGCTGTGGGCGGTGCGCAGGTTGGTGTCGTAGATGACCTTAAGCCGACGAGGACTGCCCAGTTGGACATCGCGCACTTCACCAGTGAGCGGGTCCTGCCGGGTCTGCCGGCCCCACCAGCCCTTTTGCTGCAGGGTTGGGATGAGGCGCTTTTGGAAGTCCTGCAGGGTCGTGCCTTCGGCCAGGGCGCGATCGACCTCGGCGCGGATGTCCTGGAGCAGGTCCAGCTGCATGGCCTTGGCCACGGTAAACGCGGCCTGGTGCTGGGCCTGCCAGACGTCGCGGTAGTCGAAGCCGACGGCGTAGCCCTTCTGGCGGAAGTAGACGATCGCCTCTTCGGGCGGCAGCGCCTGCAGATCGGCCATCAGATGGCTCCAGTACGGCCGGCCAGGTGGCCGGCGAACATGCCCTGGGCGATCAGCTCGACGAGCTGGCCGGCATCGAGGTCGGGGATCACCTCGGGCAGGCGCTCGCGGAATTCCTCCAGGCTCTTGCACTGGGCGAGCAGTTGTTGCACCGGCTCGGCCATACGGGCGACGGGCTGCCACTGGCCGGCGAGTTGCTCGGCCAGGTCATCGAGCGGGTCGACCTCGGAGGTGGCCTTGAGCGCGGCGACTCGGGCGGCGGCGGTCGGCTTGGGCTCGCCTGCAGATGCGCCGAGCACGGCGTCATCTTTGCCGGGCTGCGGGATGCGCAGCTTTTCATGCGCCCAGGCGACGGGGATCTGCATACCAGCCTGGACCAGCTTGGGCAGGGCCTCGGCGTAGGTGGCCATGTCCTCGGCTTCGACCAGGTCGAACTGAAATCGCGGCAGGCGGCGCGGGTCGCGGTCGCCGCCGCGGTTGAGTACCAGGAGCGGATAGAGCAGGTACTGCCGCAGCGTGGTCGCGACTTGTTTGGCATCGCTCTTGAGCAGGTCGTGACGCACTTCGTTGTGCACGTTGCCCAGGGCATTGGTGCTGCTCTTGCCGTCGGCCTGGCTGGTGAGCGTGCCGCCCAGCACGGCCTTGGACATGCTCTTTTCTGCCCACTGGACCATCCAGTCGAACGGGTCGTGGGTGCCCTTGGCCGCTTCCTTGAAGTCGATGGCCATCCCCTCGGGGATGATGCCGGCAGCGTTGTGGCCGATGTTGACCACGGCGCGCAGCAGGGTGGACTTCTCATCGCTGGAAGCGCCGGCCGGGTATTTGCCAAGGCGTACGGGCAGGCCGTAGATCTCCAGGAACTCGGCGAGGTCCCGAACGGCGTAGTTCTTGAACAGGTACGGCCAGGCCAGCACGCGGTAGAGGCCGCCACGCGCGACATAGCCGGACTTGGCCTTGTGCTGGTGGACGATCCAGCCAAATGGGTTGAGTGCCTCGCCCTCGGCGCTGCCGTCGCGCAGGCGCAGCTCGTTGCGGGTGGCCATGTCCAGCTGGAACCAGGACGCTTCGCGGTAGTTGAACGCGGCGGGCAGCCACTCGCGACCCAGACGCTGCCAGTCCAGCTCGATGCAGGAAAAGCCCTTGCCGATGGCATCGAGCAGGTCGAACAGCAGATCCTCGAAGTCGGGCAGATCCTGCAGGACTTCGTTGAGCCAGTCGGCTTCGGCCTGCTCAGCGTCGCTGGGGTCGCGCGGTGGCAACACGGCCCAATCGACGGTGGTCAGTGCGCGGCGGCGCTTGCCCATCTCCGCCAGCAGGTGGGCGTCTTTCTCTTCCATGTCCTGGAACAGCTCGCACTGGGCCTTGATGTCACCGCGCTCGGCAGCCTGCAGGATGCTCGCCAGGCGAGGCGGGGTCAGCCCGCTTGAGGGGTGTTCGGCGTACTCAGCATGCAGCGTGGCGAGGCGGGAGGTCTGCTGTTCGCGCAGCACCTCCTTCTCGAAGGGCCTGCCGTGGATGTCTACGATTGCCATGAATGCTCCTACCAGGCGCCTTGCCAGTTGCCGGGTTGATCGTCGTCGCCGCTTGCCCAGCGGTCGGCCTTGGGCGGTGCGGGTGTGTATTCGATGGGTGCGGCCGGGGTGCGGCTGGCGGCATGGGCCAGCACGCCCGCGACGGCGGCGTCGCCGTGGCGCTTGCCGCCGCCTTTCTCGGTGGTGCGGCTGTCCGGTACGCGGGGCACGCCCTTGATGACCTTGAGCGCGCGGTAGTCGTCGACGGTGTCCTTGTCGGCTGGCAGGTCGTAGAGGGTGCCGTCTTCGAGCGCGGCCTTGAACGGGGGCATGTTGTCGCGGTACCAGCCCTCGGTGAGCATCACCTGGTCGATGCGGGTGTGGCCGTAGCGCACGGCCGCCGCTTCGGCGATCGCCTGGCCGTTGCCGCGGGCGTCGTTCTTGCCGCCGAGGAAGTTGGGTAGCCGGTCGACGATGAAGAAGAGGATCTGCTCCTGCTGCTTGAACGGCACATTGCGCAGCTCGACCTGAAAGGCCTGGCGGCGGCGCAGGTCCTGTTCCTGCAGGAGCGGCACGATGACGGAAAGGTCACCGCTGCGGCCGAAGTCCATGCCGTAGAAGCTGCGCGCCTCGCGCGGCATCTGCTCCAGTAGCGGCAGCAGCTCACGCTCGCACCAGGACAGCGAGTCGGCCAGGCGCAGCTGCTCGGAGATGGTCTCGTAGCCCTGCGGGTAGGCCAGGCGCAGCACGGGCACTTCACGGCTGGTGCGCTGCTCCAGGAGCGCCAGCGAGAGGTAGGCGCCACCGCCCTGGCTGGGCACGCAGTCAAGTTCTTCTTCGGCGGCATCGCCGTAGAAGTCGTACACGTCCTTGACCCAGGCAGCCTGTTCCTCGGCCGTCCAGGGAATGCCTTTGCGCAGGCACACGCGTTCATACAGACCCTGCTCAACGGCTTCGCGGAAGGTGGTACGGAACAGCAGGCCTTTTCGCTTGCCGGCGCGGATCTCCTCGATCAGCTCGTTGAACGGGTTGTCGGTGCCGTCATGGGTGCTGATGACGTGCACTTCGCCGCCCCAGATGAGCAGGGCCAGGGCCGCCTTGAGCAGCTCGGCCAGATCCTGGTGGAACGCCGCTTCGTCGATCACCACCACGCCCTGGCGGCCGCGCAGGTTGGACGGGCGGCTGGTGAGCGCAGTGATGCGAAAGCCGGACGGGAAGCTGATGGTGTAGGTCTTGATGTGCTTGTCGGGATCTTCGTCCGGCCAGATGCCTTCCTCGATCTCGCCGGCAGCGTAGTTGAAGGCTCGCGCCCACATGGCGCATGCCTGGATGTATTCGACCGTCATGTCCTGGTTGTAGCCGAGGTAGTAGACGGTCTGGCCACCTGCGCTGCGCGCCGAGGCGGCGACCAGGACGTTATCTGCCGCCTCGGCCCAGGTGAGGCCAATACGGCGCGATTTCTCGCCGACCTTGAGCGGTGAGCGCAGGCCGATCCAGTTCTTCTGGTAGTCGAGCAGAACGGCCGGAATGTCGAGGGCAGCGGTGTTCTCCAGGACTGGTGGCATATTCATATGGCGAGCCCTGCAGTGGTAGGCTCGCGGTGCCAAATAACGCGCAATAGGGGCTGGATATGTTGGACGGTGTTACGGCTGTTCTGGGAAGCGCAAAGGTGGCGATTGATCTCACCAGGGGCTTGCTCGACATGAAAGAAGGTGCTGCCGTCAACGAAAAGGCGATGGCGCTTTCTGGAATCCTGATCGAGCTGCAGCAGCATTTGATATCCACTCAGCAAGAACAGATGCAATTGCTGAAACGGATAGACGAGCTGGAAAAACAACTTACCCGCAACGGAGAGGACGCAAAAAAGCGCGACCGGTACGAACGCCATCAGTTTGTAACCGGCTTCGTAACGTACAGGCTTAAAGCTGACTATTGGCGCGAGGAGCCAGAGCACTACATATGCAGCAATTGCCTTGAGCAGAAAGGGTCTTTTATAACCCTTCACGGCAAGGAAGCAATACTCCGTTGCCCCTGCTGTGAAACTGCTATTCGTGCAACGCCATAGACGCCTAGGCAGGTTATACGGTCCACCCGAATAAGGGGAGGCTACTGATTTCAACGCGCCACCCCCAGGATCTCCCGGCGGATCTCGGCCACGGTCTCGGCGTCCAGGCCGCCCTTCTTGGCGATCTTCTCGACCTCGCTGGCGGCCGCTTCGGCCTTGGCGCGGACCTCGGCCTGCCACTTCTTCTGCGCGATGCTGGCCTTGCCCAGCTCGGCCACTGCCTTGGCGACCTTGGGTAGGTCGATCTGGTCGCGATCGGTCATCAGCAGCTTGAACAGGTGTTCCTGGACGAGGCGCATCAGGGCTTCGTTGACGGCGCCTTCCTCGTCCGGCGCGGCGGCGACCACGGCGCGGGCCTGCTCGCTGGCCATCTTCAGTGCCGACAGGCGCTCCTCGAAGTTCTGCCCGTAGCGGTGCAGCGCCGACTTGCTGATGGCGAAACCGCGCTCGGTCAGCTCCGCCGACAGGGCCTCGTAGTCGCTGAAGTTGTTCTCGGCCAAGGCCTGGTCTAGCCAGGCCTTGACCTCGGCCGGGAGCGTGGCGACCTTGCTGCGCGGCGGCATGTCAGCTCCAGTACTTTTCGGGGCGCGCGATGCCTGGGCGGCAGTCGACGGTGTATTCGGCGATGTCCACGCCGTAATGAGTCAGGCCGCAGATCCACGGGCCCGATGGCTGCTTGTTGAGGGTGACCAAGCTGCGGTCGGCGAGGTAGTCCAACTCGCGACGCAGCTCCAGCGGCGTCGAGTCCGGGTAGATGCCCTGGATGGTGGAGAGCACCACCGCTTCATGCGGGTCGACCGGGCGGGATTTGTTCAGGGTCAGCAGGATGTACCAGCGCAGGCTTTCCCGGCGGGCTTTGTCGGCATCAATCATGGCGCGCTCCTTTGAGCAGGACGTTTTCGAACTTGAGGGCCAGGCCATCGAGCTTGGCTTCAATCACTGACTGGCTGCGCACGAAGTCTTCGCGGCGCACGTACTCCAGCGGCAGGTCGGCCTGGAAGCGCATGAAGGCGCGCTCCAGCTGCTTGACCGCTTCAGCTTCCTTGTCCTGGCGATCGAGCAGCTTGGCGAAGCTCTCTTCCCAGTGGCGACTGGTGCTTTTTCGGGCTTCGTCCTGGGCGGCGAAGCGATCGGCCAGGCGCTTTTCGAATTGAGTGAGGAGCAGCTTGACCAGGGCTGTGACGACGGTGGCGAAGAAGGTCAGCAGGCCGGCGGCCCAGCCGATCAGCTGGCTGAGTTCCATTTGCATGGTCATGGCGTGGCGGCCTCCCTGGCACTGAGCAAGCCGGTCACCTGGCTGGCGAGGCCACGGGCCCAGCGGCCGTAGTCCTGGGCGTGGGCAAGGATGTCGGCCGGGGTGACGCCGCTTTCCAATAGTTCGGCGTCAGTGCCGGGGGCGGCCCAGGGGGCTGGCCCAGCAGGGCCGGCAACGGGGCCTGCCAGGGCCCCGGGCACACCGAGGGCTGCGTTGTAGTCGCGCAGCCAGCCAACAGTGAACACGCAGTGAGGGGCACGCTGAAGCGCTTGAGCAGGCGAGGGACGATAGTGAGCGGTGACATGGCCGATGCGGCCCTCCAGTTCGGTGACTTGCTTGGCGTGGCCAGCCTGATCGGCGAGCAGCTGCGCCTCGGCCGCATTGGCGCGGGTAACTTGTTGCTGCAGGGCGATGCGGGACTCATGCGCGGCCATCGCAGCAGCCTCGGCATGGGCGGTGCGCTCGCGCTGCAGCTCGGCGCTGCCGGTGGCGGCGGCATAGCGATAGCCCATGCCATAGCCGACGCCCGTACCGGCCGCGCCACAGACGAGGCAGGCCAGCAGGGCGACCAGTACGGCGGTCGGTAGGGTATAGAGACGATCAAGCATGGCGGCGTGCCCTCCGTTGGCGGCGGGCTTTACGCGCGGCACGGCGCGCAGCGGCGACGCCCGACCTGCCAGGCCGCTCCGGCGGAAACGGAACCAGGAATCGGCAGCTGGGCACCCAGAGGCGCGGGGTGGTGAAGAGGTGGTCCAGGAAGCGGAGCAGGCTGCCGATCATGCGCGCACCGCCTGGTGCGTCATGACCCGCAGCACTGCGTTGACGACAGGCAGTCCGACGGCCACGGCGGTGTACAGGCTGACCGGCAGGTGCGGCTGCAGCATGCCGGTACCGGCCTCCAGCGCTACCAGCCCCGCGGCGATCGCATTGACCCACAGGGTGCGGCTGCGACTCCAATGCTTGCAGTCAGCCATGGCGCACGCCCTCCAGAATGCCGGCCAGCGCCAGACCTTCGGCGATCAGCGCGTCGCCATACCAATTGCCGCCGGGCAGCGGGCCGGTGCCGTTCTCATGCCGGACAATGGCCTGCACCAGGGCGCGCATGGTGGCGAAATCGTAGACGTCGACCGTCTCGTCGTCGGGGCCGATGCCGAGCGCCTTGGCGACTTGTTTGGCATAGGCGTCCGTGTTGTTTTCATGAGCTGGGGCCCAGCGCTCGATGATCTCGCGCACGCTGTCGATGCGGCTGCCATCGCGGGCGCGCCGTGCGTCCTGGTAGGTGAGGAGCGTGCGAGCAATGGCGCGAATGCCCCACACCGGGTGGCTGAAGACGATGAAGCGGCTATCGGCCTGTGCCACCGCCATGCCCTGCCAGCGGGTGCCGTTGCGCTCGATGTTGCCGGGGTTGTAGTTGCGAATACCGCGAGGCTGCTTGCGGGTCATGCGGACTCCTTTTGACCGATGGCTGCCCGCAGCTCGGCCAGGCGCGCACGACCGACCTCCGGGCGCGATTGCTTAACGTCGGATATGCGCCGAATTGGCTTAAGAGGGGCGGGGTCTGCGGCAGCTGCCTTGCGATGCAGCTCGCGATTGGCCTGGACGGCGCGGCGCCGTGCTTCGATGCGCTCGATGCCGTCCTTTGCCATGGTCCGCGCGATGGGGCGGAGTTCAATCGGGCAGCGTTCGAAAATCTCACGCTGGCGGCCCACGTCCGGGTAGGCATCGACGATGGCCTGGGCGTAGTCGCGGACGTGGCGCAGGGGGCGCTTGGGGGCTTCGATATCCATGCCGCCATGTTCGGCGGCGGCGGGATATCAGTGGATTCTGAGGGGGTTCAGTAGATACAAGAAGCCCCGCATGGAGCGGGGCTGTGGGTCAGAAATCTTTAAGCGAAAGATCGGGGTTGGCAATGGCTGCTTCGCACGCAGCAATATCCTCCTGCCAGCGCCTCTGATCATACGTTGCTGCCTCGCCTTTGTAGCCTCCCACGGCGCAGGTCGTCGCATAGGCCTGCACATCGATCATTGCCTGCCGGCAATCGCCGTACGGGAACAGCGCGCGATACTTCAGGTGATCGTCTGGCCACTGCTCAATTGCTGCATCGGCTTGCTTGGCTGCTTGATGGAGCTTCGGTACAGCCCGTGCGACGCAGAGTTCGGTGACTTCATTACGCAGGTCCTTGGCAGCCTGGAACAGCCCCTTGGCCATAGAGGCGGCCTCGCTGTCGGTGTAGACGCTCTCGATTTCGGCCGAGGCTAGCGCGGGGACGAGGAGCGCGATGGCTAGAATTATGGACTTCTTCATGTACACCTCCATATGCGAAAAGCCCCGCGGCCGGGGGCTTCGAAAGACTTCGTCGATCAGTGAAACAGGTCGCCAGTTGCATCAGGGCCGGGCTGTTTGAGGATCTCCCACACCCGCCGATCCGACAGCCCGTTGCTTCGGGCCAGCTCGGCGACCAGGGTGTTGGCGCTGACGCCTTCACGCACGCCTTGCTCGAACTGGCGGTTGATCTCCAGATCGCGCATCCGGCGAAGTGCTGCGGCGCAGCGGGGGATGTAGAGCGGCACGTTGGCCCAGCGCTCGACCATGATGTTGGCGGCGCGCTCGCCGATGACTTCGACCAGGGCCGCGTGGCGGATCACACCGAGGCGGCGCACGCCCTTGGCGACTGTCCAGGTAGTGCCGCCCAGTTCTTCGACCAGGCGTTGTGTCGCCGGCAGGCCGATGGCCTCGGCTAGCTCCTGAATCTGCCGAGGCAGTAGGGCTTTCACCTGGTCGAGTTGCATGGTTAGGTCGGTCTCCCGTGGCGTTCGGCATCGTATGCGAAAGCGGCGACCAGGCGTTGCAACTGGCCACTATCTAGCCATTCTACCCGTTCAACCTTGAACATTCGCAAGGCCATCGCATCGGCGTAGGCCCATGGGCGCCCCGCCTCGGCGAGAAAGGCCTCTATCTTGCCGGTCAGCGCTTTGCGATCGGGTGTTGGCTTGGGTTGCCGACCGGCCTTGCGCGCGGGTGCTGGTTGCCAGCCCAGGCGTTGAAACTCGGCGATGACCAGGCTGACCTGCCGCCGGTTGAGGTCCTTGGCCGAACGCACGCCAGCGACACGCGCCAGCAGCGCGCGATAGGTTTCATCGTCCAGGCCGAGCTGGGCTTTGGCGATGTGGATCTTGGCCAGGCTCATTGCTTGGCGCGCCGTTTGGTATTGCGCACTTCGTTGGTGCAGGCCTTGCACCAACTGCTCAGGCGATCCGGGCCTGCCGGGTAGAAGAACTCCCGGTCAGAGGGCCAGTACTCCGCGCACCTGGTGCACAGCTTTTCTGGTGCGTAGTCGGCGATGCGCGCGCGCGGCATGGCGCGCAGTTCGGCTTGCTGCAGGTTCATCATGCGTTCCTCGGGTTCATCGCAGCGGCAAATGTGTCCGGGTCGGTTTGCGCCAGCCTGGCCAGGTAACGAATGCCGAGCGTCAGCGCCTCGGCGTCCTCCTCGAAGCCGCCGCGGCTGCGCACCAGGTCGAGATCGGCACGGGTGCCGCCGTAGATTTCCAGCTTGAGGATTTCGGCCTGCATCACCTGGCGGTGCTGGGCGATGCGCTGGCGGCGATTGGTCTGGCGTTCACGTGCTAGACGGCGCTTACGTGCGACTGGGCTTTCCTGGCTCATGCGGCGTGCTCCAGCAGGGTTACGGCCATGGCAGCCACGTCGGCAGCGTAGAGGTAGCACGGCTCCTCCGTTTCGTAGCCGGCGTCAGCGATGGCCAGCACGGCATACCCGTAGCATGGGTATAAGGTTGGCTCGGTCGGCGTGTTGTAGGCCTGGCGCAGGCTGATACCCGCCAGGCGCTCGACCCAGGCGGCCCACTCGGCGCGGTTGCGTAACAGGTGCATAGTTCCTCGGCTGCTCATCAGTACCAGGCAACCACGCCTGGCAGACCAGCCCCGGCTACGGCGGGGTGGTTTCGCTTAGTTCAACGCCAGCGTTTGCGAACCTGCCACGCCGTGATTCAGCTGGACGCCACTTGCTGCGCGAACACCGTTGGCTGCGTCGTTAAGGGCGCGATCGCTGAGGCGGCCCTTGCTGGCGTTGCGGTCTTTGGCTGTGCCGTTCTGCAGCTCGGGGTGGTGCTTCTGGATGTAGGCCTCGACGGCGGTTGAAGGCGCCGCGCTGCCGGCGAATTCCTGGACCTTGGTGCGCACCGACCAGACCCAGGCGTCGCAGAACATGTCAGCGCGCTTGGTCTTGGTGGCCGGCTTGCAGCGCTTGAGGGTGTCGGCGATGTAGTCGCGACGGGCCTGGCGAACCTGGCGCAGCAGCAGGGTCATGGCGTAGCCGGCGATCTCGGCCATCTCGCCGATGAACGACCAGTTGCCGGGGCCCGCGATGAAGATGACGCGGCAGCTGTAGGCCCGCGCAACGGTGCCGGCCAGGCTCGCTTCCCACTGCGGCGGCGTGACCTTGGAGCCGCTGCGCGCAGCGACCTCCATGACGTCCGCCATCAGCACATCGGCTTCGCCGACCTGGTACTTCTCCATCAGCGCACGCGCCTGGCGCATGGCGGCGGCGGCTTCGTGGGGGTTGCTGCTCGCGGCGAGCCGCAGGCACTTCTTGATCTTTTCCAGGGCCTTCTTGTGGTCCATTGCTTCCTCGGCTGCTCATCAGTACCGGGCCACCACGCCCGGCAGACCAGCCCCGGCCAGGCCGGGGTGGTTTCGCTTAAGGATTGAGGGTTTCGCTCAGCGCCTTGGCTTCGACGAACTTGACCAGCCGCTTGGCGGGCACCTGCATCGGCTGTCCGGTGGACGGGTTGCGGCCATTGCGGGCGGCCCGCTCGGTGGGCTTGAGCCTTCCCAGGCCCGGCAGCGGTACGTCGAAGCCGCGCTTGAAGGCGCGCGTGGAGACGGCGCCGAACTGCTCCAGGACGGCGGCGACCTGGGTCTTGCTGATCGGCGTGCCGGTGGCGCCGAGTTCCTGGGTGATGGTGTCGATCAGCTCTTTCTTGGTGACGGTCATGAGTGGTGCTCCGTGGTTAGTGCAGGGTTGGTTTGGTGGTACCTGGGTTGCGAGCTGCCTTGCATTCGTCGCAGTTGCAGCGTTCTGCTTTGCTCTGGGCGATCTTCGAGACCACCTTCGGCAGGATGCCGATCAGGCCCTGGGCGAGCAGACCGGCTTTGCTATCGCTGGCTGCGGGCCCGGCCATGGCGATGGAGATGCCGTCGCCTTCGTCTTTGATGGTGATGATGTACTCGGCCATGGGGCCTCCTAGCGTTGACGGCAGGCGATGCCGTGCTGACGGCAGAGCTGGCGCAGGTCTTTCTCGTGGATGTTCAGGCTTTCGGCCATTTCCTTAGGGGTGCGGCCCAGCAGCGCCCAGGCGCGGATCAGCGCCACCGGGCTTGGCGTGGCCGGTGCCGGCTGGGCGATACGCCCGACCGGCTGTTTGGCCGTGGCTGGCTTCGGCGCTGCAGGTGCTGGCGTTGCGTCGGCCTGCTCGAACAGGTGGGCATAGACCGGCGTGCGGCGCGGGTTGATGACGAAGGGCTCGGGGCCGTCGAGCATCTTGGCGCCGACCTGCTCGATCTCACCGCCGCGGGCCAGAAAGGCCTCGGTCGCGGCGGCGATCCGGCGGCTTTCGGCTTCCAGCTCCGGCGAGCGCGCGGGCAGCGCGCAGAGGGTGCGGGCGTGCATCTCACACCCCCGCAATGTCGAGGCTGATAGGGCGGTACTGGTCGCCGTCTTCCTCGCGCTCGTAGACGCGCAGGTATTCCTTGGAGCCGACCACCTGGCAGGCTTCGCCGATGGCCTTCATCGCGCGCTGCCAGCGCTCGTCGCCTATCTCCAGGCGGCGCAGGGCGAGCACACGGGCGGTGCGGATCTCGCCCTTGGTGTCGGTGCGGAAGGCGTCGTTGACCAGGGTGACGACCTCGGGGCGGGCGCCTTCGGTCCAGTCGCGCAGGCATTCGTCGATCAGTGCGCGGGCGGCCTGCAGGCGCTCGTCCAGGACGATGCTTTCCTGCACCGCGAGCTGGATCTTGTAGCGGCCGTCGAAGCTGAGAAGGGTGACGTTGCCCTTCTTGCCGCCCACGCGGGCGCCGTATTCCTCAAAGCTCATCTCGATGAAGGCCTTGATGTCGCCGAAGGCCACCTGGCGGAAGTCGCGCAGTTCGCTGTTGAGTTCGCTGGCGCGGTCGACCAGCTGGCGCACCAGGCGGTCGCGCTCCAGGTCGATGGGTTTGATGATGCTTTCGTGCACCAGGCGGCCCTGGGCATCTTGCCGGTAACCGGCGGGGATCATTTGAGCGGTCATGTTGCGGGTACTCCTTAGTGTTGGGTTGCCCATTCTTCGGGGCGGCTGTAGCTGATGGCTTCGCGCCATTCGAGGGTTACGCCCATGAAGAGGGCGGTGTACTTGGTGCTGCCGGCACTGGCCGAGCGGGTGAAGCCCTGCAGCACGCGTTGGTTGAGCAGACGCCGCGCATCGTCCGGGTCGATGGTTAGGCGGTGGCCGGACGGGTCGAAGTGATGCAGGCGCACCTCCATGCGGCGCAGGGCGCGGGCGGCTTCGTTGAAGCTCTGCAGGCGGCCAGCCAGCGCCGGAGTGAGGACCTTGAGGCTGTGTTCAACGGCGGTTTGCATGGTGGCTCTCCTGCGCTTGGCAGCTCGGGTTGTGCGGGCAGTGCTGGCAGGCTTTCCAGTGCTGCATGGCCAATGGGTTGTGGGTGGGTGCCGGCTTTTCGCGGAATGCTTGGCACTGCACGACGGTGATGGTCGCTTCCAGTGCTGGGCATTCGAGCCGGCCCAATGCATCCATCACGCGGCGCTCCACGCCGGCCGTGCTGAGAGACGGATAGCAGTTGCGCAGCACGGTGCTGACGGTGGCGCGGTTCATGCCGATGCGCTTGGCGGCGGCGGTCATGTTGCTGCGCGCGACCTCGGCATCAAGTAGACGCACCCATAGCGGAGGCTCGGTTCCCCAGGCGAGCAGGCGTTCGGTTGGCTGGCTCATACGCGGGCGCCCTCCATTGGGCTGGATTTAGGCCTGTGTACGTAAACGATCTCGCCCAGGTTGGCGTCGAAGAGCTGGCCGTTGCGTTGCACCATTGGTGGTTTGGGGCCGGTGTACTTTCCTGGCAGCAAGCGGTAGCGGGAGCAGCGGCCCTTCGGCCCGCTCTTGCTCTGCGCAATTGCCGCTACATAGCCCGCACGCTGCAGCCAAAGCAGGTAGGCATATGCGGTTTTCGGTGTGGTGGGCACCGAGGCCGAGGCTTGCTCCGCCAGTTCCTCGGCGCTGATTTCGCCCAGGATGCGTAGCGTTCGCCACATGGCCTCAGTCCCGAGACCGCTGACGCGGGTTGTGCCCTTGCGAGTGATAGCCGGAGCCTCGACGCCACAGTCCTTGACCAGACGCAGAAACTGTTCGGCACCGCGCAGTGGTTTGGTACTGACGGCTTCGATGTAGCCGGCTCGTTTCAACGCGTTGAGGTAATAGCGGACGGTCTCCAGGTCTAGGTCGACCGCCCACGCTACGTGTTGCACTGTGAAGTTACGTTTTTCGGCTCGCAGGACTTCCCATATCCGCTGCCGATTGTCTTTGAGGCCGTTCATTTCCAGATTGATTGGCCTACGTCCGCCCGCCATTACGCACGCTTCCGAGCAGGAGCTTCGCCGGTGAACCAGGCACGACCGAGTTGCTTCCACTGCGCCAGGCTGACCGCCTGCAGGCCGATGGCTTCGGCTTCACCCTGGATGCGGTAGAGGTTGACCGCGACGCGGCGCAGGCAGCCTCGTACGGCATCGCGCAGATCTTCGAGAAGATCGTCACTCAAGTGCAGTTCCGGGTAGCTGGAGCGCGCTAGCGTCTGCATGTCTTCAAGGGTGGCCGGCTGAGCGGGCACCCATTCCAAGACACGGTTGTGCAGGCGTTCCAGGCGGGCCAGGCTCGCCGGCACGCGTTCCTCGCCGATCAGCACTAGGGTGCCCTGGCTGGCGTTGTAGATGTCGGTGATGATGTTGGCCACGGACTTGTCCAGCAGGTACTGAACGTCGTCGACGATCAGCGGTCGGCCGCTGCGCGACAACTGCTCGGCGACCTGATCAACCATTTCCGACATGTTGCGCGCCGGGGTGATGGCCATCTCGCGCAGTACGGCTGTCAGAAACGCCTTCTTGGTCCAGGTATCACGGCACTCGACGTAGTACGCGCGGTAGCGGTTAGCAGCCCAGGCTGCGCCGACCGATTTACCCAGGCCGCTAGGGCCGTACATGGCAATCAGGCCGGGCAGGCCGAGCGGGCGCGCCTGCGCTCGCTCAATGGCGCTGGTCAGTAGACCGACGTTAGTCAGCGGTACGATCTTGGTTACACTCATTACTGCTCTCCTTGTTGGCCTCCCCCGAGGCCGGTTGTGTTACGCGTGGACCTGTTGGCTCGGGTCCGCGTCGAACAAGTCACGCATCGAGGTGAATTCGCTACGGCTCGGGTAGTGCCCGTGCCAGCGCGCCTCGTGCTCTGTCAGTTGCTCGCCTTCACGCAGACGAGCGTCCAGTTGCTTCCACAGGCGGTAGCGCGCAACGCTGTCGCCGGGGAGCTGGAAGGTGTTCAGCTCCTCGATCTGCAGGGCAGCGTGTTGGCGGGCCGCTGCCATTTCTTCGTGGCTGAGCTGGGCGCTCGGCGCGCTGCTCGGCGCCAGCAGCTCGACTCGCTTGCCGGTAAGGGTTTCGAGCTTGTCCAGGGCGCGGGCCATCTGGCCCTGCTCGCGCTTCTCGTAGGCCTGCTCGATAAGTGGCTTGGGCATGTAGTCGCTGGCATTGCCGTCGACCAGGGCTTCGCCGAGCAGCTCCCCCTCCAGCGTCCGAACCCAGATGCGCGAGGCGTCCCGCACGTCGTAGGCGATGCGGACTTCTTCGCCGTGCAACTCGCGCAGGTCGCTCATGAAGTAGCGCTGGCCGGCCCAGGCGATCTCGCCGCGCACGGTCTTGCGGATGACTTGCGGTCGGAACAGGTCATTGACCAGGTCTACGGGCGCCAGCAACGGTTGCCATCCCTCGCCGAGTGCAGCGTCCCAGGCTTCGTTGGGGCTCTGGTGGCGCAGCCTGCCGGTGTGCGGATCGCGCACCTTTGGCAGCCCGCGATGCGGTTTCTGGTTGTAGGTCTCGATCTCGTACTCGACCCCGGCCATGAACTCGGCAAAGGTCGGAATGAGGCGCGTGCTACCGGTTTCGCGCAGTTGCTTGCGGCTGAGGCGGTGCACCTTGGTGCCGGCGTGCTTGTCCATGTCGGCGCCGATGTAGCTGGGCAGCTTCTTGGCGGCGTTGACCCAGACGGTCTGATGGGCGCGCTCGATGAGCCCGCGAGCCTGGCTGTTGTAGGGCAGGGCGTGGGTCATGGTGCCGCCGAGGCGATCAACGACTTCACGCACCGTGTCGTTGGCGAAGCCCGAGCCGTTGTCGACGTAGAAGATGGCGAACATGCCGCCGCGCTGGACTGCGTCGCGCAGTGCGTCCATCACGCCGATGGTGGATTCCGCTTCGCCAATGCTGATGCCGAGGATGCGCCGGGTTGCCACGTCGATGACCGTGGTGGTCTCCGGGCGGTACGGCTTGCCGGTGCGCGGGTTGAGGACCTCGGCGTCGAACTTGTGACCGTCCGCCGTGTAGACGTCGCAGGGCATTAGGCTCTTGGTGCTGCGGCGCTTGAATGGCTGCAGCGCCTTGAGTTCCTGCGGGGTCCGCCGGCCGGTCTCACGAGCCTCGGGGCTCAGTTTGTTCAGGAAGCGACGCACCTGGTGGATGCTCGGGCGCTCGCCCTGGCACTTGCCGGCGAACTCTGCGTAGGCAGCTTCAACGCTGGGCTTGGTCGGGCGCTGATAGCAGCGCAGGAAGTCTGCGGCCCAGTCCGGCACGGCCATATCTTTCTGCCGGCGCGCAGGAGCGAGCGCGGTTTCGCCATGCTTGCGGTAGTCCGACAGCCAGCGCTTGAGGGTGCGCTCGGACAGGCTGCGGTCTTCAGTCTTGCGGTCATTGGCACGGGTGACGCGCTCGTCCAGGTATGGGCTTAGCTCGCCAGTTTTGGCCAAGCCGACGAGTGTTTCGATTGCCCGTTGCTGGGTGACGACCTGGCTCATGCGCTCGATTTCACGCACGAAAGCCAACCGCGCGGTCATGACGTCGCGTTGCGAATCGCTCAAGCGTGACGCGGATTTCCTGTCACGCTCGGTCGGATTCGCCACCGGATTCGACACGGGCTCAGCGACTTCTGTAGGGGCATTCGCATTGACGTTTGCGGCCAGCAGAGCTGACTGGGTCTCGGGTGGCAGGACCGCAAAGGCGTATTCGATCGCCTTGCTGCCGAGGCGGCGTTGGCCTTCCCAGCCGTTACGAACTGCCATGGCCTTAACGTTGCGATCCGTTCCGGGCATGCCGGGCAGACCAGCAAGCTCTTGTGCAGTAAACCAATTACGCATGGCTCACCTCGAATCGAAACCTGGCGATGCTTGAGGCAGTGCTCATCCTTCGGCCCTCGTACGGTTTCTAACGTGTTTTGCCTTATGGCCTGCGGTATTCTTTTCGCCACGTGGAGCGGAGCGCTCGGCACGATTAGGACGATCACGTAGGGGGGAACCATTCGGTTTCCAGCGATCAGGCCAAAGGTCTACAGGATGAAGATCAAGAGCATTGGCGATAGCGCGTTCCATGCGTGGGTAGGGCATGCGCTTTGCCTTTTTCACAGCTGCGTCGGAGACGCCTTGTTCGCGGGCCAACTTGGCCAGCGAAGTGCCGCGGATGCGGAGCTGGTACTTGATCCATTCCCAGCGAAGGGATGGGTCGGACGGGACATCGCTTCTGTTCATGCTGAATTTCCATTTCAAACCACCTGGCAGGGTGGTTTTTTAGGCTTGCTAACGTTACCAACGGAACAAAGCCTAACGCGGAAATAAGCGTATAGCAATCGGATAAAAGAGCATCCGATGCATTTTTATAGGTGTCTTGCGCGTATTTATGAATAAGTCGAGTAAAATCAATGGGTTATGAGGAGTCGGATAAAACGGATGCCGGCTCCCTTCGTCATCCGATTGCCTCTGCGTCAATCGGATGCTTCAGGGATCGGCTCAAGACCGTGATGGGAACGATGGGGGCGCGCGCATTTGCGCGTACGTGCGGTCTATCCGAAGGCGCGATACGCAGTTATCTGAGTGGTGAGACATATCCGACCTTGGATCGTCTGGAGCTGATTGCTGCCGCTCACGATGTGGCGCCGGTTTGGCTTGCGTTTGGTCAGGCCGATCGTGTTACTGACATCGAGGAGAGCGACTACGTCTATATCCCGCTCTACGATGCGCGCTGCAGTGCAGGGCACGGCTCGTGGAATGAGAACTGTCGCGTGCTAACGCAGCTGGCGTTCACCAGATACAGCCTGCGTAAGAAGGGGCTTGATCCCGCACGCCTGTCGGCTATTCGTGTCGATGGAGATTCGATGGAGGGGCTGCTGAGCGACGGCGACACGGTCATGATCGACCACAGCCGGAATGCCCTGGAGGGTGAGGCCGTCTACGTGATCCGCCTGGACGACCACCTATACGCTAAGCGCCTGCAGCGCCAGTTCGATGGCTCGGTCCAGATCATCAGCGAGAACCAGGCGTACCGCGACATGCTCGTTCCAAGGGACCGCCTGGCTGACCTGGAGATCGTCGGCCGCGTGGTCTGGGCCGGTGGCTGGATGATTTGAGCGGCTGCCTCACTATGCGCTGAGTGAGTGCCAAACCTCGCACCAACTGCTGATTTTGAATGGCATCAATTGCCGAAAGCGCTTCGCATCTATTTGGCACAAATTGACAGCTCGTCGGCCCGCGCGGCTCGGCGCTATCCCGCACCGCGTCTGGCTGTCAGGGTTCCTCCCGGTTTGTCCCGGCTCATCCCACCGGGTTTCTCCTCTGTGCCAAACATAAAACCTCCCCACAGCAGTTCAGTGCAGAAATATCGTGTAACACGACGAACTTTTTTCAGACCCCAAACCTAAGTGATCTGTAGTGGCCGAATAAATGCAATGTGCCACCCCGCAGGCAAAGGAAGCGAATGTGAAGTGCGATAAGAAGGGTCGGTCCACCATGGTCTGGGCAGATGGTCACTCATTCAGAGAGGTAGCGAGAATTCAGGCGCAACCTGTTGGCAGCGCCGAAGTACGTAGCGTGCCTCTGACCGAGAAAATGTTCACCGAAGCACGTATCGCAGCTGTCCTGCTTGGCCCATTGCTGATCGATCTGCCCCAGGGTTGATAGCGCATGGAGCTCCGGCCGGCGCCGCGGAAGCGAGGGATCGCGAAGCGCGGCAAGGTGTTCACCGTATCAGTCGTGCTCAGGCGCCGCTGAATAGAACCAGCAGCACCACGCCAAGGATCAAACGGTAGATCACGAACGGCAGCATGCCGACGCGCTCCAACAGCTTCAGGAAGAAGTGGATGCACAGGTAGGCGCTCACCGCCGACAACACCACGCCAAGGCCCATCGCCGTCCAGTCCACGGCTACGCCGCCTTCCGCCAGATCGAGCATGCTCAAGGCGCTGGCCAGCACGATGATCGGGATCGACAGCAGGAAGGAGAAGCGCGCGGCGCCTGAGCGCGACAGCCCCAGTAGCAAGCCGGCGGTCATGGTCACGCCCGAGCGCGAGGTCCCGGGGATCAGCGCCAGGGCCTGAGCGCAGCCGATCAACAAGATGTCTTTCCAGCTGAGGCTGTGTTCATCACGTGGCTGCGGTGTTTTCCGGCTGACCACATCCGACCACCACAGCAACAGGCCGAAGCCGATGGTCGCCCAGGCGATTACCAGTGGCGAGCGCATCTGCTCTTCGATGAAGCCCTTGAACAGCAGCCCGGCGATGCCAGCCGGAATCGTTCCGAGGATCACGGCCCACGCCAGTCGGCTGTCGCCCACGCGTTCACGCTTCGCCAGCGAAGCGAACCAGTCGCGGGTCATGCCGAACACTTCCTGGCGGAAGTACCAGACCACGGCGAACAGCGTGCCGAGATGTACGGCGACATCGAATGCCAATCCCTGGTCTTCCCAGCCCGCCAGATGCGGGAAGAGGATCAGATGAGCCGAGCTCGATACCGGCAAGAACTCGGTAAGCCCCTGCACAATGGCCAGGACGATGATCTGAAGTAAATCCATTGCGTTTTCCTGCGATGTCTTCTGATGCACGCGCATTGTCGAGACGGGCGTGCGTTGAGCGGATGGTCTGCGCGAGGTGATGCCTCGAGGCCTCCTTCAGAGGCGCTCAAAGGCGGATCGTTCCGGTTGGTCGGGCAATTTGCTGGATATGGCGTTGTGACATTGTGGCATCAAGTTGCAGGCGGACGTCAGCTTCGGCTTGCCAGCAGGCACGGCGCATGGCTGCCGAGGTCGCTGCGGCGCTAGAATCAGCGCCTCGTTCGCCAAGGAGTCGCCCCATGTCCGACCTGCCAACTCTCGCCTTTGCCGGTATCGGCCTGATGGGCCTGCCAATGTGCCGGCGCCTGCTCGCCGCGGGGTATCGTCTGGTCGTGTGGAATCGATCGCCCGAGAAGTGCGAGCCGCTGGTCGCGCTGGGCGCTAGGGCAGTAGCCACGCCTGCCGAACTCTGCGCGGAGGCGGACATCGTCCTGCTTTGCCTGGCTGACACCGCGGCTGTGCGCGAGGTGCTGTTCGGCAAGGGCGGCATTGCCGAAGGTGGCAAGGCCGGCAAGCTGCTGGTCGATCACTCCAGTCTCGAACCGGCCGCTACCCGTGACATGGCCGCTGAGCTGGAGTTTCGCAGTGGCATGCGCTGGGTGGACGCGCCGGTGTCCGGTGGTACTCCGGGGGCGGAAGCCGGCAGCCTGGTGATCATGGCGGGCGGGCGCGTCGAGGATGTCGAGCGGGTGCGGCCGGTGCTGATGAATCTCGGTCAGCGCCTGACCCATATGGGCGAGGTCGGGGCCGGCCAGGTGACGAAAGTCTGCAATCAGATGATTGTCGCCTGCAATGCGCTGGTGATCGCCGAGGTGGTGGCCTTGGCCGAACGAGCCGGGGTCGACGCCAGCCTGCTGGCACCGGCACTGGCTGGAGGCTTCGCCGATTCCAGGCCGCTGCAGATCCTCGCTCCACAGATGGCCGCGAGTGAATTCGAACCGGTGAAATGGCATGTGCGCACCTTGCTCAAGGACCTCGACACCGCAGTGAAACTGTCCCGCGAGCAGGGTTCGGCGACGCCATTGAGCGGACTGGCGGCACAGCTGATGCGTCTGCACGGCAGCCAGGGCAATCTGGAGCGCGATCCCGCCACGCTGGTGCAGATGTACTGGGAGGACGAGCAATGAAGATCGCCGCCAATCTGTCGCTGCTGTTCACCGAACTGCCGCTAACCGAACGCATCCTGGCCGCCCGCGTCGCCGGTTTCGATGGGGTGGAGATCCAGTTTCCCTATGAAGTGCCGGCCATGCGCCTGAAAGAACAGCTCGAGCGCGCCGGCATGCCGCTGGTGCTGATCAATCTGCCCGCTGGCGATTTGCTGCAGGGCGGGCCAGGTCTGGCGGCGGTGCCGGATCGGCAGGAGGCCTTCGACGCGGCGCTACAGGAGGCACTGACCTATGCGTTGATGGTTCGCCCGGCCAGCGTCAACGTGCTGCCGGGTCGCCTCGCCGAGGGCGTCGACCGAGAGCTGGCGCTGGAGACCCTGGAGCACAATCTGTGGAAAACCGCCGACGCCTTCGACATGCTCGGCATCCGCGTGCTCTGCGAAGCGATCAATCCACTCGACATGCGGGGCTTTCTGATCAACAGCGCGGCGGATCTCGAGGCGCTGCTGGAGCGGGTCGATCACCCCAACTGCATGGCGCAGCTGGATTTCTACCATATGGCCCGCCAACAGCTGGACCTGCCCAACTGCATCGCCCAGTTGGGTGAGCGCATCGGTCATGTGCAATTCGCCGATTGCCCGGGCCGCGGCGCGCCCGGTAGCGGTGAGCTGGACTTCAGCGCAGCGCTGCAAGCCTTGCAGGCCGCCGGCTACCAGGGCTGGCTGAGCGCCGAGTACAAACCGGGCGAGCAGGGCACCGATGCCAGCCTGGGCTGGCTGGCCGATTGGCGCGAGCGGTGAGCCATCGCGCGGCATAAGCGAAGGTGATGTTCGGAGACAGGAGCAGGCACAGACTCTAGAGTCATCGTCGAGTCCCGGCTGGTCTGCGGCCGGAAATATAAGAACAATCGAGACCGACGTCATGCAGCCTTCCACCCAAGCATCCAACGCCTGGCGCGTGCTGTTTCTGCTGTTTCTGGCGAACCTGTTCAACTTCTTCGATCGCACCATTCCGGCGATCATCGCCGAGCCGATCCGCCTGGAGTGGAGCCTCAACGACTTCCAGCTCGGCCTGATCGGCACCGCTTTCACCATCGTCTATGCCATTGCCGGTCTGCCCCTGGGGCGCATGGCCGATCTCGGTTCGCGGCGCAAGATCATGGGCTGGGGGCTGACTGCCTGGAGCGGCCTGACGGCGGTCAACGGGCTGGCCTGGAACTTCTGGAGCTTCCTCCTGGTGCGCATGGGCATCGGCATCGGCGAAGCCAGTTACGCGCCGGCCGCCAACTCGCTGATCGGCGACCTGTTTCCGGCGCACAAACGCGCGCGGGCGATGGGCATCTTCATGCTCGGCCTGCCGCTGGGGCTGCTGCTGGCTTTTTTCACCATCGGCTCGATGGTCGAGGCGTTCGGCAGCTGGCGTGCGCCGTTCTTTATCGCTGCCGTGCCAGGCCTGGTGCTGGCGCTGTTCATCTTCTTCATCAAGGAGCCCAAGCGTGGCGCCGCCGAGACCGTCAAGGTATCCCAGGAACCGGTGAAGCAGCCGATGCGCAAGGTGCTGTCTATCCGCACTTTCTGGTGGCTGGTGCTGGCCGGGCTGGCGTTCAACTTCGCGACCTATGCCTGTAATGCCTTCATGGTGCCGCTGCTGATGCGCTATCACGGGGTCTCGCTGGTCCAAGCCTCGGTGGCCACCGGCGTGATCGTCGGCTTGACCGGTCTGTTCGGGCTGACGCTGGGTGGCTGGGTTGCCGATCGCATTCACCAGCGCTTCGCCCGCGGTCGCCTGATCTTCGCGGCGGTGAGCATGTTGATCGCGACCATCGCGACCGGCTATGCGCTGCTGGCCGGGCGTATCGAGGTCGGCATGTTCGTCGCGGTGTTCAGCATCGGCTGGCTGTTCTCCTACAACTTCTATACCTGCGTCTACACGGCAATTCAGGACGTGGTCGAGCCGCGTCTGCGGGCCACGGCCATGGCGCTGTTCTTCGCCGGGCTGTATCTGCTCGGTGGCGGTATGGGGACGGTAGTGGTCGGCCTGCTCTCGGACCATTTCGCCGAAGCAGCAATGCTGGCGGCGGGCGCCAGCGAGATGGCCGAGGCCTTCCGCGCCGAGGGGCTGCACGGGGCGATGTACCTGATACCCGCCTCGTTGCTGCTGACCATGGTGTTCCTCTTCCAGGCGTCGCGGACGTTCTGTGCCGATGCCAAGCGCATGACTGCCGGGATGACGGCGGATGCGCCTGGCGCGGAGGCAGTGCCTGCCTGATACGGCGTAGCGTTATGGGGTTTGTGCCCGGACCAGCGATGGCCGGGCATTTTTTTGGCCTCAAGTAACGCGGCTGACGATAGGCCTGCAACCGAGGGCGGCCTCCTTTACACTGCGCGGCCGTTTTTCAGTACCCGCGGAAAAAGACCATGCCCAACGTCCTACCTGCCCGCGCCTGCGGCATCGACTTCGGTACTTCCAACTCCACGGTTGGTTGGTGGCGCCCGGACATGGACCCGCTGATCGTGCTCGAGGGCGAGCAGCCGACATTGCCATCGGTGGTGTTCTTCAACCTCGAGGAGCGCCGGCCGGTCTATGGTCGCCAGGCGTTGAGCGAATACCTCGAAGGCTACGAGGGACGCCTGATGCGCTCGCTCAAGAGCCTGCTCGGCTCCAAGTTGCTGAAAAGCGAAACCACGGTGCTGGGCAGCGCGATGCCGTTCAAGGAAATCCTCGGCCTGTTTCTCGGCACCCTCAAGCAGCGCGCCGAAACGGCTGCGGGTCGGCCATTCGAGCAGGTCGTGCTGGGGCGACCGGTGTTTTTCGTCGATGACGACCCGCAAGCCGACCGCGAGGCGGCGGACACCCTCGCCGCTGCCGCCCGCAAGATCGGCTTCAAGGACGTGTCCTTCCAGTACGAGCCGATCGCCGCGGCGTTCGACTACGAGTCGCGTATCGAACGCGAAGAGCGCGTGCTGATCGTCGATATCGGCGGTGGTACCTCCGACTTCTCGCTGGTGCGGCTATCGCCCGAGCGCCGGGCTGTCGATGATCGTCAGGCGGACATTCTCGCTACCGGCGGCGTGCATATCGGCGGTACCGACTTCGACAAGCAGCTCAGCCTGAGCGGGGTGATGCCGCTGTTCGGCTATGGCAGCCGGATGAAGAGCGATGCGCCGATGCCGACCAGTACGCACCTCAACCTGGCCACCTGGCACACCATCAACGCCGTTTACGCGCCGGCCTCGCTACGAGCGCTGCAGAGCATGCGCTACGACATCGTCGATCCTACCGGCATTGATCGGTTGTACCGCCTGATCGAACAGCGTGCCGGGCACTGGCTGGCCATGCAGGTGGAGCAGGGCAAGATCGAGCTGACCGAGGCGGAGCGTTTCGCCATCGACTTCCAGCGCATTGAACCGCACTTGCAGGCCGAGTTGACGCGTCAGGGTTTCGAAAGCGCCATCGCCGCACTGCTTGACCGTATCGGTGGCAGCATCAATCAGCTGCTGGCGGATGCCGGCGTGCGCCATGATGAGGTCGATACGGTGTTCTTCACCGGTGGCTCGAGCGCTATTCCTGCACTGCGCGACAGCGTTGCCGGGCTGCTCCCCCGTGCACGGCATGTCGAAGGCAATCGCTTCGGCAGCATCGGCAGCGGATTGGCCATCGAGGCGCGCAAGCGCTACGGTTGAGTCGGGAACGACGTCACGCGCTGACACATAAACTTCACACTCGCGTGTCAACGCCGGGCTTGGCGTACGGGTCCCAGTACTGGTGCTCAAACGGAGCGTCCTTATCGAGGAGAACCTGATGGCCTATCGCATACGCCCTGCACGCAACGCCGCCAAGGAGGTGCGCAAGGTCGCCCTGCAGCGCATCGAAAAGGCGATCCAGGCGCTTTGCGTCGAGCCGGCCGAGCGTGCGGAAGGGGTGCACCAGGCGCGCAAGCGCTTCAAGGAGCTGCGTGCGCTGTTGCGCTTGGTGCGCGAGCCTCTCGGTGCGCGATTCAAGCTCGACAATCGCCGGCTGCGCGACATGGGACGCTCCCTGGCGGAATCGCGTGATGCAGCGGCCATGCTGGAAAGCTGGGATGCCCTGGCGCGCACCGACCAGTCGCTGTTCGTTGGCGATGCGTTTCGGCAGATCCGCCTGCACTTGCAGCAGCGCGCCGCGCCGGAGGGCGACGTGCATAGCGGTTTCGAGGCGGACGTGGCGCAAGTGCTGGGCGAGCTGCGCGCACTGATCCAGGATGTGCAGCATTGGAAGCTCCCGGGCAAGGGCTTCGGCCTGCTGGCCGACGGCATCCGTCGGACCTACACCGACGGCGTGCGGGATCTGGCGCGTGCGGAGAAGGATGGCTCTGACGAGCTGCTGCATGAGTGGCGCAAGCGGGTGAAAGACCACTGGTATCACTGCCAGCTGCTGTCGCCGTGCTGGCCGGATGCGCTGGAAAGCCGTGCCGAGCAGCTCAAGCAGGTGGCCGATGCACTGGGGGACGATCACGACCTGGCGGTGATGACGCAGCTGATGCAGGACGAGCCGGAGCTGTTCGGTCCGCCGGAAACCCGCGACGTGTTGCAGCGCTGCATCGAGCAGCGGCGCGCGCAGTTGCAGCAGCGTGCATTGCGCCTCGGTCGCAGGCTGTATGCCGAGCCGCCGAAGGCCCTGGTTGGGCGAATTGGCGCCTACTGGGGTATCGCGCGGAAAGAGCAGGGGTAGGCACCCTTTGCTCCATCATAAGTGCTGCGGCTGAGGGGCGGTTGGATTCGCTCCGGTCGCGAGCGCTGCGGTCTGACCGCTAGCGCTCAACCAAACGCAGCAGGATGGGCTTCAGCCCATCCGCAGCACACTGGCAAGCTGCCAATTCAACCAGCCACCAGCACTCGAATCGCCTCCAGGCGCAGTGCAGCCTTGTCCAGTGCCGCCAGGCCTTCTTCGCGCTGCTGACGCAGTGCCTCGATTTCGCTGTCGCGCACGCTCGGGTTGACCGCCTGCAGCGCCACCAGACGCGCCAATTCCTCGTCCAGTCCGGCCTTGAGCTTGCGCTTGGCTTCGGCAACACGTTCGGTGTGGCGTGGGGCGATCTTGGCTTCGGCAGCGGCGATCTGCATGGCCAGCACGTCGCGTTGGGCCTGGACGAACTTGTTGGCGCTGGCGCGCGGCACGCTTTCCAGCTGATCGTTGAGCGTATCGAAGGCCACCTTCGAGGCCAGGTCGTTGCCATTGCCGTCGAGCAGACAGCGCAGCGCCAGCGGCGGCAGGAAGCGACTCAGCTGCAGCGCGCGCGGCGCCACCACTTCGCTGACGAACAGCAGTTCGAGCAGCACGGTACCCGGCTTGAGCGCCTTGTTCTTGATCAGCGCGACCGCGGTGTTGCCCATGGAGCCCGACAGCACCAGGTCCATGCCGCCCTGCACCATGGGATGTTCCCAGGTGAGGAACTGCATGTCTTCGCGGGCCAGGGCCTGTTCGCGGTCGTAGGTGATGGTCACGGCCTCGTCGTCGCCCAGCGGGAAGCTGGCATCCAGCATCTTTTCGCTGGGGCGCAGTACCAGGGCGTTTTCCGAGTGGTCTTCGCTGTCGATGCCGAACGCGTCGAACAACTGCTCCATATAGATCGGCAGGGCGAACTGGTCGTCCTGCTCCTCGATGGCTTCGACCAGTGCCTTGCCCTGTTCGCCGCCGCCGGAATTGAGCTCCAGCAGGCGGTCGCGGCCGCTGTGCAGTTCGGCTTCCAGGCGTTCGCGCTCGGCGCGGGCCTCGTCGATCAGCAGCTGATAGGCGTCATCGTCGCCTTCTTCCAGCTGCGCCAGCAGCTGCGGACCGAAGCGGTGCTGCAGTGCGTTACCGGTCGGGCAGGTATTGAGGAAGGCATTCAGCGCCTGGTGATACCAGGTGAACAGGCGCTCCTGCGGACTGGTTTCCAGATAGGGCACGTGCAGCTGGATGGTGTGCTGCTGGCCGATGCGGTCGAGACGGCCGATGCGCTGCTCGAGCAGGTCCGGATGCGCCGGCAGATCGAACAGTACCAGATGGTGACTGAACTGGAAGTTGCGGCCCTCACTGCCGATCTCCGAGCAGATCAGTACCTGCGCGCCGAAGTCCTCGTCGGCGAAGTAGGCCGCGGCGCGGTCGCGCTCAAGGATGCTCATGCCTTCGTGGAACACTGTGGCCGGGATGCCGGAGCGCACGCGCAGTGCGTCTTCCAAGTCGAGGGCGGTCTCGGCATGGGCGCAGATGACCAGTACCTTGAACTTCTTCAGCATTTTCAGCGTGTCGATCAGCCACTCGACACGCGGATCGAACTGCCACCAGCGGTTGCTCGCTTCGCCATCATCCTGCTGGCTCTGGAAGGCCACTTCCGGATACAGCTCGGCGTGCTCGCCCAGCGGCAGTTCGAGGTATTCGGCCGGGCAGGGCAGCGGATACGGATGCAGCTGGCGCTCCGGAAAACCCTGCACGGCGGCGCGGGTGTTGCGGAACAGCAGGCGGCCAGTGCCGTGACGGTCGAGCAGTTCGCGGATCAGGCGGCTGCTGGCCTCGATGTCGCCATCGGTGGCGGCGGCGAGCAGGGCTTCGCCTTCGGCGCCGAGGAAGTCATGGATGGTCTGGTGCGCCTGCTGCGAAAGGCGGCCCTCGTCGAGCAGTTCCTGCACGGCTTCGGCCACCGGCTGATAGCTGGAGCTTTCGGCGCGGAAGGCTTCGAGATCATGGAAGCGATTCGGGTCGAGCAGGCGCAGACGGGCGAAGTGGCTGTCCAGACCGAGCTGCTCCGGGGTCGCGGTGAGCAGCAGCACGCCGGGAATCACTTCGGCCAGCTGTTCGACCAGCTTGTATTCGGCGCTGGCACCTTCCGGGTGCCAGACCAGATGGTGCGCTTCGTCCACCACCAGCACGTCCCAGCCGGCGGCAAAGGCAGCATCCTGGGCGCGTTCGTCTTCCTTAAGCCATTCCAGCGATACCAGTGCCAGCTGGGTGTCTTCGAACGGGTTGCTGGCATCGCTCTCGATGAAACGCTCGGCATCGAACAGGGCGACTTCCAGGTTGAAGCGGCGGCGCATTTCCACCAGCCACTGGTGCTGGAGGTTTTCCGGAACCAGGATCAACACCCGGCTGGCGCGGCCGGAGAGCAGCTGACGATGGATGATCAGGCCGGCTTCGATGGTCTTGCCCAGGCCCACTTCGTCGGCCAGCAGTACGCGCGGAGCGATGCGGTCGGCGACTTCCTTGGCGATATGCAGCTGGTGCGCGATGGGTTGCGCACGCACGCCGCCGAGGCCCCACAGCGAAGACTGCAACTGGGCGCTCTGGTGTTGCAGGGTGTGGTAGCGCAGGCTGAACCAGGCCAGCGGGTCGATCTGCCCGGCGAACAGGCGGTCGCTGGCCAGGCGGAACTGGATGAAGTTCGACAGTTGGGTTTCCGGCAGGGTGCGAGCTTCGTTCTGCGCCGTCAGGCCGTGGTAGACCAGCAGGCCGTCGACGTCGTCGACCTCGCGCACGGTCATCTTCCAGCCTTCGAAATGGGTGATCTCGTCACCGGGAACGAAGCGCACCCGCGTCAGTGGGGCGCTGCGTGTCGCGTACTGGCGCGTTTCGCCGGTCGCCGGGTAGAGCACGGTGAGCATCCGTCCATCCTGGGTCAGGATGGTTCCGAGGCCGAGTTCTGCCTCGCTGTCGCTGATCCAGCGTTGCCCCGGTAGATACTGCTGCGCCATGCTGCCTCCCGCTGTGAAAAAGCCGGCTATGGTAACGGAACGTCGCCATCAGAGCGACGGCCGATGGCGACTGCGTGACGCATGAAGTGTAGCGGTCCTGTTAAAGTTGGCTGGTGCCACGCCGATTCATCGGTATAGAGGGGTAACGAGCATGCTGCCACCCATCCCATCAGGCGTATTTCCGGTCAACGCCCAGCAGGACGTGGTCAAGCCGCGCCCGGAGATCGCACCGGTTACGCCCGTGCAGCCGAGCTCCAGCGAAAGCGCAGTCAGCCTCGACCGCCGGCACCCTCAAGAGAGTGAGCAGATGTTGCGCGACGAGCAGCGGCGGCGTCAGCGCCGGGGTTACACCCCGGAGGAGCTGGCGACCGGCGAGACCGATGAGCAGGACCAGGCCGAGCTTGAGGAGCTGCCGCGACAGGGGCTCTGGGTTGATGTCGAGGTCTGAGGTGTTCACGACCGACCCGAGCCACGCTTCATCGATCGAGTTGCCGGATGCCGCACTGGACTACCAACCGGGGTGGGCCGACAGCGAAACCGCCGATGCCTGGCTGGAGGAACTCATCAGCGCCACGCCCTGGTCGCAACCCGAAATTCGCATCTATGGCCGCCAGGTTGCAGTACCACGCATGGTCGCCTGGTACGGCGACGCGGACGCCGGGTATCGCTATTCCGGCCAGCGCCATGATCCGCTGGCCTGGACGCCGCTGTTGCAGGAAATCCGTGAGCGTCTGCAGAAGGACACCGGCCAGCGCTTCAACGGCGTGTTGCTGAACCTGTATCGCGATGGACGCGACGCCATGGGTTGGCACAGTGACGATGAGCCCGAGCTGGGCGATTGCCCCACCGTCGCTTCGCTGAGCCTGGGCGCCGAGCGGCGCTTCGACCTGCGACGCAAGGGCAGCGGGCGGATCCAGCATTCACTTGTACTGGGCCATGGCTCGCTGCTGGTCATGGGGGGCGTAACGCAGCATCATTGGCAGCACCAGATCGCGCGGACCAGCAAAGTGCTGGAACCGCGTCTCAACCTGACTTTCCGCCTGATCCAGCCGAGACCGACGCGATGAGTACCGACGAGAAACTGATCGACTTCAGCGCCGAGCGCGCCAAGCGTGTGCATGACCTCAATGACAAACGCCTCGAAGAGATGCGCAAGGTCTTCGAGCAGGTGCTGCCGCTGGGCAAGGCAAAGAAGAAAGGCAAACGCACTTCGAAGAAGCGTTAGTTGCGGTCCCTCTTCATATCGCACATATCGATTCGCTATTAGCTGCCTGTACTTCCCCGCGCATTTGCGCTTTCCCTGCTGTTTTTCGACTCCTATACCCCTGTTTTCTTGACTTGGATCAGTCGTTGCGCGCGCCTGTGCCCGCCATTTTGCGGCCATTGATCCGGGTCAATTTTTCTCTGCGGCAGCGGGTTTAACTTGAACCCATCGAACAGCGAATCAAGTGTCGGAGGTAGGTCTCATGTTTGTCGATAATGTGGTGCTCGCAGGGGTGGTCACGGTCGGCCTGATGGTCGCCTTCCTCGCAGGTTTCGGATATTTCATCTGGCGGGACGCTCACAAGAAGAGCTGATCCCGACAGATTCAAAGAGCACGCAAGGCATTTAGGCGACCCATGGTCGCCTTTTTTTTTGCGCGCGATTTATCGACGGGTCTGGGGTTGGACGAACACGCTCGTCGTGAACGCCGGCACCTGGAACTCCCCATCGACGACCTTGGCCTGGCGACTGATCGGATCGATCGAACTCTTCAACGCCGGATGCAGCTGGTAGCCGTCGGCGCCCGGCAGCCGAGCCCGTTGGGCCGATGCATTGATCACCACCTTCAATGAGCTGTACCGGCGGTCCAGATCGCGACCGTCGTGCGGTGCATCCGCCAGGCTGAAGGCGATCACCCCAGGCTGCTGTTCGGGCCCGGTGTTGTGAAACTGCAGGCGTCGCTGCACTTCGTGGGCGCTGTCGAGCTGGAACAGCTGGCTGTCGCTACGGATTTTCAGCAGCTCAAGAAAACGCCGCTTCGCCGTGACGATCTCGGTAGGGCCGGGTTTGGCCTGTGGGTCGACGATGATTCTGCGAATCAGCGGCCAGTTGTCGCCGTCCTTGTCCGCACGCGGCAAGCCTTTGTTCCAGTTGTTGTCCTGGTAGCTGAAATCCACCGCATTGAACCAGTCTCCCGAGTCGTAGCTGTCACGCTGCATGGACTTGGAGCGCAGAATGTCGGAGCCGAGATGGATGAAGGGCACGCCTTGGCTGAACAGCGGCACCGACAGCGCCACCAGGTGCAGCCGGACCCGGTCGGCCACCGACAGGCTGCTGGCGAACTTGTACTGGTTGTTGTCCCATAGCGTCTGGTTGTCGTGCTTTGAGACGTAATTGACGGTTTCCTGCGGGTCCAGCGTATAGCCGGCGGGCTGGCCGTTGTAGTCGATCTCGCTGCCCTTGCGCATGCTGCCGTCGGCGGTGACGAACTGGAAATCGCGCAGGCCACCGGCGATGCCAACGCGGATCAGATCGGCGGCGTGCAGCAGTTGCGCCTTCTCCTGCGCCCCGGCGGCGCTCAGCTCGTTGGGCCGCAGATAGAGGCCGTTGGCGAAGCCCTGGTTGCGACGAATGCTGTCGCCGCTGTCGAAGGGGCTGCCGCCACGGACCGCATCACGTTGCCGGTCGTTGAAAGTGCCGACACCGGTACCGGCCATGTTCGCCTGGTTGGCATTGATGCCGCGTGCGTTGCCGGCGACCTCGCCGAATTCCCAGCCTTCGCCGTAGAAATAGGTGTCGCGGTCGATACGGCGAACGGCGCGATACGCATCGATGATCTGCTCGCGCATATGGTGACCCATCAGATCGAAGCGAAAGCCGGCGATCTTGTAGTCGCGTGCCCAGACCTTCAGCGAGTCGGTCATCAGCTTGGCCATCATGCGGTGCTCGCTGGCGGTGTTCTCGCAGCAGGTCGAGGTTTCCACCGCGCCGGTGGTGGGGTTGCGGCGGTGGTAGTAACCGGGCACGACCTTGTCCAGGACGGATTTTTCGGCCAGGCCGGAGGCGTTGGTGTGGTTGTAGACCACGTCCATCACCGTGGCCAGGTCGTTGCCGGCCAAGGCCTGCACCATCTGGCGGAACTCGATGATCCGCTGCACGCCTTCGGCGTCGCTGGCGTAGCTGCCCTCGGGCGCAGTGAAGTGGAAGGGGTCGTAGCCCCAGTTGAAGTCGTCCAGCCCGCGCAAGTCGTTGTACAGCGATTGCGCCTGACCGCTGGCCGGGTCGAAGCCCGCTAGCACCTGACGGATGCTCGCTGCGCCACAGTACTGCGCCCAGCGCTCCCGGGCGGCATCCGACAGGTCGCAGAGCTTGGCGAAAGGGTCGTCCAGATTGATCCGCCGGGCAGGGTCTTCGTCGATGGTGGCGATGTCGAACACCGGCAGCAGCTGCACATGGGTGAGCCCGGCTTTCTGCAGATCGCGCAGGTGCCGCATGCTGTCGCTGTGCTGATGGGTAAACGCTGCGTAGGTGCCGCGCAGCGCCGCTGGCAGGCTGGTGTCGCTGGCGCTGAAGTCGCGCAGATGGGTTTCGTAGATCACGTTCGCCTCGGGACGCTGCGGGCGTGGCGGACGCACGGCATCCCAGCCGGCGGGCTTGAGATCATCGGCGTTCAGATCGACCACCTGGGCGTACTGGCTGTTGCGTGACAGGCTCAGGGCGTAGGGATCGCTGACCAGTGTTGTCTCGATCGTGCCGGTGCTTGGCCGGTAAGCGGTGACTTCGTACTGGTAATACTGCCGATCCAGTGAGCGCGGGCCTTCCAGGCTCCAGACGCCGAGCCGCTCCTGCATAAGTTTGGGATAACCGGGTAGCAGCCGTTTGGCGGCATCGAACACGTGCAGGCGAACCCGCTGCGCGGTCGGCGCCCAGAGCTTGAAGGAGACGCCTTTGGCAGCGAGCGTCGCACCCAGCTCGCCGTTGTATGCAAACAGCATGTCGAGGATGCCGGCAGTCTGCACCTCGGTGGCATCGATGACCCGGTCATCGGCGTCATAGGCGACCACCACCAGTTGGCTCATCACGGCGCGGCGAATGTCTCTTGCACCTGCGGTGATCCGATAAGCAGGGGCGTTCGCCAAATGCGGGTGTTGGCGCTTGAGGCCATTGCGCAGGGCAGACGGCTGCAACACCAGGCTTTGCCCGCCGCTGACGGTACGTGCCTCGCCGTCGATGCGGATGCTGGCGTCGCTGGCATAGCGCAGTTCCAGCCGGCTGGCGCCCGGCGCGCCGTTCACCAGTGCGAGTGTGAACGGATCGAGCCAATGCGCCCGCGCGCCCTTGATCGCCACTGCGCTGCCGCTCAGCGGCGTGCTGGACAGCTGTGGGTTGCCGCTGACCGTGAAGACGCGACGGCCCAGCTCGTCGAAGCGCCAGGTCAGGTCGCCACCGCCGAGATCCTTCTCGTCGCCCTTGTGCATGATCAGGTTCAGGCAGCTGGCGTCGACGCTCAGTGGGATGCGGTAGAACGCGCCGTACTCCGGATCGGTCCCGGCTGCTGTGAGCGGTTGCGCCCAGCTGGTTTCAGTCGCACTGCCATTGCAGTCGGGGGTATTCCACAGGTGTGGGCCCCAGCCGTTGTAGTCGCCGTCGGCGCGCTGGTAGTAGAGCAGGGCTTCGTCGGAGCCATGGTCGAGCGGGGCAGCCGAAGCGGGTTGCATGGCCAGCGACAAGCCGCCGAGGACGAGCGCCGCCAGGCGCCGGTAAGCGATCGAGCGAATGAGCATGGAAAGGTCCCATTGTTGTTCTTGTTGTACTGCTCGCTCGATGGTCAGCCCGAGGTATCCGACACGCATCCTCCGCTAGGGCTCTGCCCGGGGCGTAGGCCCAGGCCGTAATGGCGTTCTGCTTGTCCCCCGGTCGGGCATTGCTGGAAATGCTGAGGGCGCCAACCAGGCGCCCTCAGATTGCCCCCGTCACGCGACGGGGTAGTGAACCTGGTAATGCTCAGCCGATGGTGATCGGCGGCAGTTCCTTCAGCTCGACGGTTTCCTGCTTGCGCGGCGCGAGCACTTCGGCTTCGCCGTCGACCACCTGTTCCTCGTTCTGGTTGAACACGCGGGTGGCGATGCGCACGCGGTTCTTCGGCAGCTTTTCGAGGATTTCCAGGCGCACGGTCAGGGTGTCGCCGATCTTCACCGGGCGGGTGAATTTCATGGTCTGGCCGAGATAGATGGTGCCAGGGCCAGGCATGGTGCAGGCGACGGCAGCGCTGATCAGCGCGCCGCTGAACATGCCATGGGCGATGCGCTCCTTGAACAGCGTACCGGCGGCGAAATCCGCGTCCAGGTGGACCGGGTTGCGGTCGCCGGACATGGCAGCGAACAGCTGGATGTCCCTTTCCTCAACGTGTTTTTCGAAGCTCGCTTGCTGGCCAACTTCCAGTTCGGCGTAGGGCGTATTGCTGATAGTGCTCATGGAGTGTCCTCAGGCTGGTCGGCGCGCCAGATGCTGCGCCCGATGGATCGAAGCGTGTCGCGCGATCCGCTACAGCCGGTGTCCGCGCGCTGGGGCAGCATTCTAGAGGCATGTGCCCCGGTTGTCCCGGGCCCGGACGCGTTCGGCAGCGTGACGGAAGATTCACATCAGTGATTTGTGCGGCTTGAGCTGTTGCGTCGCGACGTCGACCTGCTAAGTTCGCCAGAGCCCACCATGCGTGGGCCAGACACTCTCAGGTAAAGAGGCCAATAACAATGCAGCCTGAATTCTGGAATGACAAACGCCCTGCCGGCGTGCCCAACGACATCGATATGGGGGTTTATCGCTCGGTCGTCGAAGTGTTCGAGCGCGCCTGCAAGACCCATGCGGACCGCCCTGCATTCAGCAATATGGGTGTCACCCTCAGCTACTCCGATCTGGAGCGCCACTCCGCCGCTTTTACCGCCTGGTTGCAGCACCATACCGATCTGCAGCCTGGCGACCGCATCGCCATTCAGATGCCCAACCTTTTGCAGTATCCCATCGCGGTATTCGGTGCTCTGCGCGCCGGTCTTATCGTGGTCAATACCAACCCGCTTTACACCTCGCGGGAGATGCGCCACCAGTTCCAGGATTCCGGTGCGCGGGCGCTGGTGTACCTCAATACCTTCGGCCATAACGTGCAGGAGGTGCTGCCCGATACGGCCATCGAACACCTGATCGAAGTGCGCATCGGCGACATGCTGCCGCCGCTCAAGGGCGTGCTGGTCAACGCGGCGGTCAAGCACCTGAAGAAGATGGTGCCGGATTACAGCCTGCCGCAAGCCATTTCCTTCAAGGACGTGCTGCGTGACGGGGCCCGCCACAACCACAAACCGGCGCCGCTGGAGCTCGATCACGTCGCCGTGCTGCAGTACACCGGCGGCACGACCGGCGTGGCCAAGGGCGCCATGCTGACCCATGGCAACCTAGTGGCGAACATGCAGCAGGTGCGAGCCAACATGCAGCAGCTGGACGAGCACGGCCACCCGATTATCCGTGAAGGCCAGGAAGTGATGATCGCGCCGCTGCCGCTCTACCATATCTATGCGTTCACGGTGAACTGCATGTGCATGGTGGTCACCGGCAACCACAACGTACTGATCACCAATCCGCGGGATATCAACGGCTTCGTCAAGGAGCTGCAGCGCTGGCAGTTCTCCGCCTTCCTCGGACTCAACACGCTGTTCGTCGCCCTGATGGCCCACCCGCAGTTCAAGAAAATCGACTTCTCCCGTCTCAAAGGCACCAATTCGGGTGGTACCGCTTTGGTGTCGGCAGTCGCCGAGCGCTGGAAGAGCATGACCGGTTGCACGGTTGTCGAGGGCTACGGCCTGACCGAGACGTCGCCGGTGGTCTGCGCGAACCCGCACGGCGAGCACTCGCGCCTCGGCACCGTCGGGCTGCCGGTGCCCGGCACCACGGTCAAGGTCATCGATGACGAAGGCAACGCCTTGCCGCTCGGCGAGCGCGGCGAGCTGTGCGTCAAGGGCCCGCAGGTGATGAAGGGCTACTGGCAGCGCCCCGACGCCACGGCCGAAGTGCTGGACGAGGAGGGCTGGCTGAAGACTGGCGACATCGCGGTGATTGACGAGGACGGTTTCGTCAGCATCGTCGATCGCAAGAAGGATCTGATCATCGTTTCTGGCTTCAACGTCTACCCCAACGAGATCGAGGACGTGGTGATGGCCCATCCGAAGGTAGCGGCATGCGCTGCCATTGGCGTGGCGGACGAGAAGTCCGGCGAGGCGGTCAAACTGTTCGTCGTACCGAGCGATCCGACGCTTGATCAGGACGAGCTTCATGCCTACTGCCGGGAGAATTTCACCGGCTACAAGATGCCGCGGCACTACGTATTCCGCGATGCACTGCCGATGACGCCAGTAGGCAAGATATTGCGGCGTGAACTGCGCGATATCGCCTGACGACTCTGCCTGAAGGTGGTTTCAGGGAAACCCACGAAAGTGACCGGGATATTTGTTTCGGTCACTTTATGTCGAATAGACCCGTCTCGGGCTCTATTCGCTCCAATGCAAAGCTGCTAACCTCGGGAACGCTTTTTGCCCGATACGCGGTACAAAAGTTAACAAATCACAACAAAACAGCTGCCATCGCGCAGTGATAAAGCTGTTGCTTAGGAGTGGGGTTCATGACCGATAACTTCTGGAAGGATAAATATCCTGTTGGGGTCTCCAGCGAGATCAACCCTGACGAATACCAGAACATCCAGGCTGTGCTTAAACAGTCATGCGAGCGCTTCGCGGACAAGCCGGCGTTCAGCAATCTCGGCAAGACCCTGACCTACGGTGAGCTGTACAAGCTCTCTGGTGACTTCGCCGCCTACCTGCAGCAGAACACCGATCTTCAGCCCGGCGACCGCATCGCCGTGCAGCTGCCCAACCTGATTCAGTACCCCATCGTCGTGTTCGGCGCCATGCGTGCCGGCCTCATCGTGGTCAACACCAACCCGCTGTACACCGCGCGGGAGATGGAACACCAGTTCAACGACGCTGGCGCCAAGGCGCTGGTATGCCTGGCCAACATGGCGCATCTGGCCGAGGAAGTGTTGCCCAAGACCGGCATCAAGCACGTGGTCATCACCGAAGTCGCCGACATGCTGCCGCCGCTCAAGCGCATGCTGGTCAACGCGGTGGTCAAGCATGTGAAGAAGATGGTGCCGGCCTACAGCCTGCCGAAAGCCGTCAAGCTCAACGATGCGCTGGCGCTGGGCCGTGGCAAGCCTGTGCGCGAGGCGTCGCCGAAGAGCGATGACGTGGCCGTGCTGCAATACACCGGCGGCACCACCGGCGTGGCCAAGGGCGCCATGCTGACCCACCGCAACATCGTCGCCAACATGCTGCAGTGCAAGGCGCTGATGGGCTCGAACCTCAATGACGGCAGCGAAGTACTGATCGCGCCATTGCCGCTCTATCACATCTACGCCTTCACCTTTCACTGCATGGCGATGATGCTCAGCGGCAACCACAACATCCTGATCTCAAACCCGCGCGATCTGCCGGCGATGATCAAGGATCTCGGCAAGTACCGCTTCAGCGGCTTCGTCGGTCTCAATACCCTGTTCGTTGCACTGTGCAACAGCGAAGACTTCCGCAAGCTTGATTTCTCCGCGCTCAAGGTCACCCTGTCTGGTGGCATGGCGCTGCAGCTGGCCACGGCCGAACGCTGGAAGCAGGTCACTGGTTGCCCGATCTGCGAAGGTTACGGCCTGACCGAAACCAGCCCAGTGGCCTCGGTCAATCCCATCGAGCACATTCAGCTCGGCTCCATCGGCATCCCGGTTCCCTCTACACAGTTCAAGGTCATCAACGATGACGGCCAGGACCTGGCGCAGGGCGAGATCGGCGAGCTGTGCATCAAGGGTCCCCAGGTGATGAAGGGCTACTGGCAGCGGCCGGAGGCCACCGACGAAGTAATCGATGCGCAGGGCTGGTTCAAGACGGGCGACATCGGCGTCATCCAGGAAGATGGCTACATCCGCATCGTTGACCGCAAGAAGGACATGATTCTGGTGTCCGGCTTCAACGTGTATCCCAACGAGCTGGAGGACGTGCTCGCCAGCCTACCGGGCGTGCTGCAGTGCGCTGCCATCGGCGTGCCGGACGAGAAGTCGGGCGAGGCGATCAAGCTGTTCGTGGTGGTCAAGCCGGGCGAGAGCCTGACCAAGGAGCAGGTCATGCAGCACATGCATGACAACCTGACCGGTTACAAGCGGCCGAAAGCCGTGGAATTCCGCGACAGCCTGCCGACCACCAATGTCGGCAAGATCCTGCGTCGCGAGCTGCGCGACGAGGAACTGCGCAAGCTGGGGCATAAGAAGTAAGCACCGCAGCGCAAAAAATAACCCCGCCTCGCGGGGTTTTTTATTTATGCGAACGGCGTTCATCGGCAGCGTCGGCAATTCCCTTAATTGGCATTTGGTCGCGTTCTCCTGGTTCTGTAGTCGGTGGCACAATGGCACTACTTAACCGTGTTTTTTTTGGGGATTTACCAGATGTTGTCGTCCTTACGCCTGCGGGCGAAGCTGCTTTTGCTTGCGCTTGGCCCGATTCTGCTGCTTGCGGTAGTGCTCAGTGGAGTTTCGGTAGTACAGCTAAAGGATCTGGCTGACCAGCAGGAGGCACAGACCCGGGCGAGCCTGATCCGTGATCGCCGTGCCGAACTCAAGCACTACGTCGAACTGGCAAAGAACGCCATCGGGCCGATCTATGAACGCTCCGCCGAAGGTGACATGCAGGCACGAAGCCAGGCGGTGGCCATCTTCGAGCGCCTGAGCTATGGCAGTGAAGGCTATTTCTGGGGCTATGACGGCCAGTCGCGGCGGGTGTTTCAGGGTGCCACGCGTGAGCGCATTGGCGAGAGCTTTGCTGATTACCGCGACCCCAATGGCGTCTTTGCCATTCGCGAGCTGGTCAAGGCGGGACAGGATTCGAGCCACTATGTCGACTACAGCTTTGCCGTTCCCGGCAGCAATGCGCTGGTGCCCAAGGTCGGCTACGCGGAATACCTGCCGAAGTGGAACCTGGTATTCGGCACTTCGCTGAATCTGGATGACGTCGAGCGCGACGTTGTCGAAGCTCGCGCTGTCTTCCAGGCGCGCATCGACGGCCTCACGCTGATCATGCTTGGCTCGGCATTGCTGCTGCTGATTCTGATGGCTGGCCTCGCGGTCCTGATGAGCAACGCAATCCTGCGCGCCCTGCTGCAGATCAAGCAGAACCTTGACGACATGGCCCAGGGTGACGGTGACCTGACTCATCGGCTGCCGATCACCAGCCGCGATGAGCTAGGCGAACTGTCGACTTCCTTCAACCGCTTCGTCGAGAAGATTCACGCTCTCGTGCGTCAGGTCGCCGGCACGACGACTCAGCTCAGCGGTCTGGTCGGCGCGGTAGCCAGTCAGGCGCAGCGCTCCGAGCAGGCGATGGCCGATCAGCGCAGCGAGACCGATCAGGTCGCCACGGCCATCAACGAGATGTCCGCCGCGGCCCATGAAGTGGCAATGAGCGCCCAGCGTGCCGCCGAGGCGGCGCGGGAGACCGATCAGCAGGGCGTTGCCGCCAAGCAGGTGGTTGATCAGAGCATCCGTCAGATCCATGAACTGGTTGGCGAGCTGCGTGGCAGTGGCGAGTCGCTGGAAGGCTTGCAGCAGGACGTGAAGGGCATCGTCGGCGTGCTCGACGTGATCCGCGCGATTGCCGAGCAGACCAATCTGCTCGCACTCAACGCGGCCATCGAGGCGGCGCGTGCCGGTGAGGCCGGCCGTGGTTTCGCCGTGGTTGCCGATGAGGTCCGTGCCCTGGCCAGTCGCACGCAGCAGAGCACCGGGGAGATCCAGGGCATGATCGATCGGCTGCAGAATGCGACTTCACACACCGTCGGCACCATGCTGCGCGCCGGAGAGAAGGGCGAAAGCACGCGGAATCACGCCAACCAGGCTGGGGAATCGCTGGATGCCATCTCTGCATTGATTGGCACGATCAACTCGATGAACGCGCAAATCGCCGCCGCCGCCGAGGAACAGACCGCAGTGGCTGAGGAGATCAACCGCAGCGTGCATCACATCGCCGATGCGGTGGATGGGGTGGCCAGCGATGCCGCGCAGGGTGCGCAGACGGCCCGGGAGCTGAATGGCCTGGCCGAGCAGCTGCAGCGTCTGGTTGGCCAGTTCCGAATCTGATAACCGCTCTAGCCAGCGGCTTAGCGAAACCCTGCTTGGCAGGGTTTTGCTGCTTTCGAGGTAAAGAAAAGATCACCGAGGTCGACAACGAAAGAGTACTGCGGTCATGGCGTTTAAGTGGCGCCTGTTTTCTGTCGCATTTATTCCGCTCAACGTACCTACGGGATCGAACCATATGCTTTCCAATCTTCGTCTACGAATGAAGTTGCTGCTGCTCGCGCTGGGCCCGATTCTGCTGCTTGCGATCCTGCTCAGCGGGATTGCGGTGTATGAGTTGCAGAGCCTTGCCGAACAGCAGGAAGCGCACACCCGTGACAGCCTCATCCAGGACCGCCGCGCCGAACTCAAGCATTACGTCGAACTGGCGCGCAATGCCATCGGCCCGATCTACGAGCGCTCCGCCGAGGGCGACATGCAGGCCCGTGATCAGGCCGTGGCCATTCTCGAACGACTTTCTTACGGCAAGGACGGCTATTTCTGGGGCTACGACACCCAGGCCGTACGCATTCTGCAAGGCAATACCAAGGACAAGATCGGCCAAAGCTTCTATGACTACCGCGATCCCAACGGCGTCTACGCCATCCGTGAGCTGGTGCGGGCGGGGCAGGACGGTAGCCGCTATGTCGATTACAGCTTCGTGCTGGGCAACAGCAGCGAGCTGGTGCCGAAGGTGGGTTATGCGGAGTTCCTGCCGAAGTGGAAGATGGTCTTCGGTACCTCGTTGAACCTCGACGGTGTGGAGCGCGACGTGCAGGCCGCGCGGGCAGAATTTCAGAAGCGCATCGATGGCCTGGTGACCATCATGCTCGTGTCGGCATTCGCGCTGCTGGTGCTGATGGCACTGTTGGCCATTTTCATGAGCAACGCACTTTTGAGCCCGCTGCTGCTGATCAAGCGCAACCTGGACGATATGGCTCAGGGCGACGGCGACCTGACCCAGCGCCTGCCGATCACCAGCCAGGACGAGCTGGGTGAGCTGGCGATGTCGTTCAATCGTTTCGTCGAGAAGATCCATTCGCTGGTACAGCAGGTCGCCGGCACCACCACCCAGCTCAGCGGTCTGGTCGGCGCGGTAGCCAGTCAGGCACAGCGTTCCGAGCAGGCGATGGCTGATCAGCGCAGCGAGACCGATCAGGTCGCCACGGCCATCAACGAGATGTCCGCCGCGGCCCATGAAGTGGCAATGAGCGCCCAGCGTGCCGCCGAGGCGGCGCGGGAGACCGATCAGCAGGGCGTTGCCGCCAAGCAGGTGGTTGATCAGAGCATCCGTCAGATCCATGAACTGGTTGGCGAGCTGCGTGGCAGTGGCGAGTCGCTGGAAGGCTTGCAGCAGGACGTGAAGGGCATCGTCGGCGTGCTCGACGTGATCCGCGCGATTGCCGAGCAGACCAATCTGCTCGCACTCAACGCGGCCATCGAGGCGGCGCGTGCCGGTGAGGCCGGCCGTGGTTTCGCCGTGGTTGCCGATGAGGTCCGTGCCCTGGCCAGTCGCACGCAGCAGAGCACCGGGGAGATCCAGGGCATGATCGACCGCTTGCAGAGCGCGACCTCGAACACTGTCTCCACCATGTTGCGCGCCGGCGAGAAAGGCGAGAGCACCCGTGATCAGGCCAACCAGGCGGGTGAGTCGCTGGATGCGATCTCTGCATTGATCGGCACGATCAACTCGATGAACGCGCAGATCGCTGCCGCCGCCGAGGAGCAGACCGCGGTGGCCGAGGAGATCAACCGCAGCGTGCATCACATCGCCGATGCGGTGGATGGGGTGGCCAGCGATGCCGCGCAGGGTGCGCAGACATCGCGCGAGCTCAATGGGCTAGCCGAGCGCTTGCAGAAGCTGGTGGGTCAGTTCCGCATCTGATGCAGCTGGGCGGCAGGTGCAATGCCTGCCGCCAAGGCGCGGAATTCCTTTCCGAACGCCGGTGATCTCCAGCGAAGTTCCCTCATCCCGATAAACGGTGCTACCGGCGGGCGGCTGTCTCAGAACCGAGACGGCGGCCGCTCGGTCTAGCTCCCTATGGCCGCGTCCGCTTAAAGCCGTAGGGGACGATGGCGCAAGCCACAGGCGGCCTGCCCATCAATCCGTTGCAAGGATGAGTTACCCATGCACAAGAAAAACAATGCTGTTCGGGTAGTTGCTTCTCTCGCATTACTTACCGGCAGTGTCGCTTTTGCGGCGCCGCAGGTAGACACCGCGCAATTCAATGACTTCTGGACGCCTGACAAGCCGAACGCCGCGCTTTGTCGTTCGCCGCTGCTGGTTGGCACGCCGGTCGGTCTGCCGCGTTGCATGCAGGCGAGCAACGTCATGAAGCATCTGGAGGCGCTGCAGGATATCGCCACGATGAATGACGGTAATCGCGCATCCGGTCAGCCTGGCTATCAAGCCTCGATCGACTATGTGCGCAGCCGTCTGCAGCGGGCTGGCTATCGGGTCGAGATACAGGCCTTTCCCTTCCTCGCCTTTTACCCGGTCAGCCCCGGCACGCTGAGTGCGGTGGCGCCGCAACCGGTGCAGTACGTATGGGAAGAGGATTTCTCCTATGCCGACCAGACCGACCCCGGCAACGTCACCGCACCGGTGGTGCCGGTTGACCTGGCGCTCGGTGCCGGCAACACCTCCACCAGCGGCTGCGAGCCCGAGGACTTTGCCGGCTTCCCAGCGGGGGCCATCGCACTGATGCAGCGCGGCACCTGCCCGTTCGGGCAGAAGGCGACCAATGCCGCTGCGGCCGGTGCGGCGGGGGCAATCATCTTCAACCAGGGCGACACCGAGGACCGCAAGGGGCTACTGGTAGCGACCCTGGGCGAGGACTACAGCGGCGGCATTCCGGTGATGTTCTCCACCTACGACAACGGTGTGGCTTGGTCGCAGACCGCAGGTCTGCAGCTGAGCATGAATGTCGATGTGGTACGCGAGCAGACCGAAACCTACAACCTGCTGGCCGAAACACGTCGCGGTGACCCGAGCAATGTGATCATGGTCGGCGCGCATCTGGACTCGGTGTTCGAGGGCGCCGGCATCAACGACAACGGTTCGGGCAGCGCCGCGCTGCTGGAAATGGCACTGCTGATGAGCAAGGCGCGGCCGGAAAACAAGGTGCGTTTCGCCTGGTGGGGTGCCGAGGAGTCCGGGCTGGTCGGCTCGACCTACTACGTCACGCAATTGCCGGATGAGCAGAAGCGGCGCATCAAGGCCTACCTGAACGTCGACATGATCGGTTCGCCGAACTACGCCAACTTCATCTACGACGGCGACGGCTCCGACTTCGGCCTGCAGGGACCACCCGGCTCGGCCGCCATCGAGCGTCTGCTGCGCACCTACTTCCAGCTGCGCAATGCGCCGTCGGAAGGCACCGAGATCGATTTCCGCTCCGACTACGCACAGTTCTTCGAAGACGGCATTGCCTTCGGCGGACTGTTCACCGGTGCCGAGGACATCAAGACCGAGGAGCAGGCGCAGCGTTATGGCGGCATCGCCGGGGAGTCGTTCGACCAGTGCTATCACACACCGTGCGACAACCTGGGCAACATCTCCACCGAAGCCCTGGAGCTGCATGGCGATGCGCTGGCCTTCGCCACCAGCTGGCTCTCGCTTTCGACCAAGATGATCGATGACGAGATCGCCGCCGCGGCCGAGCAGAGCATCGGCACCATGCGCATTCAGCAAGTGCAGGAGAAGTCGCGCTGGGGTCACTGGATCCGTTGATCGCCTGAATACCGCGCCGGCTAGCCGGCGCGGTCCCTCCAAACATCCCTTTCCCTTCGGCCTGCCGGGCAAATCTGCGACAATCGCGCCCTCCTTGAAATTGCCGCACGGCTGTCCATGACCGACGCAACGCCCGCTATCGATACCCTGCTGAAGAATCTCGACCAGGCCCTGTTCGCTGATCGCCATCGTCTGCGCCGACAGCTGCATGAGCTGAGAAAGAAGCCGGACGAAGGCAAGCTGGCCCAATGGCTGGAACGTTTTCAGGCCTCCGTAGCTAAGGTCGAAGCTCGCCGCCGGAGTGTGCCGAGCATTCGCTACGATGACAGCCTGCCGATCGCGGCCAAGCGCGACGAGATCAAGGCCGCGCTGGAAAAGCATCAGGTGCTGGTGATCGCGGGTGAAACCGGCTCGGGCAAGACCACTCAGCTGCCGAAGATCTGCCTGGAAATCGGCCGTGGCGTGCATGGCCTGATCGGCCATACCCAACCGCGCCGTCTGGCCGCACGCAGCGTTGCCACCCGCGTGGCCGAGGAAATCGGCACACCACTGGGCGAGCTGGTGGGTTATCAGGTGCGCTTCGAGGATCAGAGCAAGGACAGCTCGCTGATCAAGCTGATGACCGATGGCATCCTGCTGGCCGAGACGCAGCACGACCGCTTCCTCGAGCGTTACGACACCATCATCGTCGACGAGGCCCACGAACGGTCGCTGAACATCGATTTCCTGCTCGGCTTCCTCAAGACCCTGCTGCCGCGCCGGCCGGATCTGAAGGTCATCATCACCTCGGCGACCATCGACCTGCAGCGCTTTTCCGAGCATTTCGATGGTGCGCCGATCGTCGAGGTGTCCGGGCGTACCTATCCGGTGGAAACCTGGTATCGGCCACTGGCGGCCGAGATCGACGAGGACGGCAATCGGGTCGAGGACGACCTTACCGTCGACCAGGGCATCCTCGCCGCGCTGGACGAAATTACGACCCACGAGCAGAGCGTCGGCAAGCGCCCCGGCGACGTGCTGGTGTTCCTGCCCGGCGAACGCGAGATTCGCGACGCGGCCGAGGTGCTGCGCAAGGCCAATCTGAAGTTCACCGAGGTGCTGCCGCTGTATGCGCGGCTGACGCCGGCCGAGCAGCAGAAGATTTTCCAGTCGCGACCGGGGCGCAAGATCGTGCTGGCCACCAACGTCGCCGAGACGTCGCTGACCGTGCCCGGCATTCGCTACGTGATCGATTCCGGTACTGCGCGCATCAGCCGCTACAGCTACCGCGCCAAGGTTCAGCGCTTGCCGATCGAGGCGGTGTCACAGGCCAGCGCCAACCAGCGCAAGGGTCGCTGCGGACGGGTCGAACCGGGTATCTGCATCCGCCTGTACAGCGAGGAGGATTTCCTCGGCCGGCCGGAATTCACCGATCCGGAGATTCTGCGCACGAACCTTGCCGCGGTTATCCTGCAGATGCTGCATCTGCGTCTGGGTGATATTCAGGATTTCCCCTTTATCGAGCCGCCGGATGGCAAGGCCATCAGCGACGGCTTCAACCTGTTGCAGGAGCTCTCGGCGGTCAACCGCGAGAACCAGCTGACTCCGCTGGGCCGCCAGCTGGCGCGCCTGCCGATCGACCCGCGGCTTGGTCGCATGCTCCTCGAAGCCGCCCAGCAGGGCAGCCTGGCCGAGGTGCTGATCGTTGCCAGCGCACTCTCGGTGCAGGATGTGCGCGAGCGTCCGGCCGATCGCCAGCAGGCCGCCGACCAGGCCCATGCGCAGTGGAAGGACCCGGATTCGGACTTCGCCGCGCTGATCAATCTCTGGCGCGGGTTCGAGGAAAAACGCCAGGAGTTGGGCTCCAACCCATTGCGCAGCTGGTGCCGGAAGAACTTCCTGAACTACCTGCGCCTGCGCGAGTGGCGTGATGCGCATCGGCAACTGACGCTCATTGCCCGTGAACTCAAACTCGGTGTGGGCAGGTCGGTGGATGGCTCCGGTCAACTACCGCACGCCGATAAGGCACGCAGGCTGGAAGACGGCGAAACCTCTTCCTCGCGTCCGACCGGCGCCAACCCGCAACCCGCACCGACCACCGACACCAAGGTCAACGTCATCCTCCGCCAGCAGGCCGAAGCCAGCGAGGCGGCGCAGAAGGCCAAGAGCTACGCGGCGGTGCACAAGGCGATCCTCGCTGGCCTGCTCAGCCAGGTCGGCAACAAGACCGAGGAGGGCGACTTCCTCGGTGCGCGCCAGCGGCGCTTCTGGGTGCATCCCTCCAGCGTGATCGGGCGCAAGAAGCCCAACTGGCTGATGGCTGCGGAACTGGTGGAAACCACCAAGCTGTTCGCGCGCATGGTCGCCAAGATCGAGCCGGACTGGATCGAGCCGCTGGCCGGCCATCTGATCAAGAAGAACCACTTCGAGCCGCACTGGGAGAAGAAGCGCGGGCAGGTGGTGGCTTACGAGCAGGTGACGCTCTACGGCATGATCGTCGTCGGCCGCCGGCCGGTGCACTACGGGCCGATCGATCCGCCGGCGGCCCGCGAGCTGTTCATCCGCGAAGGGCTGGTGCGCGGCGAGATGCACAGCCGTGCGCGCGCCCTCAGTGCCAATCGCGAACTGCTCGAACGTCTCGACGAACTGGAAGCCAAGGCGCGGCGCCGCGACATCCTCGCCGATGAGGAAACGCTGTTCGACTACTACGATGCGCGCCTGCCGGCGGACATCTACCAGACCGCCAGCTTCGAGAACTGGTACAAGCGCGAAAGCGCGAAGGACTCGCAGCTGCTGATCATGCGCGAGGAAGACGTGCTGGCGCGCGAGGCCAGCGAAGTCACCGCAGCGCAGTATCCGGATTACCTGCGCATCGGCGAGCTGCAGTTGTCGCTGGAATATCATTTCGAGCCCAACCACCCGCGCGATGGCGTCACCCTGCGGGTGCCGGCGCCGTTGCTGCCACAGTTGCGCAGCGAGCGGCTCGACTGGCTGGTGCCGGGGCTGCTGCAAACCAAGGCGGTGGCGCTGGTGCGTAACCTGCCCAAGGCACTGCGCAAGAACTTCGTGCCGGTGCCGGATTTCGTTGGCGCGGCGCTGGCCAAGATCAGCTTCGGTGAAGGCTCGTTGCCCGAGGCGCTGGGTCGCGAGCTGCTGCGCATGACCGGTGCGCGCGTATCGGACGATGCGTGGGCCGAGGCGGCCGCCGGGCTGGAAAACCATCTGAAGATGAACATCGAAGTGGTCGATGCCCGCGGCAAGTTCCTTGGTGAAGGTCGTGACCTGGCCGAGCTGACAGCACGCTTCGCCGAGGCGAGCCAGGCCGCCCTGGCGCCGCCGCAGCAGAAGGCCGAACAGAAGCCGGTTGAAGCCAAGGGTTTTGCCCAGGTCGCAGAAAAGGCCCAGGCGAAGATGGCCGGGCTGTCGATGACCGTCTACCCGGCGCTGGTAGAAGAGGCAGGGGTGGTCAAGGAAGGGCGCTTTCCAACCCAGGCCGAAGCTGATTATCAGCATCGCCGCGCACTGCAGCGCTTGTTGTTGCAGCAACTGGCGGAACCGGCCAAGTACCTGCGCAACAAACTGCCGGGCCTTACCGAACTGGGCCTGCTCTACCGCGACATGGGCAAGGTCGATGCGCTGGTCGAAGACATCCTGCTGGCCAGCCTGGACAGCTGCATCCTCGATGGTGAAGCCCAGCTGCCGCGCGACGGCGCCGCGCTGGCCTCGCTTGCCGAGCGCAAACGCGGTGACTGGGCGGCGCACGCCGAGCGCCTGGCGCGCCTGACGCTGGAAATCCTCAAGCACTGGCACGGCCTGCAGAAGCGCTTCAAGGGCAAGATCGACCTGGCCCAGGCGGTGGCGCTGAACGACATCAAGGCGCAGCTGGGTAATCTGGTCTATCCCGGCTTCGTCCGCGAGACGCCCGCCGATTGGCTTAAGGAATATCCGCGTTACCTGAAAGCCATCGAGCAGCGTTTCGAGAAGATCGGTGCGCAGCTGCAGCGTGATCGGGTCTGGTCCGGTGAGCTGGCTGGGTATTGGGAGCAGTATCAGGCGCGCCTGAAGAAACACCTGCAGGAAGGCAAGCGCGATGCCGAGCTGGCGCTGTATCGCTGGATGCTCGAGGAATATCGCGTCTCGCTCTGGGCGCAGCAGTTGGGCACGAAGATGGCCGTCTCCGACAAGCGTCTGAACAAGCAGTGGAGCCAGGTCGAGCCCTGATAGCGGCGCCTGGCGCACGGATCGTCAATTTGCAGGAAGCCCATGGATATTCGGAACAGGCTGGCGGGCGTGGCTGGCTCGCTCGCAGCCTCGACACTCTTCGCCACGCTGTACTACTACACCTCGCTGCTCAAGCCGTTGACCGGCCAGCAGATCTACGGCTGGCGCATCCTGCTCACCGCGCCATGCCTGGCATTACTGCTGCTCGCCATCGGGCGTTGGGGCGAAGTCCGGCAGATTCTGGTGCGCCTACCAGTAGAGCCGCGACTGTGGCTCGCTTTGCCGCTGTCCTCAGCGCTGGTCGGGCTGCAGCTCTGGCTGTTCATGTGGGCGCCGATCAACGGCCACGGCCTGGACGTCTCGCTCGGCTACTTCCTGCTGCCGCTGACCCTGGTACTTACCGGACGGCTGGTCTTCGGTGAGGCGATCAGCCGGTTGCAACGGCTAGCGTGCCTGCTGGCAGCGGTGGGCGTCGGCAATCAACTGCTGCTGGCTTCGTCGCTGTCATGGCCGGTGCTGGCCGTAGCCCTAGGCTATCCCTGCTATTTCGTCCTGCGCCGCTGGATTGGCACCGCCAGCCTCGGCGGCCTGTGGGTCGATCTGGTCATCAGTCTGCCGGTCGCTGCGCTGTTCGCCTTTTCCGACCGGGGCACCCTGCAGCAGCTCGCTGCGAGCCCGGCGCTGCTGCTTCTGATCATTGGTCTGGGGGCGCTAAGTGCGCTGGCTCTGGCGCTGATGATCGTCGCCAGCAAGCACTTGGATCTCGCACTGTTCGGCTTGCTCAGCTATGTCGAACCGGTGCTGCTGGTCGTCGTGGCGCTGCTGCTTGGCGAAAGCATCGCGGCGGATCAATGGCTGACCTATGCCGCTATCTGGGCTGCGATCGCTGTGCTGGTCTTCGAAGGGTTGCGGGCGCTGCGTAGAGGGCGAGGGTAGCGTTCGGACGCCCTTGATCCACACGTTGAAGTGGGGGCGTCGGTTGGTCTGGTGGAAAACGGCAAAGCATTTTCCACCGACTCAGGAGCAGCGAGCTGCTAGATCATCCGCTGCGCAATTAACCCAGCGGTGACGGCGAGCCCCAACGCACCGAGTAGCAAGGCCAGGCGCCAGCCCGATTTGCGCGGAGTCTCCAGTGCCGACGCCGAGGTTGCCGGGGTCGTGGCGACGTGCAGAGGGTTCGGTGTGGCAGGGCGAGGGCGGGCAGGCTTGGGCTGAGCAGCTACGGCGGCGGGCAGATCAGCGGCGCGGATGAACACGGTGGCGTCTTCGTCGACGATTTCCGGCGCACTCACCCTGGGGCCGATCACCAACAGCGTGGTATTGCCCAGCTGTACCTGATCGCCCGGTTGCAAGACAGCGGTCGTGACTTTCTCGCGATTGACCATCAAGCCGTTGGCCGATGCCAGGTCCTTCACTTCCAGCACATCGCCCTTCAGATAGAACTCCGCGTGCCGTCGGGATAGCTCCGCATCGGCGAAGCAGAGCTCGCATTTGACCGAGCGGCCAAAGGTCATCGAGCCGGTGATGTGGTACTTGTGGCCCTGGTTTTCGCCCTTGACCACCTGCAGCAGCCAGCGTGGGGCTGCCGCCACTTTGGTGCCGACTTTGGCTGGGTCGACGATCTCCAGTTCCAGCGCTCCGAGTCGCACACGGTCCCCGGAGCGGATCTGATAGCGCTCGCCGATCTTTTCGTCATTGACGTAGGTGCCGCCTGGCGTGCCGAGGTCGGTCAGGTAGTAGAAGCGGTTTTCCAGTATCAGCTCGGCGTGAAAGGGCGCCACGCCGGCATCGCTTATCACCAGCCTGTTGCTGCGGTCCGAGCCGAGGGTGAAGCGTTCGTCGGCAAGCCAGACGGGGCTCTGACGATTGTCTGCGAAGTGGATCCTGAGCATGTCTGCGTTACCTTGAGCGGGAGCGATCGCCGGCATCGGCCAGGCGATCAGGCGTGATCATCAATTGAATATCCGATTCCACAGGCGCTTGACCGGATTGGCCGGTGCTTGCGAGGTCTGCGTGCTAGCCGGTTGGGTGCGCGAGGCGCTGGCAGCGGTGCGCGGCACAGGCCGCGGCGCTCTTGCCTTGGCGACGCGCTGGGCATGGGCATCGTGCAGTGCCAGCAGCGGTGCGTACCCCGGTGAGGCTTCCAGTCCCTGCTCGAGGTATTCCAGTGCCAACGCGTACTCGCGTCTGCCATATGCCGCTTCGACGAGTTCGACATAGCGTTCGCTGACTCGGGCCAACCCATCGAGCGCCACCTGGTGCTCCGGCAGCCAGCCAAGCACTTGCTGGTAGTAGTGCACGGCGCTGTCCTCGGCCGGTTCCAGGAGTTGGTCATCGGCCAGTCGCTGCGCCGCCAGTTCCAGGGCCTGGGCGATGCGGGCATCGAGGACGCGGCGCAGGCCATCGAGGGCATCTGCATTGTCCGCGTCCAGGCGCAGGGCCTGGCGGAAGTAGTAGTCCGCATTGTCGTACGCCGGTGCGGTCAGTTGCCCTTCGCCCAGACGCGACTCGGCACGGGTGAGAAACTCGCTGATCTGGCTGTACTGAAACCATTGATAGCCACCCACGCCCAACGCGGCTATTGCCAAAGCAAGCAGCGCACCCACAGTCGCCCAGCGGCCAATGCGCCGACGCTGTCGCCGGCGTCGGGGCTGTGGTGGGGGTTCCATGAGCAGTGCCGGTGCGATGCGCGTCTGGTCCATGTCCGGCTCGGTGAGGGTGTCGATTGCGGCCAACAGCTCACGGCAATTGCCGAAGCGCTCGGCCGGCTGCTTGGCCAGCATGCGGTCGAGCAGCGGCTGATAGGGTGCCAGCGCGGGCGGCAGCAAGGGGATGGGCATCTGCAGGTGGTTGAGCACCGTCTGCGGATAGCTGCTGGCGCGGAAGGGATTGGTGCCGCTGAGCATCTCGGCAAGGATCACCCCGAGGCTGTAGATGTCGCTGCGCGCGTCCAGTGGCTGGCACTGCGCCTGTTCCGGACTGCTATACGCCGGGCTGCCGACGGCAATGCCGAAATGCGTGAGCTCGTTGTCCAGTTCGACCGACTTGGCCACGCCGAAATCGGTGAGCACGACGCTGCCATCGTCGCGAAAGAGGATGTTGGCCGGCTTTACGTCGCGATGAACCAACCCGCCGTCGTGCACCACCGCCAGGCCACCGGCCAGTTGGCGGATGATGTCCAGCGCCCGGGACGGTGAGAAAACGATGCCGCGGTGCTGCGCCAGATCGCCACCACCGATGTACTCCATGGCCAGGTAGTGCCGGCCATCGGCGATCTGGCCGATGTCGTGAATGGTGATGATGGCCGGATGGCGCAGCGAGGCGACGATATGGCCTTCCTGGATAAAGCGTTCGGTGAACGCTGCGTCCTCGGTGCGCAGCAGTACCTTGACGGCTACCTCGCGATCCAGCGATAGCTGGGTGGCCAGGTAGACTTCGGCCATCCCGCCTTTCCCGAGTCGCTTGTGCAGGCGATAGCCCGGTATTTCCAGCATCCGATGCGTCATAGAAACTCGCGCGTACTTACGACTTGAGGGGTTTGAGCAGCATGTTGATGAAGCGGCGCCCGCGGGACTCGGCTGCAGGCGGCGGGCTGGTTCGGCCGATCACGATGCAGCTGATGTTGTCGCGACCGCCATGAGCGTTCGCCTGGTCGATCAGCTGTTCGACCAGATTTTCCAGCGTGTCGGCAAAGGTGCAGGTGGCGTGGATCTGCGCGTCGGTCAGCTCGTTGGTCAGGCCATCGCTGCACAGCAGAAGCAGTTCGTCGGGCTTCAAGGTGCCGCTGCCGGTACCGAGCTCCAGCGGTGCTTCGCGTCCCAGGCAACGCAGGATGATGTTGCGCCAGGCGTGGCCCTCGGCTTCGGCGGGTTTCAGCTCGCCCGCATCGATCATCATCTGCACCCAGCTGTGGTCCCGGGTCAGCTGTTCGATGCCGTTGGCGCTGACCAGATAGGCCCGGCTGTCACCGACCCAGGTTAGCTCGAAGTCCGCGCCATTGAACTGCGCAGCCACCAGGGTGGTACCCATGCCATCGTCTACGGCTTCTTCCACTACCGCCTGGTTGGCCTGCTGGACCGCAACCTGCAGCGGCTCGCCATCTTCAATCGCTTTGTGCAATGCAGACAGTGCCAGGCTGCTTGCGATCTCTCCGCACTGGTGCCCGCCCATGCCGTCGGCGATTGCCCAAAGCCCGAGCTGCGGCGCGCAGAGCAGCGCATCTTCATTATGGTTGCGCCTGCGTCCGGGCGAGCTTTGCCCTGCGTAGTCCAGCAATGAGTCAGAAAGGGTCGGTTGCATGCGTGGGCCCTGCGGCACGGCGTCGAGCGGGCATGATGCGTTGGGCGTGTGCGACTGTCATCGATTGGCGCCGGAGCAAGCGCAAAACTGTTAACTCGTGCAAACGGGTGGAATTATTCCGAGTCTCGTACTCCATGCGCGGTGACTCGCGGGCTCGCAATCGCACTGCCAGATCGCTGCGGGATGCCATGAAGGCGTTTCCGGGAGCAGGCATTCAACGCCTGGGAGGGCTATCTGCTGAGTTCGTACGCACACATGTTGACCGTGGCGGCCAGGTTCAGCGACTCGATGGCGCCGCAACCGGGGATGGTGAATGGCTGAGCGTCGAGTGCGTTCAGCTGGTCACGGGGTACGCCGCGGGCTTCATTGCCGAACAGGTAGCAATCGAAAGCCCTGAAACCCGCCGATTGCACGGGCTCGCCGTGCATATCCAGGCAGGCGATGCGCTCGAAGCGCGTGCGCAAGGAGTCCAACTCCACATCCAGCTCCATCGGCGCATGAAAGATCGCGCCCATGCTCGAACGCACGACTTTCGGGTTGTACGGGTCGACGCTGCCGGGGCTGAGCAGGCAGCGAAAATTGCCGAACCAGGCCAGGGTGCGCAGGATGGTACCGAGGTTGCCTGGGTCCTGGATTTCATGCAGGTAGATGGCGCGCTCGCCTGCGACGGGCGCAGCAAGCGACGCGCCTGTCGCCGGCATCGGTACCAGCGCAACGATGCCCTGCGGGGTCTTGGTGTCGGCGATCTGCGCCATCTGGCGGTCGCTGATCAGGTGGGTCTTGAACGGGCTTTGCCAGTGCTCGTAGGTGCTGGTCACATACAACTCGCTGCGTTGCAGCAGTGGGTTATGCAGCGCCGCTTTCTGCAGCTCCAGCAGCAGATGTTCGCCCTCCACCAGGAAATGTCCGAACTCGGCCCGGTATTTCTTCTGGTGCAGCTTTTTGATGTCGTCGAATTTCATCAAGGCGGCGCTCAGTTGCTCTGCACTTCGGACTGGCCCGCGTCAGCCAGCATCGCCTTAGCCAGGGCTTCGGCGACCTTAATGCCATCCACGCCCGCCGAGAGAATGCCGCCGGCGTAACCCGCACCTTCACCGGCCGGATACAGGCCGCGCAGGTTGAGGCTTTGCAGCGTCTCGTTATCGCGGGTGATGCGCACCGGCGACGAGGTTCGGGTTTCGATGCCGGTGAGCACCGCGTCAGCGCGATCGAACCCGCGGATCTGCTTGCCGAATGCCGGCAGCGCCTCGCGGATGGCCTCGATCGCATACTCCGGCAGCGACGGCGCCAGATCGCCCAGGCATACGCCCGGCTTGTAGGAGGGCTCGACCTCGCCGAACGCGGTCGACGGCACACCGCGGATGAAGTCGCCGACCAGTTGCGCCGGTGCGCAGTAGTCGCTGCCGCCCAGCTCGTAGGCGCGCGATTCCAGGCGCTCCTGCAGCTCCACGCCGGCCAGCGCGTCGCCGGGGAAGTCCTGCTCGGGGTTGATGCCAACCACAATGCCGGCGTTGGCATTGCGCTCGTTACGCGAATACTGGCTCATGCCGTTGGTTACCACGCGCCCCGGCTCGGATGTGGCGGCCACCACGGTGCCGCCGGGGCACATGCAGAAGCTGTAGACGGCACGGCCGTTCTTGGCGTGGTAGACCAGTTTGTAGTCCGCGGCGCCTAGCTCCGGATGGCCGGCGTACTTGCCCAGACGGGCCTGGTCGATCATGCCCTGCGGGTGCTCGATACGGAAACCGATGGCAAATGGCTTGGCCTCGATATACACGCCGTGGCGGTGCAGCATACGGAAGGTGTCGCGCGAGCTGTGGCCCAGCGCCAGCACTACGTGGCGGCTGCGCAGTGTCTCGCCACTGGCCAGCACCACGCCTTCGAGCTGACCATCGTCGATCACGAGATCCGTGACCTTGCTTTCGAAGCGCACCTCGCCACCGAGGGCGATGATTTCCTCGCGCATCGCCGCAACCACGCCGGTCAGGCGGAAGGTACCGATGTGCGGCTTGCTGACATACATGATCTCTTCCGGCGCGCCGGCGCGGACGAACTCGTGCATCACCTTGCGGGCGTAGAACTTGGGGTCCTTGATCTGGCTGTAGAGCTTGCCGTCGGAGAACAGCCCGGCGCCGCCTTCGCCGAACTGCACGTTGGATTCCGGCGTGAGGGTCTTCTTGCGCCACAGGGCCCAGGTGTCCTTGGTGCGGCTGCGCACATCCTTGCCGCGCTCGAGCACGATGGGCTTGAAGCCCATCTGTGCGAGCAGCAGCGCGGCGAACAGCCCACAGGGGCCGAAGCCCACCACCAGCGGCCGCTCGGTCAGATTGGCCGGGGCCTGGCCGACCGGGTAGTAGCATGTGTCGGGCGCCGGACGCACGTGGTTGTCGTCGGCGAAGCGCGCCAGGACCGCCGCCTCGTCACGAACCTCAACGTCGACGATGTAGATGAACAGGATGACGCTGTTCTTCTTGCGCGCATCGTAGCTGCGCTTGAACACGGTGAAGTCCAGCAGGTCGGCGTCGCTGATGTTCAGACGCTTGACGATGGCCTCGCGCAGCGCATCGGCGGGATGCTCGAGGGGCAGGGACAGTTCGGTGATGCGAATCATGGCGGTAATCCTGGCCGGTGACTCCGGCAGAGGAAGCAACTTGAGAGGGGAGAATGAGGCGCGGATTGTACCGGCGACGCGCACGCCTGTCAGGCGGCGCTGGCTGTCCTTCAGGGGCAGGTGCTGCGCCCGGCGCCCGCGGGCCGGCATTATCGGCTTATAATCGCCGCCAATTTGCCCGACAGTTGCGCAGGGTCCTGCCTGTTGGCGCACGTCTTACCTTGATTCTCCGTGGTTGGCTCTAACATGAAACGATCCAAAAGCAGCCGTCGTTGGCTGGATGAACACGTCAACGATCCCTTCGTCAAACGCGCGCAGAAGGATGGCTTGCGCTCGCGCTCCAGCTACAAGCTGATCGAGCTGAACGAGAAGGACAAACTGATACGCCCCGGCATGCTGGTCATGGACCTAGGCTCCGCCCCCGGTGGCTGGTCGCAGGTGGCCGGCGGCATCGTCGGTGAAAAGGGCAGGGTGCTGGCCACCGACATCCTGCCAATGGGCGGGCTGGACAACGTCGATTTCGTGCAGGGCGACTTCACCGAGGATGCCGTGTTCCAGCAGATCCTCGACATGCTCGACGGCCGGCAGCCCGACCTGATCGTCTCCGACATCGCGCCGAACATCAGCGGCGTCGCCGCCGCCGACCAGGCTGCATCGATGTATCTGGTGGAACTCACCCTCGACATGGTTCGCCAGGTGCTCAAACCCGGTGGCAACTATGTGGTCAAGGTGTTCCAGGGCGAAGGCTCGGACGAGTTCCTCAAGGACGTGCGCAGCTCGTTCGAGAAGGTGGTGATCCGCAAGCCGGAAGCCTCGCGCCCGCGTTCGCGGGAGGTCTATCTGGTGGCGAAGGGCTTCAAGGGCTAGCGATTCGGTGCGGCAGGAAGGCTGGCCCGAAGGCCAGCCGGTACATGTTCAGAGTTCTAGCGATGCACCGTCTTCAGGCATGCGGACGCGCTCGCTGATTCCCTTCTCATCGACATACTTCTTCAGCTCCTCGCGTGTCAGCGCCACAGGGCCGATGGCGTCGAATCGCGCCCGGCATGCGGCGCAGCTTTATTACCACCTGACACGTCTTCCTTGGCCATGATGCCAGCAACTTCGAAGCCGCTCAGTTGGCTTTCCCATCCAGCCAGATGACTTCCCTACCAGCGCCGCGGTGAGCTCCGCGCGCCCGTCCGCCATGCCGCGCTGCTCGCGGGCATGGGCGCAGAAAGGATTGTATACAATCTTTGACCATTCACATGTTTCTTGTATACAGTTGGCTCTCCATCCACCTGGCTTGCGGCTGTTCGGCAAGCCCTCCATGCACCTGGAGAACCATGGCAAGCACAACGTACTACGTCCCCAAGGGCGGACATCCCGAGCAGACTCAACTGCTGACCGACCGTGCAATGTTCACCGAAGCCTACGCAGTCATTCCCAAGGGGGTGCTGCGCGACATCGTCACCAGCCATTTGCCCTTCTGGGACAACATGCGCATGTGGGTGCTGTCCCGGCCGCTCTCGGGCTTTGCCGAAACCTTTTCCCAGTACATCGTGGAGCTTGGCGCCGGCGGCGGCAGTGACCGGCCCGAGCAGGACCCGAACGCCGAAGGCGTACTGTTCGTCGTCGATGGCGAGTTCTCGCTGACGATCGAGGGGGCCCTCTATGCCATGCGTCCCGGCAGCTATGCGTTCATACCGCCAGCGGCGAAGTGGAGCGTGCGCAACACCGGGGCGACGGCGGTACGTTTCCACTGGATCCGCAAGGGCTATCAGGCCGTCGAGGGCTTGCCCTACCCGGAGGCCTTCGTGACCAACGAGAACGATATCGAGCCGATCCCCATGCCGGGTACCGATGGCAAATGGGTGACCACGCGCTTCGTCGACATGAGCGACATGCGCCACGACATGCACGTCAACATCGTCACCTTCGAGCCGGGTGCGGTCATTCCCTTTGCCGAAACCCACGTGATGGAACACGGCCTCTACGTCTTGGAAGGCAAGGCGGTGTATCGCCTGAATCAGGATTGGGTCGAGGTCGAGGCGGGCGACTACATGTGGCTGCGCGCGTTCTGTCCGCAGGCCTGCTATTCCGGCGGCCCGGGCAAGTTCCGCTACCTGCTGTACAAGGACGTGAACCGTCACATGGATCTGGGCCGGTTCAACCAGCGGGCCTGACTTTCAAGAAGTGCCTTCGCTAGCTGCGAAGGCACTGCGTCCAGAGCAGGCATGAGCTGCTCTGCAGCGTCTGTCCGCGCAGCGAGTTAGTCGATCCGCTGCAGGAACCGGCCGATCCGCTCCAGCACCTGTTCCGGTTCCTCGCGATGCGGTACATGCCCCACACCGGGGAGCAGCGCCTGTTCGACCTTGCCGCTGGCGTGTTCAGCGATCAGCTGGGGGTGGCGTTCGGAGCCGAACTCATCGTTCCCGCCATGGATGGCAAGACTCGGGCAGCCGACTGCGGGCAGGGCATGGGCAAGCGTCCATGCGGCGAAATCCGGCGCCAGCCAGGTATCGATCCACGCGCTCAGCACCCAGTCACTGCGATCGCCGTGATAGCGGTGCAGGCGCTCGCGTTGCGCCGGGTCGGCGAACCAGGCTTTGGCCTCTCGGATTCCCGCGAGGGTACGCGCCTCGACGAAGGTGACCGCCGACATCGTGATCATCGCCTGACAGGCCTCGGGATATTGCGCAGCACAATGCACAGCCATGCTGCCGCCGACGCTGTGTCCAAGTACCACGAAGCGCTCGATCCCCAGGTGCGCCAGCACGCGGGCGAAGCCTTGCGCGGCTTCGTCTTCGACGAAGGTCGGTGCCGGCGGAGTGGTCAACCGGTCGGAGCGGCCGAAACCCAGCCGGTCATAGGCGACCACCGTTCGGCCGGTGGCATTGGCGAGGGCGGCGGGAAAATCTTTCCATTGCTCGACACAACCGAGCGACTCATGCAGCAGCAGTATCGGTGCCCGGTCCGGCCGAAGCGCATCGGCGTCGGGGATCCAGCTGCGGACGAAGGTCCGACCATGGGCGTCCTCTATCCAGAGATCGGCCAGGCGGTCATCGAGCGTTGCACTGAGGGTCATGGACGGAGATTCCTGAACGTTGCGAACGGCATAGCAGTACTGTTCTTTTACGTAAACGTCAACATGCAGTGGCGGATGTATCGCCGGGCGGCGCCTTGATCGAGAAGTGCCGGTCGTTGAGCGGGCTGCGAGGCGTTGGCGAACAGTAGTCAGCAGGGCGGGAAAAGCTGGGGTTGCCGACGATCGTTATCGCAGTGAGCGCGGGGTCCGTGGGTCGGATGCCTCAATAGTTATCAGCTGGCCGTCCTTGCCCAGGTGCAAACGCATGAAGTCTTCGGCAAGCAACAGTTGGCCGGAGTAGAGCGCGTTGGCTTCGGCGCGTAGGTCTTCGATTGAGTGACCCCGCCCGGGGTGCTTCTGATAGCGCGCGCTGAAGTGGGTCAACACCAGATTCGGCAGGCCGACCGCTTGCGCAAAGCGCGCCACCGAGGCCGCGGTGCTGTGACCGAAATCGTTGCGCGCATCGTTGGCGACCGCCTCGGTGTAGGTCGCTTCGTGCACCAGCAACTGAGCACCGCGACAGGCATCGGCGAGCAGGTCGGCGCGGTCATTGTCGCCGCCGATGACGATGCGTTGCGGCGCGCGGCTGAAACTCAGGTAGTCGTCGCTGCGCAGCACGCGGCCTTCGTGCTCGATGTCGAAGCCGCGCGCCAATTGGCCCCATAGCGGGCCGCGGGGCACGCCGTCGCGTTCGAGGCGCTCGATGTCCAGGCGCGGATCGGGCCGGGTCTCGGTGAAGCTGTAGCCATAGCAGGGTACGCGGTGGGACAGGGCGGTTGCTTCGATACGCATGTTTGGGCTGCGCCACTCATCCAGCGACTCGACAGCGCGGAAGTCGAGCTCGTAACCCAGCCAGCTCTGGCTCATGTCCAGCGTCGTGCGTACCCAGGTTTCGATGCCCTGCGGCGCGATGATCGTCAGTGTGGCCTTGCGCCCCATCATCCCGGCGCTGGCCAGCAGGCCGGGCAGGCCATAGCAGTGGTCGCCATGTACATGGGTTATGCAGATGGCGCGCAGGTCATGCAGCGAAAGTGGCGTGCGCAGCAGTCGGTGCTGGGTGCCTTCGCCGCAATCGATCAGGTACCAGCTCTTGCCAGTGTCCTCCAGCAGCGCGAGAGCTGTGACATTGCGGGCCCGGGTGGGCGTACCGGATGAGGTGCCGAGAAAGAGAAGATCCACGGGGCATGCTCTCCTGGTTGGGCTGGCTAGTATGCCGTACCTCGCGGTTGACGGCCGCCGGCCCGTCGTCGGAAGCGAATTCGCTCAGCCATCCACCGGGGGCCTGGAGGGGCGAAAAACCAGCCAGTGCATCAGGCGATGCGTGCCAGTTGCTCGCCAATGAAGCGACGGTCATCGCTGTCGCTCTGGTCGAGCAGGCTGATCAGCAGGCGAGTTGCCTGCTCGACCTCGCCGCGGTCGATACTGGCGAGTGCTTCGTTGAGCCGCTCGCGCAGATCAGCCTCGACAGCCGCGACGGGGGGCGTGATGGTCAGTGCATCGAGATCATCCGGCAGGCTGGCGAGCATGTCATCCAGCAACTGCGCTGGCTGTGGCTGTGGTGCGGCTTGCGGCTGCGCTGCGACCAGCGCCACGCTAGCAGCAGGCGCAGCAGGCGCGCGGTCGAGGTACTCGTCGAGCGACATCTCCGTTACAACCGGCACGTCTCGCTGGAAGGGGTTGATATCCGGGAAGGATGCTTCAGCCCGCTTCGCCTGAGCCTGGCGGGGCTCGCTGATGCTGGTTACAGCGACTGCGCGACGGCGATACCACAGCAGGGCGACCAGCAGGCTCAGTAACCCCAGCAGTGGAATCAGCCAGGAGCTGCCGGCGCTTGGCTCATGCATTGGCGGTGACATTGCTACTGGCTGTACAGGCACCGTCTGCGGCTTCGGCTGCGCAGGCTGTTCGGCATGACCGGTTACGGCTGTGGCTTCCTCTACGGTGGCTTCTACGACGGCCGCGGCTGCCTGCCGTTGGGCGAGGGTGCTCTGCGCTTCGGCGAGCAGGCGATTCTGTTCGTCCATCTGTGCCTGCAGGCTCAGCACCTGGGCTTCGAGTTGCCTGAGCACATCGACCAGGCTCTGGTCCTGTCCAGCAGGCGCTTCGGCGAGCGCCGCGGGTAATTCGGCTTGAGACAGGGCTTGCGGTTGCTCCACGCGATCCTGCGCCGGCGCAGCGGGCTTCGCTGCGGTGGATACCGCCGATGCGCCGGACTCTGCGCTATCGGGCAGAAGCAGCTCGGCACCGACACGCAGACGATTGCGGTCCCCATTGATGAACGCTGCAGGATTGAGTCGATACAGGTCGGCCATCAGTGCTTCACGAGAGGTCGACGGGGAAACCTCTACCCGTCCCGAGATGCTCCACAGGCTGTCGCCCGGCATGATCCGATAGCGTTTGCCTTGCGCGGCCACGGGCAGCGGCTCGATGGCTTCCGTCCGTGCGGGCTGGGTAAGGGTGACTCGCGGCGCCTCTGGTCGGACTTGTGGTTGCGCCGAAAGCGCCGGCTGATACAGCGGCGGATCGAGCAGCAGCGTGTACTCGCGCAATAGCTGGCCGCCCGGTAGCGTCAGCTCGATGATGAAATTCAGGTACGGCTCTTTCACCGGGGCAGTGGAGGTTACACGGATACGGTGCCGGCCCTGCTCGAGCACCGGCAGGAAGCTCAAACCTGCCAGAAAGGCTGGGCGCTCGACGCCAGCGCGAGCGAAGACATCACTTGGGGCGAGGCGTACCTTGATTTCATCGCTGTTCAGGTTGCGTGCATCGAGCAGCTCGATGTCGGCCTTCAGCGGCTCGGCCAGCGCTGAATGCAGGCTGATTTCTCCCAGCCCGAGTGCGCAGGCGAATGGCGTGAAAACGGCAGCGATCAGCGCGAATGGCCAAACAGCGAGACGAAAGGGCGACATAGTGTTCTCGTGCCATCAGGTAGCTGGGGGGCGGGCCGGCCGTGCTGAACCGGGCCGGGCAGGCGGCGATGGCGTGCGGCCGACTCCCCCGAGGTGAGCGTGAGGTGGCTATGATCATGCAATGATGGCACTTTGCCAAGTCGTTCACATTTTCCCGGATCGACGGCTACCCGGCGGGGGCGCTTCTACCAGGGAAAGCTACTGGTGCCCTGTGCTGAATCTCAATTTTGCGGGACCGGGGGCTAGGCCGGTTTCAGAGGTATTTCAGCCAGGTGATATCCCTGCGGCGAGCCTTGAGTTCGGCGAACCAGCGCACCGCCGGGAACAGCACCACCGCCAGCGCCACGGTGCACAGCCATAGCGGCCATACGGCGTCGAAGCCGAAGTGATTGCCATGGTTCAAACCCCAGATCGCCACGGCGGCGACGTAGAGCAGCTTCAGCACGTACAGATGCAGAAGGTAGAAGAACATCGGTGCGGCACCGAATACGCTGAGCGGTCGCAGCCAGGCGCGGCCCTGCTTGCGTTCGAAGTAACGCAGCAGAAGCAGGCCGCAACCCAGCGTCAGGCAGAGGAACAGCAGCGACGGCGGGTATTTGGTGACGTTGAACAGGCTCATCAGCGTACGCAGGCCGTCCTCGCCGACGACCCAGGGCTGCTCACCGTAGCTGTTGATCAGCCGCAGCAGAACAAAGGTCAGCAGGGCGCCTTGAGCCCAGCCGCCGAGGTAGCGCTGCCGTCGCTCGGGGTCGGCATTTCGGCCGAACCAGGGGCCCGCGGCATAGCCGAGGGCGATCACGCCGATCCACGGCAGCAGCGGGTAGGAGGTGCGCAGGCGCAGGTTTTCCGCAACCTCGATCCAGCCGCGATCGTGCAGGATCGCCCATGGCACATGCAGCGCAGAGTCTGCGGCGAACTGCAGCGAATCGAGCAGGTTATGCCCGCCGATGATCACCAGCCCCAGCATGATCAGCGCAGGACGCGGCAGCCAGAGCAGCGCCGAGAGCGCCAGCATGCTCAGACCGATCGCCCAGATCACCTGCAGATAGATCACCTGAGGCGGGAACTGGAACGTCCAGGCGAAGTTGACCAGGGTGAATTCGAGCGCCACCAGGAACAGCCCGCGCTTGAGCAGAAAGCTCGATACGGCACGGCGGTCCTGGTGCTTTTCGCCATAAAGGAATGCCGAGAGCCCGGTCAGGAAGATGAACACCGGCGCGCAGAGATGCGCCAGGGTGCGGCTGAAGAATAACGCCGGCTCGGTGACCGCCACGTCCATCGGGTCGGGCACCTGCATATGCAGCAGGAAGGTTTCGCGAACATGATCCAGCAGCATGAACAGGATCACCAGGCCGCGCAGCGCGTCGATGGATTGCAGACGCGCCGTGGCTGGCGAAGTGAGATCGGGGGAGGGCATTAACGGCTCACAGCAGGATGATCGCAATGCGGGCGCAGACTCGCTGCGCCCGCCGAAAGGTGCGATACGTTATAACAAAAGTCGCTGCCTCTCCAAATGTGAATCAACCACGATGGTCACCCTGTGTGAAAAAGGCCGATCGCTTCAGCCCTGCTCGCAGTTGACCATCCACGACACGCCGAAACGGTCGGTCAGCATGCCGAAACGCTCGGCCCAGAAGGTCTTCTCCAGCGGCATGACCACCGTGCCGCCCTCGGCCAGTGCGGCGAACAGCTTTTCGCTTTCGTCAACGCTGGTCGGATGCAGGGAAACCGAGCACCCCTTGATGCCTTCGTACGGTCCGCCGCTGCAGGTGCCGGGCAAGGTATCGGAAGCCATCAGCACGCCGTCGCCGAGATTCAGGCAGGCGTGCATGATTCGTTCGCGATACTCGGCGGGAAACTGCTCGGCATCGGGTGCCTGGGCAAAGGTCATCATTTCCAGCGTGCCGCCCAGCACGTCCTTATAAAAGGTAAACGCCTCGCCGGTGGTGCCGTCGAGGGTCAGGTAGGTGGTGATCTTCATGGCTTGCTCCTTGCGGTCAGTGGTTGAGTTGTGCGCGCAGGCGCTCTTCCTGCTCGCGCAGTTCGGGGGTGAACTCGGCGCCGAAGTCTTCGGCTTCGAATATCTGGCGAATCTCGATTTCCGCGTCGCCGATGGCTGATTGCGGGCAGCGCTTGATCCAGTCGATGGTCTCCTGCAGCGAGGCGGTCTGGAACAGCTAGTAGCCGGCAATCAGCTCGCGGGTTTCGGCGAACGGGCCGTCGACCACGCTGCACTGGCCGTCGCTGAAACGCACGCGCGCGCCTTTGCGACTGGGTTGCAGACCCTCGCCGCCGAGCAGTACGCCAGCACTGGCCAGTTCTTCGTTGTAGCGGCCCATCGCCGTGAGAACGTCCTCGCTGGGCATCTCGCCGGCTTCGGTTTGCGGGGTGGCCTTGATCATCACCATGAAACGCATCGGTGGACTCCTTCAGTGGAATGGAAAGAGCCTAGACGGGCATACGGCAATTTCCGCCGGCTCCGATCATTGGTCGAACGGGCGCGGGGGAAATCGACAGGGCGATGAAATTTTTTGTATCAGCGCAGCGGATAGGTCAGCAGAAGGATATGCAGGCTGTTGACCGCACCATGCAGCAGCACCGCCACCCACAGCCGATCACCGGCGTAGTGGAAGGCCAGGCCATAGCTGAGCCCTGCCAGTGTGGCGAGTCCGGCGAAACCCGCCCCGGCCGGCAGGTGCGCGGCGCCGAACAGCACGGTCGCCAGGCCGATGCCGATGGCCGCACCGAAGCGGCGGACCAGTTCACGCTGCAGCAGGCCGCGGAAGATCAGCTCTTCGGCCAGGCAGGTGATGCCCAGGTTGATCAGCAGCCAAGGCAGGAACAGCGCCGGCCATTTCGGCTGCCAGTCCAGCACGCCAAAGGCCAGCGCGAGCAGTGGGATGAGAATCAGGCAGGCGCCTGACGCAAGCAGGGTGAGTCTGATCGAGCGCCAAGCCGTTCGTGGCTGGCCCAGCCACCAGGCCAGCAGCAGTGCCGCGACCATTGCCTTGTCCGGGCTGATGCGCAATTGCCAGGGCGCTGCGCCGCCGAGGTCCTGCGGCGGCCCGATCGGCAATGGCGTGAAGCCGGGCAGCAGATGCGCAGCGAGCAACAGGGAGCCGAGCAGTGCGCCGATCAACCACAACGGTCCAGGCAAGCGCGGCTGCACTGTCAGCCACCCGGCAAATGCCAGAGTCGCCAGCGCAGCGGAGGCATCGATCAATCCTGCTGCCAGTCCCGCCAGCAGCGCGAGGAGGGGAGTGCCGTAGTGCAGTGCATGACGCACGTCAGCGCAGCCGATAGCGCGCCAGTTCTCGTTGCGTGAGCACGCGCATGCGCCACGGTTCGATCAGCTGCATGTCGTCCGCCAGCCGCGTGTTGACGCCCATGTCCCGAAAATAGATGCGCGGCGCGCGGTGTGGTCGCTGTCCGATGGACAGCGCCGACTCGCCGTTGGCGATGTAGGGCCGGTGCAGGCCGACATGGCCGCGCACCGTGCGCTGCCGTCCCGCCGCCAGCAGGTAGATGCAGCTGCCCTGGCAGACCGCCGCCTCTGGTAGCAGCACGTCGAAGCCCGTCTCGCGCAGCAGATAGCCCATGCGCATGGCTTCCGCTGCGCTGCCGCCGATGTTGTCGAGGATCAGCAGCTTGCGCGCGTGTTTGCCAGGGTGGGCCATGATGCCCTTGAGCAGCGCCTCGTAGTCACCCGGCGCGATCTGTTCGGTAACCCGTGCGACCAGCACCTGCCCCTGGCCTTCATGCTCCAGCAGCAATACCTCGACCTTGGCGTGGGCGGTGCAGGCGAACAGCGCCAGTGCGCAGAGCGTGAGAAGGCGAAGCATCGAGCGGGTGGTCCTGTGATGAGAGGTGGCGAAGATACCCGCAGCACGGCGTTTCGCCTACTGCATTGCAGCCGGACGGTCGGCGATTCGGGTTGCTGATGACGTCGCTATTGCTCAGGCATCGGTCGCGCCGTACAGGCGCTTGTTCCAGTCCTCGACGGTGTTCGCTTGCAGCCGACGCTCCACCAGCGTGCGCCAGTTCGGCACCAGCGGCAGCTCGGCCAGTTCCAGCAGCGCGTCCCGCTCGAGTGTGCGCCGGTAAAGCACATCCATTACCCGCGTCAGCGGCCAGCGCGGAAACGGCCTCTGCTCCAGCACCAGCACCTGGCCGACCTGCAACTGGCCAGGCTGCAGTACCTGGTAGTACCAGCCGGTCATGCCGCTCTGCTGCACGCGCAGGGACATGTCCGCGACGCCGAACCGATCATTGAGCTTCCAGCACGGCTGCCGGCTCTGGGCGACTTGCAGCAACGCATCGCCACAACGCAGCACATCACCCAGGCACAGATCGGCCTCGACGAGTCCACGGGTGCTGATGTTTTCGCCGAAGGCGCCGGGTTGCTGCAGCAGCGGCGAGTCGCCGAGTTGTTCGCGCCAATTGCGATAGTGCTCGAACGGGTAATGGTGAACCGCCTTGTACGGGCCGCCGTGAACGCGGCGATCACCCTGTTCGTCGCCGGCCAGCCCCTCGACGCCAACCGCGACGGCGCCTTCAGCCGGCTGTTTGGCGATGGCGCTGCGGCTGCCGGGACGGCTGAAGGCTACGGCCTTGCCGACGAGCAATTGTTCGATCCTGGCCAGCTGCATGATGCTCCCTCCGGATGGCGGCTCGCGAAGGCGCGATTGTGCCGCATCGGAGGGGAGGCCGTGCGTTCCGTGCATAGCACTGGTTGGTCAGGGCGCTTGCTCGGCGGACAGCGCGCGAATCATCGCCGTGGTGAGATACAGCCGCGGCGCGATGCTCGACAGCTCGATGTATTCCTCTTCCGAATGCAGCCCGGCACCGACCACGCCCATGGTTTCCAGCACGGCTGGCTTGTCGCTGTCCGGCACGTAGGCGTAGCCGGCGTCGGTGCCGAAGCGCATGGCGATCGGCTCGATACGCTGGTCGATTTCGCTATACAGGCGCTGCGCGGTCTCGGCCAGGCGCTCCGATGCCGGGTTTTTCGCCAGCGGTGGACGGCCCTTGTCGACGCGCAGCTCGACGCGGGTGTCGTCGATCAGCTTGTTCCCGATGATCTTCTGCGCATCGGTGAGCACGCGGTCGGTTTCGCTGATATCGGAATAGCGCATGTCCGCCTCGGCGGTCGCCTTGTTCGGGATGATGTTGCGCTTCTCGCCGCCGGCGATCATGGTCCAGTTCACCGTGGTGCCCTTGTCCGGGTCGCCCAGATCCTTGAGCTGCACCAGTTGATGCGCCAGCTCCATCACGGCGTTGCGACCGTCCTCTGGCGCGGAGCCGGCGTGAGAAGATTTGCCCTTCACCTCCAGCATCACCGCATTGATGCCATTGGTGGCGGTGGTCACCGCATCGCTGTCCGGCGGCTCGTAGGAAAAGACGTAGTCGTGCTTGCGGGCCAGCTCGGCGATGATTTTCTTCGAGCCGGCCGAACCCATTTCCTCATCCGGATTCAACAGCACGGTGATCGTGCCGTAGTCGTCGAACTGCTGCGCCTTGAGCAGCTCCAGCGCGTGCAGAATCATCGCCACGCCACCCTTGGCATCGGCCACGCCGGGGCCGTAGGCGCGCTGCTCGTCCATGCGGAACGGTCGCTCCGCGGCGGTGCCTTCGGCGAACACTGTGTCGTAATGCACCATCAGCAGGAAGTCCTTGCTGCCAGTGCCCTTGAGGGTGCCGACGATGTTGTCACCGGCCGATGGCGTCGCCGGGCTGGTGCTGACCTGCGCGCCAAGCGCCTGCAGGCGCTCGACCAGCATCTGGCTGACCGTGGCCAAGCCCGCCGCCTGACCGGTGCCGGTATCCACAGCCACCAGCTGTTTCACGGTTTCGATATAGGCGCTCTGTGCGGCTTTGGCCTGTTCGAGCAGCTCGGCAGGTTTGAGCTCGGCAGCCATGGCGGACAGCGATGAAAGACAAAGCGCGACTGCGGCGGCAATCGGGGCGACGGCGCGGATGGGCATCGGAACAACCTCTGCTCGGGGGTGATGAGCTTGAGAGCGCCGCCAGGCCCGCAACGTTCCGAAGCATCGCTGCACCGGTCGCAGCCGTGCGGAGAATGCTAAGGTTGCCTTTTCCACTTGCCGGAGAACTCCAGGTGTCCCTGACTACGTCCTATGACCCGCAGAACATCTTCGCCCAGATCATTCGTGGCGATGCGCCCTGCTACAAGCTCTACGAGGATGACGATGTACTGGCCTTCCTCGATCTGTTCCCGCAGTCCTTCGGCCACACGCTGGTAATCCCCAAGCGCTCGGCGGCCTGCAACATCCTCGATGTGGATACCGAAGCGCTGGCCAAGGTCATGGCCGTGGTGCAGAAGCTCACTCGGGTGCTCGTCGACGAATTGCAGCCGGATGGTGTGCAGGTCGCGCAGTTCAATGGCGCGCCGGCGGGGCAGACGGTGTTCCACATCCACGTGCATATCGTGCCGCGCTACTCGGGCGAAGGGCTCGGTATCCACGCCGCCGGCAAGGCCGATCCGGCCGATCTGGAAAAGCTCCAGGCGCGCTTGCAGCAGCGGATCGCCACGCAAGGCTGAACCAGGCTGCGATGTCGTGGCGGGGTCAAGCCTGCTGCGACCATCGCAGCAATCAACAGACACCAAAGTACAATTCGTGCCCGCCTGGGGGCTTCGTACCCTGCGGGCATGATGCTTTCATTGCCCTTCCTCACCCCGTTCATTCTGCGTACTCGCCGTGCGCTATTGGCGCTTGTGCTGCTGCCCCTGTGGGCGCAGGCGCAGGAGCTGCCGGTGCTGACCCTCAGCGTGCTGCAGTTCGGCACGCCGCACTGGGAGTTGGAACATCTAAAGCGTCAGGGGCTGGACCGCGCCAACGGCTTTGAGCTGAAGGTGCGGCTGGTGGCGGATGTGCCGGCCTCGCGACTGGCGCTGACCAGTGGCAGCGTTGACGGCGCGGTGAGCGATCTGCTCTGGGCACAGGCGCGCTATCAGGCTGGCACGGCCTACCGCTACCTGCCGTTTTCCTCGCAGATCGGCGAAGTGCTGGTGCCCGAAGGCAGCGCCATCCGCACCCTCAACGACCTGCGCGGCAAACGCATCGGCGTCGCCGGCGGGCCGGACGGGCTGGGTTGGCTGCTGCTGCAGCATGCCGCGGCCAAGAGCGGAATCGATCTGGCCAGACAGGCGACTGTTCAATACGCCGCGCCGCCTCTGCTCAGCCAGGCCCTGCGCCGCGATCAGGTGGATGCGCTGCTGACCTTCTGGCACTTCTCCGCGCGTATGCGTGGCGAGGGTGGAGTGCAGGTGGCGTTCGGTCTCGATGATCTGCTCCGATCATTGGAGCTTGATCCCCACCTGCCGGTGCTCGGCTATCTGTTCCCGGAAACCTGGGCTGTCGAGCATGAAGAGCTGGTACAGCGCTTCGCCACGGCGTTGGGCCAGACCAAGCACCAGCTCGCCAGCGAGCCCGCGCACTGGCAGGCGCTGCGGCCGCTGATGCGCGCCGACGAGGATGGCGTGTTCGCCGCGCTGCGCGACAGTTTCGTTGCCGGCATCCCGCAGCCGCTGGATGAGCCGCGTATCGCCGACCTGCAGCGGCTGCTGACTCTCACCGGTGCCGATCCGGCGAAACTGATGCCGGCCGCGTCGTTCCAGAGCACGCCATGAACGGCTCGCGCTGGGCCTGCTGGATCGCCCTGCCATGCGCGGTGGCGCTCTGGACGCTGATTGCGCTGGTGGTGCAGACGCCGCTGCTGCCGAGCCCGGCCGCCGTGCTCGACACCTTCTGGCAGGCCACACGGAGCGGCGAGCTGCCGGAACATCTGCTGGTTACCCTGCGCCGAGTGCTGTTCGCCTTCGTGCTGGCGATGGCGCTGGGCACGTTGCTCGGCGTGTGGATGGGCCGCTCGCGGCTGGCCAATGCCGTGCTCGATCCGCTGCTGGTGCTGTTTCTCAACCTGCCGGCGCTGGTCACCATCATCCTGCTCTATGTCTGGTTCGGCCTGGTCGAAGCCGCGGCGGTGCTGGCGGTGGTGATCAACAAGGTGCCGAACGTGGCCGTCACCGTGCGCGAGGGCGCCCGCAGTATCGATCCCAAGCTGGAACAGATGGCCCTGGTCTACCGCTTCACCCGCTGGCAGCGGATCAGCCATGTCTGGCTGCCGCAGCTGTTTCCTTACCTGATGGCCGCCACCCGCGGTGGGCTGGCGCTGATCTGGAAGATCGTGCTGGTGGTCGAGCTGCTCGGTCGCTCGGATGGCATCGGCTTTCAACTGCATATGGCCTTTCAGGTGTTCGACGTGGCGAGCATCCTCGCCTACAGCCTGGCGTTCATCGCCGTAGTCCAGCTGATCGAACTGGCGCTGTTGCAGCCGCTGGAGCGGCGCGCATCGTCCTGGCGCGAAGCGGGTGTACGCCATGCTTGAGCTGCGCCTGGATGGCCGTCATCCCGTGCTGGGCGTGATCGATGTGCAGGTGCGCGAAGGCGATCGCATCTGTCTGCTCGGGCCGTCCGGTGTCGGCAAGACCACGCTGCTCAACGGCATCGCCGGACTCGATCCGCAGCTGCAGCCGATGATCGAGCTGCGCGCCGGTTTGCGCGTCGGCTACCTGTTTCAGGAGCATCGTCTGCTGCCGTGGCGCACGGTGCGGCAGAACCTGGCGCTGGTCGGCGCGGACGCAGCGGAGATCGAGCGGCTGCTGGCCGAGGTCGGGCTGAGTGGTGCGGCTGACAGCCTGCCGGATCAGCTCTCGCTGGGCATGGCGCGCAGGGCGGCACTGGCGCGCTGCCTGGCGATCAAGCCGGATCTGTTGCTGCTCGACGAACCCTTCGCCTCGCTGGATGCCGAGCGCGCCGCCGAGCTGCGCGGCCTGATCGCCCGCCTGCTGGACCGGCACCCGGGCATGGCGATGATCTGCGTGACCCACGATCCGCGTGATGCCGACGATCTGGCCAATCGTTTGTGGTACCTGAGCGGCGCCCCGGCGACCTTGCGCGGCGATGAGCCGCTCGGCAGCGCCGTCAGTCTCAGTCAGCTGAGCGAGCGCCGCGCCTGAGCGGCATTCAGCCGGCCAGCAGCTGCGTCAGCGCATGCAGCGCCAAACCGACCAGCCCGCCAACCAGGGTGCCGTTGATGCGGATGTACTGCAGGTCCTTGCCGACGCTCTGTTCCAGCTGCTCGACCATCTCGCGGCTTTCCCAGTTCTCCACCCGCTGCGCGATATAGGCGCCGATCTGCCCGCGATAGCGCTCCAGCAGGCCGGGCGCGGCGGCCAGCAATTGCTCGTTGATCCAGTTGCGCATGGATTCGTCCGCCGCCAGGCCGTCACCGAGGCCGCGGCAGAGGCTGACGATGCGCCGGCCAATGCGCGAGTCGTCGCTGGCCAGATCGCTCTCCAGCCAGGCGGTGAGTTCCTGCCAGAGGTTGCCGAAATAGGCGCTGGTGGCCGGGTGCTCCAAGAGCTGCGCGAGGATGCGTTCGACCTCCAGGGCGTATTGCGGGTCCTGTTCGAGGCGCTCGATGTATTCGCTGACATGCTCGTCGAAGCGCTGGCGGATCAGGTGCTCGGGGTCGGCAGCGATCTCGGCGATCAGCGCGGACAGACCGTCGACGAACTTGTTCGCCGACCAGCCGCTCACCGGCCGGCTCAGGCCCAGATAACGCAGAGTGCGGATTTCCCGGCTGATGGCATCGGCCACAAGGGCGCGGGTTTCCTCGTCCTGCATGATCGAATCGAGGCGGATCAGCAACTCGTCGAGCATCGCCTGATGCCGGCCCTGGCTGGTCAATACGCGCAAGGCCTGGGCCAGCGGTGTGGAGAGGTCGAACTTGCGCAGCCGCGTGGTCACCTTGGCTTCGACGAAGGCGCGTACGCGCTCGTCATGCAGCGCGGCGATGCCGAAATGGGCGATGCCGGTGAGCCGGCGGCCGACCGCTTCGGCATTGCTCGGATGACGTAGCCAGCCGGCCAGGCGCGAGGCGATATCGAGTTCCTGCAGCTTGGCCAACACCAGTGGCGTGGCGAGGAAATGCGTGGTGATAAAGCTGGACAGGTTCTGCCCGATGCGTGCCTTGCTACGCGGGATGATTGCCGTGTGCGGAATCGGCAGGCCCAGCGGATGGCGAAACAAAGCGGTGACGGCAAACCAGTCGGCAATCGCGCCGATCATGGCGGCTTCGGCGAACGAGGCGACGTAGCCCCACGCCGTGTGGCTGGCTTCGAAGCGTGTCGCGACGATGTAGAGCAGGGCGGCCAGCAGCAGCAGTAGGCCGGCGACCAGCTTCATCCGCGAAACCGGTGACTGCCAGGCGCTGATCATGGAACGCATGCGGGGCCTCGTCGTTGAAGGTGGGCGAGTGTTGCGTCTTTGAGGTAGACAGCTAAGCAAGGTAAAGAAGTCGATACCTGCGCGAAAGCGTGGTGCGGCGCAGAGAAGCGGTCGAGCCGGCGGGGCAGGTCTGCCGAAAGGCATCGCTCGGCGACCTGGCGGCGCTGGCGGTGCAGCCCGCGTGGAAAGGACTGTGCCGTCGTCCACCCTTGCATGTCAGATCCGACAGGGGGATTGCCACATCCACCGGACCGCCCGGTGGATGTGACAGTCGAGGCGTGTCAGACCTCGTCGTCCTCTTCCTCGCGGATCAGCACGTACTGGCCTTCGGCATCGTTCAGGCAGTCCCAGACGTAGAACATCGATACCTGGCCCGGGCTCTCCGTGACGGCGGCGTAGTCGCCGGGCACGGCAGTGAAGTAAACGCCGGAATCAGGTGCTGCCTGGCAGGCGATGCGGGCGACGACGAAGGCTTCCGGCGCGGTGCCGTCGAAGTAGTCGTCACGGTCCTTGGCGTCCCATTCGGCGGGCGCCTCGAAGGGGCCGCTGATGATGATGCGCGCGTCGCCCAGGTCCTGCTCTTCCGCTTCCTCGTCATATTCGTCGGGGCGGTACAGGGTGCATTCCAGGGCTTCCGGGTTTTCGAGAATGGCCGCGCGGGATTGTGGGGTGAGTGTCTGCATGGAATCTCCGACTGCGGTTGGGTGTGAGTGGGCAGTGTGGTTGAGCCGCCCGGGCAGTGCAATCGGAAGCGTAGTCGCAGGCCTGCGCGTCAGCTGTGGCGCCGCTCAGGGCTGGCGCCACAGGCTGAGTTGCCTGGTTCTACATCAGGCGCGGAAGCGATCGACCTGCGTGCGCAGTTCCGCTGCCAACCTGTCCAGCTCGCTGGCGGTTCCAGCCAGGTTGGCGACCACTTCGCGCTGTTCCTGATTCGCCAGGGCGATGCTCTGCAGGTTGCTGCTCAGCAGGGTCGCGGTGCTGCTCTGCTCCTGGGTGGCGGTACTGATGGCACTGAATTGCTCGTCCGCGCTGCGACTCTGCTCGTCGATAAGTGCCAGGGCTGCGGCCACCTTGGCATTGCGCTCGAGACCGTCATCCATCAGGCGTTGGCCGAGTTCCATGGTGCTCATGGCGTTACCGGTTTCCGCCTGGATCTGGCTGATCATTCCGGTAATGCGATCGGTGGCTTCGCGAGTGCGCGAAGCGAGGCTGCGAACCTCGTCGGCGACCACGGCAAAGCCACGGCCCTGTTCACCGGCGCGGGCCGCCTCGATCGCAGCATTGAGTGCGAGCAGATTGGTTTGCTCGGCAATGGCAGTGATCACGCCAACGATGCTGCCGATTTCCTGCGAGCGCTGATCGAGGCTCCCTACCACGCGGGCCGTGCCGCTCAACGCCGTAGCGATCTGTGCCAGTGCGTCGGATGCCTCGTCCATGGCGGTGCGGCCGACGCTGGTCTGCTCGGCATTGGCGCGGGCCACGCGCTGGGTGTCGCGCATGTTGTCGGCGATGTTCAGTGAAGTGGCACTGAACTCTTCGACCGCACCGGCCATGCTGGTGATTTCACCGGACTGCTGCTCCATGCCTTCGTTGGCACCGCTGGAGAGCCCGGCCAGCAGTTGCGCACGTTGGCTGACTTCGCCTGATGCATTGCGGATGCGCGCGACCATCTCCGATAGCGCTTCACCCATCCGGTTGAAGCTGGCCGCCAGCTGACCGATCTCGTCATTGCTACGTACCTGCGAACGCACGCTGAGATCACCGGCACCGAGCGCCTGCGCCTGCTCTACGACTGCCGCCAGGGGCTTGAGCTTATGGCGCAGCAGCCAGATGGTGGCGGCGACCGCAAGGATCATCGCCAGCAGGTTGCCGATGGCCAGACGCGAACCGATGCTCCAGGTTACGTCCTGGATTTCTGCGGCAGGCATGCTGGCCAACACCGTCCACGGGCCGCCCTCGAAAAGGGTCGCGACGCTGTAGATATCGGAGCTGCCATCCGTCCAGTAAGCGCCCTTGCCGCTCTGGCTGCCCAGCTCGGCGACCTGGTTGGCCGCCTGGTCCGGCTGGCTCAGGTTCGGCGGTGCCACCAGCCACTGCTTTTTCTCGTCGAGCAGGGCGAGCGAGCCGCTTTCGCCGATGCGAAAGCGTGCCAGGCCATCGAACTGCGCGCGCTGTGCCTCGGTGTAGTCGAAACCGACGAAAAGTACCGCCGTCACCTGGCCCGTGGCGTCTTTGACCGGGGTGTACTGGGTCATGTAGTGGCGATCGAACAGAAACGCGCGGCCGATGTATTGCTTGCCGCTCAGCAGTAGCGGATAGGCCGGGTGCTGGCGGTCCAGCAGGGTTCCGATGGCACGGCTGCCGTCCTGTTTGGTGACTGAGGTGCTGACCCGCACGAAGTCATCGTTGTCGCGTGCGAAGACGGTGGCGACACCGGCGGTCATCTCACGAAAGTCGTCGACCACGCTGAAATCATTGTTCAGCGGCGCGCCCTCATGCATGAGCGCTGGTGTCATGACGCCGCCGACCTCGATGCGCTGCTCGGAGTCGAGCTGCAATCCATCGGTAAAGCGCTTCTCGAAAAGCCCGCTGAGACGCTGGGTATTTTCGCGCAGCGTGCCATGGAAGGTGGCCAGCTGATCGGCCAGTAGCCGAGCTTCGCTGGCTAGATGTTGTTCGCGGGTATTGAGGTTGGCCGCGTTTAGTGAGCGAAGGGCGAAGAGCGTGCTGCCGGTGATGACGACGGCGAGGATGAGCGCAAGTGCCACGCCAAGTTGCGTGGCGATCTGAGCACGGGGCTGTTGCAAGATGATCTCCTGACCGAGCTGATAAGGACGGGACGACGCTGCTCGATACATTAGGGGGTATCAGCGAACTGCCCAGGAGCTTTAGCGGCCGGCGCCAGCGTGAAGCGTCGCCGAATGGCCGTTCGCAACCTTCAGACCGCCGGTGCCGCGCGATTCGAACGCTGCGTGGTTTGTCGCCTCCAATCGGTATCAGTCACCCACCCGCGACAGCCGAGGCGACCATGAAGCCAGATGATCAGCAAGCAGGCGATGAGCCTGATGTAACCATGACCGATGGCGGCGAAAAGAATGCCGGTGAAGATCCGGATTTCGACGACCAGGCCGCCGGTGACGACGATCAGTCATCGTCGCTGGATGACCCCGACGAGCCAGAAGTGCTGCCGGACGACCCGGATATCCAGGGGCGCGACGGCTCCAGCCAGCCGGGCTAGCCATCCCCATTCGGACCCGCGTCGCCAGCGGGCTACTCGCGCCATAGGAATCGCCATGAACATCTATCAAGTCAGGCCCACCGACATGGGCTGGGAGCTGGAAGACCAGCAATCGCAGGAAACCGTGCTGCGCACGCTCACCAAGGACGAGATGTACAGCGCCCTCGACGCCTTCATGGAGGGGCGTACGGCATCGGTCGAAGTCATCGGCCGCGACGGTGAACTGGAGGAAGAGCGGCCGTACCCCGGCAGTCATCATCTGTAGCCAGGGCAATTTCCTTCAATAAGGCGACTGCCGCGCGCCGCTAGTCTGCTGCCTCCTTCGACTGGCGAGCAGAGCACTTATGGAACTCTATCTGTCGATGGCCGCGTTCGCGCTGGCCTCTTCGATCACTCCGGGGCCGGTCAATCTGGTGGCGCTGAACTGTGGAGCACGCTTCGGCTTTCGTGCCAGCGGGCGGCACATTGCCGGCGCAACCATCGGCTTCACCCTGTTGCTGTTGCTCATCGGCCTCGGCTTGTACGAGCTGCTGGAGCGCGCACCGGTATTGCTGCGCGGTATCCAGTGGGGCGGGGTGGCGTTCCTGCTGTATATGGCCTGGCGGCTGGCGACCGATGACGGACGACTGCAGCCTGAAGGCGCCGCGAGTGGGCCTTCGCTGTTGCAGGGTGCGTTGATGCAATGGCTCAACCCCAAGGCGTGGCTGGCTTCCGTTGCCGGCATGGGGCTGTTCGCGGCGAACGGCGAGGTGCAGCGGGTCTGGCTGTTCGCAGCCCTGTACTTCCTGATCTGTTATGCCTCGATCGCTTGCTGGGCCGGTGCCGGCGCTTTTCTGAGTCGCTACCTGCAGGAGCCTGCGCGGGTGCGCTGGTTGAACCGGACGATGGCGTTGTTGCTGGCCGGCAGCGCGCTTTATCTCGTGCTGGGCTAGTTGCGGGCAGTCCGGTCGCGGTACTGGCCGGGCGTTGCGGCCAGCTGGCGCTTGAAGGTGCGCTGGAAGTGCGCCTGGTCGGCAAAGCCTGCAGCCAGCGCGATCTCGGCGAGGTCCAGGCCCTCGCGCAGCCAGTGCTGGCTGCGCTGGATGCGGCGGTTGAGCAGATAAGCATGCGGGGTCATGCCGTAGTGCTGCTTGAACGTGCGGATGAAGTAGGACGGCGAAAGCTCCGCGGCCTGGCAGATGTCTTCCAGGCGCAGCGCCTCGGTGCAATGTTCGGCGATGTAGTCGGCAGCGCGGCTCAGCTGCTGCAACGGTTCGGCATGTGGCTGAGTTGGGGCGGGCGCCAGCGTCTGCTGCAGTAGCGTGAAATATTCCACCGCGGCGCTCTGTTTGTGCAGCGTGTCCGCCTGCGGATCGTGCAGCGTGGCGTATAGCTGGGTCAGCCCGTTGAACAGCGCCTGGTCGAGGCTCTGGATCGATGCGTAGGGAATGAAGTGACCGGCGCTACTGACGCCCAGCTCATGCTGCAACGCGCCCAGCCAGCGTGCGTCGACGTAGAACATCAGGTATGACCAGGGCCGACCATCGATGGGGTTACAGGCGTGCACGGTCTGTGGATTGATCAGCACCAGCGTGCCGCGGGCGATTCGTTCCTGGGCGTCGTCGTTGAAGTAGGTGCTGGCGCCTGCGGTGATAGCGCCGATGGAAAAGGTCTCATGGCAATGCGGCGCATAGCAGACCTTGCGCCCGTCCGCGACGGCACGTGCCTCGAGGAAGGGCAGCGCAGCATCGCGCCAGAAGCGGGGTTGGCTATCGTCCGAACCGTTCACGTTGAGAGCGCCGTGGTCAAAAACTGGAACCTGACTCTAGCAATCATCCGTCGCTCTGGCATGCTCGATCGTCCGGCTCGCCGTTTCGTCTTCCGAACAGGAGTTCCCCATGCGCCCAATCGTTGCCTTCGCCGCACTGCTTTCGCTGGCCGGCTGCTCGTCCTGGCAGCCCGATGCCGAGGATATCGTTCCGGTGCCGGCCGAGCGGGTGCTGGCCTATCAGCAGGCGCTGGAGAATGCGGGTGAGGTGGTGGTGACACGCGATTACGGCTTGCGTGGCGGCGGCTGCTATATCGCCGTGCTGATCGACCGCCAGCTGGCGGCGCGCATTCATGTCGGCGAGGTGGTGCGTTTTCAGGTGCCGGCCGGCGCGCGCATCGTCAGCATCGGCACCGATCCGCTGGATGACACGCTGTGCGGCAAGCTCAGCCTGCGCCGCGAGAAGCTGGCGCAGGTGCAGGCGGGGCAGACGCTGGAGTTTCGCGTGATCAGCGACAATCGCATCGGCTTCGACATCCTGCCAGTCGAGCCGTGATGGTCGGCGAATTACTTGATCACTGTCCGCGCGGTCTTCAGGTATTCGCTGGTGTAGCTTTTCACTTCGTCCGCGTCCTTGGCTTCCGAGGCGATGTGAATCTCCTCGAGGGTGTCGGTCAGGCCATCCATCTCTTCGTTGATCTTCTCCAGGGCGTCCTTGAGCGTGTAGGTCAGCTCGTGGATCTGCGCCATGCTTTCGGGCGTCAGGCCCTGCGCCATGGCCTGTTCGAGGCGGCTGTTGTAGTCGGAAAAGTTCTTCACCGCCTCGGCCAGGTTGCGTGATGGCTGGGCGTCGGCCAGGGCATGGCCGGCAACGATGGTGGTCAGCGCCAGAATGGCGCTCTGAATAAGCGTTTTCACGACAGGTCCCTAGCTGGAAATTGTGGGGCGCGAAGGTACCACCAGTTCGTCGGGACGCTGTGCAGCAGCGCACAGTCTGCGCTGCGCCATTAGTCGCATAGCGGCCGGGTGGAACTGGTCATCGCCGAATGTTTTCCAGCCCGTAGATCGTCTTCCTATGCGACCGCCAGACCGCTGCTACGGTCGTCCCTGTTCTTGAAATAACCGCTCTGGGATAGGTGTTTCAGAACGGTTTCGCTAAAGAGGCGACTGTCACAGCCGATAGCTGAGGGGCGCTGGCATCTGGCCTTTATTGGATGACCAGGCGTTCGGGGGATTCAACAACAAAGCACCTCGTTATCTCATTGCATGCAGGTTCCGCAAAGGAACTACAGACCGGCGAGCCAACGTCGGCATGAACCATTCGAGATTGATGCCTTACTTGCCAATTTGCCGGCCCCGGGGTCGGCACGCCATATGGAAAAGAACGAATGATGCAGCAACTGACTATCCGAGCCCGCCTGTTGATTCTGGTCGGGGCGATGCTGACCGCCTGCTTGGTGATCGGCCTGACCGGGCTGAATGCACAGCAGCGCAGCGTCGCTGGCCTCAACACTGTCTATCTCGACCGTGTCGTACCGCTGCGCGACCTCAAGCTGATCGCCGATCTGTATGCGGTGAAGATCGTCGATACCACGCACAAGACGCGAAGCGGCATGCTCACCTACGGACAGGCTCGTGATGATGTGCGTAATGCGCGCGGCGAGATTCGTCGTCTCTGGGGTGACTTCATGAGCACCAAGCTGATCGAAGCCGAACGCCGGGTGGCGACGCGCCTGGAGGGTTTGATGAAAGCTGCCGACGCTCCGCTCGACGATCTTGAGCGCATTCTCGACCGTCACAGCGAGAAGCGCCTGGCCGCGTTCGTCGTCAATGATCTGTACCCGCTGATCGACCCGATCTCCGAAGGCTTCAGCGAGCTGATTCATCTGCAGCTTGGCGAAGCCAAAGCCGAATACGACGAGGCGTTGGCACTGTACGAGCGCAACCGGGTGCTGAATATCGGCCTGTTGCTGGCGCTGCTGATTGGTGGCGGCCTGTTCGCCATGGTGTTGCTGCGCAGCATCAGCCGGCCGCTGGAGGAGCTGAAGCAGGCCGCCGCATCGGTGGCCGCCGGCGATCTGAGCCGCACCATCGCGTGTCGCGGCAAGGACGAGATCACCGAAGTGCAGCAATCGATCCGCCAGATGCAGCAAACCCTGCGCGATACGCTGCAGGATATCCAGGGCTCGGCCACCCAGCTGGCGTCCGCCGCCGAAGAGCTGCACGCGGTTACCCAGCACACTGCGCAGGGCATCCATCAGCAGAACGAAGAAGTGCAGATGGCCGCTACTGCGGTCACCGAGATGTCGGCTGCGGTGGATGAAGTGGCGGGCAACGCCAACCGCACCTCGGATGCCTCGCGCGATGCCGAGACGGTAGCCGACGACGGCCGCCGGCAGGTGACCGCCACGCGGCAGACCATCGACCAGCTGAGTGAAAAGCTGCAGCAGACTGCCGGCACAGTGACCCGGCTGGCCGAGGAGGCGGCGAGCATCGGCCAGGTGGTGGATGTGATTCGTGCGATCGCCGACCAGACCAATCTGCTCGCCCTCAATGCCGCCATCGAGGCGGCGCGGGCTGGTGAGGCCGGACGTGGCTTCGCGGTGGTCGCCGACGAGGTACGCAACCTCGCGCAGCGCACCCAGAGCTCGACCCAGGAGATCGAACGCATGATCGGCGCGATTCAGAGCGCTACCGATCAATCGGTGCGCGACATGCAGCAGAGCAGCGAATTCGCCTCGCGCAGCCAGACCATGGCCGGCGAAGCGGATCAGGCGCTGGGGCTGATCGCCGAGCGCGTCGGGCAGATCAACGAGATGAACCTGGTAATTGCCAGCGCCGCCGAGGAACAGGCGCAGGTCGCGCGGGAGGTGGATCGCAACCTGGTGGCCATCCGCGACATCTCCGAGCAGAGCGCCACCGGTGCGCAGCAGACCTCGGTGGCCAGCGACGAACTGGCGCGCCTGGCCACGCAGCTCAACCAGCTGGTCGGGCGCTTCCGTCTGTAAGCGAAGAGAGGTTGCCTCCCCCGACCTGGGCCACTCACCCAGGTGGGGCGGCGAACGAGTCTTACCGGGCGCTGTTCGTGGGCCTGGAAGCGCAGCGCTGACGTCCGTTAACCGCGCTCGGCAATGTCCTCTCGGGCCGGTTGTGCGGCGCCCAGCTGCTGCTCGCCGGCTTCCAGCAGGGCCTGCAACGCACGACCATAGGCGCCGAGTGCCACGCGCAGGCTGTTGTTGTGGGTGGCACCCTCGACCAGCAGCAATTGCTTGGGCTGGCGCGCGGCCTCATACAGCTGCTCGCTGAAACGCGGCGGCACATAGCGATCATCGGTGCCGTGCACCACCAGTAGTGGCATGCCGATGCGGTCGATCTTCTCCAGCGAATCGAATTTCTGCGACAGCAGCCAGCGCACCGGCAGCGTGGTATCCGATACCACCGTCGCTACGTCGGCCAGCGAGGTGAAGGTCGACTCGATGATCAGCGCGCGCGCCTCGGCCGGTGCATCGTCGCGTTCGGCCTGCTGGCCCAGCTCCGCTGCCAGGTCGACGGCCACCGCGCCACCGAGGGAATGCCCGTAGATGAAGCGCTTGCTGGCGTCCGGCTGCAATTCCTTCAGGCGTTCCCAGCCGATGCGCGCGTCGGCATACACGCTGCGTTCCGACGGCAGGTCGCCAAGGCTCTGGCCAAAGCCGCGGTAGTCGATGGCCAGCACTGAAAAGCCCAGTGCGCGCAGCTGCTCCAGGCGGAACAGATGGCCGGTGAGGTTCCAGCGCACGCCGTGCAGGTAGAGCAGGGCGGGCGCATCGGCTTCGGCGGCCGGCCACCACCAGGCGTGGATGTTCTGCTGGTCGCCGAACGCCGAGTCAGTCAGCTGCAACTCTTCGATGCCGCGCGGCAGGCCGCTGAACCAGGACGCGGTGCCCGGTTCGATGCGGAACACCAGCTCGCGTTCTTTCTGTTCGAGCACCGAGCAACCCACCGGCAGGCCAACGGCGAACAGGGCGATGAGCAACAGGCAGAGCCGGCGGGCTTTGCTGCGAAACAGGAAGAAGCGCTGCAAGGTCAGGGTCTCGAATCAGGGGCTATGAATAGGACCCGCTTGCCGAATGATCTGCAAGACGACTCCTCGCCTGTCTGATTACTGCATGTTGCGCGCCACGGCAGCGGTCAGCGGATGGCCAGCATTTCATCAGGAGCAGCAGGCGGCCGGACCTGCCTCGGCTTCCCGCACGGTGCGCTCGATCTTCCAGGCCCAGGCGAACACCAGCAGGCCGCCCACGGCAGTGGCGGCACCGATATAGCCGGTGGACGTCCAGCCGAAACCGGCGGTGATCGCCAGCCCGCCGAGCCAGGGCCCAAGCGCATTGGCGACATTGAAGGCGGCGTGATTGGAGGCGGCTGCCAGGGTCTGGGCATCCGCGGCGACATCCATCAGATGGGTCTGCAGCGCGGGCGACAGCGAGACCATGGTGCCCACCGCAAACACCGCCGGAAAGATCGTCCACACCGAGTGCGCGGCCAGCGGGAATACCAATAGCACCAGCGCGCTCCACAGCAGCAGCCAGGCGACCGCCTTGAAGCGCAGCCGATCGAACAGCCAGCCGCCAACCAGGTTGCCGACGATGCCGCCGAGGCCGAACGCGGCAAGGGCAAAAGGTATCCAGCCGGCACTGACGCCGGTTACTTCCAGCAGCGTGGGTGCCATGTAGCTGAACACGCAGAACATCCCGGCGAAACCGATCGAGCTGATTGCCAGCGCCAGCCAGACCTGCGGCCGGTTGAAGGCGCGGATTTCGTGCAATGGGCTGTTGCGTGGCTCGTCGCGGTTCAGCGGCAGGAATAGCGCCACCAACAGCACCGTAAGCAGGGCGATGGCGCCGACCAGGGCGAACGCATAGCGCCAGCTCGCCCATTGGCCGAGCCAGGTGGCCAGCGGGTTGCCGATCAGGATTGCCACGGTCAGGCCCATCAGCACGCGGGCCACGGCCTGGGCGCGCTTGTCCGGCGGCACCATGGACGCGGCCACCAGCATCGCCACGCCGAAATAGGCACCGTGGGGCAGGCCGGTGATGAAGCGGAAGATCATCAGCGTCGAGTAGTCCGGCGCCAGTGCGCTGGCGAAATTGCCCAGGGCGAAGAAGCCCATCAGCAGCAACAGCAGGTGCCGGCGAAACAGCCGTGAACCGAGGATCGCCAGCAACGGTGCGCCCACCACTACGCCCAGCGCATAGGTGCTGATGACGTTGCCGACCTGGGGCTCGCTGATGCCTAGGCCTTCGGCCACGTCAGGCATCAGGCCCATGATGGCGAACTCGCCGGTGCCGATGGCAAAACCGCCCATGGCCAGTGCCAGTTCGAGCAACAGCACGGCGCGAGCAGAAAGGGGCGGAGTCGCTGCAGTGGCTGGCGCCGTCATGGTTACCTCATCTCGTCAAAAGGGGCGGCATTATTCACGCTTGCGGGAATTGGTAAAGCCCTACCGCAGAAGAAGGACAAACACAGGGAGGTGGGATTGCGTCGAAGCAGCGGAGTTCGTCTGCCATGAAGAAAAGCGTCGAGCGCTTCGGCAGTTGAATTGATAGGCGGCTGGGTGGCGTCGATTTTTTGGCCTCCGATCTTGATTATGGTCAGGGTGACCGTCGGGTCGGATCCGTATTTTGCGCGGCACATCTCATATCGATTTGATCGCGCGCCAGCCTCCGTCCCGCATCTGGGCGCCATGAAGTCGATCGGCCTCTGCAGCACCTCGCATCATTCAGGAATGTCCGATGAAACTCCTGTTTTCCCCAGCTGAACTGCTGATGAACCGTCTCAACTATCCGAGCAAGTTCGCTTTGATCGGCTTGTTGGTGTTTCTCGCCTTCGCCAGCCTGATGTGGACCATCGCCAGTCAGCTCAACCGCACCATCGAGCGTGCCGAGAACGAACTGGTGGCGTCCGCCCTGGCGCGGCCGCTGTCCAAGCTCGTCGAGTTGACCCAGCAGCATCGCGGCGTATCGGCGATATTGTTGGGCGGCAATGTGGCCATGGCCGATCGCCGAACCGCCCTGCAAGCCAGCGTCGATGCGGCCGTCGCGGAAATGAACCGCACCTTGGCCGAGGACAAGCGCGCCATGCGCGAATGGCAGGACATCAGCCGCGGCTGGGACGAGATCAAGCGCAGCGTGCAGGGTTGGTCGCAGCTGCAGAGCTATCAGGCGCATACCGCACTGATCGGCGAGCTGCTGAATTTTCAGACGCTGCTCTCCGATGCTTACGGCCTGACTTTCGATCCGGAGCCGCAGACCTATTACCTCATGACCACCGCGGTCAACCGCCTGCCGTTTCTCATCGAACGCTTGGGCCGTCTGCGCGGCAGTGCGTCGGCCATGCTGGCCCGGGGCGAAATCAGCGATGAGCAGCGCACGGCGTTGATCGTCGTGACCGAGGAGATCCGTTCGGCCACGGTGGAGATGGAACGCAGTATGGAAAAGGTCATCGCCCAGCGACCGGAGCTGCAGACGCAGCTCAACCGCGCGGTGGCGACCCTGCGTGAGCGCGGCGAAGCGGTCGACCGGGTGGTGCAGGGCATGGTGGTGCGTGGCGATTTCAGCAGCACCTCGTCGGCGCAGTTCTTCGACATGACCACCGAAGCGATCGGCATCGGCTACACGCAGATGTACGACGTGCTGCTGCCGAGCCTGGACCAATTGCTGCAGCAGCGCATCGACGACGCGCGGCAGATGCTGCTCGGCAACCTCGCCATGCTGCTGGTGGTACTGGCGGTGATCGGCTATCTCTCGGTGGGCGCCTACCTGTCGGTGATGACCAGCATTCGCAGCCTGCGCGACGGCAGCGAGCGGCTCGCCGCCGGCGATCTCACTGCGCACATCCAGCTGGCCGCGCGGGACGAGCTGCGTTACGTGGCTGGAAGTTTCAATGACATGGCCGAGGCGATGCGCCAGTTGATCGGCAGCATCAAGAGCAACTCCGACCACGTCGCCGACTCGGCGCGCAGCCTGGCGACCGCTTCGGGGCAGATTCATGTCGCCTCGCAGTGCCAGAGCGATGCGGCATCGAGCATGGCGGCTGCAGTGGAGCAGATGACCGTTGGCATCGAGAGCATCGCGCGCAACGCCGGTGAGGCCGATGCACTGGCCAATCGCTCCGGTGAACTGTCACGCCAGGGCGGCGAAATCGTTGCGGCCGTAGTCGAGGAAATCAGCCAGATCGCCATATCGGTAGGCGACTCGGCGCGCACCGTCGCCGAGCTGGGCGAGCGTTCCGGGCAGATCTCCGCCATCGTCGGGGTGATCGGCGATATCGCCGCACAGACCAACCTGCTGGCGCTGAACGCGGCGATCGAGGCCGCGCGGGCGGGCGATCAGGGGCGTGGTTTTGCCGTGGTGGCTGACGAGGTGCGCAAGCTGGCCGAGCGTACCGCCAATTCCACCAAGGAAATCGCGCAGATGGTTTCGGCCATTCAGCAGGGCACCGAAGGTGCGGTGCAGGGCATGGAGCAGGGCGTTGCCAAGGTCAACGAGGGTGTCGCCCGCGCGCAGCGCGCCGGCGAGGCCATGGGTGGCATTCGTGAGGCGGCCAACCAGGTACTGTCCACTGTCGCGGAGATTTCCAATGCGCTGCGTGAGCAGAGCGCGGCATCCGCCGAAATCGCTCAGCAGGTGACGACCATCGCGCGCATGGCCGAGGAGAATGGCGAGGCGGTGGGCACCAACCACCACACCGCCAGCCGTCTCAGTGATCTGGCCGGCACCCTGCTGGACAATGTCAGCCGCTTCAAGGCTGGCTGAGCACCAGCCTGTTCGACGGCGCCGCCTGGTGCCGTCGAGGTCACTGGGCTGTTACAGCAGCTCCACCCCAAACGGGCGCATGAGCAGCGTGAACAGACCAAAGCAGACGACGGTGATGACAGCGCTTGTCAGCAACGCCAACCAGAAGCCCAGCCGCGGAAGCAGCAGCGGAAACGCCAGGAACATCGGCAAGGTCGGCAGGACATACCAGAAGGTATACCGGGCGTGGTTGGCGATCTTCTCCGGCGACTGATTTTCCAGGTACAGCCAGATCAGCGTAAGAATGGTAATGAGCGGCAGGGCGGCGATGAAACCGCCGAACTTGTCGCTGCGCTTGGCCGCTTCCGAAACCAGTACCACCATGGCGGCGGTCAGCGCGTACTTGGTGATGATCCAGGACATGAGTTTCTCCCGTACAAAGCCGCAGCACCGGCCGTGCTTGGTCGGTGCTGCGCTGTTTTGCGCTGAGCTCAGAACACCTGTTCGATGGTGATGTACTCACCGTCGGTGCGCAGGGTGAGTTTCACCGTCTCATTGGTGCGGTTTCGCCAGAACCAGCCGTGCTTGCCGTCGAACGCGGCGACCAGTTCACCCTTCTGTTCCGGTGTGTTCTTGCCCTTGCCATAGCCGTGGTAGAAGCCCTTCGGCGCCTTGTAGGGATCGCCGTGGGTGTCGTAGTTGAGGCGTCCACCGTTGGCCGTCCAGTGGAAGTTCGCCTTGGCGCCTTCCTTCATCTCCAGCTTGATTTCGGTGGCCTGGTTGGGCTTCAGGGTCAGATTCACCTCATGCTGCTGGGTGGCCACTTTTGGCTGTTCCGGTTTGGCAGGTACCGGTGCTGCAGCTGAAGCCGGCTCGGCCTGTGCCACTGCGGGCGTTTCTTCGGCGGGTGTAGCCTCGGCAGATCCAGCCGGTGCCGCGACGGCCGGTGGTCGCGCTTCAGCGGCAGCCTCCTCGGCCAGGGTGTGTTTCAGCTCACCCATCTGGGTAAGGCCCAGAAGGCGGCCGGCACCGGTCGGGTCGATGGCGTACTCGGCGGGCATCACCACGGTTACCAGCAGCACGCCGGCGGCGATCAGGGCAATGATGGTGGAGCGCAATAGCTGACCGCTGCTGGGCAGTTCGGTCAGGTCGGGTCGATGGTTGTTGTACATACGAAAAATTCCTTACTGGGACACGATCAGGCCGGTGAGCTGGTAACCCATCAAGAGGAAACCGGCGCTCATCATGGCGACGTTGGCGGTATAGGCATGGCGCCAGAAGCCGGCGGTGCGCCGCCAATAACCCATGGCAATGAGAATGGCGCTCAGCGCCAGTAGCTGGCCGATCTCGACGCCGACGTTGAAGGCGATCAGGTTCGGGATCAGGCCATCGGCGGCAATCTCGTACTCGAGAATCTTGGTCGCGAGGCCGAAGCCATGGATCAGGCCGAACACCAGCGTGGCCGCCCGTGTATCAGGCTGATAGCCGAACCAGCGCTCGAAGGCGCCAAGGTTGTCCAGGGCCTTGTAGACGACCGAAAAGCCGATGATGGCGTCGATCAGGTAGGCACTGACGCTGATCTCGGTCAGTACGCCCAACAGCAGCGTGACCGAGTGGCCGACCGCGAACAGGGTGACGTAGAGCGCGACATCCTTGAGCCGGTAGAGAAAGAAAATCACCCCGAAGAGAAACAGCAGGTGATCGTAGCCGGTGATCATGTGCTTGGCGCCCATGTAAATGAACGGCAGCAGCATCACGCCCGAGCTTTCCTGGATGAAGCCCTTGTCGCCTTCGGCCACGCCATGGGCGAGTGCGTCGGACGCGAGGAAGAACAGCAGCATGCCGAAAACCGGCAGCAGCGAGTGGCGCAGGCGTGCGTAGAACGCAGCGAGCCCGCGCAAGGATTGCGAATGCATGAAATTGTCCTGAGCTGGTGAGAACAGGTCACCGCAGGTGACCGCCATCAGAGCGAGGCTAGGCCCGAGGAGGGCGCTCGATGCGCGACACCGGGCTTTCCGGTAGCGCAGGGCGCGGCCAGGCCGGCACGTCTGCACGCTCGGGTTGCGCGGACAGGCTCAGCAACAACACGGGATGAGGGGTTTCGTGGATGTGATCGTCCAGTACGTGCACATGCTGCAGTTGGCACAGCGTGCAGTTGCCGGGCTGCCGCTCATGGCCGGCAGTGTGATGCTGGTGATCGTCATGCCAGTGGGCCTCGGAACCATGCTGAGCCACGCTGTTGAGCCAGGACAGTGCGTGGCTGCCCCAGCCCATCAGGATGGCGATGAGCAGAGCGGATACCAGCGGGGTCTTGGGGCGTGGGCGGATCATCAGCGATCTCGTGTTGCAGACGTCGCTCGCAGAGCAGGGCATGCCGTTTCGCCTGACATTGCGCGCCGCGCATGGTCAGGACGACGCGATTCTGGCAGCCATCGTCGGGCCTGTCTGCATCTGCCGCCATTGCTCAATGGGCGAATTTCCCCTCCGCCTTGGTAGTAGTCTGAGAACCCACCAGACGCTCGACGACCGGGATTCCCGCGGTTGCTCATAGCGGCCAGATCCAGAGGATCGTCGGCACGGCGCAGAGCACCACCAGAATCGACAGCGGCAGCCCAAGCCGCCAATAGTCACCGAAGCGATAGCCGCCCGGCGCCATCACCAGCGTGTTGGACTGATGGCCGATGGGCGTGAGAAAGGCACAGGACGCGCCGATCGCCACGGCCATCAGAAAGGGATCGACCGACACGTCCATGCCGCGCGCCAGGCTGATCGCCACCGGCGCCGCGAGCACCGCCGCTGCGGCGTTGTTGACCACATTGGAGATCAGCATTACCGCCACCATCAGCAGCGCCAGCGTCCCGGCTGGCGGCAGCGACTGGCCCAGTCCCAGCAGGGCTTCGGCGATCAGCTGCGAGCCCCCGCTGGTTTCCAGCGCCTGGCCGACCGGCAGCATGGCCGCGACCAGTACGATGACGGGCATGTCGATACTTTCGTAGATGCCGCCCAGAGGAATCAGCCCGACCAGGATCATCACCAACGCCCCGGTAACTAGCGCGGTGGCGGCGGGAACCAGGCCGAAGGCGATGGCCGCCAGGGTGATGGCGAAGATGGCGCTGGCCAGCAGTACATTGCGCGGGGTGGTGATGCTCAGTCCGCGGGAGGCCAGCGGCAGGCAGCCCAGGCTGTTCAGGCTTGATTGCAGCGCGTTTTCGCGGGCCTGCAGCAGCAGGATGTCGCCGGCGGCGAAGCGGATCTGGCCGAGCCGCTGGCGCAGCCGCTGTCCCTGACGGGCGACGGCCAGCACGTTGACGCCGTGGCGCTCACGCAGGTCGAGGCCGCTGGCGGTCGTGCCGACCAGTATCGAGCCGGGTGAAATGATGGCTTCGGCCAAGGTCAGCTCGCCGTGCCTACTCTTGTGATTCTTTTCGGTCTTCTCGTCTTCGAGCGCCTGTTCGGTGGCCTCCTGCTCGTTCTGTGCCTTTTTCTCCTGCTCGTCAACATTGGCCGCCAGCTCGACACCGGTGACGTCGAGCAGCGCCTTGAGGCTGTCCGAGTCGGCTTCCACCAGCAGGATGTCACCCTCGCGCAGCACCTCGTAGGTGGACGGCATGCGCTGGCGTTCGTCGCCGCGTACCAGAGCAATCACCTGCACATCGGCCTCGTCCTTCACCGCATTGATCAGTGCGTGCAGGGTGCGCCCGGCGTATTTGCAGCTTTCCGGCACGCGCACTTCGGTGAGGTAGGCGCTGATCTCGAACAGATCGCCGTTGCCTTCCTGTTCCTGCCGCCGCGGCACCAGCCGCCAGCCGAGCACCGCGATGAACAGCACGCCGGCGACCGTCACCGCGGCGCCCACCGGAAGAAAGGCGAACATGCCGAAAGGGGCCTCGCCTGCTTCGGCGCGGTAACCGGCGATGATCAGGTTCGGCGGGGTGCCGATCAGCGTCAGGGTGCCGCCCAGCAGCGAACCGAACGCCAGCGGCATCAGCAGATACGAGGGTGAACGGCCGCTCTGGCGCGACATCCAGATCGCCACCGGCATGAACAGCGCCAGCGCGCCGACGTTGTTCATGAAGCCCGAGCTCAGCGCGACGATTCCAGTCAGCGCGGCGACCTGCGCCCATGGCCGATCGCCGACCTGCATCAGGCGCCGCGCCACCGAGTCCACCACGCCGGCATTGAGCAGTCCGCGGCTGAGTACCAGCACCGCGGCCACCGAGATCACCGCGGGATGGCCGATCCCGGAGAACACCTCGTCAGCCGGCACCACGCCGGTCAGCGCACAGGCGAGCAGCGCGCCGAGGGCGACCAGGTCGTAGCGCCAGCGATTCCAGACGAACAGCACCAGCGTTGCCGCCAGTACGCCAAAGACGATCAGCTGTTCGCCGGTCATGCATTTTTCTCCGCGCCGCCAGCGATTCGCAGCGCGTCGGCGCCGTCGTTCGGGGCGGTAATGTCAGTGGAAACCAGATGAGGTATTGCGCTGCAGCCCACCTGGCTGCAGTGGTAATGCGGCTGTCATAAACAGACTGCGGCCGCTGCGCAAAGGTGCCGGCAGGTTATGGCAAAAATGCGCGTTGCACGGCAAGGTGGCGGCACAACAATTCGAAAGGTCCTTGCCATGCCTGAATCCGTTTCCCTGCGTTGCCGCGACGGTTATACGCTGTCTGCGCAGCTGTGGAGTCCGCACGGTCCGGCGCGCGGCGCGGTGATCATCAGCTGCGCGACCGGGGTGCTGTCGCGCTATTACGCGCGCTACGCGAGCTTTCTCACTGAGCACGGTTTTACTGCACTGACCTACGATTTTCGCGGCATCGGTGGCTCGCGGCCGCAGCGCCTGCGCGACATGCGGATGCGTTGGCGCGACTGGGGTGAATACGACTTCGATGCCGCGGTGCGCTACATGCGTGAGCGTGATCCACACGGGCTGCTGGTCGCAGTGGGGCATAGCGCTGGCGGCTTCATGCCGGGCTTTGCCGAAGCCGCCAGCGAGGTGGATCGATATCTGAACGTTGCCGGACAGTACGCCTATTGGCGCGACTACGCCGCCCAGCAGCGCCTGCGCATGTACGCCAAGTGGCATCTGTTCATGCCCGCGGTGACCCGCCTGGTTGGCTATTTTCCCGGACGCCGCTTCGGCTGGCTGGAAGACCTGCCGGCGGGTGTCGCGCTGGAATGGGCGCGGCGCGGCGCGCGGCTGGAAGACAGTTATTCATCCACCGAGCACGAGCTGCTGTTCAGCCGTTTCGCCGCGATCCGCGCGCCGATCCTCGCAGTAAGCACCAGCGATGACGAGTTCGCCACGCCAGCGGCCATGCGTCGGGGCTTGGGTTACTTTCGCAACAGCCCGCGTCAGCTGGTGCAGCTCAATCCACGCGCGATGGGCTTCGAGCGCATCGGCCATTTCGGCCTGTTCCATGACCGGCACCGCAACGGTTTCTGGCGCGACACGCTGGAGTGGATCGCCGAGGGCCGCAATCCCTGGCTCGCCGATGAGGTCATCGAGGCAGGAGCAGCGCTGAACAGCGACGCCGCCATTCCCTTCGGCGCGCCATCCGGCTATAAGCCTGGCCCATGAACAAGACCGCCCTGCAGCAGCAGATCATCGCCACCCTCGAAGCCGACCGCGACGTCGCCAAGGCTGTGCTGGCCGCGACCCACGAGGCCGCCACCCATGCCGAGAGCAAGGCCGAGAACAAGTACGACACCCGTGGCCTGGAAGCCGCCTACCTCGCTGACGGGCAAAGACGGCGCCTGCACGAGATCGAGACGGCGCTTGCCGCTTACCGCAACCTGCAGCCGACCATCGGCTCGGACGAGTGCGTGCGGGTCGGTGCGCTGCTTTGTCTTGAACACGATGGCGCCGAACGCTGGTTCTTCCTCGGCCCGGATGCCGCGGGGCTGAAGCTGCAGCATGAAGGCCGCGAGATTCTGGTGATCTCGCCGCGTTCGCCATTGGGTCACGGGCTGTTGGGGCGTCAGGTGGGCGCTGAGGTGGAACTGCAGGTCAATGGCCAACGACAGAGCTATGAGGTGCTGGAGGTTCACTAGCGCTGCTGCTCGTATCGGTCTGGCTCGGCGAAGGCATTCGCGGTTTAAACCGCTCCCACGCCACCCCCACTGAGCCAGGGCTGAATGACGGGCTAGCCGCTGCTCAGTCCGCAGCGGCCGGCTTGCGTCGCCGAGCCGGTTTGCGCGGCGCGGCGCTGCGTTTCTTTTTCCACGGTTTTCCCCCTCGGCCCGCGGCCATCGGCGGGCCGCTGATGGTCATGCGCAGCCCGGCGCAGCGTTCGACCAGCTTGCTCATCCACGCCGACTGTTTGGCGACGAATTCTTCCAGCGGCATCTCGCCGCTCTGCACCATGTCCAGCGCCTGTTCCCAGATCGCCGTGGTCCCGGGGTCGGCGATTGGCCGCGGCACGGCATCGATCAGGCTGAACGCCGCCGGTGTCGCCGCCAGCGCCTTGCCCTGACGAAGCAGATAGCCGCGGTCGAGCAGGCCCTGGATGATCCCGGCGCGGGTCGCTTCGGTGCCGATGCCGGTGGTGTCCTTGAGCTTCTGCTTCAGCCGCGGGTCGTCCACCAGCTTGGCGACGTTCTTCATCGCCTTGATCAGGTCGCCTTCGGTGAAGGGTTTCGGCGGCTGGGTCTGCTGGTCCTTGAGGTTGATCTCGCCCACCGCGTAATCCTGGCCCTGTTGCAGGGCCGGCAGGCTTTGCGGCGCGGGCGCCTCGCGATTGCCCCGTGCCGGCGCCAACGCTTCGGGCATGGCGCGTTTCCAGCCCGGTTCGACGATGCGCTTGCCCACCGCGCGTAGCGCCTGGCCGGCGCAGTCGAAGTCGGCCTGGGTGCGGTCGTACTCGTGGTTGGGCAGAAACTGCGCCAGATAGCGCGCGCGGATCAACTCGTACACCGCACGCGGTCGCCCGGACAGACGTTCCAGACCCCGCACTGCTGCGGTGGGAATGATGCCGTGGTGAGCGCCGACCTTGGCGTCGTTCCAGGCCCGTGAGCGGCGCGACAGGTCCAGATGTGGCTCAAGCGCCGCGAGCGTCGGATCGGCCTGCCCCAGCGCCGCGACGATGGCTCGCGCTTCGCCGTGCTGGCTCAGCGGCAGGTAGCCGCAGTCGCTGCGCGGGTAGGTGATCAGCTTGTGGGTTTCGTACAACGCCTGGGCGATATCGAGGGTTTCCTGAGCGCCGAGGCCGAGCTTCTTCGAGCAGACTTCCTGCAGCGTGCCGAGATCGAACGGCAAGGGTGCAGCCTCGCGCTGGCGTTCGGTCTTCAGTTTCACCAGCCGGGCGGCGGCAGAGTCGCGCATGGCATCCGCGGCCTGTTGTGCTCGGGCCTGATCGAGGCAGCGGCCCTGATCATCGCAATAGTCATCCGGCGCCTGCCACTGCGCGGTGAAGGCGGTGCCATCGGTCAGCAGCTGCACGTCGATGGCCCAGAAGGGCACCGGGACGAAGTCGGCGATGCTGCGATCGCGATCGACTACCAGGCGCAGCGTCGGCGTCTGTACCCGGCCCACCGGCAACACGCCCTGGTAGCCGGACTGGCGGCCGAGCAGGGTGAACAGCCGGCTCATGTTCATGCCGATCAGCCAGTCGGCACGCGAGCGGCCAAGGGCGGCGTGGTAGAGGTTGAAGGTCTCGGCGCCGGGCTTGAGCGCGGCCAGCGCCTTGCGGATCGAGGCGTCGTCCAGCGCCGACAGCCATAACCGGCGGATCGGCCCGCGATAGCGGCAATGCTCGACCAGCTCGCGGGCGATCATCTCGCCTTCGCGGTCGGCGTCGGTGGCGATCACCAGTTCGCTGCATTCGCCGAGCAGGCGCTTGACCGCCTTGAACTGGCTGGCGGTCTTCGGCTTGACCAGCATCCTCCAGCGCTCCGGCACGATCGGCAGGTCGGCCAGCACCCAGCGCTTGTAGCGCGGGTCGTAGGCGTCCGGCGGGGCGGTTTCCAGCAGATGGCCGATGCACCAGGTCACCGTCACCCCGGCGCCCTGCAGGCAGCCGTCGCCACGCCGGTTGGCGCCGAGCACCTTGGCGATGTCGCGGGCCTGGGAAGGTTTTTCGCAGAGATAGAGTTGCATGGAGGCTGTGACGGCAACGGTCGATGGCGCGAAGCATGTGCACAAACGGCGCTTCAGGCAATCTTTATCTGTATGTGCATACAGTTGTTGCGGGTCGATGCCGGTCGTTCTTGAGTGTGATCAAGTCTGGCGGCGGCGAGGAGGCTTAGCCTGTGGCCACTGCAACAACGCCAGAAAAGGCACCCGCAATGGCCAAGAAATTTCCCCTAGAACCTTCCCACCCCGAACGTGTGTGCTGGGGCTGCGACCGCTATTGCCCGGCAACATCGATGGCCTGTGGCAACGGCGCGGGCCGCACCCAGCATCCGGCAGAAATGTTCGGCGAGGACTGGTATCTGGACGAATGCTGGGGCATCGACCCGGAGCTGATCGCCAAGACCCGCAAGGAGTCGTCGACCTGATGCTGTGCCGGGTCCTGCGCTAGGCGCGATCAGCGAAACGCTGCACTACCACACTGCCGATGATGTCGCCCTCGACGTTGACCGCCGTGCGCACGGTATCCAGCAAACGGTCAATGGGCAGCAGGATCGCCACCGCTTCAGCCGGCAGGCCGACCGCCTGCAGCACCATCACCATGGTCACCATGCCGGCGCTGGGAATACCTGGCGCGCCAGTCGAGGCGATCATCGCCGTGAAGAACACCACCGCCTGCTGCGCCAGGCTCAGCTCGATACCCATCAGATTGGCGACGAACAGCGCAGCTGCCGCTTCGTAGAGCGCGGTGCCGTCCATGTTCATGGTCGCGCCCAGCGGCAACACGAAGCCGGCGATGCCAGGGCGCACCTTGAGGTTGTCCTCCGCGCAACGCAGGGATATCGGCAGCGTCGCCGCGCTGGAGCTGGTGGCGAACGCGGTGATCAGCGCCTCGCGGGTACCGCGGAAGAACCACAGTGGCGATTTGCCGGTGGCCAGGAAGAGAATGCCCGGCAGCACCACGATGCCGTGGAACAGCGTGGTGGCGAACACCAGAGCGATAAAGCCGCCGACGGCACTGAGCAGCGCCACATCCTGCTCGGCCACAAGCTTGATCAGCAGGGCAAGGATGCCGAGCGGCGCCAGGCGCATGATCCAGCTGATGATGCGCATCATCAGCTCGAGAAATTCCTGCAGTACCACGAGGATATTCCGGTAGCGGTCGCCGCCGGCCACCAGGGCGATGCCGATGAACATGGCGAACACCACGACGGCCAGGATGCTGCCGTTGGCCAGCGCGGCGAAGGGGTTCTGGAACAGGTTGGCGAAGAAGTGCAGGAAGAACTCCGGCAGCGTCAGCTGGCGCGCCTCGAAGTCGTTCATCGCCTCGGCGAACAGGTCCAGCGACAGCCCCGCGCCCGGCTTGAACAGGTTCGCCGCGACCAGCGCCACCAGCATCGCCGCACTGGTGGTGAGGGTGAAGTAGACCAGCGCGCCGCCCCACACCCGGTGCACCTGATGGTGCGCCTGCAGGTTGGCCACGCCGACCACGATGGAGGTGAAGATCAGCGGGATCAGCACCATCTTCAGCAGGCCGATGAAGATGCTGCCAAGCAGGGTGCTGGCGTAGAGCACGCCCTCGCGTACCGGCGCGTCGGTCGGCAGCGTGCCGGTCAGCCAGCCGATGGCGACACCCAGGCAGGCCGCGATAAGAATCTGCAGGTTGAGACTGGGCAAAGGGGTGGCTCCTCGGATCGGTAGCGGTGGCGCTAAGCAAAAGAATGAACGCTGCGGTAAAAAGTTCGCATCGCGCGGCGCAATCATACAGACGCGACGCAACCGACGTGCCAATGACCTGGCGTCGGCCGGCCGCTGACAAAGCCTCGCAGCTGGGTTTTCATGACGGGGCGGGTAGAAGAGGGCGCGAGTCATGAGCGATCAGGACATCGAACAACGCATCGCCCGCGATATCGCCAGATGGCAGCGCGGCGTGCAGGAAAAAGGCGAACCGCTGGTGATGGACGAAGGCTGGCTGCAGACGCCGCCGGGCTTGCGCTTGCCGTTCTCGGTGCTGAAGAGCGCCGGGGTGCCGCCACGGGAGGTGGAGTTGCTGGCGCAACGTGCCGCGTTGCGCGAACGACTGGATGCCTGCACCGATACCCAACAGCGCGCGCGGCTGGAGTACGAGCTGAGCGAACTGGAGCAGCACATCGCCTTCCGGCTGGAGGCGTTGCAGCGCCTGGGCCGCGGTTGAGCGCCTCACTGGCGTTCGCCCATGGCAGGAGTAGCATGCGCATTCGGTCTATTCCTATAGGGAGAAGCACGTGGCTACAGCACGAATCGGATTTCTGCCGGCGGCGTTGATCGCCGCGGCAGTGGCCTTCGCCGGCTGGTCGGTGGGGCAGGGCGTTGAGCGTTTCCGCATGGCCGACCGCACGGTGACGGTCAAGGGGCTGGCGGAGATGGACGTGAAGAGCGACTTCGCGGTGTGGACGCTGGGTTTTCGCCGTGGTGGCGATCAGTTCGCCGAGGTGCAGAAGGGACTGAGCGAGGATCGCCAGCGGGTGCTGGACTTCCTCCGCGAGCAGGGCTTCAGCGAGGAGGAGCTCGAGGTGCGGCCGTTGCAGGTACAGGATCTGCTGGCGCGTGAATGGGCCTCGCGCGATGTGGCGCTGCGCTTCAATGGCCAGGGTCAGGTACTGGTCAAGTCCGAGCGCGTCGATGCGGTGGGCAAGGCGGCCAATGCCATCGATCCGCTGATCTTGGCCGGTGTTCAGCTGGATACCGAGGTGAACGGCTTCGCCGGGCCGCGCTACCAGCTGCGCGGCTTCAACGAACTGAAGCCTCAACTGTTGGAAGCGGCCACCAGCAATGCCCGTGAGCAGGCGACTCGTTTTGCCGATGATGCTGGCGCCACGCTGGGGCGGTTGAAGAATGCCAACCAGGGGGTGATTCGGGTTATCGATGATGATGGTAGTGATATGGACAGTGGGCGGACCGTGGGGAAACGGCTGCGGGTGGTGAGTACGTTTGAGTACACCTTGGATTGAGAAGCGGCTGAGCGCTGCTGAGCGCTGGGTGTCGTTGCTGGCATGTCGAGCGTGGCTGCCAGTGGTTCACAGCGGATACGGGCGCTTTGACGGTTCGATTCAGGACAATTACCGAGTGTGCTGACACTTTTGGTTTCGGCCCCTCGGCCGAGTCACTTTCTCTTTGCTCGCGCGAAAGAGAAAGTAACCAAAGAGAAAGCGCGCCCGACATCCGGCCCCGGCTGCGCCGGGGTTCCCTCCTTCCGGCGTTGCTCCGCGGGCCGTCACGAAGGGGCGTCCCTGCCCCTTCGTTCCTCGCTCGGCGTCCTGCCTCGCGTCCCCCTGCGCAACGCCTCCACTCGGCCTCCTGACGGGCACGTAGACCGAGTTGCCTGGAAGATCTCGCGGTTTGTTTTGGTTTTTCTTTTTTTGCACAAACCATCAGGCGATACCAAACGCCCCTTTCAGGAGGCCGAATGGAATCGCTGCGTAGAGGGGCGAGCGGCATGGATGCCGCGAGAGAACTAGGCGTCCCCCCGTAAAGGGCCATGGATGGCCCTTGCGCGGCGACCCTCGGAGCAGTGATGGCATGAGGGAAGTCTCGCGTAGCGAGACCCGGATGGCTGGGGCAAGACTTTTTGGTTCCTTTTGGGGCGACTGCCAAAAGGAACTCGCCCAGCAGGGCGAAACCAAGCTCTCAAGCAACTCGCCAACCGGGCTGGTTCCGCGTAGTCAACCGGCCCTACAAATCAATGCCCCGGCTGCCAAGGCTGCCCCAGCGACACCGGCGCGTACAGCCGTGTACGGATCGCATCCCTCGACAGCAGCACCAGCACCAGGATGGTCGCCACATACGGCAGCATCGCCAGCAGGTTGCCGGGGATCGCCAGGCCGAGGCCCTGCGCCACCAGGTGGAGGATGCTGGCCAGGCCAAACAGGTAGGCGCCGAGCAGGACGCGGCTCACCCGCCAGCTGGCGAACACCACCAGGGCCAGGGCGATCCAGCCGCGGCCAGCGGTCATGTTTTCCGCCCACATCGGCGTGTACGCCAGCGACATGTAGCCGCCGGCGAGTCCGGCCATGGCGCCGCCGAACATCACCGCCAGGGTGCGCACGCGCAGCACCGGCAGGCCCATGGCGCTGGCGGCGTTGGGGTTTTCGCCGACGGCCTGGATGATCAGGCCGATGCGGCTTTTCAGCAGCACCCAGGCCACCAGCGCGAACAGGGCGAAGGATAGGTAGACCAGCAGATCCTGGGCGAACAGCATGCGGCCGATCACGGGGATCTCGCTGAGCAGCGGAATGGCGATTGGCTCGAAGCCGGCCAGCGGCTTGCCGACCCAGCTGGCACCGACGAAGGACGACAGGCCGACGCCGAAGATGGTCAGCGCCAGGCCGGTGGCGACCTGATTGGCGTTGAAGCCCAGCGCCACCATGGCGAACAGCAGCGAGAGCAGCACGCCGGCCAGGCAGGCGAACAGCACGCCGAGCCAGAGGTTGCCGCTGGCGAAGGCGACAATGAAGCCGATCACCGCGCCGAACAGCATCATGCCCTCCTGGCCGAGGTTGAGTACGCCGGTCTTCTCGCACACCAGCTCGCCGAGGGCGACCAGCAGCAGCGGCGTGCCGGTGCGGATCATGGCGTAGAAGATATTGGTCAGCAGATCCATGTCCATCGGTCAGGCCTCGAACTTCAAGCGGCAGGCAGTGGGTGAAAGGGTAAGCAAGCGGGCGAGCGCGATCATGTGGCCGGCTCCTCTTTGGCGCTGACGAGCGCCGGTTTGCGTGTCCACAGTTTCAGCCGCGGGCGATAGAGGATCAGCACGTCGCAGGCGAGCAGGAAGAACAGCACCATGCCCTGGAACAGCTGAGTGATGGACTGCGGCAGGTTGGCGGCCATCTGCGCGTTCTCGCCACCGAGGTAGAGCAGCGCCATCAGCAGACTGGCGAAGACGATACCGATGGGGTTGAGACGACCGAGGAAGGCCACGGTGATCGCCGCGTAGCCATAGCCCGGCGACACCTGTGGCACCAGCTGGCCGATCGGTCCGGTGACTTCGGCGACACCGGCCAGTCCGGCCAGCCCGCCGCTGATCAGTAGGGCGATCCACACCAGCTTCTTGTCGCGGAAACCGACAAAGCCGGCGGCGCGCTTGTCCAGGCCGAGCACCTTGATCTGGAAGCCGAGAAAACTCTTTTGCAGGAGCACCCAGACCACCACCAGCGCCAGCAGGGCGAAGTAGAAACCGCCATGCACACGCAGGCCTTCGATCAGTTCGGGCAGCCGGGTGGCGTCGCCGAACATCGCCGACTCAGGGAAGTTGAAGCCTTCAGGGTCCTTCAGTGGGCCGTGCACGGCGAACAGCAGCAGGTTCAGCGCAATGTAGTTGAGCATGATGCTGGTGAGGATTTCGTTGGCGTTGAATGCCGTCTTCAGCCAGGCGCAGAGCCCGGCCCAGGCGGCGCCGCCAAGGGTGCCGAGCAGCAGGGTCAGCACCACTGCCCAGCGCGAATCCCAGTCGATGATGTTGACTGCCAGCGCGCTGCCGGCCAGGGCGCCGATCAGCAGCTGGCCTTCTGCGCCGATGTTCCAGATGCGCGCGTTGTAGACCACCGCCAGGCCGAGGGCGCAAAGCAGGATCGGCAGCGCCTTGACCAGCAGTTCGGAGACGCCGTAGAGATCGCCGAGCGGGTCGATCAGCAGCACCTTGAGGGTTTCCAGCGGAGGGTGGCCGAGCAGGGCGAACAGCAGGGCGCCGCTCAGCAGCGTCAGCAGCGCCGCCAGCAATGGCGAGAACCAGAGCATGGCCCGTGAAGCCTCGCCGCGGGGTTGCAGGGATAACAGCATGATGGATTCTCGTCAGGCGGCAGAGGTGGAAACGGGGGTGTCGCTGGTATCGAACTGGCCGGCCATCCAGCGGCCGACTTCGACCGGGCAGGTGCTGGCGGTGGCGCGCTGTGGCGACAGCCGACCGTCGCTCAGTGCGGCGATACGGTCGCTGATCTGGAACAGCTCTTCGAGGTCTTCGGAGATCACCAGGATCGCCGCGCCGGCATCGCGCAGTTCGATCAGCGCGCGGTGGATCGCCGCCGCCGCGCCAACATCCACGCCCCAGGTCGGGTGCGCGGCGATCAAGAGCTTCGGCTGTTGCAGGATTTCGCGACCAAGGATGAATTTCTGCAGGTTGCCGCCAGACAGGCTCGCCGCCGGGGTCTGAGCATCGGGCGTCTTCACGGCGAAACGCTGGATGACCTGTTCGGCGAAGGCGCGCACCTTGCCGCGGCGGATCAGGCCCTGCTCGACCATGCCGGTCTGCTGATAGGCGGTGAGCAGGCCGTTGTCGGCCAGGCTCATGCTCGGCACCGCGCCGTGACCGAGACGTTCGGCCGGCACGAAGGCCATACCATGGCGACGGCGGGCGTCGGGGCGCAGGTGGGCGACGTCGTCACCGAGAAAACGAATGCGCATGGCCTGTGCGGCGGGCAGGCGCTGTTCGCCACTGAGCAGGGCGAGCAGTTCGTCCTGGCCGTTGCCGGCGACCCCGGCGATGCCGACGATCTCGCCGGCGCGTACTTCCAGGTCCACTTCTTCGAGGGAAACACCGAACGGATCGGCGTTGTGCCAGGACAGTTGCTCCACGCGCAGGAACGGTGCGCGGCCCTCACTCTTCGGGTATTCGGCTTCCAGCCCCTCGGCATCGCCGACCATCAGTCGTGCCAGCTCCAGGTCCGAGCATTCGGCCGGCACGCACTCGCCGGACACGCGGCCGGCGCGCAGCACCGTGGCGCTCTGGCACAGCGCACGCACCTCGTTGAGCTTGTGGCTGATGAACAGGATGCTGCAGCCCTCGGCGGCCAGCCGGCGCAGGGTGACGAACAACTCGTCGGCCTCCTGCGGGGTGAGCACCGAGGTCGGTTCGTCGAGGATCAGCAGGCGGATGTCCTGCATCAGGCAGCGGATGATCTCCACCCGCTGGCGCTCGCCGATGGACAGGCTGTGCACCAGCCGTTGTGGCTCCAGCGGCATGCCGTAGCGCTGCGAGACCTCGCGGATCTTCGGCTCCAGCTGCTTCGGCGTACCGGCCTTGGCGCCCAGGGCGAGAGCGATGTTCTCCGCCACCGACAGCGTTTCGAACAGTGAGAAATGCTGGAACACCATGCCGATGCCGCGTTCGCGGGCCTGGGCCGGGTCGCGCATCGTCACCCGTTCGCCTTGCCAGTGGATTTCGCCTGCGTCGGGCTGGGTCACGCCATAGATGATCTTCATCAGGGTGCTCTTGCCGGCGCCGTTCTCGCCGAGCAGGGCGTGGATCTCGCCCGGCTGGATCGACAGGTCGATACGGTCGTTGGCCAGGCAGCCTGGGTACTGTTTGGTGATGCCGCAGAGCTTGAGGCGTGCGGTCTGGGAATCGGGCATGGAGGCGTCCGCTGGGTTTTTCATGACCAGGGTGTAGCAAAAAGCTGGCCAGGCAGTCAGGAATTGAGATGCGACGCGGCCACGGCAGCTGCGCCACCGGTTGGCCATGCGACGATGTTAGCCGGTGCATCGCTTTGGTGCTTCACTCGGTAACACCGTCGTGTCGATGCACTGCCATGGGGCGGGACGACCGCGGGCCGGATGGGCTGCTAAGCTAACCGTCCTTTCCGCTTCCACCGGTTGCCTGCATGAACCAGATGGACCTTGATTCCGCCGAGGAAACGATTGCTCAGCGCGCCGCCCTGGCGCGGCTGATCGATGGCCTTGTGCGCGACGACGGCATGCATCCCACCGCCATCGACGATCTCTTTCTGATCCGTTGCAGTGCGCCGAGCGAGCTGGTGCACGGGCTGCACAAGCCGGCGCTGTGCATCATCGTGCAGGGCAGCAAGGAGGTGCGCCTGGGCGACGAGCTGTACACCTACGATGCGCTGCACTATCTGGTGGTCTCGGTCACCGTGCCGGTGGCTGGCCGTGTGCTGGAGGCTTCGTGCGGCGAGCCGTACCTGTGCATCCGCCTGGATATCGATCCGGCAATGGTCGCCACCCTGGTCGCCGAAAGCGCGCCGTTGAGCCAGCCCGTGGAAGGGCCGGCGCGCGGCGTGTATCTGGACCGCATCGATGCGCCGTTGCTGGATGCCACGCTGCGTCTGGTGCGGCTCTTGGCCAGCCCGCAGGACATCCCGGTGCTGGCGCCGCTGGCCATGCGCGAGATTTTCTACCGCCTGCTCTGCGGTCGGCAGGGGCGCCATCTGCACGAGATCGCGGTACGCGACAGCCAAGGCCATCGTGTCACCCGCGCCATCGAATGGCTGAACCGCAACTATGTCGAACCGCTGCGCATCGACGAACTGGCGCAACGGGTCAACCTCAGCAGCTCGACGCTGCATCACCGCTTCAAGGCGCTTACCGCGATGAGCCCGCTGCAATACCAGAAGCAGCTGCGCTTGCAGGAGGCGCGGCGGCTGCTGATCGCCGAGGGGCTCGATGTGTCCAGCGCCGGCTACCGGGTCGGCTACGAAAGCCCCTCGCAGTTCAGCCGCGAGTACAGCCGGCTGTTCGGCGCCTCGCCGGTGAAGGATCTGGCGCGGCTGCGCAGCACGGCCTGAGAGCCTGTTTACGATCTGCTGCGCGTCGGCCCTGCTGCGTTAAAAACAGGCTCGGATGCTCATTTACATCAGTAAACTCCGCGTCCTCGCCTGTTTTTGCCTTGCAGGACTCTAGCTCGCTAGATCGTAGACAGGCTCTAAAATTCAGCGCGACGCCGGGTCCGGCACCTCGCGCAATGCCTGAGCGGCATCGATGGCGCTGGGAAAGCCGGCGGTCACGGTGGTCAGGTAGACCACCTCCTTCAGCTCCTCACGGGTGACGCCCAGACGCATCGCGTAGCCGGCGTGCACCTTCATGTACTGCAGATTGCCCTGGGCGGCGAAGGCGGCGATCACGGCCAGCTGACGGGTGCGATCATCCAGCTCGCTGCGCCCCCAGACATCGCCCAAGGCGTACTGGGTGATGCCCTCGGCGAGAAAGAGATAGTCCTCGCGCAACGCTTCGAGCACCGGTTGCCCGGCGCCGCCGGACAAGTGATCCATCACCTCGACGCCACGTTCGTGGCGCTCGTTGCCGGCTGCTTCCAGCGAGGCGAAGGTCAGCGAGCCGAACACGGCCAGAGTGTTGCCTGTACGAAGGGTCATGGCGGCGTCCTCAGTAGAGGCTGGCGGTGGGGCGCACCACCAACTCGCTGACGTCGACATCGGCCGGCTGGTCGATGGCATAGGCGATGGCGCGGGCGATGGCTTCGGCCGGAATGGCGATGCGGCGGAAGTCGTCCATCGCCGAGCGGGCGCTGTCATCGGAAATGCTCTCGGCCAGTTCCGATTCGGTGACGCCCGGGGATACCAGGGTCACGCGGATATCGCCGCCGACCTCCTGGCGCAGGCCTTCGGAGATGGCGCGCACCGCGTACTTGGTGGCGCAGTACACCGCTGCGGTCGGGCTCACCGCGTAGGCGCCGATGGACGCGATGTTGACGAACTGGCCGGCGCGCTGGCGCTGCATCAGCGGCAGGCCGGCGGCGATGCCGTGCAGCACGCCGCGGATGTTCACGTCGATCATGCGGTTCCACTCGTCGACCTTCAGCGCGTCCAGCGGGGACAGCGGCATCACCCCGGCATTGTTGACGATCACATCGACGCGGCCGAAGCGCTGTTCGGCGAAGTCGACGAAGGCCTGGGTGTCTTCGCGGCTGGTCACGTCCAGCGCACGGCAGGCGGCGATACCACCGCTTTCGTCGATCTCGGCGACGAGCTTTTCCAGCCGATCCAGGCGTCGCGCGCCCAGCACTACTGTTGCGCCCTGGGCCGCCAGCAGGCGCGCCGTGGCTTCGCCGATGCCGCTGCTGGCGCCGGTGATGAGTACGACTTTGCCGCTGATGTTCGACATGGGTTTGTCCTCCGCAGGTGGATTCGGGCGACGTCGGTGACGCCGTGGTTCGAATGTTGCGACGGAGGGCGGTGCCGGCGTTATGGCGATCCTGCCGGGCGCTTGCCTGATTCTGGCGTTGCCTACCAGATGCCTTCGTGCAGGGCGGCAGCCTCGTCTTCCAGCAGCGGGCCGAGCACCTCGACCTTGCGCTGGCCGGCGTCGAAGACGATGCGGCACGGCAGGTCCAGCGTCGGGTTCTCCGGATGGTTGCCGGTGATGTCCTTCAGGCTGCGCTCGGAAAGGCCATAGACCACGCGACCCAGGCCGACCCAGTAGGCGGCCCCGGCGCACATGGCGCAGGGTTCGGTTGAGGTGTACATGCTGCAGCGCGAGAGGAATTCCGGCGTGTAGCGGGTCGAGGCGCGGGTCATCAGTACACGCTCGGCGTGGCCGGTCATGTCGTGGTCGGGCATGTAGGCGTTGCGCTGTTCCAGCAGCACTTCACCGTCCGGCCCGACCAGAATGGCGCCGAACGGGTGGGTGCCGTTTTCCAGTGCGCGGCGGGCGACGTCGAAGCTTTTGCGCAGCAGCGCGAGATCGTCGAGAGGCATGGCGTTATCCAGACTGAGATGATGATGTGGTGGGTTTCAATGCCCACCCTTGGGCAAGCTCCAGGGAAAGCAGATCTTTTGCAGCAACCCGATCAGGTGGAACAGCAGCAGGCTGATTACCACCAGCATCATCAGCGCAGCGAACGCCTGCGGCACCTGGAACATCGAGGTGGAGAAGTTGATGAAATAGCCCAGTCCTTTTTCCGCCGCGACGAACTCGGCGACCACCGCGCCGATCACCGCCAGGGTGATGGAAATGCGCAGCGCCGAGAACAGGTGCGGAATCGCATAGGGCAGGCGGATGTTGCGGTACTCACGGGCTTTGGAAGCGCCTAGGGAGCGTGACAGCTCCACTAGCTCCTCCGGTGTCGCCAGCAAGCCAGTGACGCAGGACACCACGATTGGGAAGAAGGCGATGAGGAAGGTGATGAACACCCGCGGCAGATCACCAGCGCCCATCACCACCACGATGATCGGTGCTACCGCGACGATGGGCGTGGACTGCACGATCACTAGTAGCGGATACAGCGTGCGCGACATCACTCGCGAAGAGGCCAGGGCGATGGCCAGAGGAATGCCGATCAGAATCGACAGGCCGTAACCCATCAGCGTCACCCGCAGGGTGGCGAAAATATGCTCGGCCCAGGTGCCGAGACCGACCTTTTGCGTCGCCGCGAATATGGCACTGGGTGAAGGCAACACGAAGCTCGGCAGTTTGAGCAGGCGGCAGGCCGCTTCCCAGACCAGCAGCAGAACGAGCAGGGCGAGCCAGGGCGCGAAGCGGTCGGCCTGCGCCTTCAGGCGCAGTGCCTTGGGCTTAATGGGCGTCATGGCGCGAGAAGACTTTGCGGCGGATATGGTTGGCGAGCTCATTGAAACGGGGCTCCGTGAGGGTTTCCATGGACCGCGGGCGCGGCAGGTCGACATCGATGATTTCCTGCACGCAGCCGGGGCGCGCCGACATCACCAGGATGCGGTCGGCCAGCAGCAGCGCTTCGGGAATCGAGTGGGTGATGAACAGCACCGTCTTCGGACGCTGGGTCCAGATGTTCAGCAGCTCCAGGCTCAGCTCGTCGCGGGTCAGCGCATCGAGCGCCGAGAACGGCTCATCCATCAGCAGGATTTCCGGGTCGTGCAGCAGCGCCCGGGCAATCGCCGCGCGCTGCTGCATGCCGCCGGAGAGTTCGTCCGGACGCTTGTTGCCGAAGTCCTTCAGTCCCACCAGTTCCAGCAGCTCCTCGCCGCGGGTGATTTCCTGCGCGGTAACGCGACCGTACTTGTGGCGCATGGGAAAGGTCAGGTTGTCGCGGATGTTCAGCCAGGGCAGCAGGGTCGGTCGCTGGAAGACGATGCCGATCTCGTCGCGCGGGCCATCCACCGGGCTGCCGTAGATGCTGACCTGGCCGTGGGTCGGTCGCACCAGCCCGGCGAGGATGCGCAGCAGCGTGGACTTGCCGCAGCCCGACGGGCCGAGCACGGCGATGAACTCGTGGCGGCCTATATCGAAACTGACGTTGTCCAGCGCCACCACCTCGCTGCCATCGGAGGAGGTGAAGACCTGGCTGACCCGGTCGAAGCTGATGTTGGGGCGCGGCGTGGCGGGCAGGGCGGCGGCGTTCATCGCATCACTCGCTCAGGCTGCTGTCGATGGCGCTGGCCGGGTCGAGGGCGTCGACCTGCATGCCCTGCGCCTTGGCGACCCACTCCCAGGTGGTGGCCAGGCGCTTGGCGTCGAAGCCCGGGCCTTCGGCATCGCTGATCTCGTTCTGCATCAACGGCACCGAAGCGGCGAACTGCTCTTCGGCCTGCTGCTCGTCGACTTCGGCAACCATCTTCTTCAGTGCGCCGGCTGCGGCAGCCGGGTCGGCGATGGCGTTCTTCTGCGCCTGCTGGTAGGCCTTGACGAACTTCTTCGCGACCTCGGGATTGCGCTGTACGAAGCGCTGCGACGCCACCAGCGACAGGCCGTAGCCTTCGAAGCCGTATTCCGACCAGGGGATGGTTTTCAGTGTCTTGTCCGCTTCGCCGAGGGCACGGACGAAGCCGGGCGCGACGGTCAGCCAGTTGATGGTGGCATCCACCTTGCCGGTGGCGAGCATCGGCGCCAGTGCGCCGGGGTCTAGCTTGAGCAGCTTGACGCTGGCCGGGTCGATGCCGTTGCGCTCCAGCAGCAGCGGCCAGACCACGTTGGAGGCAGAGAAGGTCGGCGTGGCCACCGTCTTGCCGACGATGTCCTTGAAGCTTTTGATGCCCGAGCCTTCGGTGGTGAAGAAGGCGTCCGGTTGCTTGTTGTAGATCGGCGCGACGGCGACCACCGGCACCTCGCCCTGGGCCTTGGCCTGCAGCAGCGAGGCCAGGCCGGCAGAGCCGAAGTCCGCGCTGTTGGTGGCCAGCTTGGTCACCACGTCGCTACCACCACGGGCACTGGCGATTTCCACTTCGATGCCTTCGGCAGCGAACAGGCCCTGTTCGACGCCGAGATAGATCGCCGCCTTGTCGCCGGCCGGCAGCCAGTCGTTGAGCCAGCGCACCTTGTCGGCGGCCAGCGCGGTTTGGCTGAACAGCGCGAGCAGGGCGCTGGCGAGCAGGGTTTTCTTGAACATGGGGAAGCTCCTTGAAGTACGGCGTGTTGAGCACGATGCAATAAACGGGTCAGTGCACGGGGCGTGGGTGGCGAGCGAAGAAATCCAGCAGGGCGGCGAGCAGCGCGCCGGGCATGGCCAGTTGCGGCGCATGGCCGCAATCGAGCAGCACCCGCTCGGCGCCGGGCACCAGTTGCTGCATGCGCTGCTGCACCAGTGGCAGCACGGAACGGTCCTGCGCGGCTTCGATATACAGCCGCGGCAAGCGGCCGAAACGCTCGGCGCTCCACTGCGCGGCGATGTCGCGTCCGCCGTCGGGCTGCACCGTCAAGCGGCGTGCGGCAGCGATGGCGGCCTGTGCCGGTGCATCGTGAAAGAACACCGCGCAGGCGGCATCGCTGGGTACGCGACTGCCACCGGGCGCGGCTTCGAGATAGGGACCGATGCCGCTGACCTCGGGAAAGTCGCGGGCGAGTTCGGCACAGAGTTCGCCGAAGCCCATGCCGCTGGGCAGCATCATGCCGGCGACATAGGCAACCCCCGCGATGCGCTCGGCATAAGCCTCGGCCACGGCAGTGGCAGTGACGCCGCCGCCGGAATGCGCCACCAGCTGGATCGGGCCGGGCAGCGTCTCGATCAGTGCGCCGACGTGCTCGACATAGCGCTGCAGCGAGACCTCGGCGAGTGGCGTGTCGTCATGGCCGTTGCCCGGCAGATCGATCGCGTGGGGCCTGTGCCCGGCGCTGTGCAGGCCTTCGAGCAGCGAATCCCAGACCCAGCTACCGGCCCAGGCCCCGTGGATGAGGACGATGTCAGCCATAGGTCCTCCGGTACATCTCGCGGTGGTGTTCCTCCACTGTCACGGCGGGGTAGCGCGGCGCCTCGCCGGGCGCGAGGCAGGTCGGCAGGCACTCGACCAGATGGTCCGGGTTGCCGCTGAAGAAGAACGGCACGCTGTAGCGCTCGCGGCCGGACATGTTGACCACCCGGTGCAACGTCGAGCGGTACTGGTCGTTGGTCCAGCGGGCGATCATGTCGCCCAGATTGACCACATAGGTGCCCGGCACAGGAACCGCGTGAATCCAGCTGTCACTGTGGCGATCCCAGACCTGCAGGCCTGGGTTCTCGTCCTGCAGCAAGAGCGTCAGCCCACCGAAATCGGTATGCGCGCCACAGCCCTTCTCACCGGGCGCGGCATTCGCCGGCTGCGGCGGATAGTGCAGCAGGCGCAGGGTGCTCATGGAGTCGCGGCAGAAGCCGGCGAAATGTTCTTCGGGCAACTGCAGCGACAGCGCGATCGCACCCATCAGCCGTGTCGCCAGGGCATTCATCGCATCGCGATAGCGCTCCATGGTCGGGCGAAAGTCTGCGAGCCCGCTCGGCCACTGGTTGGCGCCGTGGTTGAAGCGACCGGCCAGTACCCGCGGGTCGTCCTCGGCCAGCTCCTCGCCAATGTAGAAGCCTTCCTTGAGATCGGCCGGCGCCCCGGCTTCCAGCACCTGTCCGCGCAGCGGCTCGTAGCCGCGATTCGCCTTTGAGAAAGCCTTGTCCAGCGCGCGCTTGCTCGCTTCCGGCTGGGCAAAGAAGGCCCGCGCCTGCTCGAACACTGCCTGCTGCAGCGCCGGGTCGACGCCATGGTTGGCGATGCAGAAGAAACCGACCTCGCGACAGGCCGCGCCGATGCGTTCGGCGACGGCGCTGCGCTCGGCAAGGTCGGGAGAAAACAGCCCGGCGATATCGATCAGCGGCAGCGCGGCGGCTTCGAGATGGCGGGCACAAAGGGATTCGTTCATGGCGCGATCCTGCTCTGCCGGCCGCGGAATGGCGGTCGGCGAGCGCAGTATCGAACCGAGTCGGCTGTGCGCAGAAGCAGAGATTATCGAGCAAGCCGATGCCGTTTCGGCAGCACCTTCCGGTGCTTCAAAAGGAGGCGGAAGGTGTTTCTGAAAGGTGCACTGCAAGGGGCCGGCGCTGTGTCGTTTTCAAATCTGACGCAGAAATTATGCGACGTTCGCGCACTATATCGGTGCGGTTATCCCGCTTGCAGAAAGGCAATTATTTTTTTTCGGGCCAAACAGGAAGACGTCAGTCATGAGCGCCGTCCCCCTCGCTCTAGGGTGTGTTGACCGCGTCGAGGAGGGCCTCGGCCAGGGTCTGGCTGGTGAAGGGTTTGGCTAGCACACGCAGCCCGTGCTCGGCGGCGAGACGCTCGGTGTAGCCCGTCGCGAGGATGATGGGCAGTTCGGGATATTGGCTTTGGGTTTCCGCCGCAAGACCAACTCCGTCCAGCCGTCCGGGCATGACGATATCCGAAAGAAGCACATCGATAGGTGGCCGCGTGCCGTCGGCGAGCCTGGCCAGGGCTGAATCCGCGTCCTGCGCTTCGTCGACCAGATAGCCCAGTTCCTCGAGCATCGACATCACCACCTCGCGTACCTCGGTGTCGTCATCGACCAGAAGTACGCGTGTGGTTCGGTTGGCACGTTCCGGTGCCTTCTCTACCGGGCCAGCCGGTTTGCTGCGGTGTTCGACGCGTGGCAGCAGGAGGCGGACACGGGTGCCCGTGCCGACTTCGCTGTCGATCGCTACCGCGCCGCCTGATTGGTGCGCGAAGCCATAGACCTGCGCCAGACCGAGGCCCGTTCCCTCGCCGATGGCCTTGGTTGTGAAGAAAGGCTCGAATGCCCGCGCCTGAACCTCCTTACTCATCCCACAACCGGTGTCGAGGACGTCGACGGCGAGATAAGTCCTTGCTCCCAGGCTTGGCAGGGCGATGTCTCCATGCGCCACGTCGTGCAGGCTGATGCTCAACGGACCGCCGTCTGGCATGGCGTCCCGTGCATTGATCGCCAGGTTGAGGATGGCCAGCTCGCATTGCACCGGGTCCAGCGCCGCCGGCCAGGCGCGGTCCGGCAAGTCGAGCTGTAGAACGACGTTATTCGGCAAGGCGCCGGTCAGCAGTTCGTGCATGCCGAGAATCAATGCGCGCAAGTCGACCTGCTCGACATCTCCGGTGCGGTTTCGACTGAAGGTCATCAGGTGCCGCGTAAGGCGGGTAGCCCGTTGAGCCGAACGCTGGCATGCCTCGATCGCGCGCTTGGCTCGGGGGTTTGGACTCAGCATGTCGGCCAGCTGCAAGCCGACGGTCATGCTTTGCAGAAGGTTATTGAACTCGTGCGATATACCCGCGGTGAGGTTGCCCAGCGCTTCAAGTTTCTGGCCCTGCAGCAGCGCCCGATGCGAGCGTTCGGCCTGGGCGACAGCTTCCTCGACCCGCTCTGCCATTTCCTGGCTCGAGCGGTGAATGGTCTTGCTGGCCTGGGCAAGTACCTGCGCGGTCCGGTCGGTCTCGTCCATGCCGGTCCGAGGTGCCTCGAAGACTTCCCCTCGGGCCAAGGCACCGGCTGCCTGGTCCAGTTGCGTCAGGGGGCGGGTGATGGTGCGGCCGAGCGCAATGGCGAGTCCGATCGCCAGCGCGAGCACCAGCAGGATGCCGATGGCCGCGGTTCCGATGGGCTTCAATACGCTGGCGAGCAGGTCCTCACGGGGGATACCGATCAGTACCGTCCAGCCTGAACTTTCACCACGGCTGATAAAAGAAACCACGCGTTGATTGTCGCGGGTGACGGAAATCAGCTTGCCTTGGCGAGTGGCTAGCCCGCGCAAACCGGCGACGAAGCTGTCGTCCGCGGCTTCACCTACATGTCTGCCGGGGTCCCGAGTGCGCGCAACGATAGTGTGTGTCTGGTCCAGAACCGCACCAAGCCAGCGCTCGGGAAGCTCCTGAGCTTGCAGCAGGGCTTCGATGCGGCTGACCGGAAACTTCATGGTCAGGTAGTAGACGACTCGGCCGTCACGCATCACCGGGCGGTGAATGGCGACGCTGTGCACGCGCGTCAACGGGTCGCGAAACATCGGACTGACGTCTAGCTGCGGGGCGTTCTCGAAGCCTGGCAGGCTTGGCGGCATCGGCAACGGCGCACCAAAAGGGTAGTCCGTATCAGCCAGGGGCACGCCGTTCGGGTCGAATATGGTTACGCCAGTGGCTATCGGTTGAACGGTCTGCTGTAGACGTTCATGAAACGCACGCAGATCGCCACTCACCAGTGTTGGCGAAGCGGCCAGCGTCGTGACCACAGCGCCGAAACGATCAAGCTCGCGCTCGACGGCAAGACTCACGCCACGAGTGGTCTCGTACATACCTTGGTCGATCTGCTGTGACTGCGCTCGGTAAACCGAATAGGTTGCAAACAGCGCGAAGGCCAGCGCCGGTGCGATGACGGCGATGACCAGCCAGATGAGACGGGCGCGTATCGACACGAAGCAAGTTCCTGATCGGAGCAAGAGTCAATGCGGGTTCGGCATCATGTATGAGCCCGTTGCTTTCGTCGGGCCTAGTCAGAAGACCGCAGGCGCGCCGGCTTGTTACGACGTTACAGACCAATGACGGCATCGAGCCAATCGAACTTCAGCGGGAACACTCGCGCGTCGCCTCGGCTGACGGATTGGGCGCTGCCTGGAACGCCCACTCAGGAGAGTGTGGATCAGTGAATTTCCACACCATCAATGGCGGTGCGCAACGAGATTGCCAGTTCTTCCAGGCGGTAGGGCTTGGCCAATACGTGTACGCCCTCGGCGGCAGCCGATTGCTGTGCCGCCTCGGCGTAGCCGCTGGTAAGCAGCACGGGGACGCCGAGGTCGCGGGTGCGGATTTCGCGGGCCAGCTCAACGCCATTCATGCCGCCCGGCATCATGACGTCGGAGAACACGATATCCACCCGACAACCGTTCTGTAGCGCAGTCAACGCGTTTGCGGCACTGGCTGCATGGGTGACGCGATAGCCAAGGTGTTCGAGCATCTCGCCGACCAGGGCGGCGACTTCTTCATCGTCGTCCACCAGCAGGACGGTTCCGACTGAGGCATCGGAGCTATCGTCTTCGGCAAGCCGTTCGCCGTCTGGCTGATCGGGGACACGCGCAGAGCGCGGTAGCAGCATGATCACGCTGGTGCCGCGTCCGCATTCACTCTCGATCCAGACCGTGCCACCGGATTGCCGGGCGAAGCCGTAGACCTGCGCGAGGCCGAGCCCTGAGCCTTTGCCGATTTCCTTGGTGGTGAAGAAGGGGTCGAACACGCGAGTGCGAACTTCCTCCGGAATGCCGGTGCCCGAATCGGTCACCGTGAGGCGGACGAAGTCGCCGGTAATGCCAAGCACCGCTTCGCCCGGTGCATTGCTTGCCTCGATAAGGATCGAGCCGCCTTCGGGCATGGCGTCGCGGGCATTCACCGCCAGGTTGAGGATGACCAGCTCCAGCTCGCCCGGGTCCACTTCGACCGGCCAGAGATTCAGCTCGAACTGCACTTCCACATGCACGTCGCCGCTCAGGCTGCGGTCGAGCAACTCGCGCATGCGGCCGATGCGCAGCACCAGATCCACCGACTCCGGCGCCAGGGACTGGCGCCGGGAGAAGGCAAGCAGCTGCCGGGTGAGGGCGGTCCCGCGCTGCGCGGCCTGGCGCATGCCATCCATCAGGCGCTTGCGACGCTCAGGATCGGCGCGGCGGTCGAGCATGTCGAGTCCGCCAGTGATGACCATGAGCAGGTTGTTGAAGTCGTGGGCGATGCCGCCGGTAAGCTGGCCGATGGCTTCGATCTTCTGCGTCTGGCGCAAGGTTTCCTCGATATGCGCGCGCTCGGCCATTTGCGCGCGCAGTTCCAGATTGGCCTTTTCCAGCTCGCTGGTGCGCTCGACGACCAGCGCTTCGAGTTGATTGGACGCACGTTCGCGCGCTTCGAGCAGCGCTCTGACTTCGTACTGGCGATGCCGCCCGCGCAGTGCCGTTTTCAGGGCACTGGTCAGGGTAATGCTCTGTACCGGGCGCTCAAGCAGCGAGACGTTGCGCAATGCGGCAACCATGCGCTGACGCCATGCGGCGACTGCAGGCTGCTGGTGCTTGCTGGTAAGGACGACGAACGGGAAATCGGACCACGCCGGTTGCTGGTCGACCCAGCCGGCCAGCGCTTCGAGGTCGTGGCCGAAGAGGCCCTCTTCGGCAATGAAGACCGCATCGGCGTCGGTTTCAGCGCGGCGCAAGACTTCATCGACGCTGTGGCAGACGACGGCATCCATGCCGCTGCGGCTGAGCAGCTCGGCCGAGGCGGGACCGTCCCGGCCGATGGGGGCATAGACGATTACGGTGGGGCTTTCTCGCTTAGTGGGCGCCGTCATGCTCGTCTGTCAGTAGCTGAGTCGCATCACCGGTGTATTCCGGTGTGCCCGATAGTATGCCGCTGAAGTTTTTTAGCGGCGGTCCGACCTGGAGGCCGGCGCTACTGAGGCGATATTCCCGCACGGTGTTTTCATGCCGCCCGCTGCGCTTCTTCACTACTGACAAGGCCCGGCGAACGACGCCGGAGTGCTCGAAGTAGCGCTGCATGATAACCGCATCGCTGAGGTAGCTGATATCCACTGGGGTATCCATCGGCCCGACCAGACCATGCTGGGCCAATATCATGATGCTGACGACCCCTTTCTGCCCCAGATAGCTGAGCAGTTCATGCATCTGCAGGATCAGGAATTTGCCGTCAGGCATCGCGTGCAGGTAGCCGTTGAGGCTGTCCAGAATCACCAGCTTGGCACCCTGCGTTTCGACGCTCTGGCGTACCGCGGCGGTGAACTCGCCGGGGGACAGCTCGGCAGGGTCGACCTGTTGCAGGCGCAGCAGGCCCTTGTCGATCCACGGCTCCATCGGCACGCCCAGCGCACGGCCACGCGCCAGCAGGGTGCTGATGTTTTCGTCGAAGACGAAGAAAGCCACCTGCTCGCCGCGCTCGCATGCCGCTACCGCGTAGCTCAATGCCAGTGAGGATTTGCCGACACCCGCTGCACCTACCAGAAGAGCATTGGCGCCGCGCTCCAGCCCGCCGCCGAGCATCTTGTCCAGCTCCGCGTTGCCGGAGGAGGCCTGCGCACCGGTAAACCGAGAGTGATGTTCCGCAGCGATGAGCCGAGGGTAGATCTGCAGGCCCCCATTGCGGATCACGAAGTCGTGATAGCCGCCGCGGAACTGAATGCCGCGCATCTTGATCACGCGCAGGCGCCTGCGCTCGGCCCCGTAGTCGATGGCCAGCTGCTCCAGCATGACTACGCCGTGTGAGATGGAATGCAGTTGCAAGTCGCCCACTTCCGAGGTCTGGTCGTCGAGCAGAATCACCGTGCAGTTGCGGGTGGTAAAGAAGTGCTTGAGCGCCAATACCTGCCGGCGGTAGCGCAACGGGCTTTGCGCCAGCAGGCGCATTTCCGAGAGGCTGTCGAAGATCACCCGCGTCGGATTTGTTTCGCTGACACGGTTGAACACCTGCTGGGTAGTTTCGCTCAGCTCCATTTCCGCCGGATGCAGTACGGTCAGTTCCAGCTCAGGATCGAGGCTGGTCTCTGGTGAAATCAGTTCGAAAACATCGATGCCCTCGAGCGTCCAGCCATGACGCTTGGCCACCAGTTCCAGTTCGTCCTTGGTTTCCGACAGGGTTACGTAAAGCACGCGCTCGCCCTGGCGTACACCTTCGAGCAAAAACTGCAGGGCGATGGTGGTCTTGCCCGAGCCCGGGCTGCCTTCATAGAGGTACATGCGGTTAGGGTCGAGGCCGCCGCCGAGGATGTCATCGAGCCCTTCGCTGCCGGTTGATATGCGTGGGGCTTCATTGTCTGGTTGGAAGGAAGGATTGGTGAAATCGGTCATTCCGTTCTCCTTAACGCAGACTCCGCTGCGTACTTCGTTCCCGCGCCATTGTTTATGTCAAACGGTCGGGGGAACACGCCCGTTCTCGCCTGCGGACAGGCCGGGCTGGATGCCGCTCGAGTCATCGTCTGATGGGCTTCCGATACGCGGAAAATTCCGCGTTTGCCGGGCGATTCTCAAGGGGCGCAGTCATTTAATCCGACTCTCCGGCTTGCTGCCCGTTCCAAATACGCCAACCCGCCACGCCGGAGCGGACACTGCATTCAGCTGCAACGACTGGCTGCAAACCCGCTCCAACCGACGCTTCGCTTGTTGTGTCGGTTCTGCTCTGAACCCCAGGTTGCGCAACAGACTGCAACCATTGCACCTTGGATCACACGGCGGGCTGGCCCATGATCAGCCTTTGCCTTCGCGGGTCGCCTGCATGTCTCGATTCTCTCGTCCATCGGCTTCGGCGCTAGGCCGCTTTCTGCAACTGGGCGGCACCGGCGCGCGCATTGCCGGCAACCTGCTGGTGCAGCGCATCACGCCGGGCAAGGCAGGTATCGACTGGGTACCGGTCGGCGAACTGCTCGGTGATGCGCTGGGGCAGATGAAAGGCCCGGTGCTGAAGCTCGGTCAGCAGGCCTCGCAATGGCAGGACCTGCTGCCTGATCCGATCAGCGCCGCGTTGGCGCGTTTGCAGAACCAGGTGCCCTCGCTGCCGTTCGACGCACTGCAAGCCAATCTGCAGCGCGTCTACGACGGCAAGCTCTACGAACTGTTCGAATCCATCGACCCGGAGCCATCGGCGGCCGCCTCACTGGGTCAGGTTCATCGCGCCCGGGATCGCCAGGGCCGGGCGCTGATCATGAAGGTCCAGTACCCCGGCATCCGCGCCATCTGCGATGCCGATCTGCGCCAGCTGCGCCGCTTGATGCCGCTTGGCCGTCTGTTCGGTACGCCGCCCGCGCGCCTCGATGCGGTCTATATCGAGCTGCAACGGGCGATCGCCGAGGAGCTCGACTACGACGCAGAGCGCGCCAATCTCGAAGCCTTTCGTGAACACTTCGAAAGCTGGCCGGGCATCCGCATACCCTATGCCGCGGGCGAACTTTGCCGGCCCGGTGTGCTGGTGCTGGAAGATCTGCCGGGCCGCTCCATGGCCGAGGTCGAGCAGGCCCCGGCGGAGGTGCGTCAGCGCCTGGCCGAAACCCTCTGCGAATGGCTGGCCGAGCAGGCTTTCGGCCTGCAACGGCTGCACACCGATCCGCATCCCGGCAACCTGGCCTGGACCGAGTCTGGCGAGCTGGTGGTCTACGATTTCGGCAGCGTGCTGCGTCTGGAGCCACGCTTGCTGGCCGGCTACGTGCAGATATTCGAAGCGTTGCGCAGCAGCTCCAGCGAGGCGTTGGAGTCCGGCTTCCAGATGCTCGGCGGTCGCCAGCCGGGCAGTGCGCCGCCCCATGGGCTGTACCGGCGCATCCACCTGATGCTGCATCCGCTGCTGCAACCCGGCGCGCAATGGGATTTCCGCGAGGCGGCGCTGCATCAACGGCTGTCCGAGCTGTTCCCCCTGATGATGTCCGCACTCGGCAGTCTGCAACCGGCCTCCGGCACCTTGCTGATCAATCGCACCCTGGAAGGCCATTACTGGAACCTCTACCGGCTCGGCGCCTGCCTGCCCATCGCCGATCTGCTTGCCGAGCATATCGAGCGCTGGCGCGGCGAAGCCGGTGTTCGTCGACCTTAAAGCTGGAGATCGCTATGCCGTTGGACTCATTCCCCGAAGGGTTTCGCGCGCTGGTCATCGGCGCATCCGGTGGCATCGGCGCCGCGCTGGTCGATGCCTTGCGCAGCGATCCGCGCTGCGCGTCGGTTATCGCCTTGAGTCGCTCGTCCGAGCCGGTAATCGACCTGAGCGATCCCGCCAGCATCGAACAGGCCGCGGCCAGCGTGGCGGGGCAGGGGCCGTTTCACCTGATCATCAACGCCGCCGGCGTGCTGCACGGTGGCGACTTCATGCCAGAGAAGCGCCTGGCCGATCTCAACCAGGCGCAGCTGCTCGCCACCTTCCAGATCAACACCTTCGGCCCGGCCATGCTGCTGCGTCACTTCAGCGGCCTGCTCGACCGTCAGCGCGGCGTGCTCGCCATGCTCTCGGCCAAGGTCGGCAGCATCGGCGATAACCGCCTCGGCGGCTGGTACAGCTACCGCGCCTCCAAGGCCGCGCTGAACATGCTGCTCAAGACTGCTTCCATCGAAGTGCGCCGTAGCCAACCGAATGCGGTGCTGCTGGCGCTGCATCCGGGCACGGTTAACTCACGGCTGTCACAACCATTCCGCGGTGCGGAGATCGGCCGGCCAGCAGCCGACGCAGCGCAGGATTTGTTGCGGGTGATCGGTAGCCTGGGGCCGGAGGCCAGTGGTGGGTTCTATGCCTATAGCGGGGAGGGGTTGCCGTGGTAGCGACGGGCCTGCCGGGCAGGAAACGGCGTTCAGCGCGCAGCTAGACACCGCTACAGCCATCCCGCGTGACCCGCAAACGCCCCGCTGCGCACCTACGCCTCGTCCCTATTGTCTATGTTGGTGATACCCGCCCAGCCATCGCGGGGCGGCGGTGACCACAAGAATAAGGATGAGCACGATGCGTTTGCTTCAGATCAGCAGGTTGACCCTTGGCGTGGCGATCGTCGCCACGGGCCACATCGCCCACGGCGCGCTTCTGGAAGGCGGGGCGGTCGCCGCACCCGACGAGTACAGCGCCAAGGTGGCCGCCCAGGTGCTCAAGGCCGGCGGCAACGCGGTGGATGCCGCAGTGGCGACCGCCTTCACCTTGGCCGTCACCTACCCCGAGGCGGGCAATATCGGCGGTGGTGGCTTCATGACGCTGTATATCGAGGGCAAGCCGTACTTTCTGGACTACCGGGAGGTCGCGCCCAAGGCCGCCAGCAAGACCATGTACCTCGACGACAAGGGCGAGGTGATCGAGAACCTGAGCCTGGTTGGCGCCAAGGCGTCCGGCGTGCCTGGCACCGTGTTGGGCATGTGGGAGGCGCACCGGCGCTTCGGCAAGTTGCCCTGGAGCGAACTCATCACCCCGGCGGTCGGCTATGCCCGTGAGGGCTTCACGGTGGCTGACCAGCAGTTCCAGTACCGCGAGGACGCCATCGGGCTGTTCAACGGTACGACCAACTTCGAGGACTACTTCGGCGCCATGAAGGCGGGTTCCACCTTCCGCCAGCCGGAACTGGCCGAGACCCTGGAGCGCATCGCCGACAAGGGGCCTGACGACTTCTACAAAGGTAAGACCGCTGAGCTGCTGGTTGCGCAGATGCAGCGTGACGACGGGCTGATCAGCAAGGAGGACCTGGCCGACTACCGCGTCAAATGGCGTGAGCCGATGCGCGTCGACTGGCAGGGCAACAGCCTCTACACCGCGCCACTGCCCAGCTCCGGTGGCATCGCCCTGGCGCAGCTGATCGGCATGAAGCAGCAGCGCGCCGCCGACTTCAAGGGCGTCGAGCTGAACTCGGCACGCTACATCCACCTGCTGGCCGAGATCGAGAAGCGCGTCTTTGCCGACCGTGCCGACTACCTAGGCGACCCGGACTATTCCGACGTGCCGGTCGCGAAGCTGACATCGCCCGAGTACCTGAAGCAGCGTGCGGCCGAGATCAATCCAACGGCCATCTCGGAGACCGAGAAGGTGCGCCCGGGCCTCGAACCGCGGCAGACGACCCACTTCTCCATCGTCGATGCCGACGGTAATGCAGTCAGCAACACCTACACCCTCAATCTGGACTACGGCAGCGGTGTGGTGGTCAAGGGCGCCGGCTTCCTGCTCAACGACGAGATGGACGACTTCAGTGCCAAGCCGGGCGTCGCCAATGCTTTCGGCGTGGTCGGCAGCGACGCCAACGCCATCGAACCGGGCAAGCGCATGCTGTCCTCCATGAGCCCGAGCATCGTCACGCGCGACGGCAAGGTCAGCCTGGTGCTCGGTACGCCGGGCGGTTCGCGCATCTTCACCTCGATCTTCCAGGTGCTGAACAACGTCTACGACTTCGACATGCCGCTGGAAAAAGCCGTGGCGGCGCAACGCGTGCACCATCAGCTGCTGCCGAAGGACACCATCTACTACGACGCCCACGCGCCGTTGACCGGCAAGGTCGCCGACGAGCTGAAAGCCATGGGCTACACGCTGGAGGATCAGGGCTGGCTGATGGGTGATATCCAGGCGATACGCGTCGACGGCACCCGCTTGCAGACCGGGTCAGACCCGCGTGGGCGTGGCGTCGGGATGGTCATTAAACCCTGATGGGCGAGGGGGGAGAGCAAACGGAGGGAATCGCTGCGGTCTTGTGAAGCGTCATGCGCCGCAGCGGGCTGCGACGCATGAGGCTCAGCTTTCAACGCCGCACATGGGCTATGCGGCATCGAGCGGGACGCTTACTGCGGGCGGTAGATGGCGCACAGCTTGTTGCCGTCAGGGTCGCGCACGTAGCTGAGGTGCATCGCGCCGAGGCTGGATTCGCGCAGTCCTGGCGGCTCCTCGCAGGTGGTGCCGCCATGGGCGACGCCTACATCGTGAAAGGCCTTGACCTGCTCGGCCGAGTTGCACTTGAAACCAATCGTGCCGCCGTTGCCGACGGTTGCTTCCTCACCGTTGATGGGCTCGGTGACACCGAACAGGCTGCCATCGTGGCGGTAGAACAGGCGGGTGTGCCCGGACGGCGCCACATTGCGCAGCGGCTCGCCTGCACCGAGTACGCCGAGCACGGCATCGTAGAACCGCTTCGACCGTTCAATATCATTCGAACCGACCATTACATGGTTGAGCATGGGGGCCTCGCTAGGTGATTTGGAGTTGTGCGGCTATGGAGCGAGCACTCTAGCATTGGGAGGAAGAGGGGGCGGGCAATGGTGGGTTGGGTGGCGGGCCTGGATGTTCAACCAAAGATTAGCGGCCGCTTTCGGCAAAAGTGGACGCTCACTATCGAATATATCCGGGGCGATTCACACGAGCTTAGATGTGAGTGAGGTGCATGATTTCGATTGTGGTGGTATACGGATAGCGCTGAGCCACCATACGGACATGCATTTCGGTCTCGCTTACGGAGCAACGGTATGGGTGGAGCCACTCCAATCAGGTCGGACCGTAAAAATGATCGACGAATTCAAACAAGACTTAGCTAAGCTTTCAAGTGTACAAATACTTAGGAAATATATATTGGGAGCTGAGAGTCAGGTGCTGAGCGCAGTTCAGCACTACCAGCTAAGAGAACAAGTATGTGAGCATTTTCAAGTTGGCTACAATGAAATCATAATGGTGGGTTCAGGGAAGTTAGGCTTCAGCATTAAGCCGGCCAGAAGATTTAAATTGTTCAATGACAAATCAGACATAGATATTGCAGTTGTATCACCAAAGCTGTTCGAGAATGTTTGGAAAGAAGCCTATTTATTCAAAAAGGGTGGGGCGTATTGGCCTGACGCAGGAGAATTTTTCAGGTACCTATCGGAAGGTTGGATCAGGCCAGACAAACTCCCGCGGAATGAATATTTTCAGTTTACATCAACCTGGTGGGACTTTTTTAATGCTCTGACGAGAAGTGGTCAATATGGACCATACAAGATCCGGGCGGGATTATATCATTCAAGTTTTTTCTTTGAAGAATATCAAAAAATCTGCATCGAGCAGTGCAAGGAACTAGTCTAATGGATACTTCAGCATCTAATCGTCGGCTTCGTGTACTATTGACTGCGATTGGCAACGGTTCATTGTTGCCGCAACCAGAGTTCCAGCGACGATTAGTTTGGATAAATAAGGATAAAGTAGAGTTTATCAGAACTGTTATTGAAGGTTACCCCTTCCCCGAGATTTATATTGCGGCGGGAGATGTAGACACAAAAACAGGAGAAGGTGCTGAGATGTTGGTAGACGGACAACAGCGCATCACGACCCTATATCAATACTTCAAAGGGGCTGCGGATCTGCGCCTGCCAGCAAATTTTCCCGCTTACAACGACCTAAGCCAAGAGGAGCAAGTAAAATTTCTCGAATACAAGGTCGTTGTTCGAGATTTAGGCAACATGTCGATCGAGCAAATTAAACAAGTATTCCAGCGCATTAACTCCACCAGCTACGGTTTAAATGCAATGGAGATTCATAACGCTAGATATGGCGGTGAATTCAAGAAATTCTCCGAGTATATTGCACAGCATGAATTTTTTGACGAGCATCGAATCTTTACGTCGACTGATGTAAAGCGCATGAACGATACAATGTACTGTGCAAGTCTTGTGGCGACAGTAATGAGCACATATTTTAATCGAGATAGCGAAGTTGAAACTTACCTTGAAATGTTCAATGAGTCACTGCCGCGAAAAGATGAAATATTTTCGAATTTTGAAGTCGTCTTTTCATTCGTTGAGCGGCTAAACTTCCCACCAAAATCTCGTATATACAAAAAAACAGACTTTTTCACGTTGTTTGTCGAGCTTTATAAGCTTTTAATAGAATGCAAGGTCGTCCTACCTATTCCCCAAGTACGACAAGAGCTAGATAACTTCTTTTCTGTTGTGGATCTCGTAGGGGCAGGAGTTTCTACCAGCGACGTGGATGCAGAGCGCTATTACAAAGCTGCGTTACAAGCCAGCAATGACAGAGGCAATCGTATAGTTCGAGGTGAGGTGGTCAATAAGCTTCTTCGAAAGGCTATTTGAGCCGTGGGCATGGGGCGTTTCACCGCCCTATATGTGAATCGCTCCTTAGTTTCGTATGCATCTTCGAGCGGCCGCTTCTGGCCGATAGCAGCCAGTCACCACCCTAACCCAACCCCGGCAACCCCCTTTCCAACCTCAGACAAGCCCACTCCACAAATGCCCGCACCCTTGGCGATAGCTGCAAGGCGTGCGGGTAGACGAGTTGGATCGGCAGGCCCTTTGGTTCGTAATCCCTGAGCACCCTTACCAGACGACCATCAGCCAGTTCATCGGCGACCTGATAGTGCATCAGCCGCGTGATGCCTAGTCCTTTCACGCAGGCCAGGCTGGCGGTGCGGATCTGGTTGCAGGTCAGGCGTGGGGTGATTTCTTCAGCCTGCTCTTTGTCGCCGTGGCGGTAGTACCAGTGGCGGCCCTGAGCGGCGAAAAGGATGCAGGCGTGGTCCTCCAGTGCTGCGGGGGTGTCGATGGTGGGAGCGGTGCTCAGGTAGTCGGGGCTGGCGCAGGTGACCAGCCGGGTGCTGCCGATCTGTCGGGCGACCATTGCCGAGTCGGGGAGGTGGCCGATGCGCAGGGCGAGGTCGAGGCGTTCATCGAGCAGCGGGACGATCTGGTCGCTCAGGTTCAGCTCCACCCGGATCTCGGCATGTCCCTTGAGAAATTCGTTCACCAACGGCGCGACGTAACGCTGGCCGAATTCCACTGGCGCGGTGATGCGCAGCAGACCGCGGACGGCGCCGTCGCTGGCCTCCAGGCGCTGCTCCATGTCGGCGAAGTCCGCCAGCATGCGCCGGCTCCAGGCCAGGTATTCCGCGCCTTCGTCGGTCAGCGCCATGCGCCGAGTGCTGCGGTTCAGCAGGCGCACGCCGAGGTGGCGTTCCAGCGCGGCCAGTGAGCGCACCACCGACGCCACGGACTGCCCGGTGGCATCGGCGGCCGAGCTCAGGCTGCCGTTGTCGACGATGCGAACGAAGTTGGCCATTGCCTTGAGCTTGTCCATTGCCACCCCGGGATTTGTGCGATTGCTGCATAGATGTTGTCAGGCCCGCGGCATAGGTGAAACCCGCAGGGCGGCTGACACTTCAGGGACTGAGGTCTTTTGGAGTTTCGCACATGAATCAATCAGCCAGCCCCGCCCGCATTCTCGCCTACGATCACATCGGTATTCGTGTCAGCGACAGGCCGCGGGCGATGGCCTTCTACCAGGCGCTGGGCTTCGTCGAGAGCGCCAGCTTCCCGCTGTTCGAGGCGAACGAGATGCTCAGCTCGGACGGCGTGCGCATCAACTTGATCTTCAACGGTGCGCGTGCAGCTGATGCGCACAACGTGCTGCTGGATGCGCCGGTCAAGCGGCCCGGCATGACCCATCCGGCCTTTATCGTCGATGACCTCGGGACGCTCCAACATTGGCTCGAGGCGCAGGGCATCGTCATCACCGAGGGACCGCATCCCATCGGCCCGCGACGGATCGCGCTGTTTATCCGCGACCCGGACGGCAACGTTCTCGAATTCAATCAGCTCATCAGAGGAGGTGCGCAATGAAACTGTACGACCTGGGTCCATCCGGCAACTGCTACAAGGTGCGGCTGTTCGCTGCGCTGGCAAATATCGACCTTGAACTGGTAGCCGTGGATTTCGCCAATGGCGCGCACAAGAAGCCGCCGCTGTCCGAGCTGAACCCGCTGGGGCAGTTGCCGATTCTGGACGATGGCGGGCATATCGTCCGCGACTCGCAGGCCATTCTGGTTTACCTCGCAGGGACCTACGGCGGCCTGGCGTGGTGGCCGGACAATCCGCGCGGGCAGGCGGAGATCGTGCAGTGGCTGTCCTTCACTGCGAACGAGATCCAGCAGAGCCTGAATGCGGCGCGGCTGGTGCAGAAGTTCGGCTACCCGCTGGACAAGGCCGCGGCGCTGGCGAAGGCACCGGCGGTGCTCAAGCTGCTGGACGATCATCTGCAGCGCCACGACTGGCTGGCGATCGACCGGCCGACCATCGCCGATTGCGCGGTCTACCCCTACGTGGTGCTGGCGCCAGAGGGCGATGTGGATCTCACCCCGTACCGCCACGTCGCCCGCTGGATGGAGCGGCTGGAAGCGTTGCCGGGTTATCTGCCCAAGCCCTGAATCCGCAGGCGCTCGCTGCCGACAGGCGACCCGGTAAGCCGGGCCGCCCCTTGTTGCGTTGTCAGAAGCTGACCACCGTCTTCAGCCCTACGACCACCACGTCCTCCGCCTCGTCGAAGCCGCCGGGCCGGTGGAAGTACTGGACGTTCGGCGTCAGCGAGATGGCCGGCGTCAGGGCGACGCGGTAGTAGAGTTCGGCGGGGTATTCCACGTCCGGCACCGGCTCGCCCTGTTCGCGCAGGTGCTTGCGGGCGTCGTCGTTGATTTCCAGGCGACCGATGCCCAGGCCGAGCTCGTCATTCGGGCGCGAGGCGAAGGGGGCGGAGAGGATGCCGCCAACCTGCCAGATGCGCTCGATATAGGTCACGTCCGGGTCGGACTGGATGAAATTGGCGAACAGCTTCAAGCGTCGCTCGGCCACCGCGCTGCTCTGCCAGAGCTGTTGTTCGGCCATCAGGTAGCCGCCAGTGGCCTTGTCGTGTTCGGCGGCTGGCGCCCCGGAAAGCGCCATCGGCCGGCCGGCAGCGTCACGGTAGATGTCCTCGAAGTCGCCGGTATTGCGCCAGAGGCCCAGACGGTAGGCGCCGGGCTGGCCAGCGAAGGTCGGCGTCCAGCCCAGTTCGGCGACCGCGTGGTAGCCGGTGGTCCCTGACGGACTGCCGAAATTCAGGCCCTGCTCGCGCTCGGTGAAACGCGGATTGACCTGATAAAGCGCGGTCTGCAGCGACCATTCTTGATCCAGCTGGTAACGCGCGGTGGCGCCCCACTGGCTAATCGGCCAGGTGTACCAGTTGGGCGTGATGTAGCCGGGCACGGTGCCGCAGAAGCCGAGATTCTGGAACGGGCAGGCGAAGGGGTAGATCTCGCCGCTCATGGGCAGGCGGCCGAGCTTGACCAGCAGGCGGTCGTCCAGCAGTGCTTGCTGGTAGTAGAACTGCACCAGTCGGGTGACGCTGCCGTAGCCGTGAATTTCCTGGGGTTGCAGCAGGACGCCGAGATCGGCCTCGGCGTTGAGGTTCTCGCCGTTGCGGTTGACCACGCTGAAGCGGAAACCGGCGCCGGACCACCCGAGCAGTTTCTCCAGGTCCAGCGCGGCATCGAACATCAGCTGATCGGAGTAGGTGCCGGTGTGGTCATCGCCGCCCTGGGTATTCCAGGCCAGTTCGTTGACGTAGGTGATCTGCAGGTCGACGCCGGCCTCATGCAGGCGGGTGCGGCTGCCGTTCCAGTCGCCGAAGAGGAACTGATCGGGTGAATACTCGGCCGCGTGGGCAGAAGTGAACAGGCAGGCGGCGAGAACGCCGCTGCCGAAGCGCAGGCTTGTTGTCATTGTTCTGATCCTTCGGATGTAACGGTGCGGGTGCAGCGAATATCGTTAGTTGGAAGGCCAGTTACATGAACGATATTCGCGTGCGTTTCTGCTCATTGGTAACGCCTGGCTACATCTCTCGTAGGCGTTACCGGTTCAACGGTGTGGTTGGCGATTGAACGTGGCCGGCTTAATGTCCGCCGCCAGACTTCGCACCATCGCGCGCTTGCCGACGAACAAAATGGCGAATGCTTTCCAGCTCTGCATCTGTCAAATCTGGAAACTTGGGCATGCCGTTGGCAAGTAACGCGCCACCGCGCACAACACTCTCAAACGCTTTCTCACTGCCTTTGAGCAATATCGGCGACTCCCGCAGATCGGGTGCTTTCATACCCGCAACAGCTCCGGCGCCATGACAGCCAACACAGAGGTTTTCCGCAAAGACACCCGCGCCGGCCTCTGCCTTTTTGGCGTCGACCTCGAACTTCTCATCAATAATTGGCTTGGCAAGTTGCGGTGCAGGCTGTTCTGGAACAACCGCTTTTCCATCTAGCGAGAACGTCATGATGCGGCGTTCGTGCACACCATATTTCCAGCCGTGACTTTCAAATCCCAGTTCCCCGGAGCCGCCGAAGTTGGAGGCCAATGCACCACCAGGACCCACCAGCAGGGAAACCATCTGCTTGCCATCCAGCTTGTAGGTAATCGGTGGCGCAGAGATGCCGAGGCCCACGTCATAGGACCAAAGCTCGTCACCAGTGCGGGCATCGTAGGCTTTCAACATGCCATCAGGCTGGCCCTGAAAAACCAGGTTGCCGGCCGTGGTCAAGGTTCCGCCACCCCATGGGCTCTTCTGGTTTACTTGCCACACGCGCTTGTTCCTGACCGGATCCCAGGCCTGCAGGGAACCGCGTGACTCATGTGGGTCCTTGGTCAGTTCCCAACCGGTCAGCCCCAGGTAAAGTTTGTGGCTTGCCATCTTGTGGCCAGGCTTGGTTTTCTTGCCGTCGTCCTTGAAGGTGTTGCCTAAATGGTTGGTGGGGATAAAGGCAAGATTCAACTCGGGGTTATAGGACATTGCATGCCACGAGTGAGCGCCGAATGCCGACGGATAGATATTCTTCTCGCCATCGGGATACCGGGCATCGTCCGCAACAATATGGCGCTGCTCTTTCAGGTCGTACTTGGTTGACCAGTTGGCGTCTGCGAATTTTTCAGCAGACAGTACCTTGCCGTTCGAGCGGTCGATCGTATAGAAGAAGCCGTTCTTCGGCGCATGCAATACCGCATCAACATCCTTGCCATCGATTTTCAGATCGGCCAGCACGATGTCCATGTTCGAGTTGTAGTCCCAAGTGTCGCCTGGTGCAGTCTGGACATGCCATTTGTATTCGCCCGTATCCGCATCTACAGCCACGACCGAACACAGAAACAGGTTGTCGCCGCCGTCCGGGCTACGCACCTTGATATTCCATGGCCCACCGTTACCGGTACCGAAGATGAGCTGGTTGTATTTCTCGTCGTAAGTCCAGCCATGCCAGGCATTGCCGCCGCCGCCGTTTTCCCACCAGCGGCCAGTCCAGGTCTTGGCCGCCATTTCCTGAGCGGCATCCTCGAAGCCATCGGCAGGGTTGCCAGGGACGATATAAAAGCGCCAGACCTGTTTGCCTGTCTCAGTATCGTAAGCGGTTACATAACCGCGCATCGGACCAAGTTCCGTACCGCCATTACCTACGAATACTTTCCCGTCGAAGGCCTTGGGATGGCCGGTAATGTTCAACGGCTGGTCGTGATCGAATGTTCGGGTCTGCCAGACTTCCTTGCCGTCTTTTCGGGTAATCGCAATCAGGCGGCCGTCCCAGGTCGTGATGAATAGCTTGTCGCCATAGGTTGAAAGGCCGCGGTTATGCTTCCAGAAGACCTTCTTCATGTTGTTGTCGACGATCTCTTTGGAAACTTGTGGATCGTATTCCCAAAGCATCTTGCCCGTGCGAGCATCGAACGCACGTGTTCTGTTCATTTCACCAACGTAATACATGACGCCATCGACAACCAAAGGTGTTCCGACGATATCGGAGCGATCCGGCAGCGGCGCGTACCATTCAGGCTTGAGCCCGCTGACGTTCTCTACGTTGATGTCTTTGAGAGGGCTGAATCGCTGTTCGGAGTGTGTTCGTCCGTAAGCCAGCCAATCAGTAGTATTCGACTCGTCAGACAATTCCTTGTCCGTAATGACTCTGTCTGATGCGTGCAGTGGCGTGATCGCAAGAAGCGAGGCCGCCATGATCATTTGAACCCTTAGGTTTGACTGTTTGAAGTTCATTTTTATTATTTCCTTGTTTAGGGTTTTTTCTCGCTTCAGGCACGCCTCAAACGAGCATCCGCTGTTAAAACTTTTCTGATATTTGTTTTATTGGCAAAGCGGCTTCCACTGCTGCGCGCTGTAATGGCGAGCAACATGGGTGTGCATATGTCACTGTTTTTTGGATTAGTTATTTAAACGTCTATAACTAGAAATCCGGTTTTGTTGCGTTTGGGTTGCGTGCGCTAATGACGGTAGCGTCGCTGCGGTAACGCTCCGCAAAGAGTCGCAGTACGTCGTCCTAACAGGGTGCTGCTGCCTTGGGGCGGGGAAGGGGTGGGATACCTCATGGTGTTTCCTCCGATGCATGGCGGGCCGAATGGCCTGCCGTGTTGTTGTTATTCAAAGCAAGGGGGAGTGCCGTCCGGCGGCGAGGCCTTCGGGCGGATAAGTGCTGGCGCGGGCGCCGAGTTCCAGGCCCTGCCAGGCGAGGACGCGCTGATAGCATTCGGGCAGGGATGTGGCGGTGGCCCAGGCATCGGCCAGCCGCTCGGCGAGCGCCAGATGGCTTTCGGCCTGGCAGCGCAGGTCGCTGGCGCAGGCGTGATAGAAGCGGTTCACCACGTCGGCCATCGGCTCGCGCCAGTCCTCGATCAGCAGCGCGGCATGCGCCAGCACCACCGGGCGACCGTCACGGCTGCGCCGCCAGCGCTGGGCGGTGCCGGCCAGCTTGCGGCCCTCCAGGGTGAGGTTGAAGCGGCCGTCGCAAAATGCACCCGGCACCGCGCCTACACCGGCCTTGAGGCCGTTCTCCGCCAGCCACAGCGCCAGGGGTTCGAGCAGCCGTTCATAGGCGATGTCGATGCGCTTGCCGACCTCGTCGCCGCTAGGCAGCGCGCAGGCCAGGGCGATATTGAGCACGGCAGAGGATTGCGGCACCGGCTCGCCGCCAGTGTCGCGCAGCAGGATCGGCCAGCCCTGCGCCGCGCAGCGTTGGCTGGCCAGGGCGAAACCGGGCCGGCGCTCGAAGCTGCCGGGCATCACCAGCGCCTGACCGGTGGGGCGCCAGAGCAGCAGCTGGCAGTCGAACAGGCCGTCGCAGACGCGCTGCAACAAGGCCCGCTCGGCATTCAGGCCGGCGCCCACGCTGAACCGGGCGATTCCGTTCATGCCGCGTACTCCTCGATACGCCGGCACAGATCATCGAGAAACTCCGCCGCGGGCGAGCCGTTGACGGCGCGATGGTCGAAGGTCAGCGACAGGCCCATCCACTCGACTTCCACCAGTTCGCCGCTGGACCCGAGTTCCAGCCGCCGCTGAAGGCCGCCGACACCCAGGATCGCCACCTGCGGCGGGTTGAGGATCGGCGTGAAGTGGTGCACCCGCGACAGCCCCAGATTGGACACGGTAAAGGTGGCGCCGGTCAGTTCCTTGACCGACAGCTTGCCGGCCAGGGCCTTGTCCACCAGCGCCTTGCGCGCCTGGCACAGGCTTTCGCCGTCCAGCTGCTCGGCGTCGAACAGCGCCGGGGCGACCAGCAGATCGCCCGGAAGCGGAATGGCGAGACCCAGGTGCACCGCCGCGTGCTGGTGGATCACCTCGTCCTCGAGCGTGGCATTGAGCCCGGGATGGGCCTTGAGCGTCTCGATCACCTTGAGCAGCAACAGGTCCTGCACGGACACCGCGCTGCCCTCGGCCTTCAGTTCGGCGCGACGGGTTTTCAGCGCATCCAGCCGGCATTCGCTGTGGTGAGTCAGCTGCGCGGTGGTCTGCAGGCTTTCGTGCATCTTCGCCGCGATCATCTTGCGCATACCCTTGAGCGGCACCCGTTCGGGCGCGCGCTCGGGCAGGATCTCCAGTCGAGTCATGGCTATTCCACCTGGCCGATGACCGCACCCTTGGCGATCACCGCGTCTTCTTCCTCGATGATCTTCAGCACGCCGGCAGCCGGCGCTTCAATCTCGAACTGGGCCTTTTCCGACATGACCTCGGCGACCAGGTCACCGGCGGCCACTTCGGCGCCGTCGCTGACCAGCCAGGAGGTGATCACCGCTTCGGCGTCGCCTTCCCAGAGGTCGTCTGCAATCACGATGGGGGTACTCATAAACGTCATTCCTTATGCATGGCGTGGTAGGCGGCCACGATCTTGTCGGCGTTGGGCAGGGCCCATTGCTCCATGACCGGGGTGAAGGGGATGGGGATGTCGGGGAAGGCCACCCGCTGCGGGCGCGCCTTGAGCATGCCGATGTCGTGCTCGACGACGCTGGCGATGATTTCGCCGCTGACGCCGAAGCTGTGATAGTCCTCGTCGATGACAATCAGCCGGCCGGTTTTGCGTACCGAAGAGATGACGTGCTCGCGGTCCAGCGGCACCAGGCTGCGCAGGTCGATGACCTCGGCGCTGACGCCGTCCTTCTCCAGCTGCGCGGCGGCGCGCAGGGCGTGGTGCACGCCGGCGCCGAGGCTGACCAGGCTGACGTCGCGACCCTCGCGTACGGTCTTGGCCTTGCCGATCTCGACGATGTAGGGCTCTTCCGGCACCGGCACCGTGGCGCCTTTCTCGGTGCCCAGCCAGCCCATGCCCTGCAGCGACTTGTGGAAGAGGTAGACCACCGGGTTTTCGTCGCGGATCGCCGCGGTCATCAGACCCTTGGCGTCGTAGGCGTTGCTCGGCACCACCACCTTCATGCCCGGCAGGTGGGCGAAGGTGCCGTAGAGGCATTGCGAGTGCTGGGCGGCGTCCGAGTAGCCGGCGCCGGTGGAGGCCATCAGCACCATCGGCACCGGCACCTTGCCGCCGGAGAAGTAGGTGTTCTTGGCCATCAGGTTGTAGATGGCGTCCATGCAGACACCGAAAAAGTCGACGAACATCAGCTCGACGATCGGCCGCATGCCGTCCGAGGCGGCGCCCACCGCAGCGCCGATAAAGGCGGTCTCGGAAATCGGCGTGTCGCGGATGCGCGTCTTGCCGAACTCGTCATACAGCCCGCGGGTGTTGCCGAATACGCCGCCGAGCTGGCCGATGTCCTCGCCCATCACGAACACCTTCGGGTCCAGGCGCATCTCCTGCGCCACGGCTTCGGCCATGGCGCGGGCGACGGTGAGCTTTCTTTCTTTTACTGCTGTGGTCATGGGGTTCTCCTGCTCAGCCGGCCAGCGCGCCGGGACTGACGATGATCTTGACGTTGCGGTCCTTGTGGTTGGCCAGCTCCTCGAAGCCCTGTTCGAGGATGTTGTCCAGGCCGATGCGGCCGGTGATCAGCGGGGTGACGTCGATGCGCCCGTCGTCGATCAGGGCGATGACATCGGCGAATTCGCCGGCATAGGCGAGCGAGCCGATCACCTGTTTTTCAGTGGCGACGATCTCGAAGAAGTTGAATTCCGAGGGTTCCTCGAAGATGCCGACCATCACGCAACGCCCGGCCTTGCGGATCACGTCGATGGCGAGCTTGGCGGTGGCCTTGTGGCCGATGCACTCGAAGGAGACGCCGGCACCGTAGCCGCCGGTGAGCGCCTTGATTTCGGCGATGGCGTCGCACTCGCTAGGGTCGATGACCCGGTTGGCACCGACTTCCAGCGCCTTGGCCTTGCGTGCGGCGGACATCTCCAGGGCGATCACCTGGCCGGCGCCCGCAGCCTTGGCGCACATGATGGTGCACAGGCCGATGGTGCCGGCGCCGACCACCACCACCGTTTCGCCGAGCAGGCTGCCGGCCTTCTTCACCGCGTGCATGCCGACGGCCAGCGGCTCGATCAGCGCACCGGCCTCCAGCGGAAAGCCTTCGGGCAGGCGGTAGAGCAGTTCGGCCGGCACGTTGACGAATTCGGCGAAGGCGCCGTTGTTCATCAAGCCGGTGAAGGCCAGCTGTTCGCAGAGATTGTACTGGCCGGTCTTGCAGAAGCGGCACTGACCGCAATGCTGGCAGGCATCGGCGGCGACCTTGTCGCCCGGTGCGTAGCCTTCGACACCTTCACCGGTGGCGACGATCTCGCCGCAGAACTCGTGGCCGAGGATGCACTGGCCCTTGATGCCGGTGAGCGGGTGCGGCGCATCCACCGGAATGAACACCGGGCCGGCGAGGTATTCGTGCAGGTCGGAACCGCAGATGCCGCACCAGTGCACGCGAATCTGTACCCAGCCCGGTTGCGGCGCGCCGGGCAGTGGCACCTGTTCCAGGCGGATGTCCTTGCGACCGTGCCAGACGGCGGCGGTCATGGTGGCTTGGCTGTTCATCGGGCGTTCCTCTTGTTGTTTTCGGATGGGCTCACACGAAGACCTGTTCCAGCGCTTCTTCCGGCCGCGGGTACGGGCTTTCGCGGGCGAACTGCACGGCTTCATCGATGCGCCCGCGGGCACGCGCCGCGATGTCCTCGGCCTGGGCCTCCGTCATCACGCCTTCGTCGATCAGGCGCTGGCGGTAGCCGGGAATCGGGTCCTTTTTCATCAGGCCGTCCTTCTCGCCCTCGGGGCGGTAGGTTTCGCCATCGCCCATGAAGTGGCCGGCCAGCCGGTAGGTCTCGATCTCGATCAGGGTCGGGCCGCCCCCGGCGCGGGCGCGCTCGATGGCTTCCCCGGCGGCGCGGAACACGCCGTCCGGGTCGTTGTTCTCGACGAACACACCGGGCATGCCGTAGGCCGCGGCGCGTACGTGGTGCTGCGCGATGCAGGTGGCGCTGGCCTTGGCCACCGAGATGCCCCAGGCGTTGTCCTCGATGACGAACACCACCGGCAGCTGCCACAGCGCCGCGAGGTTCAGCGTTTCGTGGAAGGCGCCCTGGTTGGCCGCGCCCTCGCCGATAAAGGACACGGCCACACCGGGCTTGCCCTGCATCTGCCGCGACAGCGCCGCACCCACGGCCGGGCCCATGCCCTCGGCGATGATCCCCGAGCAGGAGAAATTCACCCGGCCATCGAACAGGTGCATGTGGCCGCCGCGGCCGCCGGACAGGCCGGTGGCCTTGCCGAAGATCTCGGCCATCATTTCGTTGAGGTCGACGCCCTTGGCCACGGCGATGTGGTGCGGGCGGTGGGTGGCGGTGACGATGTCTGCGGCCTCGAGGTGCGCACAGACGCCTACCGCGCAGGGTTCCTGGCCGTTGGAAAGGTGCATCTCGCCGGGAATCGGCCCCTTGGCCATGTTGAACACCGGCGTCTTGCCTTCCATGTAGATGCGCTCGATGGATTCCTCCATGTAGCGGCTGGTCAGCATCTGCTCGTACATCCACAGGCGCTGCGAGTTGTTGGGCTGGGTCATGGGTGGACTCCCTTGAGGTAATGGTCAGATCGCGCGTTCGTTGAGCAGACGGCCGATCTGCTCGGCCTGGCGCAGGGCCAGCGCGACGATGGTGAGGGTGGGGTTCTGGCCGCCGCTGGTGGTGAACTGGCTGCCATCGGAGACGAACAGGTTGGGGATGTCATGGCTCTGGCCCCACTTGTTCACCACGCCGTCACGGGCCTTCGCGCTCATGCGGTTGGTGCCCATGTTGTGGCTGGCGGGGTAGGGCGGCAGCTCGATGATGTCGGTGGCACCGGCGGCCTCGTAGCACCTGGCGGTGGCGGCAACGCCGTGCTTGCGCATGGCGGCATCCATCGGGTGGTCGCTCTTGGTCACCACCGGAATCGGCAGGCCGTACTGATCCTTCTCGCTGTCATGCAGGGTGATGCGGTTGTTCTCCAGCGGCAGGTCTTCGCCGCACAGCCAGACGCCGGACATGTGGTTGTACTTTTCCATCCGCGAGGTGAACTGCTTGCCCCAGCCCTTGGGTGTCGGGTCGAGGAACGCGGAGAGGAAGGGCAGGCCGAGGGCGAGGATTTCCAGCCGGTAGCCACCGACGAAGCCGCGCGACGGATCGTTGTAGGACTCGTCGGAGATCACCCCGGCGCAGGTGGTGCCGCGGTGCATGTTCACCGGCTTGGGCATCACCGCGAAGATGCCGGCGGTGGTGTGGGTCATGTAGTTGCGCCCGACCTGGCCGGAGGAGTTGGCCAGCCCGTCGGGGAACATTGCCGAGGCGGAGTTGAGCAACAGCCGCGGCGACTCGATGGAATTGCCCGCCACGCAGACCACCCGGGCCTTCTGCCGCTGGATGGCGCCGCTGGCATCGGCGTAGACCACGGCATTGGCGCGGCCCTTGGCGTCATGCTCGATGCGCAGGACCATCGACTGCGGGCGTACTTCGCAGTAGCCGCTGGCTTCGGCGCGGGGGATGTCGGTGTAGAGCGTCGACCACTTCGCCCCCATCTTGCAGCCCTGCATGCAGAAGCCGAGCTGCTGGCAGGCGGCGCGCTCGTCGTAGGGCTCGGTGTTGATCGCCATCGGCCCGGAGAGGATCTCCTTGTAGCCGACCCGCTTGGCGCCGGTGGCCAGCACCTTGAAGGAGTTGTGCCACGGGTGATAGGCCATGCCGGTGCTCGGCCCGGTCACGCCCATGTGCTTTTCGGCTTTTTCGTACCAGGGCGCCATTTCCTCCAGCGTCACCGGCCAGTCGAGCAGGTTCGCGCCGGCGATGTCGCCGTTGATGCTCTGCATCCTGAATTCGAAGTCACGAAAGCGCAGGGCGATGCCGGCCCAGTGCACCGTGCTGCCGCCAACGCCCTTGACGATCCAGGCGGGCAGGGTCGGATTGTTTTCGGTCAGGTGCCAGCCACCGGCGGCCTGGCGTTTGTCGAGCCAGGAGATCTTCTTGAACATCGCCCACTCGTCGTTCTCGATGTCCTCCAGCGAGTGGCGCTTGCCGGCTTCCAGCACCACGCTGCGAATCTTCTGCTTGGCCAGCGCGTTGGCGAGCGTCCCGCCGCCGGCACCGGAGCCGATGATCACCACGACGCCATCGTCATCCTGGGCAAAAGTTGCCATGGGGTATTCCTCATCTTGTTCTTGTTGTTATCCCGCGTGGGCGGGGTGCTCAGAGCCAGTTCAGATCGTTGAAGCCGCGGTTGACGTAGCCGCCGTACTCCCAGGACGAACCCTCGTAGCCGAACAGCGGGAACAGCGCCTTGTTGTCGTACAGGCCGAACATCAGGCTGCTGCGCACGGCCTTGAAGAAGGGGGTGTTCTCGATGTCGGTCAGCAGGGCCACCCGCTCGGCCTCGTCGAGTTGTTCGAATGGCGAGCCATGGGCCTGGCGCGCCTGCTGCTGCAGGTCGTCCAGGCCGCGAGCGACCAGCGCGGGCTGCTCGTCCATCAGGCCGAGCAAGGGCTGTACGTAGTGGCGATCGCTGATGAAATCGTGGGGAAAGACGTCGCGGCCCATGCGCAGCAGGCCATCGGGCAGGTCTGGCAGGCGTTCCTCGGCGAGCAGGTTCACCGGGATCAGTTGCGACAGGCTGAGTGCCAGCAAGGACTGGCCGGAAATGGAAAGAAAGCGTCGCCGGTTTAGCGTGCCCTGCGGGCGAGCTGAATCGTGCATGACATGGCTCCTGATTATTACCGGCAGTTCCGTGGTGATCGGAATGCTGGCGATCTTGTTATGCGAAGAGTTTGTTCCGCAAAACAGTAGGAGCAGGTGTCATGCCAACTTTTAGTTGTGGCTTTATCTTTGGATAAGTGATTGATGCATATGGTTTTTAGGTAACTTGATGGTGCTGCTTTGTTTAATGTGTAAAGCGCTTTGAACGTTACACCTGTAAAGGGCTGTAAAGCGCTTTACAGTGCTGCGAGAAACAATATGTGCAGGCAAAGTGCTTCTAAAGTTCAGGCTGGTCTGTGCGGTTCAATGGTTTATCCTTCGTTTATTGCAATAACAATAAAGCGTTTCGCTGGAGTAGCCCGCGTCAGTCTGGCGCGAGCGCTTCGAGGAGGAGGCATGAATCTGCTATCCGGTCCGGTCAGCCATATCGACGCGGTGCTATCGCTGGCCAATGCGCCGCACCTGCCCGGTGATCGCGACCCGATCATCGCGCGCTCCTGGCGCCGCTGCGTGCACGACTACGGCCTGGACCCGGCGCGACCTGCCGAGGCCCGTTTCGTCCCGCGGCAGGTGCTGCGCGAGCATCAGGATCAGGCCGACGAGCTGATCAATGTCGCCCGCGCCGGGGTCGAGCAGCTGTACCGGCAGATCGCCGAGCTGGGTTACGTGATCCTGCTGACCGACAACCGCGGCATCGCCGTGCAATTTCTCGGCGACCCGGCAGACGAAAAGGCGCACCGCAAGACCGGCCTGTTCCTCGGTTCGGACTGGGGCGAAGACCACGCCGGCACCTGCGCAGTCGGCACCTGCATCAAGGAACAGCAGGCGCTCACCTGTCACCAGCACGATCACTTCAGCGTCTGGCACACCAACCTCACCTGTACCGCCGTGCCCATGTTCAACCCGCACGGCCAGTTGCTGGCGGTGCTGGATATCTCCGCGCTGCATTCGCCACCGACCAAGGATTCCCAGACCTTTGCCCTGCAGCTGGTCAAGCAGTACGCGCGGATGATCGAGGATGCCTATTTCATGCGCGTCTACCGCGAGCGGCCGATCCTCTGTTTCGACGGCTCCCGCGAGTTTGTCCTGATCAACCGCCGCTACCTGCTGGCACTGGGAGACGATGGCGAGCTGCTCGCCGGCAATACCGCCGCTCGGGGTCTGCTGGCCGAACACGGGCTGATGATGCCGGGCCCCTTTGGCACCCCGGCGCAGGCGCGCATCGATCAGCTGTTCGATTGCGAGCTGGGCGATGTGCTGAGCATTCCCTACGCCAGTCATGACCAGGTCCGCGCCTTTCGCACCCATCGCCACCAGCTGTTCTTCGCCGCCTTGATGGAGCCGCGTCGCCGTGCGCCGGAGCCGGCCGAACGCAGCGCGCCCGGCGGGCATTCCGCGCTCGATGCGCTGGCTGACGACGACCCGGTGATGCGCAAGATGCTGGCGCGCGCCAGACGCCTGTGCAGCGAGCCGCTGAACGTGCTGCTCAATGGCGAGACCGGGACCGGCAAGGAACGCCTGGCCAAGGCGCTGCATGAGAGTGGCTGCCGGCGCAGCAAACCCTTCGTGGCGATCAACTGCGGCGCGATGCCCGAGTCGCTGATCGAAAGCGAGCTGTTCGGCTACGCCCCCGGCACTTTTACCGGCGCGCGCAGCAAGGGCATGCGCGGTCTGATCCAGCAGGCCGACGGCGGCACGCTGTTCCTCGATGAAATCGGCGACATGCCGCTGCACTTGCAGACCCGGCTGTTACGGGTGCTGGCCGAGCAGGAAGTGATGCCGCTGGGTGCCGAGAAACCGGTGAAGGTAGATATCCGCGTGGTGGCCGCCAGTCACCGCGACCTGCGGCAGATGGTCGAAAGCGGGGCGTTTCGCGAGGACCTGTTCTACCGCCTGAACGGCGCCTCGCTGAAGCTGCCGCCGCTGCGCGAGCGCGCCGACAAGGGCTTTCTCATCGAGCGGGTGTTCGCCGAACTCGCCGAGGGCCGGCCGGGCAATCCGCACCTGCGTGGCGATGCCATGAGTGCGCTGCTGGCCTATCCCTGGCCGGGCAACATCCGCGAGCTGCGCAACGTACTGCAGTACGCGCTGGCGACCTGTGAGGGTGACGAGATCACCGTGCAGGATCTGCCGGACGAATGCCTGCCACCGATTCTGGCGCGCTGTCGTCAGTCGGCCGCCGCGGTCGAACCCGAGTCTGCGACGGCTCTGCGCGAGCAGCTGCGGCGGCATCGCTGGAACGTCAGCGCCGTCGCGCGGGAGCTTGGCGTGTCGCGCCCGACGGTGTACCGGCGCATGCGCGTGCTGGGGATCGAAGCGCCGGTGTGACCGGCGCCGTGGTGTTACTCGCTGACCGGCTGGTGTGGCGGCGTGCCTTTTTCAGCGGCGATATCGAAGGCGATGCTCCAGTTGTGCAGCGGGTAGGGCTGGTGCACCAGTGCCTTGATGTTGGCTTCGGCAGGCATGAGGTCGGGGAGGTATTCGTAGGTGGCGTCGGCGCGCATCGGGTCGCTGTCGCGTAGCTGGCCGGCGCCGCCGACCTGGTGGCTGGCGTAGCTGATGCGTGGCTGGCCGCTGAGGTCGCGACCGGCGCGCAGGCGCACGATGGTATCGGCGACGATGTCGACAGCGTCGATGGGCACTTCGCCCTGGTCGTCACGCAGCACGAAACCCTTGTCCTTCACATCGCGCGCCTGGTGGCCGATGTAGGGCTGGTCGAACGCCAGGGGCGGGTGCGGCACGTAGAAGTCGATCAGTACATCGCGGCCGTTCAGCGTGGCCTGGCGCGGTGCGAGTGGGGTCCAGCCTTTACGCTCGACGACGACGTGATGGTAGACCTTGCCGAGCATCTGGCCGAACCAGCGATAGCCGTTCGACGACAGGTGCACGCCCTTGTCGGTGTAGGGGTAGACCGGCCCGACCAGGTACCAGCCGGGTTCTTCCTGGGCCAGTTCCCACTGCGCCATGCCGATGGCCAGCGAGCCGTCCTTGACCGAGGACTTGGCGTCGGTCTGGTAGCTGAAGAAGGCGGGCATCTTTTCCTGCCCGGCGATGGCCTTGGCGGTGTCGGCGTAGAGGTCGTCGCGCAGCTGGCGCAGTTTGGCCTTGTAGTAATCCTTGTCGTTCTTGCCGCCGTTGGTGTGGGAATAGTCGAACTCGCCCTGCAGCCAGAAGAACGCGCTGATGCTGTAACTGGCCTGCTGCGCGTCGGCCAGTGCCTTGGCCTGGTCGACGGCCTGGGTCACACGGCGATACTCGTTGGTGCCGCCGCTTTTCGACAGCTGTGCGACGGAGCGGCCGGAGGTCGACGCGTTGCTGGCGACGAGCAGGTGATCGGGGTCGGTGTCTCGGCCCAGGTGATGCAGATACAGCCGCCGCGCCATGTTCAGCGCGCCGACTTCCACAGATTCGCCTTCTTCCTGCGCCTTCGGGTCGAGTTTGGCGACCTTTTCCGCGTCGAGCAGCACCGCCGCATTGCTCTTCTGCTGCACCACGGCGCGCAGCGGTGTGAACGCGGCGCCACCGACCGGTTTGAACGTTGCACCGCTGAAGGCGGCCGATCGCGGCGAATCGCCGAGCATCAGGTTGTCGTAACGCGGCGCGACGGACAGCGCCGGCCAGCCTTCGGCCGCCGATGCCAGCGACTGGCCATAGGTGATGACGTGGTTGTACTTGCTCTGCAGCGGCTGCGTCAGCTCGTTCGGCTTGGCCATGAGCTCAGCGGTCAGGCGCTTGTTCTCGGCGTCGCGGGCAGCCATTTCGCTGTCCGACAGGGCGGCCAGGGCAGGCGCGGTGATGGTCAGCAGGGCTACGGCGATGGCTGTGCGCAGACGTGGAGTAGTCAGCTGTTGGGGGCGATGGCGAAGCTCGAGCATGAGATTGCGGTTCCGGGACGGCACTGGATCATCGTGTACGGCAGGTTGCAAGCGAGCCGTAGGTATTGGCGGACGCGCTTTCGACGGTACTAAAGGACGTAAGTTCGCGGCAGCCACGTCGATGGCGGATTGGCTATGCTGTCGCGCATTCGAGCGGCGCTCGTGCAGCGATGCGCAGCAGGCTTTGGCAGGTCGAACGATGTCGTTGCCGTCCGCTCCCATGCAGGTCATTCCATTAGCAGAGGAGAACGCCATGAGCCATAAAGCCATATTCGTGCAGCCCGGTGGCGGCTACGACCGGGTCATCGTTGGCAGCAGCGAGGCCGCCAGGCCGGAGGCCGGCGAGATCACCGTGCGCCTGCGCGCGAACTCGCTCAACTATCACGACTTCGCGGTGGTCAGCGGCATGTGGGGGCCGAGCGAGCCGCGCATTCCCATGGCCGATGGTGCCGGTGAAGTGGTGGCGGTGGGCGCAGGCGTGACCGAATTTGCGGTCGGCGATGCGGTGGTCAGCACCTTCTTCCCCGACTGGCTGGCCGGTGAGCCGCTGATCGAAGGTTTCGCCACGGTGCCGGGCGATGGCGTCGATGGTTACGCACGGGAAATGGTCACCGCCCGCGCCACCTCGTTCACCCATGCACCCAAGGGTTACAGCCATGCCGAGGCGTCAACCCTGACCACCGCCGGCCTCACTGCCTGGCGTGCGCTGATGGCCGACGGCAAGCTCAAGCCCGGCGACAGCGTGCTGATCCAGGGCACCGGCGGCGTTTCCATCTTTGCTCTGCAGTTCGCCAAGATGGCCGGTGCCACGGTTATCGCCACCTCGTCCAGCGACGCCAAGCTTGAGCGCCTGCGCGAGATGGGCGCCGATCACCTGATCAACTACCGCAGCACGCCAGCCTGGGGTGAGACGGTGCGTCAGCTCACCGATGGCCGCGGGGTCGACCATGTGATCGAAGTCGGTGGGCCGGCAACGCTGGAGCAATCGATGGTCGCGGCGCGCATCGGCGGGCATATCTCGGTGATCGGCATTCTCACTGGCGTTGCCGGCGAGCTGCCGCTGGTACCGGCGCTGGTGCGCCAGCTGCGTCTGCAGGGTGTGCTGGTCGGCAGTCGCGCTCAGCAGCAGGACATGATCCGCGCCATCGACGCCAACGGCATCCGCCCGGTGATCGACAAGCACTTCGCCGTGGACGATATCGTCGAGGCGTTCCGCTACCAGGAAACCAACCAGCACTTCGGCAAGATCTGCCTGGATATCTGAAGCCTGGCGTCGGCGGCGGCTGCGTTTAGAATGCGCGGCCACGCTGCCGACGATGCCCGCCCATGACGCCCGAACACCTCTCCACCCTGCAAGATCACCTGCTCGACGCGTTGGCCAACGTGCCCGACGAGACGCGGCGGTTGTTTCACGGCCGCGGCCGCTGCTATCCGGGGCTCGAACAACTCACCGTCGACTGGCTGCAGGGTGTGGTGCTGGTGGCGCTGTTCCGTGATCCCGGCGAGGCGGAACGGGCGGCGCTAGAGCAGATGCTCATGGCGCTGACCGAATCCCCGGCCTGGCAGCAGAGCCAGGCGCAGCGCTTGCTGCTGCAGCATCGCTATCTGCCGGATGCGCCGACCGAAGCGTTGCTGGGCGATGTGCCCGCCGAATGGCAGATCAGCGAGAACGGCCTGCGCTACAAGCTCGATCTCGGGCGCAAGCAGAACAACGGCCTGTTTCTCGACATGCGCTACGGCCGACGCTGGGTGCAGAAAAAGGCGCAGGGCAAGCGGGTGCTCAACCTGTTCGCCTACACCTGCGGGTTCTCCGTCGCGGCTATCGCTGGTGGCGCCGAGCATGTGGTGAATCTGGACATGGCGAGCGCGGCGTTGACCCGTGGACGGGAGAATCATCGTCTGAATGAGCACGATCTCAGCCGGGTGAGCTTTCTCGGCCACGAGCTGTTCAAGTCCTGGGGCAAGGTGCGCAGGCTCGGGCCCTATGACCTGATCATCATCGACCCGCCGTCCTTCCAGAAGGGCAGCTTCGCCCTGACCCGCGATTACCAGAAGATCCTGCGCAAGCTGCCGGAACTGCTGAATGCCGGCGGCCAGGTGCTGGCCTGTGTGAACGACCCGGATATCGGCGCGGACTTCCTGATCCAGGGTATGGCTGCCGAGGCGCCGCAGCTGCGCTTCGAGCAGCGCCTGGAAAACCCGCCGGAGTTTCCCGACATCAGCTCCGAGAGCGGGCTCAAGGCGTTGCTGTTCGTGATGGGTTGACCGTTATCGGCTAGCTTCCAACTCGTTGATCAGCGCTTTCATCTCGTCGATTTCCCTGCGTTGCGCCTCGATGATGCTGTCCGCTAGCTCGCGTACCCTTGGGTCTTGGAGATCGGCCCGCTCGCTGGTGAGGATGGCGATGGAGTGGTGAGGAATCATCGCCTTCATCCACGACACCTGGTCCACCGTCGCCTGGCTGCGCACCAGCCACAACGACACTACGAACACCAGCGCGCTGCCGGCGAAGATGGCGATGTTCACGCCACGTCGCGGATACATCTTCAGCATGAACGCGAGCATGACGATCGCCATGCTCGCGCCCATGACCAGCGCCATGTAGGCGCGGGTTTCGCTGAACAGGATGTGGTCGATCTGGAACACGTTCAGGTACATCAGACCGAACATGACCAGCGTCGAGGTGGCAATCATTGCGCCGAATTTGGCGTAGGGCTGCATAGGCGGGCTCCTGCGGTGACATTGGGGCGACAACGGCCAACCCCTTGGTCATCTCGACCGTAGCGAGTCTCCGCGGTTTCCCAAGGACCAGGCCACCCGCAAGGCTGTTACGTCTGCCCGCCTAACCAGTGTCTTTCAGCGATTGGCCAGCTCGGAGCAGTTGGGCTCGATGGTAAAGGTGCGCGCCGAATCCACCGGGCCGAGCTTTTCCAGGGTGCGGCGGCCGAGCAGGACGGGGTAGTTCATCTCGTCGCGGTCGCGAAGCGAGAACTCCTCTTCGAGCAGGCGATCACCGACGCAGACCTTCATCAGCACCACCGGCCGGTCTTCCTTGCCGCCGGCGCCACGCACGGTCAACTCACGCTGCAGTTTGCGCTCGATGCGCGACTTGACCAGCTTGTCGTGCTCAACGTCCTTGAGGTCGAGGTCGAAGCGCACCCACTTGTCGCCATCCTTCTCGAAGTAGTCGACGTCCTCGGCGTGCATGGACGACGTCAGGGCGCCGGTGTCGAGCTTGAACTTCACCGTGACCTGTTCAGGAAGAATCAGGCCGCGCTCCACCCAGCCCAGCGGGGTGCCTTCTGCCGCAAGCGATGGGAGGGTGGTCAGTGAAAGTAGCAAGGCGGCCGGTAAGGCGAGCAGACGTGATGCCATCAATGACGCTCCTGAGCGTTGGGTTCGCTCAATAGAGCGATATCCGCGGCGGACGTTCAGCGTCGCTTCGGCATCGTGGCGGGCAGGTCGGCATCCTGCGCTGCTTCGCGGGTGGCGATTTCTTCGGCAAGCGCGCGAACGAAGGCATCCACCGCGACCGGCAGATAGCGTGAGCTGCGCACGTAGACGCCGAGGTCACTGAATACCGAGCCGCTGTCATTCAATGGCACATGCACGAGCGTACCGCTGGCCAGTTCGGCCTCGATGCCGATGCGTGTCTGGAAGGCAACGCCGGCGCCTCGCTTGGCCATCTGCAGGGCCAGCTCTACCGAACTGGTTTCCAGTGGTGCCTTGTGCCGTGGACGGGTACGCGCGAGCAGCGGTGCCAGCAGGTGATGGATGGACAGGTCGCTCTTGGCGAGGATCAGCGGGTATTCGGCGCAGGTGGCGAAGCTCACCTCGCTTCGTTCGGCCAGCGGGTGTGCGGGATGCACGATGGCGCCGAGGCGGAAATGCCCGACGCCCAACTGCTGAAGATCTGTGGTGCGCGGCAGGGCAAAGGCCAGGCCGATATCCGCCTGGCCGCTGATGACAGCCTCGGGAATCGCCTGCGAGCCAAGGCTGGTGACGCCTACGGTGACCCGCGGATAGCGCTCGCGCAGCTGCTCCAGCACGCCGGGCAGCAGGTCGGTGGTGACGCCGGATACCGTGGCGATTTCCACATGGCCGGTGCGCAGACCCTGTAGTGCGTCCAGCTCGGAGCGCACGCGCTCGGCGTCCTGCAGTACGACGATGACGTGGCGGGCGAAGATCTCGCCAGCGGCGGTCAGCCGCAGTCCGCCGGGCAGACGTTCGAACAGCGGGGTGCCGATTTCGTCCTCGAGCTTGAGGATCTGTCGGTTCACCGCCGACGAGGCAACGTTCAGCCGCCGCGAAGCCTCGCGGATCGACTGGCAGCGGCGCACCATGTCGAAGTAATGGATGGCCGGCGAGTGGATGCGCAGTTTGCTGGCCAAGCGTTCAGCGCTCCACGGCAGGTGGCTTGAGCCCGCAGCCCTTGAGGATGATGGCGATCAGGTTGTCGCTGGCATGGGCGAAGTCTGCGCGGGTCATGCGCTTGCCGTTGATACGGCGGATCTGGTCGGAGAAATCGGCGTAATGCTGGGTGCCGCTCCAGATCAGAAAGATCAGATGCATCGGGTCGACCGGGTCCATCTTGCCAGCGGCGATCCAGGCGTCGAACACCGCGGCGCGGCCGCGGAACCAGTTGCGATAGTCCTGGTTGAAGTGTTCGGACAGGCATTCGCAGCCGCTGATGACCTCCATGGCGAAGATCTTCGAGGCTTGCGGATGGCGGCGCGAGAATTCCATCTTGATGCGGATGTAGTCGGCCAGGGCGATGGCCGGGTCGTCGTCGACGGTCATGTCATCGAAAGCGGTGTCCCAGAGTTCGAGGATGTGCCGCATCACCTCCACGTACAGCCCCAGCTTGCTGTTGAAGTAGTAATGCACGTTGGCCTTGGGCAGGCCGGCGCGGTTGGCGATGGCGTTCATGCTGGTGCCCTTGAAGCCGTAACGGGCGAACTCCTCGGCGGCCGCGGCGAGGATGGTTTCCTCGTTCTTCTGGCGAATGCGGCCAGCGGGTTTGCCGTGGGCGGTGTAGAGCGGCTGCGGTGCGTTGTTCTTGTCCATGGTCCTGTCCGTTGGCGCGCTGGCGGTTGGCCTGCTCCCTGGGTGGGACAAGCCGATGCTGGGTTGATGATGGCGTCTTCGGGGTGGTCGTGCGGTGGACGCAGAGCCGGTGGCTGGGCCGTCGAGTCGCCGCAGGGTGATTGCCGAAGCAGGCTGATTCTGCACGAGATTCACTGATCGTTGCAGTCGTTGCGCTTGCGTGGATGCGTTTGGTGGGCAGGTCGCGGGAAGCGCCGCCCGGCGTGCGGGCGGCGAGGACATCAGAAATGCGCTTTGACGATGAAGTTGGTGACGTTGTTGTCGGTGTTGAAGTTGTCGCTGTCCTCGATGCCGTATTTGTTCGACCAGTAGTCGTATTCGATACCGACATACAACTTGCCGGGGGTGTAATCCAGAGCCTTGCCGAGGTCGTACTTGACCTGCGGGTTGAAGTGGAAGTTCTTCTTCAGCTCGGTGTTGCCGTTCTTCTTGTCGTTGACGACCCAGTCGATATAGCCGTCGAAGAGAATGTCCGACTTGCCCACCGGGAAGGTCATGGCCCAGGTCGGGGTGATCTGCCACTGGCCGCTCGGTTTGCCGGTGATACCGTCGGGCTTGCGGTAGTAGGTGTTCAGCGCGAAGCGATCGAAGCCGGGGATGGCGAGGTCAACCGCCGGGCCGAGCAGATAGTTGCGATTGCGACCTTCGCCACGTTCGTAGGTCGCCGCTATGAGCACATCCTTGATCGGGCCAAAGGAGAGATCGGCGCCAGTTGTCTTGCCCAGCGACAGGCGCGGGCTGAATTCACCGTAGTAGGTGTGGCCATCGCTGCCGGAGATGCCGTTGTACCACTTGTTATCGACGAACAGGAACATGTCGCCCCAGGTCCAGCCGCTGGCATGTTCGAAGGTGATGGTTTGCTGGATATCGCCTTCCTTGCCGCCTGCGGAGTCGACAGCGAAGTTCTTGCCATAAAGGTAGGTCAGGCTGTTGTTCTGCCAGAGCATGGGGCTGGCCATGGCTTGGCTGCTGAGGATGAACCCGGCCGCGAGGGCTGCGGTGGTCAGGCTGCGCTTCATTGAGTGTGTCTCCGTATTGGCATTTGAATGAGCTTCTAAGTTGTCCAAGCGGTCAGGCTTTGGTCCCATAGCAAGCGCCGCGCCAATACGCGGGTGAGTCTGTAGGTTCAACTTAACTGATTGATTTAAGGCGAGTTATTTATCGGCTTTAGTGTTGGGGGACTGCGTTTTGCGACGACGAACGCCGAAGCACAGATCTAGGGGATCTGACCGATGCGTCAGCTTGCTTCAGTTTGGGGCGCGGTGGATGGCTGATTGCCAGGCTCGCCACCGAAACGGTGCGCGGGCCGGCAACGGCCGGTAAGCAGATGGCAATGCAAAAACGCAACTGCCGGCACGTGGCCGGCAGTCGGTGGAGCGAAGAAGCTTAGTGCTGGGTGACCAGGGCGCTGTTGTTCAGGCCGTTCTGGGTGATGTAGGCGGCGTTGCCATAGCCTGCCTGGCTGGCGATCGCCTCGTTGCCGACGCCGTGTTGAGTCACTTTTATCAGGTGATCGGCGCCGCTCTGGCTCAGCATCACGTCGTTCAGCGAACCTTCCTGGCGGACAGTCGCCAGGTTGTCACGGCCGTTCTGTTCGATATCGCTGCTGTTGGCCCAGCCATAGCTGACCCCGATGATTTCGTTATCGGTGCCGTTCTGCACAGCGTTCAGCTCGTTGCCAGTGCCGTCCTGATGGAAGTGCAGGTGATTGCCGCGGCCCTGCTGGTCGACGGACGCAACGTTGTAGTGGCCTTCCTGAATGGTCTTGGCGGTCTGGTTGCGGCCGTTCTGGTAAACGTCGGCTTCGTTGCCAGTACCGAATTGCTCGGTGGTGGCGGTATTGTTGCCGCCGAACCAGCCATTGGTCTGCACGATGCTGGAGTCGTTACCGGTGCCGTTCTGCAGGACGAATGCGTTCTGCGCGTTGCCGGTCTGGTTCACCTCGACAGTGTTGTAGCTGCCGTCGGACATGACGTAAGCCTCGTGCTTCAGGCCGGTCTGCGAAACCATGGCGTCGTTGCGCCAGCCGAACTGTTCAACTTCGGCAATGGAACCGCTGCTGGCGAGTTGCGTGATGTGCGCGTCGTTGTCGGTGCCCTGCTGATCGATGGTTGCGCGGTCGGTCATGCTGGCGGCTTGGGTGATGCTGCCATTGTTCAGGTCGCCGTTCTGGGTCAACGTGGCCTGGCTGCCGTAGCTGGCAGTTTGGGTGATCAGGCCGTAGTTGTCCTTACCGGTCTGGTTGGTGGTGGCGTTGGTCATCGTCGTGACGGTCTGGAAGGTTTCGGCGACGTTCCGGATGCCATTCTGGGTCTGCGAGGCGCCGGTCTTGTAGGTGTTGTCCTGTTCTACCAGCGCATCGTTGCCCCAGCCGCGCTGGTTCTGCGTCGAGCCGGTCATCACGGTGGTGCTCTGGTGCGAGTTGGCGACGTTGAAGTTGCCTGCCTGAGACTGCGCTGCGGTGGTGTCCCGCGCGCCGTGCTGCTCAATCAGCGCATTGTTGGCGAAGCCGCTCTGGCCCTGCTGGGCCAGGTTGCCCGAACCGCCACTTTGCAGCACTTCTGCGACGTTGTTGATGCCCAGCTGGTTCTGCTCCGAGGTGTTGTTGGCCGCGAAAGCCTGGGCAGTGGCGACAGTCAGAATGGCTGCTACAAGAGGTTTGAACTTAAACATTTTTGTCACTCCATGGATGTTTTAAGTACAGCGGTATTTCCCTGGGATTAGCGGTACTGGCGAACCACTACCGTCAGACCTCGGCCGCTCTGGCTGACATTGCTGCTGTGCCCGCTGCCGGTCTGTTCGATGAGGGCGCGATTGCTCGAGCCCTGCTGTGCGATGGCGGCGCGGTTGTCCGCGCCGAATTGTTCGATGTGGGCGTCGTTGTCGAAGCCGTACTGGCTGATCAGCGCGGCATTGCCTAGGCCGATCTGCTCGATGGATGCGCTATTGGCGTAGCCGCTCTGGATGATGTATGCCTCCAGCTCCGCACCTCTTTGCACGATGCGGCCGGCCATGTCCTGGCCGGACTGCTGAACGACTGCCATCGCGCCCTGAGCGCTGACCGCGTTCTGGCCGAGCACGGAAAGGTCCCTGCTTATGCCGGACAATTCGGTGGGGGCGAGGTCGGAAAGGGGGGCGCTTTCGGCGTAACTGCAGGAAGCCAGTAGCAGAATTACGGGTAGCAGCAGCTCATACGCAATCCGTTGCGAGCGGGTCATGGGTCCGTTCCTGATTAAGCTCATGTGTCGACATACTTGCCCTCAATCGGGACGGCGAACATCCATCCAATGATTGAAAGTGCTGCGATCTGGTGCGATGCAGGCAAGTTCGCGACGACAGCGGCCGCGCGGTCAGCCGCCGGGCGGAACCGCCGACGGCCGTTCGACGGACCTTTGGTTGGATGGTTGTGCGGTATGAAGCCTCGTCGGCGTTGCACCGACGAGTTGGGTCAGTTCAGCCTGCTCAGGTACTTGCTCAGCTCCGGGTGCTCGCTGCCGTGGCCTTCGGCTGTTTGCCAAAGGCGCCGATCGACGCCCTGAGCGATCAGGTGTGCCACGGCGGCCTCGATCGCCGAAAGCACGCAGAGCTGCGCCGGCTCGTTGGTGGTGTAACCGGCTTCGGCTTCGAGCAGCTCCTTGAACTCGATGAACTTGTAGACGTTGGCGCTACGGCCGATAGAGAAAATCGTCTTGGTGGTCATCACGTTCGACAGCACCCGGCCACTGCGCACATCGATGGCCCGCAGGTTCACCGTGACCTGATCGACGCGGTATTCCTGGGACAGGCCGATACCAAGGTAGCGCGCCCCCTGGCCGCCACTGCGCACGTTGGTCTCGTAGGCGACGATGGCGCCTTCCATGATGATGTTCGCCGCCAGCAGCGAGGGCAGCTCGGACTGGATGTTAGGCGCGACATCCGGCTTGGCCTGGGAGGCGCGGATGATCTTGCGTTCGGTCAGCACGTTCTGCAGGCCTTCGCGTTCGAGCACCACGAACCAGCCGCTGGCCTGCATGGCATCGACCAGCATGCTGGCTGCGCCCTGGGTCACGGCGGTGGAGAATGAGCTGGCCGGTGTCGGCTTGTACTGGCCGGTCTGGTCGCGAAAACCGTACACCGCGGCCACCAGCGGACCTTTCGGGCGTGGCAGCGCGAGCAGATCCTGATAGGTCGAGGTGCGCGGGGTGAGAGTTGGTGGATGCTGATCGGCAGACATGGGTTCGCGTACGGCGCAACCCTGCAGTACAGCCATCATCCCTATGGCTACGAATAGGCTTCTCATGGCCTTTGTTTCTCCTTGGGGTCATTTGCCGATGATGATTTCGGACATTTCGCCGGTGAGCCGGTCGGTGATTTCGACGATCAGCATGCCGGCGTCGCCGTTGTAGACGCGTACGAAGAAGTCGTCGGTGGTTATCGCGCCGGTCTTGCCGTCTCTTGCGTCGTTGAGCAGATCATTCAACAGGCGTGATTCGAGTTGGCTGGTGAAGCGATCCAGTGTCGACTGGTTGCCCAGCAGCGAGGAGCGATCCAGCGCGTCCGGGTCCTTCTTGCTGTTCTGCGCCTGCGCGTTGCCCAGCAGCCAGGCACCGTTGAGCGGGCTGCCGCCGAAGGATGGATTGATCGGGGTGTAGACCAGTTCGGTGGCGCTGGCGCCGGCACTGAGCAGCAGGCTGCCGAGCAGCGCGCCGAGAGTCTTGCGGGTGTGCTGTTTCATAACTCGTCCTTGGCCATGTCTATGTTGTCTTCGAACAGCGCTTCGATCTTGCGCCGATTGATCTCCTCCACCACGAAGTCGGCCGCCTCGTAGGCCGGCTCCTTCATGTCCGCCACGTTGGGCTGCAGGAAGCGCCGATACAGCGTCTGGTTCTCGTGCTCGACCCAGACCAGAACCCCCCAGCGCGCCGAGGGCCTTTCCTTGACCGCAAGGTTGAAGTCCAGGCCGCTGATGTCGTTCAGGCGTTCGCAGAAGCGCACGTAGAATTCGTGTCCGGAGCGGGAGATGGTGTTGTCGGTGATGAACCCCTGCAGCTCGGCTTCGTCGCCGTGGGCGCTCAGACCCAACAGCAGCAGAAGCAGTCCGGCGGTGCGTTTCACGACACCGCCTCGCCGACGTGGGCCAGCACCAGTGATGCCCCCTGCGCGCGATTACTGGCGCCGAGCTTGCGCAGCGCGTTGTGCACGTGGCTCTTGATGGTGTGGATGCTCAGGTGCAGCTTTTCACCGATGGCTGCGTTGGACAGGCCTTGCCCGGCGAGGGCGAGGATCTGCTTTTCCCGCAGCGTCAGTTCGTCGATCACCTGATGCGAGTTGCTGAGCTGACGGTAGCGGCACAGCAGCGTTTCCATCAGCTGCCTGGGCAGCCAGTCACCCCCCGCAAGCATGGCCTGGACGCCGCGCACGAAGATGTTGCGTGGGGTTGCGCGGTAGAACACGCCGCGGATCCATGGGTGCGTTTCGACCAATCGCCGCGCCTGATCCGGCTGGGCGTTGATCAGCGCTACCGGAGCGTCGCCGACCTGCCGCAGCAGATGGATGGATTCGTCGCGGTCGAAGCTGGCGACGTCGAGCAGGATCAACGCAGCATCCGCCTGTTCCGGTCGTGGGGCGGTCATGTGGACGAGCGTGCAGTCGGGGCCGTCGTGGAGGTGCTGGCGCAGTGTGCTGTGGAGAAGTCTGCTGGCGGAAAGCAGCATTACGCGAGGTTGGGCGGGCTGGAAAGCCGACACAGCGTGATCGTTCATTCGCATGTCCTTTGCTGAATGTGGGTGGGAATCCGTGATTTGTCGTACTCGACAGTGGTGCGTTACGGAGCGCACTTGAAAGTAGTTCAGCTATGCGACAAAAAAAAGTCAAAAGATGAATTTGGTGTCAGATTGCCGACGAAGCGTGATTGGGAAGTTCTGCTGGCCGCGCCTCAGCGTTGCTCCTACAGTCTGTGTTCTGAACGGAAGCCGCTCATGCGGCCTATGGACAAGGAGATTGGCAAATGGGTGATCCGCTTTTCTGGCTGGTGTTCTTTTCGGCCGCGCTGGCACTGAATCTTTCGCCCGGGCCGGATCTGCTCTACGTGATTTCGCGAACGCTGAGCGGCGGCCGCCGCATCGGCATCATTTCCGCATGCGGTGTATGCAGCGGGGCACTGGTGCACGTGGCGTTCGCCGCGTTGGGCATCTCGGCCATTCTTGCCACCTCGGCGCTCGCCTTTACGGCGGTCAAGTACGTGGGGGCTGCCTATCTGCTGTATCTCGGCTATCAGGCGCTGCGCTCGGCCGGTAGCGGGACGGCGCCGGCCCTCAAGGCAGCGCCGCGAGTGTCCGCCTGGAAGGCCTATCGCCAGGGTGTGCTGGTCGATCTGCTCAATCCCAAGGCGGCGATCTTCTTTATGGCGTTCCTGCCGCAGTTCGTTCGTCCCGAGCATGGTGCGGTGGCGCTGCAGTTGCTGGTGCTCGGTGTGCTGGTGGTCGTGGTGGCGATCATTGTCGAAAGCGCGTTGGTTTTGCTGGCGGCGCGTGCCACGCAGACGCTGCGCAACAACCCGGCCGTCAGCCAGTGGCTCGACCGGGCGCTGGGCTCGGTGCTCATCGCGCTTGGCATCCGTCTGGGGTTGAGCGAGCGCATCTGAAGGGAATTTGATCCGCTCTGCGCGGCTCTCAACAGGGGAGGGCCGGCAACCGGCCGTCCATGATGGGAGCTGCGTATGTCACAGCAGAGCAAGAACACCTCGGCCAGCCTGATCCCCTGCCTGCGCTATCGCGACGTGGCCAAGGCCATCGACTGGCTTCGTCACGCCTTTGGTTTCGAGTGCCAGCGCCAGTACCGCGACGAGCAGGTCGGCATCACCCACGCGCAACTTGCCTTTGGCAACGGCATGCTGATGGTCGGGCCGGTAGTGGATTCCGAATATGGTCGTCAGCTACGCCAGCCCGATGAAATCGGTGGCGCGTCGACCCAGGGCATCTATGTGATCGTCAACAGCGCCGATGCGCTCTACGCCCAGGCCAAGGCCGCCGGGGCGCAGATCGTCGTCGAGCTCAAGGACGAAGATTACGGCGGTCGCGGTTTCACCTGCCGCGATATCGAAGGGCATCTGTGGAGCTTCGGTACCTACGATCCCTGGGCTGACGAGGCCGCCGGGACGGTCGCCCAGGCCTGAGCGCGCCGACCATCGGGGGGAATGATCTCGCCGTTGTCGCTGTCACCTTAACTACGACAGCAGACTGAGGAGGAACGACGATGGCCCACGGAAATCTCTACGGCGCCCTGGTGGTACTCACCGGCGCTTCGAGCGGCATTGGCCGCGCGGCGGCGCAGGCGTTTGCCCGTCAGGGCGCGCGGCTGGTGCTTGCCGCTCGCGACGCCGAGGCGTTGGCGGAAACCGCCGATGAATGCCGCGCGCTTGGCGGCGAGGTTCTGGTTGTGCCCACCGACGTTACCCACAGCGACGAGGTCGAAGCGCTGGCCAGCGCCGCGGCGGAGTTCGGGCAGGGGCGCATCGATGTGTGGATCAACAATGCCGGCATCGGTGCGGTCGGCGCGTTCGACGAGACGCCCCTGGACGCTCACGAGCAGGTGGTGCAGACCGATCTGCTCGGCTACCTGCGCGGCGCCCATGTCGTGCTGCCGTATTTCAAGCAGCAGCAGAGCGGTGTGTTGATCAATACGCTGTCGGTCGGCAGCTGGGTGGCGCAACCGTTCGCGGCGGCCTATTCGGCTAGCAAGTTTGGCCTGCGCGGCCTTTCCCAGGCGCTGCGTGGCGAGCTGGGTGCCTGGCCGGGCATTCATATCTGCGATGTGTACCCCGGTATTGTCGATACCCCCGGTTTTCGTGACGGCGGTAACTATGCTGGGCGCTCGCTGCAGCCACCGCCACCGTTGCTCGATCCCCGCGACGTGGCGAACGCGATGGTCAGCCTGGCGCTGCACCCGCGGCATACCACCTCGGTCGGGGCGACCGCGACATTGCTGCGGCTGGCGCATTTCCTCACGCCTGGCTTCGATCGCCTCAATGGCCTGCTGACCGGTTTCGCCCTCGGTCGTGCGCAGCGGGTCGCGCCTTCGTCAGGCAATCTCTTTCATCCGCCGCTGGGCCAGCGGCGCATCGACGGTGGTTGGCGCTCTTCACCGGACGATGACAAGCGCTGGCTATTGATTGGCGGCATCGCTGTGGGATTGATCGGCCTTGGCGTGCGCCTGGCGCGGCGCCGCTGAGCGCGCTGTCAGCGCACCTTCGGCGCGGCACTGACACCTTCGAGCGTGGCGAAGGAGGTGTCCTTGGCCGTCAGCAGGAAGTCGCGCATGAAAGGTGAATCGAGCATGTCGGCGCGGATGCCGGCGTACAGCGTGGCGAACAGCCCCTTGTCGCCCAGCCGTTTGGCGGTGACGTAGCCGCGCGAGCTGTACTCGTGCAGTGCCCAGTTCGGCAGTGAGCAGACACCGCGCCCGGATGCCACCAGCTGCATCATCATCACCGTGAGTTCCGAGGTGCGCACCTGCGCCGGCTCGATGTCGGCGGGTTCGAGGAACCGGGTGAAGATATCCAGGCGGTCGCGTTCGATGGGGTAGGTGATCAGCGTTTCACTGGCCAGATCTTCCGGGCGGATATACGGCCGCGCGGCGAGTGCATGCTGGTTCGCCACCGCCAGCAGCGCCTCGTAGGTGAACAGCGGCACATAGGTGATGCCAGGCAGCTCCAGTGGATCGGAGGTGACCACCAGATCCAGATCACCGCGCGCCAGGGCTGGCAGCGGGGCGAAGGAGAAACCCGAGGCCAGATCCAGCTCGACTTCGGGCCAGGCATCGCGGAACTGGTCGATGGTCGGCATCAGCCACTGGAAGCAGCTGTGGCATTCGATCGCCATGTGCAGCCGCCCGGCTGTGCCACCAGCCAGCCGTGCAAGATCACGCTCCGCGCTGCGTAGCTGCGGCAGCATCAGATCCGCCAGTTGCAGCAGACGCAGGCCCGCGCTGGTGAAGCGTACCGGGCGGGTCTTGCGCACGAACAGCTGCAGGCCGAGGCGTTCTTCCAGTTCCTTGAATTGATGCGACAGCGCCGATTGCGTCAGGTGCAGGCGTTCGGCGGCTTCAACGAGACTGTCGGTTTCCCGAAGTGCATGAAGCGTCTTCAGGTGACGAATTTCCAGCATGCCGAACTACCTTGCGAAGCGGGACGTTGCGCAGCTGAATGACAGGCGCGGCGCCCCGGAATGGATATGCAAATGAGCAACGCTCATCTGCCGCAAGTGTGTCTTAGCATCCCGATGCTGTCGAGTCGCCGCTATGCGTTGGTGCCTGGTCCCTTCTAGAACCAGAGCCGCGAAACCATATAGGCCAGGCCAAAGAAGAACAGCAGCGCAGCGACGATCATCGCGCCGTCGCGGGCCATCATGCCCAGCCCGAGCACGCTCAATGCCGCACCGGCAGTGGAGTTGCCGAACGGGATCAGCTCCAGCGGCGGCATGGTGGCCGCGATTGCCAGGCACAGCACGGCATTCAAGCGATTCGCCAGGCCGTTGGTAAGGAAGGTCAGCCGCCGCTTGAGCAGGCGGTCGACGAAGCCAGCGATGTGATGCAGAAAGGCTATGGCCTTGTCGTACTTGCTGCGCGAGGTGCTACGCCGCAGCAGCCATTTGGGTAGCCAGAAGTGCTTGCGCCCGATCAGCAGCTGAATCGCGATCAGTGAAACCATCACCGCGAACACGCTGGGCAATCCGGGAATTCCCGACAGCGGCGAGAACACCAGCAAGCCTGGCACCAGCAACAGGGCACCGAAGCTGCGCTCATCGGTGGCTTGCAGCATGCACTCGATACTCACCGGCTGGTCGGCTTCGCCGGCCTGTTCGAGACGCTGCAGCAGGCTTTCGAGATTTTGCGGTGGCTGATCCGGGTTCATGAATGAGCCTGATAAAGGAGGTCTTCGTTAGAGGCCTGTCTGACCGAAATGCTCCTGCATGAATATTTCTATATTTCAAATGTAATTACGTGAGTTTGTTTCACGTGATCATGGCGCGGACAATCAGCCCATTCATGCAGAACGACATTCGGAGTGAGAAATGGCTGTAGCGCATAACCTCGGTTTTCCACGCATTGGTGCGGACCGCGAGCTGAAGAAGGCCCTGGAGGCATATTGGAAGGGTGAGCTGGACGAGCTGGGGTTGCTCCAGGTTGGTCGTCAGCTGCGTGCACAACACTGGCAAGCCCAGGCCGACGCTGGCATCCAGTTGCTGCCGGTGGGCGACTTCGCCTGGTATGACCAGGTTCTTACGCATTCGCTGATGTTCGGCGTGGTGCCGCAGCGCTTCCGCCCGGCCGATGGCCAACCGACGCTGGACACACTGTTCGCCATGGCCCGGGGCGTGACCAATAGCTGCTGCGGTGGCGGCCAGGCACAGGAGATGACCAAGTGGTTCGATACCAACTATCACTACCTGGTGCCGGAGTTCACCGTCGATCAGCAGTTCCAGCTGTCCTGGTCGCAACTGTTCGAGGAAGTCGAGGAGGCGCAGGCGCTGGGTCACGCGATCAAGCCGGTGCTGGTCGGACCGCTGACCTATCTCTGGTTGGGTAAGCTCAAGGGCGAAGATGCCGAGGGCTTCAACAAGCTGGAACTGCTCGAGCGACTCCTGCCGGTCTATGGTGAGGTGCTCGACCGGCTGGCGGCGCAGGGCATCGAGTGGGTGCAGATCGACGAGCCGATCCTCGCTCTCGACTTGCCGCAGGACTGGAAGAACGCCTTCGAGCGCGCCTACAACCTGTTGCAGCGCGCCCCGCTGAAGAAGCTGGTCGCCACCTATTTTGGCGGACTGGAAGACAACCTCAGCCTGGCCGCCGCGCTGCCGGTGGATGGCCTGCATATCGATCTGGTGCGTGCGCCGGAGCAGTACCCGCTGATTCTCGACTGGTTGCCGACCTACAAGGTGCTGTCACTGGGGTTGGTCAATGGGCGCAACGTCTGGCGCTGCGATCTGGACAAGGCCCTGGAAGTGGCGCGGCATGCCGCCGAGCGGCTGGGTGACCGCCTCTGGCTGGCGCCTTCCTGCTCGCTGCTGCACAGCCCGGTGGACCTTGAGCGCGAAGACCGGCTCGATCATGAACTGAAAGGCTGGCTGGCCTTTGCCGTGCAGAAGTGCGCCGAAGTGGCGACGCTGGCCCGTTCCATCAATGAGCCGACGAATGAGGATGTGGTGGTCGAGCTGGCGCGCAGCCGTGCGGTGCAGGCGGCACGTCAGCACTCGCCGCGCATCCACAAGCCACAGGTCCAGGCACGCCTGAGTGCAATCCAGCCGCAGGACAGCCAGCGCACGTCGGTGTTCGCTGCGCGAATCGAACAGCAGCGCGCGCGGCTCGACCTGCCGGCGTTCCCGACCACGACCATTGGCTCGTTCCCGCAGACGCCGGCGATCCGCCTGGCGCGCCAGGCCTATAAGCAGGGCAGGTTGTCGCTTGGCGATTACACCGAGGCGATGCAGGCCGAGATCCGCCATGCGGTGGCGGTGCAGGAGCAGATCGGTCTCGATGTGCTGGTGCATGGCGAAGCGGAGCGCAACGACATGGTCGAGTACTTCGCCGAGCAGCTCGATGGCTATGCCTTTACCCGTTTCGGCTGGGTGCAGAGCTATGGCTCGCGTTGCGTGAAACCGGCGGTGATCTACGGCGACCTCAGCCGTCCGCAGCCGATGACCGTCGACTGGATTCGCTACGCCCAGCAGCAGACCGACCGCGTGATGAAGGGCATGCTCACCGGCCCGGTGACCATGCTGATGTGGTCGTTCTCTCGCGAGGACGTGTCGCGTGAGGTGCAGGCACGGCAGCTGGCGCTGGCGATCCGCGACGAGGTCTGCGATCTGGAAGCCGCCGGCATCCGCATCATCCAGATCGACGAGGCGGCGTTCCGCGAGGGCTTGCCGTTGCGTCGCGCGCAGTGGCAGCACTATCTGGACTGGGCGGTCGAGGCGTTCCGTCTGTGTGCCAGCGGCGTGCGTGACGAGACGCAGATCCACACGCACATGTGCTACAGCGAGTTCAACGACGTCATCGAGTCCATCGCGGCGATGGATGCCGATGTCATCACCATCGAGACCTCGCGTTCGCAGATGGAGCTGCTCGAAGCCTTCCGCGCCTTCGACTATCCCAATGACATCGGCCCGGGGGTCTACGACATCCACTCGCCACGCGTTCCGGACACCGCAGAAATGGTGCAGCTGCTGGACAAGGCCGCCGAGCGCATCCCGGCCGAGCGGCTCTGGGTCAATCCGGATTGCGGGTTGAAGACCCGCGCCTGGCCGGAGACCGAGGCAGCGCTGGTGAACATGGTGGCCGCGGCCCGTCAGCTGCGTGCGTCGCGCAACGCCAAGGTCGCCTGAGGTCGACGCGGGCGCAGCGCTCCAGTGCGGGCGCTGCGCCGTGGTGCGTCAGCCCTGGGCGACGTGGTCGAAGTGGGTCAGTCGCTCGGCTGTCCGGCTGTCCAGATAGCGCTGCACAAGTGCGACCTCCGCGGGCAGCATGAACAGGCCGAGCTTGGTGCGGCGCCAGAGGATGTCTTCTGCCGTCTGCGCCCATTCCTCGACCATCAGGTAGTCCACCTCGCGCGCGTGCAGGCCGGCGCCAAAACACTCGCCAAGGTCCTGCAGTGAATCGGTGCCCTTGAGCAGCAGCCAGCTGCGGCTGCCGTAGGTGCGTGCCCAGCGTCGGGCAATCGGACCGGGCAGCCACGGATAACTGGCGCAGAGTGCGTGGGCCAGCGCCGATGGTTCGTCCAGATGCTCACCGCCAGGCAGCGCCGCGTCGTGCGTCCAGGGTCTTTTCATTTCGGGAAACAGCGGCGCCAGCTGCGCCAGTGCCGCTTCGGCGAGCTTGCGATAGGTGGTCAGCTTGCCGCCGAATACCGAGAGCAGCGGCCCCTCGCCGGCGCTGTCGCTGAGCGTCAGCGTGTAATCGCGGGTGATCGCCGAGGGCTGGTCGGACTCGTCATCGCACAGCGGTCTGACCCCGGCATAGCTGTAGCGGATGTCGGCGCGGCTCAGCTGATGCTTGAAGTGCGCGTTGACGATGGCCAGCAGGTAATCGATCTCCGCGTCGGTGATCCGCACCTGTGTCGGATCGCCGTGGTACTCGTGGTCGGTGGTGCCGATCAGACTGAACTGGCCGAGGTACGGCGTAATGAACACGATGCGCCGGTCTTCGTTCTGCAGGATGTAGGCGTGGTCACCCTCATAGAGTTTCGGCACGACGATATGGCTGCCCTGGATCAGGCGCATGCCGTGAGGCGAAGTCTGCCGCAGTTGCTCTTCGATGAACGAGGCTACCCAAGGACCCGTGGCGTTGACCAGCGCGCGGGCGCGGATCGAAAAGCGGCTGCCATCCTGGCGCTCCAGATGCAGGTGCCAGAGCGCCTTGCTGCTGCGTGCACTGACGCAGCGAGTGCGGGGGTGGATATGGGCACCCAGCTCGCGTGCGGCCATCGCGTTGAGTACAACGAGGCGCGCATCGTCGACCCAGCAATCGGCATATTCGAAGCCGTGGGTGATCTCATCCTTCAGTGGGCTATCGGCGCCGAAACGCAGGCTGCGCGAACCACCGAGCTTCTCGCGTTTGCCGAGGTGATCGTAAAGAAACAGGCCGGTGCGGATCATCCATGACGGGCGTAGATGCGGACGGTAGGGCAGCACGAAGCGTAGCGGGGTGACGATGTGCGGCGCCTTGGCCAGCAGCACTTCGCGCTCGGCCAGCGCCTCGCGGACCAGGCGCAGCTCGTAATGTTCGAGATAGCGCAGGCCCCCGTGCACCAGCTTACTGCTGGCGGAGGAGGTGTGTTCGGCCAGGTCGCCCTGTTCGCAGAGGAACACCGACAGGCCGCGCCCGGCGGCATCCGCGGCAATCCCTGCGCCATTGATGCCGCCGCCCACCACGGCCAGGTCGTAGACTTCCGCGAGCGGTGCAAGAAGAGGATGATTCATGGGCGCTTATAACTACCGATTCTTTGTTGCGTTACGTTACCGCCATTCATTAACCAATAGCACTACCAAGCCATGACACCAGCCATCGACCTGTTGAAAAAAGCCCGAGCCGAGCACGCCGTACACAGCTACGAGCACGATCCGAAATCCGCCTCCTATGGTCTGGAAGCAGCCGAAAAGCTCGGGTTGGAGCCGGCACGGGTATTCAAGACGCTGCTCGCTTGCAGCGAGAAGAACGAGCTGCTGGTCGCCGTGGTGCCTGTCGCCGGCACCCTGGATCTCAAGGCGCTGGCTCAGGCGGCCGGCGTGAAAAAGGTCGAGATGGCAGACCCTATGGCGGCCCAGCGTGCCACCGGTTACCTGGTTGGTGGTATCAGTCCGCTGGGGCAGAAGAAGCGCCTGCGCACCTTTCTCGACAGCTCTGCGCAGGCGCACGCCACCATCTATGTCAGCGCCGGTCGTCGCGGACTGGAAGTGGAGCTGGCGCCGGCTGTGCTCGCCGAGCATACGAAGGCCATGTTCGCTGCAATCGGGCGTGCCTAGAGATCCGTCACGCTGCCTTTTTTGATGTCGGTTTTTTTCTACTGAAAAAGGCAAGCGCTTTCTTTCCATAGCGTGATGGCGTCGAGCTATATTGAGTGCTCCGCTGGCTGCCAGAACGAGATCCTTTTGAATTTATCCGCCGTGGCTACGAGGCCAGGACCTTCCTTCGCGGTGCGCGCCTTCTTTCCCCGGGCCATAGGACTGGCGGTCGGTTTCATCTGTGTGGCCGTCGTCTTGCTGGACAGACAAACGCCCGGGTGGGTATGGGGGTTGCTGGTCGGCTTCTGCTTCATCTGGCCATCCTTGGCGCTGAGCCTGTCCCAGCGGGCCCGTTCGGCAACCATCAGCGAACGCCGATTCGTGCTGTTCGACTCGCTGATGGGCGGTTTCTGGGTCGGCACGATGGGGTTCAACGTGCTGCCTTCGGCCATGCTGGTGTCGATGATGGCGATGAACAACACCGCCACCGGCGGTGCGCGATTCGTCTTGCAGGGGCTGTTGGCGCAGCTGATCGGCGCGGGGCTTTCGGTGCTGGTACTGGGCTTTGAATTTTCCCCGTATACCAGTCAGCTGCAGATGTATGCGTGTCTGCCCATGCTGGTAGTGCATCCGCTGACCATCGGCATGGTGCTCTATCGGCTGGCGTCTCAGCTCGGTGAAAACAAGCGGGCGCTGCGCAGCCTGAGCCGCACCGACAGCCTCACCGGCCTGTTCAATCGTGGCTACTGGAACGAGTTGCTGCAGCTGGAGTTTTCCCACTGCAGGGCGACCCGCGGCGTCGCCAGCCTGGCACTGATCGATCTGGACAATTTCAAGCTGGTCAATGACCGGCACGGCCATGTCATTGGGGACGAGCTGCTGCGTCAGGTCGGCCAGTGCATCCGGCGCAACCTGCGTGCCGAGGACATGCCCGGGCGTTACGGCGGGGATGAATTCTGCGTCGTGCTGCCGGGTGCGCGTGCGCAGGACGCCTGGGAAGTGCTCGAGCGGCTGCGCACCGAAATTGCTGCGTTGGACTTCCCGCTGGCGCCCATGCTGAGCGCCAGCCTGAGCATCGGCATTGCCGAGTGCGACCCGCGCATGAGTGATGTGCTCGCTTGGGTACATGCCGCCGATTCGGCGTTGTACGACGCCAAACGCCTCGGGCGAAATCGCATTTCCTTGGCGCAGCCGCTGCAGCGTGAGGATGCTGCGGTGGCACTCGCTGCCGACTGACTGATTCAGCAGAACGGCCGGCCAAGGTGGTCTCCCCGGTCAGGAGTGGCTGCGGATGGCCTCGAGCGCCGAGCGCTCGGCCTGGATTTCCGCGGCGGTGCGCAGCCCCAGGCGGCGAAACACCGGTAGCGGTGGACACCAGCCCTGCAGCGCGTGCTGCAGCAGAAAGCCGCCCACTACCAGCGGAATGCCGAGGAATTTGCGGTCGACGGTCAGGCCCAGCACAGCGCCGGCTACGACCAGTGTTGCCGCATTCGCTTCAAGAGTGCGCTCGATGTCCCATTCCCGTTCCAGCTCGCGCAGCCGACGGCCGATCTGTTGCGGGTGTTGTCGGTAGTACTCCACCGAGCGCTCGGTGCGCCGTCGAATCTGCTGGTTGACGTGTTCGGCGGTGTGCGCAGGAACCCTGTTCACGGTCGAGGGAAGTGCCATGGGAGTCGCCTCCTTTCTGCAGTTGTCTGGGATGACCTCACTGCATTAGGTAGGCGATAGTCCCGGCAGGTTCAGTGCGAATCATGCATCAAGGCGCTGCAGCAAAGCCTCGGTGTCGGCTGCACCCATCATGCGTGCGGCAGCCAGCGCCGTTGCGCCGTTGCTATCGCTGGCCCGCGGATCGGCGCCCTGCGTCGCCAGGTACTCGACAATTGCCACGCGGTTGAACATTGCGGCCATCATCAGCGCGGTCTTGCCATCCTCACAGCGGCTTTCGACGTCGGCGCCGTGCTCGAGCAACAGTTTGACCATCGCCAGGTCACCCTTGAACGCAGCGCCGGCAAGCGGTGTGTGTCCGCGACGGTTACGCAGCTGCGGATCGGCGCCGTGTTGCAGCAGTAACCGGCTGGCGTCGAGGTGGCCGTGGTAGCTGGCAAGCATCAGCAGGCTGTCGCCAGCGTGGTTGCACAGGTTGGCAGGCATGCCCTGGACGAGCAGTTCACCGAGGCGGGCGCTGTCGCCGCCACGGGCGCTATCGAACACCTGCTCGGCAAAGGCCAGGGTGGCGTCATCCAGCTCCGGTAGCGGCTTGGGTGCTTGCGACATGACGGTTCTCCGTTCGACTGTAGGGCGGCTGCGTTTGCTGAGTTGTAGCCGATTGTCCAGCCGCCGGCCGGGCTGTGCCAGGCAAGGCTTTCTATGTGACGGATAGTGGAGCTGTATGTCATGCAGCAACGATGCGGAGACAAGCCGGTGCGCTATCACAACCCGGCATTCTGCGGTTCTGGTCTGATGTTCCGAGAGCGGCGGATCGGCAGCCCATCAGTCAGGTTCGCCGCCACGCCCCAGCACCAAGACGGTCCGGCTATGGCAGTATCAGGCGCCTGTGTCCCCCGACTGCCTCCATCATGAAGCCTGAAGATCTCGAACGTCTGGTAACGCAGACGATGCCCTACGGCAAATACAAAGGCCGGTTGATCGCCGACCTGCCCGGCCATTACCTCAACTGGTTCGCGCGCGTTGGCTTCCCGCCTGGCAGCCTCGGCCAGCTGCTCGCGCTGATGCACGAGATCGATCACAACGGGCTCTCAGCCCTGCTCGAACCGCTACGCCGGCGCAACGCATAGTGGGTGGTCGCGGCGCGGCTGGCCGCTATTGCTCGAGTTCCTGGCGCAGCGCTTCCAATGCAGGTGCGGCATAGATGCCCACTTCCACCGCCAGCTCCATCAGCCGCGGCACGTCGCAGGTATAGATCAGCACTGCCTGCAGCTCGTCATCCAGTGGTTCGCTGAAGTCCACCAGCACGTAGCCGCCTTTCTCGGGATAGAGGCTGCTCAGCTGTACCTGGATGCGATTCAGCGCCGTCAACGGCTCGGTCTTGGCGAGCTGCTTGGGCTTCAGAACGAAGGTCACGCTGTCGCCGAAGGAGGCGACGATCTCGCTGAAGAGCGTCTGGTAATCATCGGCCTGGAACAGCACCGTTTCCGGAAGGCTGCCCACTACCACCCATTCACCCAGCGGGATAGGGAAGCTGTCGTCGTAATTGATGTCGGGGTTGGCCTTCAGAAAGGCTTGCGGATCGGCGTAGGCCTGGGCGGCCTCATCGGCGACGCGGGCGATTTCCTCGTCAGTCATGCAGCCGGAGCTGATGAGGGTGATCAGTTCGGCAAGTTGTTCTTTCATGGGCAGTCCTGCGGTAGTGAGCGCGCAAGGATAACCAAGCTCATCGGTTCGTGCGCATCCTTGCCAGGCGGGAGCATCGTTGCGTTAGGCATATGCAAAGCAGTTCTAAGCTTATTCTGTTTCTGGAGGACTGCCGCTGCGCTGTGTTAGCGTCCGTCTGCGACAAGCTGCCGCACACATAAGAGAGCGTCGGGATCACGATGCCGGTGGCGCGACAGCATAACTACAACAGCTGATGAGGCCTTTCATGAAACTAACTCGCTGGCCCTTGGCCGGTGTGGCTGCGTTGTTGCTGACAATGCAGGCACAGGCTGCCGACGGGCAAAAGATCTATGCGCAAGGGGGCGCTAATCCTGCCGCGATGGCATGTGGCACCTGCCACGGCGCCGATGGCATGGGAATGGCGGCTGCAGGCTTTCCGCGCCTTGCGGGAATTGATGCTGCCTACACGCGCAAGCAGCTTGCTGATTTCCGCTCGGGTAGCCGAGCCAATCCGATCATGCAGCCAATCGCTGCTGCGCTGAGCGATGACGAGATCCAGGCCATCGCTGCGACCCTGGAGGCAATGCCAGCACCGTCGTACGCCGCAATCGGCCGTGCGGAGAAAGCCGAAGGTGCCGGCGCCACGCTGGCATTGCGAGGCGCCTGGGGGCGCAACATTCCCGAGTGCGTGGCATGCCATGGGCCGGGCGGCGTGGGCGTCGGCGAGAGCTTTCCGCCGCTGGCTGGGCAGTCGGCGCAGTATCTCAGTGCGCAGCTCAACGCCTGGCGTCAGGGTACGCGCAAGAATGATCCGAATGACCTGATGGGGCATATCGCCCGCTCCATGACCGATGCCGAGGTCCAGGCGGTATCGGAATACTTCGCCAGTGTGGGACTCAAGGAGATCAGCCAATGAGAGCGCACCTGATGCTCGGCCTGCTGGCCATGGCTGTCGGCAGCCCGCTACATGCTGCCGAAATCAAGATGGACGACCAGTCGCAGCTGACTCAGCAGACGTCGAATGAATCCGGCGAGCAGTATTTTCAGCCTCCCAAGGAGAGCGAGCTGCCCGCCAATGCCTACGGCGAGCTTGTTCAGCAGGGGCGGGCGATTTTCGTCGACACCCAGAAATATGCAGCCGAATACGTCGGCAATGGCATGAACTGCACCAATTGCCACATCGAACAAGGTCGCAAGGCCAATTCCGCTCCCCTGTGGGGCGCCTATCCGATGTATCCGGCCTACCGGAAGAAGAATGACAAGGTCAACAGCTACGCCGAGCGGGTGCAGGGCTGCTTCCAGTTCAGCATGAACGGCAAGCCGCCGGCCGCCGATAGTCACGTGATCAATGCATTGACGGCCTATTCCTACTGGCTGTCGACCGGAGCGCCGACCGGCCAGGAACTGCCGGGGCGTGCCTACCCAGAGGTTCCGCAGCCCAAGGCGGGATTCGACGTTGCCAAGGGCAAGCAGGTCTATGCCGAACAGTGTGCGATCTGCCACGGTGACAATGGCCAGGGCCAGAAGGCTGGCGACGGTTATGTCTTCCCACCGCTATGGGGCAAGGACTCGTTCAACTGGGGTGCCGGCATGCATCGGATCAATACCGCGGCGGCGTTCATCAAGGAGAGCATGCCGCTGGGCAAGGGTGGTTCGCTCAGTGACGACGACGCCTGGCATGTCGCCGCCTACATGAACAGCCATGAGCGGCCGCAGGATCCGCGCCTGGTCGAAGGCTCGGTGGAGAAGACGCGCGTGCGCTATCACGCCAACGACGGCGTCAATCTATACGGCCAGGAGGTCGGCGGCGTCGTGCTTGGGCAGGGCATAAAGTAGAACTGGCAAGTGTGTTGTGGAACCAAAGAGGGCGCCATCTGGCGCCCTCTTCATATCCGGACTATACGGTCACGGGTTGATGCGCCAAATGGCTTAATTCCTGCCCCTGGAACCTGCGCAATGTTACGGATTCTTTCAGCTTTTCATGCACAATAGCCGCCATAAGAGGCGCTGGAATGATCGTGGTTGGCCAAGGCTAGCCGCCGTACCGTCCCACCGTCAGTACGATCAAGCCCTATTCGAGAGGAACGACTGTGTACAACGTCGTCATCAGCGGTACCGGCCTTTACACCCCTGCCAGCAGTATCTCCAACGACGAACTGGTGGAGTCCTTCAACATCTACGTGCAGCGCTTCAACAGCGAGAATGCCGCTGCCATCGAGGCCGGCGAGATCCAGCCGCTGCCGGAGTCCAGTTCCGCCTTTATCGAGAAAGCCTCCGGGATCAAAAGCCGGTATGTCACCGACAAGGCCGGCATCCTCGATCCTGAGCGCATGGTTCCGCGCATTCCCGAGCGCAGCAATGACCAGTGGTCGATCCTCTGCGAGATGTCGGTCAAAGCGGCCGAAGAAGCACTGGCCCGCGCCGGCAAGACGGCGGCCGACATCGATGGCGTGATCGTCGCCTGTTCGAATCTGCAACGCGCCTATCCGGCCATCGCCATCGAAGTGCAGGCCGCGCTCGGTATCAAGGGCTTCGGCTTCGACATGAACGTCGCCTGCTCGTCCGCGACCTTCGGTATTCAGAACGCGGTGAACAGCATCAAGCTGGGGCAGGCGCGCGCGATTCTCATGGTCAACCCGGAAATCTGCACCGGACACATGAACTTCCGCGACCGCGATAGCCACTTCATCTTTGGCGATGCCTGTACTGCGGTGATCATCGAGCGCGAAGATCTGGCTACTTCCGAGCATCAGTGGGAAGTGCTGAGCACCAAGCTGGTAACCGAATTCTCGAACAACATCCGCAACAACTTCGGCTTCCTCAACCGTGCTGCCGAAGAGCACATGAACGATCCGGACAAGCTGTTCATCCAGGAAGGTCGCAAGGTGTTCAAGGAAGTCTGCCCGATGGTGGCGGAGCTGATCGGCGAGCACCTGGGCGAGAACGGCATTGCGGTGGAATCGGTGAAGCGCTTCTGGCTGCACCAGGCCAACCTGAACATGAACCATCTGATCGTGCGCAAGCTGCTCGGCCGTGACGCTACCGAGCAAGAGGCGCCGGTGATCCTCGACACTTACGCCAACACCAGTTCGGCCGGCTCGGTGATCGCCTTCCACAAGCATCAGGACGACCTGCCCAGCGGCAGCCTTGGCGTGCTCAGCTCGTTCGGCGCCGGCTATTCGATCGGCAGCGTGATCCTGCGCAAGCGCTGATCGTCAGCGCTGGCCGCAGCAGCCGGTCAGCTCCCGCATACGACGCAGCACGGCGGTCATGCCGTTGCTGCGTGACGGCGACAGTTGCCGCGAAAGGCCGAGGCTGTTGAACCATTCAGCCATGTCCACCGCCGCCAGCTCGCCCGCATCCAGACCGTTCACCCTGGCCAGCAGTACGGCCAACAGCCCTCGGATGAGTCGGGCATCACTGGACGCGCGAAAATGCCATCGGCCCGCATGTGGCGTACCGATCAGCCACACGTGACTTTCGCAGCCTGATACCAGATTGGCTTCGCTACGCTCACTGTCGTCCAGCGGTTCCAGCCGTTCGCCCCACTGCATCAGCAGGCGTGCGCGCTGCTCCCAGCCGGCTGCCTGGGTGAAGGCGTTCAGTGCCTCGGCGGCGGTTTGCGGCAGACCAGTCATTGCAACAGCTCCAAGGACTGATCCAGCGCGCTGAAGAAGCGTTCCAGGTCGGCTTCATCGTTGTATAGCCCTAGCGAGACGCGCGTGGCGCCATCCAGGCCGAGATGCTTCATCAGCGGCATGGCGCAGTGATTGCCGCTGCGCACGGCGATGCCCTGTTCGGTGAGCAGGTGACCCAGATCGGCGTGATGCACGCCTTCGACGACGAAGCTGGCGAGGGCGAGCTGCGGCGAGCCGAGCAGGTGGATGCCGTCGCGTGCGGAAAGCCCGGCGAGCAGCTGAGCGTGCAGCGCCTGTTCATGACGGTCGACGGCGGTGAGGTCGAGCCCGGCCAGATAGTCCAGCGTGGCACCGAGGCCAATGACGCCAGAGATCGGTGGTGTTCCCGCCTCGAAACCCAGTGGCGCGGCGTGGAATTCAGCACTCTGGTAGTCGGCGATCCGCACCATCTCGCCGCCAAACTGCCAGTGACGCAGCTGCAGTAGTGATTCGCCGCGGCCATAGAGCGCACCGACGCCGTCCGGCCCGTAGAGCTTGTGGCTGGACAGCACATAGAAGTCGCAGCCCAGCGTGGTCATGTCATGGCGACCATGAACCACGCCTTGCGCACCGTCGACGACAGTCAGCGCGCCCTGTGCTTTGGCCAGGCGCAGCAGCTGGTCGAGCGGCTGCCAGCAGCCGAGCACGTTGGACAGTTGACTCACCGCCAGCAAGCGCGTGCGCGGCCCGATCAGCGCAGCCGCCGCGGCGAGGTCGATACGCCCTGAGGCATCGATTGGCAGCACCTGCAACCTGGCATTGCGACGTTTGGCCAGCTGTTGCCAGGGCAGCAGATTGGCGTGATGTTCGAGGGCGCTGATGACGATTTCATCGTCGGCCTCGATCAGATGTTCCAGTCCGTAGGCGAGCAGATTCAGTGCTTCGGTCGCGCCACGGGTAAAGACGATTTCGGTCGGGCAGGCAGCATTCAGCCACTTCGCCACCTTGATGCGGGCGTCTTCGTAGGCGCGGGTGGCACGTTCGGCCGGCTGATGCTGGGCTCGATGCACATTGGCAGCGCCGCAGGTGTAATAGCCGCTGAGGGCATCGATCAGCGCCTGCGGTTTCTGAGCCGTGGCGGCGCTGTCGAGGTAGGTCTGGCCTTGTGCTTCGAGTACCGCCAGAGCGGGGAAGTCGGCACGCCAGGGAGAGAGCAGGGCCATAAGCGGCAAACCTCCAGCTGCAGGGGATGCGGCAAGGCAGGCGCTTATGGCTCGCAGCTTGCCGCTGCTCCTGCGTCAGTTATGCGCGTGCAGCGCCTCGTTCAACTCGATGGCCGACTTGTGGGTCTTGCACTCCACTGCACCGGTCTGTGAGTTGCGACGGAACAGCAGGTCGCTCTGGCCGGCTAGTTCGCGGGCCTTGACCACCTTCACCAGCTGATCGTTCTCATCGAGCAGGCTGACCTTGGTTCCGGCGGTGATATACAGACCGGATTCCACGGTGTTGCGGTCGCCCAGCGGAATGCCGATGCCGGCATTCGCGCCGATCAGGCAGCCCTCGCCGACGGAAATGACGATGTTGCCGCCACCGGAAAGCGTGCCCATGGTCGAGCAGCCGCCGCCGAGGTCCGAGCCCTTGCCGACGAACACGCCAGCCGAGACGCGGCCTTCGATCATGCCTGGACCCTGGGTGCCGGCATTGAAGTTGATGAAGCCTTCGTGCATCACGGTGGTGCCTTCACCCACATAGGCGCCGAGGCGTACGCGGGCGGTGTCGGCGATACGCACGCCGGCCGGCACCACGTAGTCGGTCATCTTCGGGAACTTGTCTACCGAGAAGACTTCCAGCAGGTCGCCCTTCAGGCGCGCTTCCAGTTGGCGCTCGGCAAGCTCGCCAAGGTCCACGGCGCCCTGGTTGGTCCAGGCGACGTTCGGCAGCAGCGGGAAGATGCCGGTCAGGTTCAGACCATGCGGCTTGGCCAGACGGTGGGAGAGCAGGTGCAGCTTGAGGTACGCCTCGGGCGTCGAGCTCAGCGACGCGTCTTCGGCCAGCAGCGTCGCGACCAGCGGACGCTGGCTTTCGGCCAGGCGGGTCAGCAAGGCGTACTGCGTCGCATCGAGCGGCTTGAGTGCATCGGCCAGTTGGGCGGCCTGGCTGGTCGTGATGGTGATCGCCTGATTACCACCGGCGTAGCCGAGCAGCGGGGCAACGGCGGCTACCAGCTCGCCGGCCGGCTTCAGCAGCGGCTGCGCGTAGAAGACTTCCAGCCAGTCGCCCTGGCGGTTCTGGGTGCCTACGCCAAAGGCGAGGCTGAATAGGGTTGCGGACATAGGATTTCCTTTTTTGTCGGCCGCGCCGTCTGGTGGGCGGCTATCAGTTCGGCGCTGCCACTGCGGCAGCGTAAAGATCGGGCTTGAAGCCGATCAGGGTTCTACCGCCCAGGTCGAGTACAGGGCGTTTTATCATCGACGGTTGGGCCAACATCAGCTCGATGGCCCGGGCCTGGTCAAGATCGGCCTTTGCAGCGTCGTCCAGCTTGCGGAAGGTGGTGCCTGCACGGTTGAGAACGGTTTGCCAGCCGTGTTCGTTGCACCAGGCTTCCAGATGGGCGCGGTCTATGCCGGCGCTCTTGTAGTCATGGAAGTCGTAGCTCAGTCCGTGTTCGTCGAGCCAGGTACGGGCCTTTTTCATGGTGTCGCAGGCTTTGATTCCGTATAGGCACAAGCGCTGATCTGATCCGGACATAAACGACTCTCCAAAGGCTCCTGCAAAACTGGACGGCGGATTATGCCATGCCTGGCCGAGCGATGGATGGCGGAGCGTCAGCACACATGCCGTGCGTTCGGATCGAAGTCATGCTCGATTGTTGCGAGCCTCAGTCCTTGCCCATCTCGCCCAGCACCTGATCGATTGCCTGGGCATTCTGCGGCCGTACCACGCGCCCCAGCTCCTGACCGTTCTCCAGCAGGATCAGGGTCGGCCAGAGTTTGACGCGAAACGAACGCCCCAACGGTCGGCCCGGACCGTCCTCGATCTTCAGGTGATTGATGCCCTCCCGGTCGGCCAGCGCCTTGGCAATCCCCGCCTGCGCGGCACGGCAATGTCCGCACCATGCAGTGCCGAATTCCAGCAGTACCGGCCCGTGCATGGCATCGACTTCGGCGCGGCTGGGTTCGGTCTGCGCATAGTGTTCAGTTATGTTCATGGCGAGGTCCTCCACATATCCATTCAGGTTCGAGCCTGCCACCAGACGGTCGTTCAGCCACCGCTCTCGACCTTTTACAGCGATGGTGTTGTCCATTGATGACAATCGCAACGGTGAGGTGACAAGTAATGGCGCGCAAGCATTTCGAGAATTTCGAAGCGATTTCTTCGGCGGTGCCTGCCGAGGATGCTTTCGAGGCGGTGATTGCCATCAAACGACGCGACAGCGACGAGCATGTGCAGGTATTCAAGATCGCCGATGGTCGTCGCTACGACTTGGCATCCGAAGCCGATGCGATTGCCGAGGCAGCGTTGACTAAAGTGATAGAGGTCAGCGACGACGGCGAGCTGATCTGGGAAGAGCACGCAATCTGAACCGGAGGCGTTGTATGAGTGATCACGACGAGCGTACCGAGCATGCGCATGAGCCGGCGGATGCCGATCGGCATGAGGAGCATCCGACGGCGGATATTCCTGAGCACATGAAGCCGGAAAACCTGGAAAAGCTGCGCGACTACGGCAAGGACATGATCCCGCCTGGCGTGGCTTGAAGGTCGATGACCGGGCGGCTGGACCGCCCGGTGCGCTGTCAGAGCGTTTCGATGAAGTGGCGAATTCGCTGGGCTGCTTCGATGCATTCGGCTAGCGGTGCGACCAGTGCCATGCGAACGCGCCCAGCCCCTGGCGAAGCACCATCCACCTCGCGTGACAGGTACGAGCCGGGCACTACGGTGACGTGCTCGCGGGCGAAGAGCTCACGGGTGAATTGCTGGTCATCCATCGGCGTTTTCGGCCAGAGATAGAAGCCACCGTCCGGGCGTTGCACGTCCATGACCGGCGCGAGGATCTCAAGCACCGCATCGAACTTGGCGCGATACAGCTCGCGGTTTGCCCGCACGTGGATTTCGTCATTCCAGGCGGCAATGCTCGCCAGCTGGGTTTGCACCGGCATCGCGCAGCCGTGGTAGGTCCGGTAGAGCAGGAAGGCCTTGAGGATTTCGGCGTCACCGGCGACGAAGCCTGAGCGCAGCCCAGGGAGGTTCGACCGCTTGGACAGGCTGTGGAAAACCACGCAGCGCTGGTAGTCATTACGCCCGAGGGCGGCGCAGGCGGTCAGCAGGCCTGCTGGGGGATTGGCTTCATCGAAATACAGTTCGCTGTAGCACTCATCCGCCGCGATGACGAAGTCGTACTGGTCGGCCAAGGCGATCAGCTTCTTCAGCGTTTCGAGCGGTACGAGGGCGCCGGTCGGGTTGCCCGGCGAGCAGAGAAAGAGGATCTGGCAGCGTTGCCAGACTTCTGCCGGTACTGCAGCGAAGTCCGGGTTGAAGCCGTTCTGCTCCAGGCACGGCAGATAGTGCGGCGTGGCGCCTGCCAGCAACGCTGCGCCTTCGTAGATCTGATAGAACGGGTTGGGGCTGACCACCAGGCCGTCCGTTTCGCGGTCGACCACGGCCTGCGTGAATGCAAACAAGGCTTCCCGCGTACCGTTCACCGGCAGCACATGCCGTGCAGGATCCAGGGCATCGGCTGCGAGACCGAAGCGCCGCTCGCACCACCGGGCAATGGTTTCACGTAGCGCAGGAATGCCAAGCGTGGTCGGGTATACCGCCAGCTGATCGAGATTGTCCGCCAGCGCCTGGGCAACGAAGTCCGGCGAGCGATGCTTGGGTTCACCGATCGATAGGGCGATGTGGCGCTTGTCAGTCGGCGCTTCGGCACCGGCGAGCAGGCCGCGCAGCTTTTCGAACGGGTAGGGATGCAGCAGATTCAGGGCGTTGTTCATGGGTGCAGTTCTTTCAGAGTGTGCGCGGCGAACGCCCCGCATTCGTGATGTCAGTCGTTGCGCCCGCCACCGTAGTAGGCGCAGCCACGCAAGGTCTGCCCGTCCAGGCGAAGTTCGGCGCTCAGATGGCTGACGGTGCCGCTGGCACTGTCGACGCAGCGCTGCGGCGCAACCCAGAGGTCGAGCCGATGCTCATTGGCCTCACTGGTAAAACTGAGCTGGCCGCCAGGCAACTGCTCCTCAAGATAGGGCAGAGCAATGGGCGACTCCCCTTGGCGCACCAGCAACATACCGCGCGTGGTCACTGTGACCGTCCAGCCGGGTTCATGTCCGCTGGCGCGAAGGATTAGCTGCTTGAAGTTATCCTCGTCGCAGCCGTGACCTTCTCGCTGCAGCCGGTAGATACGAGTGATAGAGAGCTGGCCTTCGACGCCCGGCTTCGCCTGGCTGAGCGTCCCACGCAGGTCGGCGAACAGTCGGTCCTGCGCATGGGTCATCAGCGTCTGCGCTTCTTCCTCAAATCCCGTATTTGCGTCCAGCAGCGTCAGCGTCCGTTGCCCCTGGCAGCTCTGCAGTTGCAGATGACCATCGATCTGCCGAACCTCGCCTTGCAGGCGTTCGGTTGCCGGTTGTGCCGGGCTGCGATCAGCGAAAAAGGACTGGCAACCCGCCAGGGGCAGGAGCAGTACAGCCAGTAGCAGGCGGGAAGCGATCATTCAGGAGGCCCGGCATGTTTCGAAGGGACGGCAGCCCTGCGGCTGCCGCGGAGAGGATTCAGTTGCCTTTGACGGCCTTGCCGCCGACGCGGCCTTCTTCGAGCATGATCTGGTATTCCTTGCCATCGGTTTCGACCTGATGCAGGCGAACCAGCAGATAGTCCCAGTCCTTGGCGAACCAGAGGATGGTTTCGCGCTTGCTCTGGGTCGGGTCCCGCACGCGCTCGACCTTGATCGCATCGACCTGACCGGCCTTGGTGCTGACCTTCTCTTCGCCAAGTACGCGGAAATCGTAGGTTTCGATCTCATCGCCATCGACGACCTGATAGCTCATGCTTTTCTTGCCGGCCGCCACTTCGTGCTGCAGAGCCAATTGATAGGTGGACTTGTCCAACAATCCGCGATGCAGCGGCAGCTTCACCGGATCGCCGCGATCACTGCCCTCGACCTGCTTGTTGTCCCAGTTGAATCGATGCTCGACGCGCTTGCCTTTACCCAGGCCGCTGCGCTTGAGGCGATAGCTCAGCGGCAGGAAGGTGTCGCCCTCGATACGGAAGGTGCTGCGTTCGTTGAGGCTGGCGACCAGCATGGATGCGTCGAAATCCAGTCGCCAGCTTTCATCATCCAGTTGCTCGAGGCTGCGCTGGGCAGTGCCGCTGACCGGCACCTGTTTCCAGTCGGCGGTATAGGTTGCGGAGAAGGGCTTGAGCTCCAGAGCTTGGACCGGCAGGGCCAGCACGGCGAAAGCAAGCAGCAAGGCGCGACGCATGTTATCTCCTAGATTCTGATCTGATAGCCGGAGGCCGGCAGGGTGACGCCATCCAGCATCGCGCCTTGTTCGGCAAGGCGCAAGCGCCCCTCGGCGAACCAGCGCATCGCCAGCGGGTAGATCTGATGCTCTGCCGTATGCACCCGCTGAGTCAGCTCGTCGACGTTTTCGCCCGCTGCGACCGACAACGCTGCCTGGATCGCTACGGGCCCGCCGTCCAGTTCCTCGGTGACGAAGTGCACGCTGCAGCCGTGTTCGCTATCGCCCGCTTCGAGTGCCCTTCGATGGGTATCCAGGCCCTTGTATTTGGGCAGCAGCGACGGGTGGATGTTCAGCAGGCGACCCTGGTAGTGGCGGACGAAACCGGGCGTGAGGATGCGCATGAATCCGGCCAGAATCACCAGATCCGGCGCATAGCCGTCGATCATCTCCATCAGCGCGGCGTCGAACGCCTCGCGGCTACCGAACGCCTTGTGATCCAGTACGGCGGTTGGGATGCCCGCGCCCTGCGCACGGATCAGACCGAACGCATCGGCGCGGTTGGCAATCACGGCACGAATGCACGCGGGATTGCCATCGGCCTGGCTGTCGATCAGGGCCTGCAGGTTGCTGCCAGACCCTGAAATCAGTACCACTACATTGCAGGTCGCGGTCATCAGTGCTGTTTCAGATTGTTCAGCACGACGCGTTCGGCGCCTTCCGCGGCGTTGGCGATCTGGCCGATGATCCATGGCGATTCGCCAGACGCGCGCAGGTTGGCCAGCGCGGATTCGACCTGGTCCTGAGCGATGCAGATAACCATGCCAACGCCACAGTTAAGCACGCGGTGCATCTCGTGCTCGTCGACGTTGCCCTTCTCCTGCAGCCAGTCGAATACCGCCGGGCGGGTCCAGCTAGCCACGTCGATGATCGCCTGGGCACCGTCCGGCAGAACGCGTGGAATGTTGTCCAGCAGACCACCGCCAGTGATATGCGCCATGGCCTTGACCGCGCCGGTGTCCTTGATCAGCTTGAGCAGCGGCTTGACATAGATACGCGTCGGGGCCATCAGCAAGTCAGCCAGCGGCTTGCCGTCGACCTGGGTGCTGTCGATGCCGGTGCCGGACACTTCGATGATCTTGCGGATCAGCGAATAGCCGTTGGAGTGCGGGCCGGAAGAGGGCAGTGCGATCAGCGCGTCGTCAGCGGCAACCTTGGAGCCGTCGATGATCTCGGCCTTCTCCACTACGCCAACGCAGAAACCGGCCAGGTCGTAGTCCTCGCCTTCGTACATCCCCGGCATTTCAGCGGTTTCGCCGCCCACCAGCGAGCAGCCAGCCAGTTCGCAACCGGCGCCGATGCCTGTGACCACGGTGGCGGCCACGTCCACGTTGAGTTTGCCGGTGGCGTAGTAGTCGAGGAAGAACAGCGGCTCAGCACCACAGACCACCAGGTCGTTGACGCACATGGCGACCAGATCCTGGCCGATGCTGTCGTGCTTGTTTAGGTTCAGCGCCAGGCGCAGCTTGGTACCGACGCCGTCGGTGCCGGAAACCAGCACGGGCTGCTTGTAGCCAGCCGGAATTTCGCATAGGGCGCCGAAGCCGCCCAGGCCGCCCATAACCTCAGGTCGAGCGGTGCGCTTGGCCACGCCTTTGATGCGTTCGACCAGCGCTTCGCCTGCATCGATGTCGACGCCTGCGTCCTTGTAGCTGAGGGAGGGTTGCTTGCTCATAGAGTCCGGACCTGTAAAAGGAGTGCGGGTGTCGACCGGTCGGTTCTGCATCCAGGCCTTGCAAACGATTTCGGGCATCTGGTGTTGCCACCAGTGCGGCCGAGTGAACGCAGGGCTTGCCCCCTGCACCGCGTTTGCCACTGGCGCTGGATACCGGGCTCGAGGAGCGCCGGAACCGGTCTGCGGAAAGCGCGCGATTTTATCAGGCTTGCCGCACAGCGGCCATCCCGATAGCGGTGACCCAATGGGTTTGGCTGTTGTTTGCTTACGCAACTGTGCGGTCGGCGGTTGCCGCCTCCGGGACGGCTGTTTAAGGTGTAGCGTCCCGTCCCTCCTTACTTCCTGCCCTGGTGGCCTGCGAGAAACAATCATGCGCCTTATCTATCGCCTAATCGTCCTGTGCCTTGCGCTGGGCGCGGCCTTGCCCAGCCAAGCCGAACAGCTCAGAGGCCTCTATCAGGTGCGCGAGGCTGTTTCCGGCCAACAGGCCGAGGAGCGTGCCGCCGCATTGCAACGTGCCTTCGATACCCTGTTACTCAGGCTAACCGGCGATGCGCAAGTGGCCAAGCGCCAGGAAGTTGCTGCGCTACGGGAGGACCCGCAACAACTGATCAGTAAATATGGCTACGAGGGCGAGCATATCGTTGTCGACTTCGATCCGGGCACGACCGAGCGAAGCCTGCGGCGTGCCGGCGTGTCCCTGTGGGGCTCCAATCGGCCGACGCTTCTGGTTTGGTGGTTGAACGAGCGGGTCGAGGGCACCCAGCTTCTGGGCGATGGGCAAGACGGTGCAGCGCCGTTGCGCGCTGCAGCGCAGCATCGTGGTCTGCCGGTGCGTCTGCCGCTGGCCGACCTGTCCGAGCAGCTGCTGGCCACGCCAGACGCGTTCGGTGCGAATAGCCGCCAGGTGTTGGGCGACGCCTCCGAGCGTTATGACGCCGATGTGCTGCTGGCCGTCCATGCCCGCGAGGCCGACTCCGCCTGGCAGGGTGATTGGAAGGTCTGGCTCGATGACGAGGCGCACGACGGCAAGGCCAAGGCCGATTCCCTCGAGGGATTGGCTGATGCGGTGCTGCTGGCGGTCAGTCAATATCTGGCGCCGCGCTATGTGGTCGCCCCGGGCGCCGCGTCGGATATCACCCTGGAAATCATCGGAGCCGACGTTGCGCGCTTCGCCGAACTGGATCGGTTGCTGGAGCCTTTCGGTGGCAGCCTGTTGAGGGTGGAGAGCGATCGCCTGGTTTATCGGGTCAACGCCAGCCCGGAGCAGCTGCGCGCGCAGTTGTCGCTGGCACGCCTGCAAGAAGTTCCAGAGGATGAGCCGCCGCTGGATGCCAGTCAGCCCGTGGTTGAGCCCGGCGATGGGGCAGGTGCGTCTGCGGCGCCTCAGGGCGGTACAGTGCTGCGTTTTCGCTGGTAGTACAGCACTCGGTACTTCAGTGTTTTTGTGATCGTCCTGCAGGGAAGGCATTAATGACTATGAATGATTCGAACCGTTGGCTGGGGCTGGCGGGCCTGCTGCTATGCGCCTGGCTGGTCTACCTGCTTACGCCAATCCTTACGCCGTTTCTGATCGGCATTCTGCTCGCCTATCTGGGCGACCCGCTGGTCGATCGTCTGGAGCGCTGGGGGCTGTCCCGGACCTGGGGGGTGATTGCCGTATTCGCTCTGTTCAGTCTGCTGATGTTGCTGATGCTGCTGGTCCTGCTGCCCATGCTGGGCAAGCAGCTGGTGAGGCTCTATCAACTGGCGCCGCTGACCCTGGACTGGTTGCAGCACCAAGCCTTGCCGTGGGTGCAGCTGCAGTTTGGTCTGGAGGAAAACTTCTGGCGCCTCGACCAGCTCAAGGCCGCTTTCTCCGCCCATCTGGGCAGTACTACCGATGTGCTCGGCATAATCCTGAGTCGAGCCACGGCGTCCAGCCTGGCACTGCTGGCCTGGATCGGTAATCTGTTGCTCATTCCAGTGGTCAGTTTCTATCTGCTGCGCGACTGGGATCTGATCATGCTCAAGCTGCGTAGCCTGCTGCCGCGCAAGCGTGAGGGCATGGTGGTGCGGCTGATGAGTGAATGCCACGAGGTGATCGGCGCATTTCTGCGTGGTCAGCTGCTGGTGATGCTGGCGCTGGCCATCATCTATGCCTCCGGTCTTATGCTGGTAGGGCTTGAGCTGGGACTGCTGATCGGCGTGCTCGCCGGGCTTGCCAGCATCGTGCCCTACATGGGCTTCGTCGTCGGGATCGGCGCGGCCGTAGTGGCTGTGCTGTTCCAGTTCGGTCTGGCGCCTTATCCACTGCTGGGCGTGGCGGCAGTATTTACCGTCGGGCAGATGCTCGAAGGCATGCTGCTGACTCCGCTGCTGGTGGGCGATCGAATCGGACTGCACCCGGTCGCGGTGATTTTTGCGGTGCTCGCCGGCGGGCAGCTGTTCGGTTTTACCGGCGTTCTGCTGGCGCTTCCGGTGGCGGCCGTGATCATGGTTCTGCTGCGCCATGTTCACGATCTCTATAAACTCTCGGACCTTTACGCCGAGCCCGCCGGTGCACCGGCCGAACCACCCAGCCAGCCATGAAACCCATCCAGCTTCCCCTTGGCGTCCGCCTGCGCGACGACGCCACCTTCGCCAACTTCTATCCGGGCGCCAATGCCGCGGCGCTCGGCTATGTGGAACGGCTATGCTCGCCGGCCGCCGGCTGGTCCGATGAGCTGATCTATCTCTGGGGGCAGGCGGGTGTTGGCCGCAGCCACTTGCTGCAGGCGGCCTGCCTGCGGGTGGAGGAGCGCGGCGAGCAGGCCGTTTATCTGCCTTTGGCCGAAGTGGTCGAGTACGGTCCGGCCCTGCTGGACAATCTCGAGCAATGCGAACTGGTCTGCCTGGACGATCTCGATGCGGTAGCGGGAGATGCGGTTTGGGAGGAGGCGCTGTTCCATCTGTTCAACCGGCTGCGTGACGCCGGTAGGCGGTTGCTGCTGGCTGCGAACGGTTCGCCGAGGGAGCTGCCAGTGAAGTTGCCTGACCTCAAGTCGCGCCTGAGTCTGGCTCTGGTGTTCCTGCTGCAGCAGCTGTCCGACGAGGACAAATTGCGAGCTCTGCAACTGCGTGCTTCACGTCGGGGACTGAACCTGCCGGATGACGTAGGCCGCTTCATCCTGACCCGCGGCTCGCGCAGCATGAATGCTCTGTTTGAACTGCTCGACCAGTTGGATCAGGCGTCGCTGCAGGCACAGCGCAAGCTGACCATTCCCTTTCTCAAGGAAACGCTCGGCTGGTAGTCGGCCGGTTGCGATGGAAGCGCCGCTGCGCGCTCCCATCGAGTGCGTTCTCAGGCTTCGCCCATCGCCTTGCGCTCGTATTGGTAACTCCAGCGGGTATACAACAGCGCCGCAACGAACAGCGTCATGCTGATCGCTGCTTCCAGCAAGCCGTAGATCATCCGTGCCGGGTCGATAGCTGCCAGCACGCCCTGGATGAAATACAGGTTGACGATAAAGCAGAGCCAGGCGTGCGCGCGCGGACTGCCGGTGACCATGCCGGGGGCGACCAGCAGCAGTGGGATGAGCTGGATGCTGACCACAACCCAGGTCCGCGCGCCGTGCAGATCGGCGAATACGAGGTTCCACACGGTCAACAGCGCCGCAAGGCCGAAGAAGCTGGCCAGGCTGATCGCACGGCTGGCTTTTACCCGGGGGGTTAGCCAGTCCAGGGATGGCAGCGGTTTACGTTTCTTAGCCACGAGATGTCTCCAGCTGCTGTGCGGTGCGCGCCAGGCGCTGCCCAAGGGCGCGACACAGAGCGATTTCATGTTCGTCCAGCAAGCGCTTGCCGTCGGCGCCGGCATGATGGCTGGGACCGTACGGCGTACCGCCGCCATGGGTTTCCAGCAGTGCGTTCTCGCTATAGGGCAGGCCGAGTACCAGCATGCCGTGATGCAACAGCGGCAGCAGCATCGACAGCAGGGTGCTTTCTTGGCCGCCGTGCAGGCTGGAGGTCGAAGTGAACACGCCGGCTGGCTTGCCGACCAACTCGCCGGTCAGCCACAGGCTGCTGGTGCCGTCGAGAAAGTATTTCATTGGCGCCGCCATGTTGCCGAAGCGAGTCGGGCTGCCAAGTGCGAGGCCGGCGCAATTCTTCAGGTCTTCGAGGGTCGCATACAGAGCACCGGAGTCCGGAATGGACGGCGCAACCGCTTCGCATTCGGCGGAAACGGGCGGGACCGTGCGCAGACGCGCTTCCAGCCCTGCCATCTCCACGCCGCGGGCGATCTGCCGGGCCATTTCCGCTGTGGCGCCGTGGCGGCTGTAATACAGCACAAGGATATAGGGCGTGCTCACGGTAGGATCTCCAGCACTTTCTCCGGTGGTCGGCCGATGATCGCCTTGTTCCCGGCGATCAGGATCGGGCGTTCGATCAAGCGTGGGTGTTCGATCATGGCGTCGATAAGCTCGGCTTCGCTGAGCTCGGGGTTGGCCAGGTTGAGGCTCTTGTACTCTTCTTCACCGGTGCGCAGCAATTGCCTGGCGGTGAGCCCCAGCTTATCCAGCAGGGCGCAGAGTTCAGCGGCGCTTGGCGGCGTTTCCAGATAGCGCACGATTTCAGGCGACAGGCCGCGGGCTTCGAGCAGTTCCAGCGCTCCGCGTGATTTCGAGCAGCGGGGATTGTGGTAGAGGGTAAGTTCGGTCATTTGTAGTTGCGTCTCGCCGGATGAGGTGGCCATTCTAACCCTCATCGGGGCACTGGCCGAAATGAGCTGCTCCGGTGATTCGTGCCTGCGCCCGGTCCGGGTTCTTAGATCGTTAAAGCTGTCGAGCCAGTGGCCAAAGGCAGTGCTGAAAGGAGAGGGGATGCATCAGCGCATCGACAACATGCTTGAGTTCGGCCGCTTTCTCGTCAGGCGTTTCCTGGCGGACCAAGGGCCTCACAGCGCAGCGGCCTTGACCTACACCACGCTGTTCGCCGTGGTGCCGATGATGACCGTCACCTTCGCCATGCTGTCGGCGATTCCCGCGTTCAAGGGGGTCGGCGAGCAGATCCAGTTCTACATCTTCAACAATTTCATTCCGTCTACCGGTGCGACGATTCAGGAATATCTGCTGGCCTTTACCAGCCAGGCGCGGCAGCTCACCTGGTTCGGTGTCGGCTTTCTCATGGCCACCGCGTTGATGATGCTGCTGACCATCGAGAAGGCATTCAACACTATCTGGCGCGTTCGTCAGCCGCGCAGGGGGGTGTCGAGCTTTCTGCTGTACTGGGCAATTCTCAGTCTGGGGCCGCTGCTGCTGGGCGCCGGGTTTGCTACCAGCACCTACATCGCTTCGCTCTCGTTGATTTCAGGGCCTTACGCACTGATCGGTGTCGGCACGCTGATAAAGGTGATGCCTTTGCTGCTCAGCGTGGCGGCTTTCACCCTGATCTATGCTGCTGTGCCCAATACCCGCGTTCCGCTGCAGCATGCCATTGTCGGCGGGGTTTTCACTGCCGTGCTGTTCGAGGCCGCGAAGCAGCTGTTCGGTGTGTATGTCAGTTATTTCCCCAGTTATCAGCTGATCTACGGGGCCTTCGCTGCCGTTCCGTTGTTCCTGCTGTGGGTCTACCTGTCCTGGATGATCGTGCTCTTCGGTGCGGAGCTCGTATGCGGCCTATCTTCATCTCAGCAATGGCGTCGGCGGCCACTGCCACGTTTGTTGGTAATGCTGATGCTCCTGCGCAATCTACATCAGCGCCAGCAGGACGGACGTGAGATGCATCTGCGCGATTTGCACAAAGCTGGCCTACGCCTGCCGGAAGATGAGTGGGACGAAATACTTGGGTTCTTCGAACAGGAGCAGCTGGTCTGCCGCACCGGATCGGGAGGCTGGGTGCTCTGCCGTGACTTGAGCCATTACAGCCTGGACCAGCTGCTGCGGTGCAATCCCTGGCCTTTGTCGGCGCGGGTCGAGTTACCCGAGCAACTCGACGAGCCCTGGTACCCAACGCTACGCCGATCGCTCGAACTGCTGCAGCAGGAACAGGGCAATCTGTTCGGTGGCAGTCTCGCGGACTGGCTGCAAGCCGGTGGTGACAAAAAACGTCAGTAAGGGAGTGATTGCGCGAGAGTCGTTCTCAACCGCTGCTTCCACTGAGGGCTCGCAAAGGCACGGATATCAGGCGCGTCGACGTCCGTTAGCGTAGTGGCACGGTTTTGGCTATTACTTCGGTGGCTGAGAGGAGCGCGTGATGAACGGCAAGCGCAGCACAATTCTATATATGCATCAGCGAGCGCCAGACGCAGCGCTCGAAGCATTGAACCGCCTGACCGGTCTGCGCTTTACGCAGTGGCCCGAGTCGCTCGTGGATCGGTCTCGCACGCAGCTGAGCCCTGCACGCGATGTGTCAGGAGCTCCACTGATCGAGGCCCAAAAGGTCAACGGTTGATATCAGGCCTGTACGGCTTTCATTTCAGCGGCGACAGGCTCGACGGGATGGACGAACAGCTCTTCGACCGTAACCGCTGCAACCGCTGCCGCCGGCCGCAGATGCATCTGCAGGTCCTCGATCTTGTGACGAACCGGCAGTCGCGCAACGCCTGATAGCAGTATCTTTCCCGCGCCATCGGTTCGCCCGTGATCAACGGCCGCTTCTCGCTGTTGCTGGCCGTCGCGATACTTGGCGACAAGCGACACCGCCAGCCCTGCGTGCCCTTGCAGCTGCAACCAGCTCGCAACGTTGAATTCGGCGACGCGGCCGTCGTATGTGGTTAGGGCGATGGCGGCTTTTTCGACGATCCGCGAGGGAACTGTTCCGATCAGTTTGTCGTGAAGTTGGGACATGGTTTCGCTACTGGCAGACGGTGAAGGTGCGGAATTATAGGCAGTGCCAGTCGGGCAAAACTGTGCACTTGAGCGTCGGGGTGCGTGACCGGAATCGCAGAACGGCAAAAACGCGACGGTTACTTGGCGCCACCAGCTTTGGTGTCAGGTAACGGTCCGCCTGACTGCCTCTGGCGGCATGGACGCTGTATCCTCCGGGTGCCTACGCAAGAGAGCCTCTTATGACCAAGCCTTTTGTCACATCCTTGCTTCTGCTTGCCTGCCTGTTGCTGTCCGCCTGCGAAAAGGATTGGGGCGTCGATCAGCACGGGCAGGAGATCACCGCTGCGCATTTGCAGGGCAAGTGGTTGTTGATCAATTACTGGGCCGAATGGTGCGGGCCCTGTCGTACCGAGATACCAGAACTTAATACCTTGGCTATGTCTGAGCACAATCTGGAGGTGCTCGGGGTCAACTTCGATGAGCTGCGTGGTGAGGAACTTGCAGAAGCTGCCGAGGCGCTGGGGATTCGCTTTCGCGTGCTCAGCGACGACCCCGCCGAGCGGCTGAAATTGTCACGCAGCGAAGTGCTGCCAGTGACCTACCTTGTCGACGATAAAGGCGCTGTTCGAGAGCGTCTGATCGGCGAGCAAAGCGCTGCCGGGATACTCGCGCATCTGGAGAGATTGAGAGGCGAGTAGCGCGGGCGCGTCATGGTTTGACGTACCAGAAGTCCTGCCAGAATCCGATCACCTTGGCGGGGTAGCGGTTCTTGCCCAGGCTTCCGTTATAGCGCGCCAGCGCTCGATTGATGTCGCCGTTTTCCTTCTTCAGGTAATAACTGAGGATGGTGCAGCCATAGCGAAGATTGGTGGCGTTGTCGGTAAGGTTATCCTGAGGTCGTCCTAGTTCGGCTTTCCAGAAAGGCATGACCTGCATCATGCCTTGGGCTCCGACACTGGAAATGGCGAAGCGGTCGAAGAGGCTTTCGGCATGGATCAACGCCAGCACCAGTTCAGGCTTCAGGCCCGCCTTGCTTGCCTCGCGATGCACCAGCCGGAGAATCGACAGCCTTTCCTCGGCATCCGGCACGTAGCGCTTGAGCCGCCCGGACATGTCTACCAGCCAGACTTCCGCATCGAAGCGATCCTGAAAGCTGTCCGCCTCGGCCACGGTCCGTTGCATGAGATCGCGCAGCTCCGGCTCTGGAGCCTGGCGGATGTTGGCGGTTGCCGGCAGGGCGCACGCAAGCAGCAGGGCGAGCAGAAGAGCGGACGTCTTCATTGGTCTCAGTTCCCGCTGCTGCCTTCGATCAGGCTCTGCAGAAACTCTTGCTGCAGCTCGGGGTCGTTGCGTGTCAGCTCGATCAGGCTCTGCTCAAGCTCGCTCGCTTCCTCTTCCAGACCCAATTCAGACAGGCGTCGAACGCGGTGCACCCATTGCGCTACATCGTCGCCCTCGAGATCGTTGAAAATCAGGTCGTGCGCTTCCTGCAACTTGCCGCGCAGCTTGTGGCTGACCAGCAGGGTCGCATCTGCTCGCGTGCCGTCCTGGCTATCTTCGACCGACAACTGCAGCTTGCCGATCTGCGCAACATCCTGATCGGCGAAAGGGCCATCCAGCAGATTGAGGCGCAGAACGCCGTGGCGATCGGTGGACAGTTCATGGGTGTCCGGCCCGGCAATGACTGTCACCGGCCGCTCGGCCCAAGGCAGGCTGGTGTATTCGAGTCGCGCATCCCGGCGCTGCTCATTGAGGCTGGCCAGGTTCTGTTGCGAGCGCCCATTCGACTCGACGTTCATGAACGGGTTGATGCCGGCGAACCCGTAGCTGATCCAGCCGCGGGTGGCGCGTTCTGGAACGTTGCCGAGCATCACTACGTTGAGCACGTTGGCGCCTACGCCGGCGACTACTGCGACGATACCCATAGGGATTTCGTACAGCTCGCGCCAAGGTTGGTAGGGTGTGTAGCGATCGTAACGACGCGTGACCTCGAAGTCAGTGACTTCGAAGGTCTTCTGCTCCTGCACACGGATGCGCCGTTGCGGCAGCTCCAGTACCTGAGGCTCACCAAGCTCGATGCGCAGGCTATGGTCGAGCAGCTTGCGCTCGGTGCGCGCCTCATGCTCGCTGCGTTGCGGCAAGTGGTTAGCGCAGCCACCAAGGAGCAGCGCCGCACCAATGGCGACGCTGGTTGAAACGACAACACGTCGGTTGAACATGGTTTCCGATCAGCGATTAGCACGCGAGTTGATGAAAGACAGGATTTCAGCTGCCGCGACCGGCTGAGGTTGGGCGTCACGGCGGTGTTTGTATTCCAGGGTGCCGTCAGCCAACCCGCGATCGCTGATTACGATCCGATGCGGAATGCCGATCAGCTCCATGTCGGCGAATTTGACGCCGGGACTGGTCTTTTTGTCACGGTCGTCGAGCAGCACTTCGTAGCCGGCCGCGATGAGTTCGGCGTATAGCTTGTCAGTCGCCTCTTTCACCACCTCGTTCTCGTACTTCATCGGCACCAGGGCGATCTGGAAGGGGGCGAGTGCGTCCGGCCAGAGGATGCCGCGATCATCGTAGTTCTGCTCGATCGCAGCGGCTACCACACGGGATACGCCGATGCCGTAGCAGCCCATGATCAGAGTGGCCGGCTTGCCGTTCTCGCCCATCACCTGGCAGTTCATGGCTTCGCTGTATTTCGTGCCGAGCTGGAAGATGTGTCCGACTTCGATGCCGCGCTTGATGACCAGTTTGCCCTGACCATCCGGGCTCGGATCGCCAGCGACGACGTTGCGCAGGTCGGCGATCTGCGGCAGCGGCAGGTCGCGCTCCCAGTTCAGGCCAAAGTAGTGTTTGTCGTCGATATTGGCGCCGGCGCCGAAATCGCTCATCAGTGCGACAGAGCGATCAATCACGCATGGGATCGGCAGACTCAGCGGGCCTAGCGAGCCGGGGCCGGCACCGATGGCTGCGCGGATTTCTGCTTCGGTGGCGAATACAAGTGGGCTGGCAACCTGCTCGAGGTTCGCAGCCTTGATTTCATTGAGCTCATGGTCGCCGCGCACGATCAGGGCGATTAGTTGGCCTTTTTCGATGCCATGGACGACCAGCGTCTTAACGGTCTTCTCGATTGCCAGGTCAAACTGTTCAACCAGCTCGATGATTGTCTTGGCGTTAGGTGTGTCGACCAGACGCAGCTCTTCGCTGGCCGCTCCACGTTCGGTTTCGCGCGGAATGGCTTCGGCCTTCTCGATATTGGCGGCGTAGTCGGAGGTGTCGCTGAAGGCGATATCATCCTCACCAGACTCTGCCAATACGTGAAACTCATGGGAGCCGGTTCCGCCAATGGAGCCGGTGTCCGCCTGCACGGGACGGAAGTCGAGGCCGAGGCGAGTGAACACGTTGCAGTACGCCTGATGCATGCGGTCGTAGGTGTCCTGCAGCGACTCCTGAGTCAGATGGAAGGAGTAGGCGTCCTTCATCAGGAATTCGCGGCCACGCATCAGACCGAAACGCGGGCGTATCTCGTCGCGGAATTTGGTCTGGATCTGGTAGAAGTTGATCGGCAGCTGCTTGTAGCTGTGGAGCTCATTGCGTGCCAGGTCGGTAATGACCTCTTCATGGGTTGGGCCGACGCAGAACTCGCGGTTATGGCGATCCTTCAGTCGCAGCAGCTCCGGGCCGTACTGTTCCCAACGACCGGATTCCTGCCAAAGCTCAGCCGGCTGGATAGCGGGCATCAGCACTTCCAGGGCACCAGCTTTGTTCATCTCCTCGCGAACGATGGCCTCGGCCTTGCGCAGTGCACGCAGTCCCATCGGCATCCAGGTGTACAGTCCCGAGGCCAGCTTGCGGATCATTCCGGCGCGCAGCATCAGTTGATGGCTGATAACCACTGCATCGGATGGGGTTTCTTTGAGGGTCGAGAGCAGGAACTGACTGGTGCGCATGTGGCCGTTATGTCCTTGCAGAGGCTGAAATTTAGCTCGGCATTGTACGGCGCGCGTGGTGCTGCGTATAGGATCGACATGGCCGCTGGGCTGGGCGTAGAAACGAAGAGCCCGGCTTTCGCCGGGCTCAGTTTTGCATCGAATCAACTGTGCACCTGGGTTACAGGATGCTCAGCGGGTATTCGACGAATGCGCGGATCTCGTTCAGGTCTTGGCTGTAATAGTTGCGCATGTCGCTGTTGGAGCGGTAGATCGAGTTGCGCAGCTTCAGGGAGAGATCCTTGGCCGGGCCGCTCTGTACGACGTACTGGACCTGGTTGAAGAACTCACGCTCCTTACCTTCGCCGGTGCCGGTGTCTACGTTGTCGCCGTATACATAGGCGGTTTTCCAGAACAGGCCGGGAACACCATAGCCACTGAAGTCCAGCTCATAGCTGGCCTGCCAGGAGCGCTCATCCTTGGAGTTGAAGTCGGAGTAGTACGAGTTGGCTACCCAGATCGAGCCGCCGCCGTCGCCGATGTCGTATTCGTAGTTGCCGTCGCCAGTCACGCGCTGGTGGGCGAGGATGAAAGCGTGTGAGCCGACAGAATACTTGGCTGCAAGGCTCCAGATCGTGGTGTCTTGAGTCTCGTCGAAGGCTTGCTTGTCGTATTTATTGTCGTAAATGTTGAAGTCGAAAGCCAAAGACTGAGCGTCAGCGAAAGGCATGACGTAGTTGATATTGGCGTACTTCTTCTTGGCGACATCTTCGTTGTCTGCGTAATACAGGGAGGCGCTCAGGTTGTCATTGATTGCATAGGTGCCACCTATGACGTCAATGCTCTTGAGAGTCCGGTCTAGGTAGTTAAGCGAGTCGCGGCTAGAGGTTTGCATCGCGCTGTCCGCAGTGAAGCGGCCAGCATTCAGCTCCAAGCCTTCGATCTCGTTACTGGTGATCAGTGTGCCGGTGAATGACTCAGGCAGCAGGCGCGAATCGTCATATGCCAGAACTGGCATGGACGGGAACTGGTTGCCGTACTTGATCACTGTGTTGGAGAACTGTGCCTTGATGGCTGCGCCGGCCTGCGAGAGGTCGCGCTCCGGGTCGCCATTGGAGTCGCGCTCGAACATCGCGCCATAGGTGTGGCCGCGACCGCCATCGAGGCGAACGCCAAGGATGCCGTAGGCATCAACACCTACACCGATGGTGCCTTGGGTGAAGCCGGACTCGAACGTGGTGATGAAGCCTTGGCCCCAGCTGCGTGCGTCGCCTCGCCCGTCTTTGTAGTCGCGATTGAAGTACGTGTTGCGCAGCAACAGATCGAGGCTCGCGTCCTCGACGAAACCCTTGGACTCCGATTGCTGGCTGGCCAGCGCCATCTGGGAGGTGCCCGCCGCTACGGCTAGGGCGATTACGCTCCACTTCATCACTTTCATTGTGATTGCTCCTTTGGTTTAAAAACGGTGCTTACCTTCCGCGGTTGCGCGGAAAGGGTGCAACTTTTTAGTCCTGCATCGGGCTTTGCCAGTCATGGCCGCTGTCGCGAATAAAGCCATCCAGAGACTTTACTGTTTAGCTCTAGTGGTGCGCTAGAGCAAGCAATGTGTGTTTCTTTGCGGTGCTTCAAGCCTCTTTCAGGTTCCCGTGCACTCTGCTAGCAAAAAGCGTACTCAAATTCGCTCTGCGCTCATTCGTTGCCTCGCCGCCGCTTTTCCTTCGAATATGCACCAGGAACGCGCGGTGTCACTGCAGCCAGGCACCGTTGCTGTGCGCCGTAGAGCTTGTTGTGCGGTGTGCATGGAGTATCCTTTTTCGATCCCAGTGCAGCAGTACGCACTTTCATTTTCGGTTCGCAGGGGAGTTATATGTTCGTACTCGATTCGCGTCTGGAGCAGGATACGTTGCTGCTTGGTGACTTCCCGCTCTGCCGGTTGTTGTTGATGAACGATGCGCAGTATCCGTGGTTCATCTTGGTGCCGCGTCGTGAAGAGGTTAGTGAGTTGTTCCAGCTTGACACTGCGGATCAACAAGCACTGTGGCAAGAGGCTACGTCGCTGGCCGAGACGGTGAAAGACACTTTTGGGGCGGACAAGATGAACGTTGCCACTCTTGGTAATGTGGTCAGCCAGCTGCACGTTCACGTCATTGCAAGGCGCCGCGATGATCCCGCTTGGCCGGGACCGGTCTGGGGTAAGCATCCGGCACAGCCATACAGCGCCGAACAGGTTGCTGCGATCAGGAACAAGCTCAAGCTGGTGCTGACCGATCACTTCCGATTTGGAGAATGACGATGGATCTGGAGTCGCGTGTTACGGATCTGGAGACGCGCCTGGCATTTCAGGACGATACGATCCAGGCGCTGAATGATGTGCTCGTCGAGCAGCAGCGGGCCATGCAACGGATGCAGCTGCAGCTGCGCGCGTTGGCGAAGCGTCAGGAGGAGATGCAGGTGCCGCTGGACGCTGGCGAGGATGAAGCCCCGCCACCGCACTATTGAAGATTGATGTGGTGGGGAGGTGGGCTGACGCTCCCCGCCATTGAGCGCTTATCGATCCGATTCAACCGGGACGACGTCCTCTGCCTGAAGGCCTTTGTCGCGCATCATGATGCTGAACTCCACCCGTTGCCCTTCGACCAGGACGCGGTGCCCCTCTCCGCGAATCGCACGGAAATGCACAAACACGTCATCTCCGCTGTCTCGCGAGATAAAACCGAAACCCTTGGAAGTGTTGAACCACTTGACGGTGCCAGCCTCGCGACCTGCCGCTGACGGTGCGCTCGTGCCAGCGGGCTTGCGGGCCGGTTTGGGCTGCGCGCGCTGTGCTTGAGGCGTGGCCAGGTGCAGCAGTACTGCAATGAAGGCAAGCAGCAGGCTGGCCAGCGTAGCGGGCTGTCCTGCGATCTCGGGGAGCGATACGAGGACGATAAAGGATTGCAGTGCGATGGAGATCAGCAGCAGTACGGACGCTGCGATCAGTGTGGGGCGGGTCCGGGCGTCTATCAGTTGAGCGGATGGCGCAAATTGCACGTTCAGCAGACCAAGCATCAGTAAGCAGAGGGCTTCAGGCTGCAGAAGCAGAGGCATGGCGCCGCGCAGGCTGGGAACAAAGGACAGTAACAGGGCAATGACACCCGCCAAAACATGGACGATCTTAAGCATTCTTGTATGACTCACGGTTGATAACACGACAGAAGAAGCCGCAAGGCCGGGAGCTCGTGAAAACGTTAGTCGGGCAGGGCTGAACACTGTTCGAAAAACCGCGCGGGTCCGGGCTGCAGCGCGGCGTATTTAACAGTAAAGAAGGAGGGTGCTCAAATGTGTGTTCCGCTGCTCTGGCTGAGTTCTATGGAATAGAGCGTGGCGGTGCTTTATTGGTCGCAAGGCTGGGCGGGGCGCGTAACGGCGCCCCTTCCAGGGGGCAGCTTAGGCGGACAGCAGGCTGCGCAGCATCCAGGCGGTCTTTTCATGGCTTTGCATGCGCTGGGTCAGCAGGTCTGCGGTTGGTTCGTCATTGACCTTGTCCAGCAGCGGGAAGATGCCGCGAGCGGTGCGTACGACCGCCTCCTGGCCTTCTACCAGCAGTTTGATCATCTCTTCAGTCGAAGGGACGCCTTCTTCTTCCTTGATTGAGCTCAGGCGCGCATAGGCTGCGTAAGTGCCCGGTGCCGGGAAGCCCAGGGTCCGGATGCGTTCGGCAATATCGTCCACCGCGAGGGCGAGTTCGGTGTACTGGGTTTCGAACATGGTATGCAGCGTGTTGAACATCGGCCCGGTAACGTTCCAGTGGAAGTTGTGGGTCTTCAAGTACAAGGTATAGGTGTCGGCGAGCAGGCGAGACAGGCCCTCGGCGATGGCTGCCCGGTCCTGTTCAGCGATGCCAATGTTGATTTCCATGTTTTTCTCCTGATGGATGGTTCAGTTATTAGTTATGCCAGAAAACTGCATGGCTTTGTGAAGCGATGCGCCTCTGGCTCAACACTCGTGGTTTTGGAAGGCCTGGATGGATGAGGGGTTCCGTCCGCAAGAATTCGAATCCCCGGGGCAACGGCTGCGCCGAGGTAATTATGTAGATATAATCTCGCGCTTATGCCCGGCGGCCTCTGCGCAAGCCGCAGCGCCTGGTGTCATCTGCGGTAACGCTTGCGGCAAGCGCCGCTTGCTCAGAGCAGCAACGGGGCTGTCAGCCTGTCGCGGCTCTAGCGCCCCATCGAATTCAAGATACGAGAAGCGAACTCCACCATGATGCGCAGCCACTATTGCGGCCAACTGAACGAAAGCCTGGACGGCCAGGAAATCACTCTTTGCGGCTGGGTACATCGCCGTCGTGACCATGGCGGGGTGATCTTCCTCGACGTGCGTGATCGTGAGGGCCTGGCTCAGGTGGTCTTCGATCCCGATCGCGCGGAAACCTTCGCCACTGCGGACAAGGTGCGTAGCGAGTATGTGGTGAAGATCACCGGCAAGGTGCGCCTGCGCCCGGCTGGTGCGGTGAACCCGAACATCGCTTCTGGTGCCATCGAAGTCCTCGGTTACGAGCTGGACGTGCTCAACGATGCGGAGACGCCGCCGTTCCCGCTCAACGAGTACAGCGATGTTGGCGAAGAGACGCGGCTGCGCTATCGCTTCATCGACCTGCGTCGTCCGGAAATGGCCGAGAAGCTCAAGCTGCGTTCGCGTATCACCGCCAGCATTCGCCGCTACCTGGATGAAAATGGTTTCCTGGATGTGGAAACCCCGATCCTGGGCCGCCCGACGCCCGAAGGCGCCCGTGACTATCTGGTACCCAGCCGTACCCATGCTGGTAACTTCTTCGCTCTGCCGCAGTCGCCGCAGCTGTTCAAGCAGCTGCTGATGGTTGCCGGTTTCGACCGCTACTACCAGATCGCCAAGTGCTTCCGCGACGAAGACCTGCGCGCTGATCGCCAGCCCGAGTTCACCCAGATCGACATCGAGACCAGCTTCCTCGACGAAGCGGACATCATCGATATCACCGAAGGCATGATCCGTAAGCTGTTCAAGGAAGTGCTGGATCTGGAGTTTGGTGAGTTCCCGCACATGCCGTTCGAAGAGGCCATGCGTCGTTACGGCTCGGACAAGCCCGACCTGCGCATTCCGCTTGAATTGGTGGATGTGGCCGATCAGCTCAACGCCGTCGAGTTCAAGGTGTTCTCCGGGCCGGCCAATGATCCGAAGGGGCGCGTCGCTGCCCTGCGCGTTCCGGGTGCGGCGAGCATGCCGCGCAGCCAGATCGACGACTACACCAAGTTCGTCGGCATCTATGGCGCTAAGGGCCTGGCCTACATCAAGGTCAACGAGCGCGCCAAGGGTGTCGAAGGTCTGCAGTCGCCGATCGTCAAGTTCATCCCGGAAGACAATCTCAACGTGATCCTCGATCGTGTGGGTGCGGTCGATGGCGACATCGTCTTCTTCGGTGCCGACAAGGCGAAGATCGTCTCCGAAGCGCTGGGCGCGCTGCGTATCAAGATCGGTCACGACCTCAAGCTGCTGACCTGTGACTGGGCGCCGCTGTGGGTGGTCGACTTCCCGATGTTCGAGGAGAACGATGACGGCTCGCTGAGCGCGCTGCACCACCCGTTTACCGCGCCGAAGTGCACGCCGCAGGAGCTGGAGGCCAACCCGGCTGCCGCTCTGTCGCGTGCCTACGACATGGTCCTCAATGGTACCGAACTGGGTGGCGGTTCGATCCGTATTCATCGCAAGGAAATGCAGCAGACCGTGTTCCGCATTCTTGGCATCGATGAAGCCGAGCAGGAAGAGAAGTTCGGCTTCCTCCTCGATGCGCTGAAATTTGGCGCGCCGCCTCACGGTGGTCTGGCCTTCGGTCTCGATCGCCTGGTGATGCTGATGACCGGTGCGCAGTCCATTCGTGAAGTGATCGCCTTCCCGAAAACCCAGAGTGCTGCGGACGTGATGACCCAGGCACCGGGTGCGGTGGACAACAAGGCGCTACGCGATCTGCATATCCGTCTGCGCGAGCAGCCGAAGGCGGAATAAGCGCTACCCGAAGCCTGGCTCTGCCAGGCTTCTTCGTCTTGCGGCCTCGAGCCGTACAGGCGTTACGGTGATGGCCGCTTCGCCCTGATGGCTAGCTGCAGGCGGGGCGGTTATCGAGATATCCGATTCAGTCGAAGAATGGAGTGAGTTATGGCTGGTCATTCCAAATGGGCCAATATCAAGCACCGCAAAGAGCGCCAGGACGCCAAGCGGGGCAAGATTTTCACTAAGTTGATCCGTGAGCTGACCGTGGCGGCCAAGCATGGCGGCGGCGTGCCGGCGGATAACCCGCGTCTGCGTCTGGCTGTCGACAAGGCGCTGACGGCCAACATGTCGCGTGACGTCATCGATCGCGCCATCGCACGGGGGGCAGGCTCCAGCGAGGCGGACAACATGACCGAGCTGAGCTACGAGGGTTACGCGCCAAGCGGCGTGGCCATCATCATCGAGGCCATGACCGACAATCGCAACCGTACTGCGGCCGAAGTGCGCCACGCCTTCAGCAAGAACGGCGGCAACCTCGGTACTGATGGCTCAGTCGCCTATATGTTCGATCGCAAGGGTCAGATCAGCTATGCGCCTGGTGTCGATGAAGATGCATTGATGGAGGCGGCGCTGGAGGCGGGGGCGGACGATGTCGTCAGTCAGGAGGATGGCTCGGTCGAAATCTATACCAGCTTTGCCGATTTCCTCTCGGTCAACGAGGCGCTGACGCAGGCTGGCTTCAAGGGTGACGAGGCGGAAGTGGCGATGATCCCCTCCATCATGGCGCCCATCACCGATGTCGAGACGGCGCAAAAGGTTCTGCGTCTGATCGATGCGCTGGAAGATCTGGATGACGTGCAGAACGTCTACCACAACGCGGAGATCTCCGACGAGATCATGCAGCAGTTGGGGTGAGCGACAACGCCATTCGTAGCCGGGAGTCGCATAAATGTGCTCCCGGCTTTTTTACGGCTAGCGCATTTAGCGGGGTGCCGCCCTAGTGCTCGGTGGCGGATCAGGCAGCGGCTCCGTATACTCGCCACTGGATAAATAGACAGCACGGCCAAGGCATGACGCTGATTTTGGGTATCGACCCCGGCTCTCGGATTACCGGTTACGGTGTTGTGCGCGACACTGGCCGCGGGTGTGAATATGTCGCGTCCGGCTGCATTCGTACCGGCACTGGCGAATTGCCCGAGCGGCTTCGTGCCGTATTCAGTGGAGTCAGCGAGGTCATTCGAACCTACGGCCCGGTGACCATGGGCATCGAGCAGGTGTTCATGGCGCGCAATGCCGACTCGGCGCTGAAGCTCGGCCAGGCCCGTGGGGCGGCCATCGTCGCCGGTGCCGAAGCGGGGCTGCAGATCGCCGAATACACCGCGACGCAGGTCAAGCAGGCGATCGCTGGAACCGGCGGTGCGGACAAGCAGCAGGTGCAGATGATGGTCATGCACCTACTCAAGCTTCTGGAAAAACCACAGATCGATGCGTCTGATGCGCTGGCGATTGCGCTGTGTCACGCCCATCACCGGCAGAGCCTGATTCCACACGGCCTGGTCGGCGCCAAACGGCGAGGCGGGCGGTTGCGTCTGTAGTCGGCGCAAGCTTGTGGGTTGGACGAATAATCGACTGGTCGCCAGAAATGGGATGGCCATGGAGGACACAGATTGATCGGACGTTTGCGCGGCACGCTGGCGGAAAAGCAACCGCCGCATCTGATTCTCGACGTAAACGGCATTGGCTATGAGGTCGAGGTGCCGATGACGACGTTGTACCGCCTGCCAGCGGTTGGTGAGCCGGTGACGCTGCATACGCACCTCGTCGTGCGCGAAGATGCACAACTACTTTATGGCTTCTCCGAAAAGCGCGAGCGCGAACTTTTCCGCGAGCTGATCCGTTTGAACGGCGTTGGTCCCAAGCTGGCGCTGGCATTGATGTCCGGGTTGGAGGTTGATGAGCTGGTGCGTTGCGTGCAGGCGCAGGACACTTCGGTGCTGGTACGCATACCAGGCGTCGGCAAGAAAACCGCCGAGCGGCTCCTGGTCGAGCTGAAGGATCGCTTCAAGGCGTGGGAAGCCATGCCTGCGATAGCGACCTTCGTGGTTGAACCTGGGAGCAAAACGGCAGTCACAAGCGCCGAGAATGATGCGGTCAGCGCGTTGATCTCCCTGGGCTTCAAGCCGCAGGAAGCCAGTCGTGCAGTGTCCGCCATACAGGAAGATGATTTGAGCAGTGAAGAAATGATCCGTCGCGCCCTCAAGGGCATGGTGTAAGCCATGATCGAAGCGGATCGTATCGTCACTGCAGGCAGTCGCGATCGCGACGAACAACTGGATCGCGCGATTCGGCCACTCAAACTGGCCGAGTACATCGGGCAGCCGGTCGTTCGCGAGCAGATGGACCTCTTCATCCGTGCCGCCAAGGGCCGCCAGGAAGCGCTCGATCACACGCTCATCTTTGGTCCGCCGGGGCTGGGCAAGACCACGTTGGCGAACATCATCGCCGAAGAGATGGGTGTGTCGATCAAGAGCACATCCGGGCCGGTGCTCGAGCGGCCGGGTGACCTGGCCGCATTGCTGACCAATCTGGAAGCTGGCGACGTGCTGTTCGTCGACGAAATCCACCGGCTCTCGCCCATCGTTGAGGAAGTGCTGTATCCGGCGATGGAAGATTTTCAGCTGGACATCATGATCGGCGAGGGGCCGGCGGCGCGTTCGATCAAACTGGATTTGCCGCCATTCACCCTCGTGGGTGCCACCACCCGTGCCGGCATGCTGACCAATCCGTTGCGCGATCGCTTCGGTATCGTCCAGCGGCTGGAGTTCTACTCCACCGAGGACCTGGCGACCATCGTCAGCCGCTCGGCCAGCATTCTGGGTCTGCCAACCGAGCCCGAAGGTGCGTTCGAGATCGCTCGAAGAGCGCGTGGGACTCCGCGAATCGCCAACCGATTGTTACGCCGCGTGCGCGATTTCGCCGAGGTGCGCGGTCGCGGTGAGATCACCCGGCAGATCGCCGACCTCGCACTGAACATGCTCGACGTCGACGAGCGAGGCTTCGATCATCAGGACCGCCGGTTGCTGCTGACGCTGATCGAGAAGTTCGATGGCGGCCCGGTGGGAATCGACAGTTTGGCCGCCGCGATCAGCGAAGAGCGGCATACCATCGAGGACGTCCTTGAGCCCTACCTCATCCAGCAGGGCTACATCATGCGCACGCCGCGCGGCCGGGTCGTCACTCGTCACGCCTATCTCCATTTCGGCCTCAACCTGCCTAAACGCATGGGCGACGCGCCGACCCCGGATCTGTTCGATGGCGACATAGTTTGACGAAAATATTGTTGTCTTACCCGATTGGCATTTACAGGGCCGAGCACTAGTATGCGCGCGCAAGCCGGAGCTGAAATCTTCACCCACCGCTGTCGAGTCTATTACGAGGACACCGATGCGGGCGGCATTGTCTATTACGTCAATTACCTCAAATTCATGGAGCGAGCTCGTACCGAGCGGTTGCGCAGTCTGGGATTTGCCCAGTCGCAGCTGGCCGGTGAAGACTTGCTGTTCGTCGTGCATTCGGTCGAGGCGCGGTACCGCGCTCCGGCACGACTGGACGATGAATTGCTGGTTACGGCCGAGGTGACTGAGTTGAATCGAGCCAGCCTGCGTTTTCGCCAGCAGGTCCGGCGTGCGGTAGATGATGTTCTGCTTTGTGAGGGGCAGGTGCTGGTGGCCTGCGTGCGTGCCGAAAGTTTGAAACCCCGAGCCATTCCCGAAGCGCTGCGTGTCGCCTTCGCCGGTTCGGGTCTATCCCCTGCAGGAGAGTAAGCGTGGAAGCCAACGTCGACCATATGTCCATGTGGAGCCTGATCAGCAACGCCAGCTTCGTGGTGCAGCTGGTTATGCTGATACTTGTAGGCGCTTCGGTGACCTCATGGATTCTGATTTTTCAGCGCGGCAATATGTTGCGCGCAGCGAAACGAGCGCTCGATACCTTCGAAGAGCGCTTCTGGTCGGGTATCGATCTGTCCAAGCTGTATCGTCAGGCGGGCAGCAATCCTGACCCGGACTCGGGCGTCGAGCAGATCTTTCGCGCCGGCTTCAAGGAGTTTTCCCGTCTCCGCCAGCAGCAGGGCGTCGATCCTGATGCAGTGATGGACGGCGTCAACCGCGCCATGCGCGTGGCGATTTCCCGTGAAGAGGAAAAACTCGAGCAAAGCTTGCCGTTCCTGGCGACCGTTGGTTCCACCAGCCCTTACATCGGCCTGTTTGGCACCGTTTGGGGGATCATGAACTCGTTTCGTGGCCTGGCCCAGGTTCAGCAGGCAACGCTGGCAACCGTAGCGCCTGGTATCGCCGAAGCGCTGATTGCCACTGCGATCGGTCTGTTCGCCGCGATTCCTGCGGTTATCGCCTACAACCGTTTCGCTGCTCGCGGCGAGATGCTCATCGGTCGTTACTACACCTTCGCCGATGAGTTCCAGGCCATCCTCCACCGCAAAGTTCACACCACCGAAGACTGAGGCCCACGGCCATGGCCAGAATCCGCAACAGACGCAAGCCCGTCGCCGAGATGAACGTGGTGCCTTACATCGATGTGATGCTGGTACTGCTGGTTATCTTCATGGTGACGGCGCCGATGCTCAATCAGGGCGTCAAGGTCGATCTGCCCAAGGTCAGCAGTGAAGCCCTGCCGCAGGACAACGACAAGCAAGTGCTGACGATCTCCATCAAGGCAGACAAGACCTACTACTGGAACGTTGGCAGCGAGGTCGATACCGAAAGCAAGGGCAACGAGGCTGTCGCATTGGCCGACATGACGCAGGCCGTGGTCGCGATCATGCGTCAGCGCCCGGATACCCAGGTGTTCATCCGTGGCGACCGGGCCGTGGATTACGGCTCGGTCATGGCTGCCATGGGTGGTTTGCAGGAAGCCGGCGTCGGTAATGTCGGCCTGATCACCGAGGCACCTTGATGCAGCAGCGTGACTCGTCGCCTTCGCAGAGTTATTTCTGGCCGACTGTGCTGGCGGTCGGCCTGCACATCATTATCTTCGGCATGTTGTTCGTCAGCTTCTCAATGGCACCCGAGCTGCCCCCTTCCAAGCCGATCGTGCAGGCAACCCTGTACCAGTTGAAGTCCCAGAGTCAGGCAACTACTCAGACCAATCAGAAGATCGCGGGCGAAGCGAAGAAGACCGCCGCCAAACAGTTCGAAAGCGAGCAGATGGAGCAGCGCAAGGTGGAGCAGGAGAAGCAGGCTGCTGCCGCTCGTGCTGCGGAACAAAAGAAGGCCGAAGAGGCTCGAAAGGCCGATGCGGCGAAAGCTGCAGTCGAGAAGGCCGCGGCGGCTAAGAAGGCGGAGGAGGCCAAGAAGGTCGAGCAACAGAAACAGACCGAGATCGCCAAGAAGAAGGCTGCCGAAGAGCTAGCCAAGCAAAAGGCTGCAGAGGAAGCGAAGAAGAAAGCCGCCGAAGAAGCCAAGCGCAAGGCGGCCGAAGAAGCCAAGAAAAAAGCGGCAGCCGAAGCGGCAAAGAAAAAGGCAGCGGAAGACGCGAAGAAGAAAGCGGCGGCGGATGCAGCGCGCAAGGCGGTGGAAGACAAGAAGGCCCAGGCGCTTGCCGAGCTGCTGTCTGATACCACCGAGCGTCAGCAGGCGTTGGCCGATACCCACGGCGATCAGGTAGCCGGTAACTTCGACGATCTGATTCGGCTGCGTGCGGCAGAAGGTTGGACCCGTCCGCCGTCGGCGCGTAACAACATGACCGTGCAGCTTCAGGTAAACATGCTTCCAGATGGCACCATTACCAACGTCAGTGTCTCGCGCTCCAGCGGTGACGTGCCATTCGATAACTCTGCGGTTGCCGCAGTTAAGAACATCGGTCGGCTGACTGAAATGCAGGGCCTGAGCCCGCAGGACTTCCAGCCTTACCGGTCATTCAAAATGACATTTACGCCTGAGGATCTTGCGTTGTGATCAATTCCATTCGAGGTCTACTTGTCCTGCTTTGCTGCCTGGCGGGAATAGCGGTGGCGCAGGAAAAAAATATCGTCGTGACCAGTGGTGCCGATCGGGCGATCCCGATCGCCGTCGTGCCATTCGGCTGGCAGGGCGGTACGGTGTTGCCAGAAGACATGGCGGAAATCGTAGGCAACGACTTGCGCAATTCCGGCATCTTTCAGCCGATTCCGCGACAGAACATGATCAGCATGCCGACACGCGGCAGCGAGATCATCTATCGCGACTGGAAAGCCCTTGGCGCCCAGTACGTGATGGTCGGCAACATCGAGCCGGCCGGTGGCCGACTGCAGGTTCGTTACGAAGTATTCAACGTGACCACTGAACAGCAGGTCATGACCGGAACGGTCGGTGGCTCGCCGGACCAGCTGCGCGACATGGCCCACCATGCGGCCGACCAGTCTTTCGAGAAGCTGACCGGCATCAAGGGTGCGTTTTCCACCCGCCTGCTTTATGTCACCGTCGAGCGGCTGGGCGGTGCGAACACCCGCTACACGCTGCAGCGCTCCGATTATGACGGTGCGCGCGCCGTAACCTTGCTGCAATCGCGCGAGCCGATTCTCTCGCCGCGCTATTCGCCGGACGGTCGTCGTATTGCCTACGTTTCGTTCGAGCAAAAGCGCCCGCGGATCTTCGTTCAGCATATCGACACTGGCCGCCGCGAGCAGATCACCAACTTCGAGGGGCTGAACGGCGCTCCGGCATTCTCGCCTGAGGGCAATCGCCTCGCATTCGTGCTGTCCAAAGATGGCAACCCCGAGATCTACGTCATGGACCTCGGCTCGCGTCAGTTGCAGCGCCTGACCAATCACTATGCAATCGACACCGAACCCTTCTGGGGCGCGGATGGTCAAACGATCTACTTCACCTCCGATCGCGCTGGCAAGCCGCAGGTGTACAAGCAGCGGCTGGGCAGCAACTCGGCTGAGCGAGTGACGTTCGTTGGTAACTACAACGCTAACCCGAAGCTGTCAGCTGACGAGAAAACGCTGGTGATGATTCACCGTCAGGACGGCTATACCAACTTCAAGGTCGCTGCGCAGGATCTACAGCGCGGCAACCTGCGGATACTTTCGGATACCAGTCTGGATGAGTCTCCCACTGTTGCGCCTAATGGCACCATGCTAATCTACGCCACCCGCCAGCAGGGCCGGGGAGTCTTGATGCTCGTGTCCATCAATGGACGCGTTAGGCTCCCGCTTCCAACAGCTCAAGGCGAAGTCCGAGAGCCGTCCTGGTCCCCTTACCTGAACTGATGCGGTATCAACGCTTTTTAACCAAAAACACACCTGGGGTTGTTACACATGGAAATGCTGAAATTCGGTAAGTTCACCGCTCTGGCTCTGGCCATGGCTGTTGCTGTCGGTTGTTCCTCCAAGGGCGGCGACGATTCTGGCGAAGGCTCGGGCGCGATCGATCCGAATGCCGGTTACGGTGCTGATTCGGGCGCCATCGACGGCAGCATGAGCGAAGAAGCCGCTCTGCGCGCCATCACTACCTTCTACTTCGAGTACGACAGTTCCGACCTGAAGCCGGAAGCCATGCGCGCTCTGGACGTTCATGCCAAGGACCTGAAAGGCAACGGCGCTCGCGTCGTTCTGGAAGGCCACACCGACGAGCGTGGTACTCGCGAGTACAACATGGCTCTGGGTGAGCGTCGTTCCAAGGCTGTACAGCGTTACCTGGTACTGCAGGGCGTTTCCCCGGCTCAGCTGGAGCTGGTTTCCTACGGCGAAGAGCGTCCGGTTGCCATGGGCAACGACGAGCAGTCCTGGGCTCAGAACCGTCGCGTCGAACTGCGTAAGTAATTCGATATGCGCAAGTACCGCCACGCTCTGACTTTTACAGTGCTCGGCCTCCCGCTCTATGCGGTGGCCCAGGTGCCGGTTGTGGATTATGAGCAGGGTGCCGCTAGCGGCAACTCTGGTTACTCCACGGCCGCGCCGAGCGGTGACGGTGCCTATGCCGGAGGTGGGGCTGCTGCTCCATCTTCGGCGCAGGGCATGCTCTTCATGCAGTTACAGCAGATGCAGGAAGAGATCGCCCAATTGCGCGGCATGCTTGAGGAACAACAGAATCAGATCCAGCGCCTGCAACAAGAGGGGCTGGAACGTTATCAGGATCTGGATCGACGCTTGTCGAGCGGGTCCGCGGCTGGGAGTAATCAGTCTGCGCCTTCACGGGATTTGCCATCCATAGCTGGAAACACCGGCGCGCCCGCAGCTAGCCCAGGCCAGACACAGGGCGGGTCCAGCGATCCTGCTCAAGAGAAGCTCTACTACGATGCCGCTTTCGACCTTATCAAAGCGAAAGACTTCGATAAGGCGAGCCAGGCTTTCGCGGCATTCCTGCGAAAGTACCCTGACAGTCAGTACGCGGGTAACGCGCAGTATTGGCTTGGTGAGGTGAATTTGGCCAAAGGCGATCTGCAAGGTGCCGGTCAGGCCTTTGCTCGGGTCAGTCAGGCTTATCCGCAGCACAACAAGGTGCCGGATTCGCTCTATAAGCTGGCCGATGTCGAGATCCGCCTGGGTAACCGGGACAAGGCTCAGGGTATTTTGCGGCAGGTTATCGCCCAATACCCGAACACCTCGGCAGCACAATTGGCCCAGCGGCAGCTCAATCGCTGAGCCTCAGCTTGGCATTCACGAACTAAACCCGCCCATTGGGCGGGTTTTTTCGTTAGAATCGCCGCCCCTATTTCCCGCAACGGAGGCGGATGGCCTGTTTAGCCGTCACGCCCGTGGCTGATATGACCCTGCGAATTACTGAGATTTTCTACTCGCTGCAGGGGGAGACGCGAACCAGTGGCCTGCCTACTGTGTTCGTTCGCCTGACCGGCTGTCCCCTGCGCTGTCAATATTGCGATACCGCCTATGCCTTCAGCGGCGGCGAGCTGATGAGCATCGACGCAATCGTCGAGCGTGTTGCCGCCTACAATCCCCGTTACGTCTGCGTGACGGGTGGTGAGCCACTGGCGCAGCCCAATTGTGTGCCCTTGCTGCAGCGTTTGTGCGATGCGGGATATGAGGTGTCGCTCGAAACCAGCGGTGCGCTCGACATTTCTGTGGTGGATGAGCGAGTCAGCCGCGTGGTTGATCTGAAAACACCGGGTTCCGCCGAGGTTGCGCGCAATCGCTATGAGAATATCGCGTCTCTCACGCAAAACGATCAGGTGAAGTTCGTCATCTGCTCGCGCGAAGACTATGACTGGGCGGTTAGCAAGCTGATCGAATATGGTCTGGATCGACGCGCCGGCGAGGTTCTGTTTTCCCCAAGTCACGGTCAGGTTGATGTCCGTGCACTGGCTGACTGGATCGTCGCCGACAACCTGCCGGTACGCTTGCAGCTGCAGCTGCACAAGATCATCTGGAACGACGCACCTGGCCACTGAGCATGTTGGGTCGGAGGCGGGTTCGCCTATTCAGCTCGAGGGTATCGTGAAATGAGTGAGCAGAAAGCAGTCATCCTATTGTCGGGCGGGCTTGATTCGGCCACGGTCGTGGCGATGGCCCGTGATCAGGGTTATGCCTGCTATACGATGAGCTTCGACTACGGGCAGCGTCATCGTGCCGAACTGCAGGCTGCCGAGCGAGTTGCCGCGCAGTTAGGTGTGGTCGAGCACAAGGTTATCGGGCTTAACCTGAATGGCATCGGTGGTTCAGCGCTGACCGACGATAGCATCGACGTGCCTGAGGTTCCCGGTGAGGGAATTCCTGTCACCTATGTCCCTGCACGCAATACCGTTTTCCTTTCGCTGGCGCTTGGGTGGGCGGAGGTCCTTGGTGCTCGTGATATCTTCATCGGCGTCAACGCAGTGGACTATTCCGGTTATCCGGACTGTCGGCCGGAGTTCGTGGCCGCCTTCGAGCATATGGCGAATCTGGCCACCAAGGCCGGCGTTGAAGGGCAGGGGTTTCGCATCCAGGCTCCGCTGCAGCAGCTCAGCAAAGCGAAGATCGTCCAGGAGGGGGTTCGCCTGGGTGTCGATTATGCGATGACGGTGTCGTGCTATCAGGCGGACGCTGACGGGCGCGCTTGCGGTAAGTGCGACAGCTGTCGGCTGCGTGCCGCCGGTTTTGCGGAGGCCGGAGTGGCCGATCCCACGCGCTATTTCTAACGCGACAGACTGATGGATGCGCGCAAGAGCGGGCGAATTTTTTTTAAAAAAAAGTTTGTTTTCATCAATCAAATCAGTATCATGCGCCCCGCATTGGGTCGTTAGCTCAGTTGGTAGAGCAGTTGGCTTTTAACCAATTGGTCGTAGGTTCGAATCCTACACGACCCACCAAATTGCTCCCGAGAGAGCACAAGAAGCCGGATACCCGCAAGGGCATCCGGCTTTTTTAATGGCCGCAGTTTTGCGTTGCCGCGCGCTGCTACGTTCGGTCATAAGAAGCGTTTTTCTCTACGACCTTAGTAGGTGGCTCAAGCGTTTTTAAACGTAATAGACTGCGGCCCCTTCCGATTTTCCGTTGGTTCGAGGCTCAAATGTATTCTGATCGTATCCGCTTGTCCTCTCTGCAGAACAAGGTCATGAGCGCCCACGAGGCCGCTGCCCTTATTCGCGACGGCATGACCGTTGGCATGAGTGGTTTTACCCGTGCTGGCGAAGCCAAAGCCGTGCCTCTGGCGCTTATTGATCGCGCCAAGGACGAGAAGCTACAGATCAGCCTGGTGACGGGTGCCAGCCTGGGCAATGATCTCGACGGCAAAATGGCTTCGGCCGGCTTGCTGGCGCGACGCATGCCGTTCCAGGCAGATCCGGTACTGCGCAAGGCGATCAACGCGGGCGAGGTCATGTTCATCGACCAGCACCTGTCGCATACCGTCGAGCAGATGCGCAACCATCAGATCAAGCGTCCGGATGTCACCATCATCGAGGCGCTGTGCATTACCGAGCAGGGCCACATCGTTCCGACCACCTCCGTGGGCAACTCGGCCAATCTGGCCATGTTCGCCGACCAAGTGATCATCGAGCTGAATCTGGCACACAACCTCAACCTCGAAGGCTTGCACGACATCTACTTCCCGGGCGAGCGTCCGAATCGCGGTCCGATTCCGCTGACCCAGGTTGACGACCGTATCGGCACCGCCGCAATTCCGGTCGATCCGGCCAAGATCGCAGCGATCGTGATCACCAACCAGCCGGATTCCTACTCCACCGTCACGCCGCCGGACGAAGAAACCCAGGCCATCGCCAATCACCTGGTCGAGTTCTTCAAGAGTGAAGTGGCTGCTGGCCGCATGGCGAAGAACCTCGGTCCGATGCAGGTCGGCATCGGCAATATCGCCAACGCCGTAATGTGCGGTCTGATCGACTCGCCGTTCGAAGACCTGGTCATGTACTCCGAAGTGCTGCAGGACTGCACCTTCGAGCTGATCGACGCCGGCAAGATGACCTTTGCTTCCGGCTGCTCGATCACTCTTTCCGAGCGTTGCAATGATCGCGTATTCGGCAACCTGGAGAAGTACAAGGACAAGCTGGTGCTGCGTCCGCAGGAGATCTCCAACCATCCGGAGCTGGTGCGTCGTCTTGGCATCATCGGCATCAACACCGCGCTCGAGTTCGACATCTACGGCAACGTCAACTCCACCCACGTGGGCGGCACCAAGATGATGAACGGTATCGGCGGTTCGGGCGATTTCGCGCGTAACGCTCACATGGCCATCTTCGTGACCAAGTCGATCGCCAAGGGTGGCAACATCTCCAGCGTCGTGCCGATGGTCGCTCACGTTGACCACACCGAGCATGACGTCGAGATTCTGGTTACCGAGCAAGGCCTGGCTGACCTGCGTGGTCTGGCTCCGCGTGAGCGTGCGCGCGTCATCATCGACAATTGCGTGCATCCGTCCTACCGCGACGTGCTCAACAAGTACTTCGAGGACGCCTGCAAGAAGGGTGGTCAGACACCGCACCTGCTGGGTGAAGCCATGCAGTGGCACATCAATCTGGAAGAACGTGGACACATGCTCAAGGGCGAGTGATCCAACAGAACCGCCGGCTTTTCAGCCGGCGGTTTCATTTATGGGGTGCAATGCCCTGCTTCGCTCGAATCCCGCCACGCTTTCCCTTTTCCAAAGGCTTCGGCTAGTATTCCTGCCCCGTTGAACGGCAGGAGTCGTGTCTGAATCCTGCACCTTCCGTCCTTAACGACAAGTCGAGCAGGCTGGCTCAGGCCGCCATACCTTCGGCGCTTCGTGCAATCCCGTGCTGGCAGGACCCGCGACCATGACGCAGATACCCGAACGCATCCTCGTGCAGGCTCATCTGGCGGCCAAGCAACCCAAGCCGCTCACTCCTGAGCAAGAAGCGCAGTTGCGCAGTGAAATCGCTGTGGAATTGAAGCGTCAGAACGCAGTTCTGGTCGCGCATTACTACACCGATCCGGTAATCCAGGCGCTGGCGGAAGAAACCGGCGGCTGCGTATCCGATTCCCTGGAAATGGCGCGCTTCGGCAATGAGCATCCGGCGCAGACGGTGCTGGTCGCCGGCGTGAAGTTCATGGGGGAGACGGCGAAGATCCTCAACCCCGAGAAGCGCGTGCTGATGCCGACGCTCGAAGCCACCTGCTCGCTCGATCTGGGCTGCCCGGTCGATGAGTTCTCGGCTTTCTGCGATCAGCATCCCGAGCGCACAGTGGTGGTCTACGCCAACACCTCGGCGGCGGTGAAGGCGCGTGCTGATTGGGTGGTGACATCCAGCTGCGCACTGGAGATCGTCGAGAGCCTGATGGATAACGGCGAGAAGATCATCTGGGCGCCGGACAAGCATCTTGGCAATTACGTGCAGCGCGAGACCGGTGCCGACATCCTGCTCTGGGATGGCGCTTGCATTGTCCACGAGGAGTTCAAGGCCAAGCAGCTGGCCGATATGAAGGCGCTGTATCCGGATGCGGCGATACTCGTGCATCCTGAGTCACCGCAAGCAGTAGTCGAGCTTGCCGACGCAGTGGGTTCGACAAGTCAGCTCATCAAGGCGGCGCAGACATTGCCGCAGCAGACGCTCATCGTCGCGACCGATCGTGGCATCTTCTACAAGATGCAGCAGCTTTGCCCGGAGAAAACGTTCATCGAGGCGCCCACCGCCGGGCAGGGTGCGAGCTGCCGTAGCTGCGCGCATTGCCCGTGGATGGCGATGAACACCCTCGAGCGAACCCTGGAGTGTCTGCGCGCGGGAAGCAACGAGATTTTCGTCGACCCGGCGCTCATACCCCGGGCCGTCAAGCCGCTCAAGCGGATGCTCGATTTCACTCAGGCTGCTCGACTCAAGCAGGCTGGCAACGCCTGAGGTTGGCACGGCGCTGATCGACCTTCAGCGCCTCCGTCGATTCAGCGCAGCATTTCCTCGACCATGCGCTTCTCGTCCATCAGCTGCTTCTGCCGTGCGTCTATTCGTGCGGAAATCTGGAAGTTGCTGGCGCGGCGTTTGGCCAGGTTGAGCTGCTCGATGCCCTGATCGTAATCGCCGACCAGTGCGAAGTACTCGGCTCGGGCCTGGTGCAGGCCGACGATATTGCCACTCAGCCCGCGCACTTCGGCGACCTGATACCAGATGTCGGGGTCTCGGCGACGCTGTTCTGCAAGCTTGTCCAGTTCGCGTTCGGCCTGCTGCGTCTCCCCTTGTTCCATCAGTAGATCGATATGCATCTGGCGCACCGGGTAATTTCCCGGATACAGCTGCAGTAGCCGCTGCAAGCGGGTCTGTGCCTGCTGCAGGCGATTGGAGGTGATGTCCAGCTCGACCTGGGCGAGGTTGTAGGTGAGGTCGTCCGGCGCCTTGGTCAGCAGCGGCGCGAGGCTGCTGCTGGCCTCAGCCAGCTGGCCTGCCTTGATCTGCGCCAGCGCCAGACCATAACGGGCTGCGTCTATTTCCGGGTTTTCGTTGAGCATTGCGCGGAAGCGTTTTGCTTCGACACCGGGGGTGCTTTCGAACTTCAGTTGCGTGCGAGCACGCATCAGCTGGTAGCGCACGCTGTCCTGCGCGCCGCCCTGCGGGTATTGCTCCGCGCGGTTGGTGGTGTCGGCAATGCGCGATTCGCTGACGGGGTGGGTCAGCAGGAACTCTGGCGGCTTCTGATCGTAGCGATACTGGCGCATGAGTCGGCCGAACATGGATGGCATCGCGCGTGGGTCGTAACCGGCCCGCTCCAGGTTGACGATGCCGATGCGGTCTGCTTCTTGTTCATTCTGTCGGGAGAAACGGCGCTGTGCCTGAATCGCAGCGGCCTGGGTCGATACGATGGCCGCAATGCCGGCATCGCCTGCACCAGCTGCCGCGGCGACGACGCCCGCCAGCATGGCGGCCATCAGCGGCAGCTGCATGCGCTGCTGCGCTTCCAGGCCTCGGGCGAAGTGACGTTGCGAAAGGTGAGCCAGTTCGTGTGCCATGACCGAGGCGTACTCGGCCTCGGTCTGGGCGTGGATGAACAGGCCGCCGTTGACTCCGATAATGCCCCCTGGCGCGGCAAAGGCGTTCAATTGAGGGCTGTCCAGCAGAACGAATTCCAGGCGGCGGTCCTGTAGCTGGCTGGTCTCGGCCAGGCGATAAACGCTGTTCTCGACGTAATCCTTGAGCTGCGGATCGGAAAGCTGCCTGACCTGGCCGCGGAGCAGGCTGAGCCAGGCGCGCCCGAGTAGATGCTCCTGTTCCGGTGAAACGATGCCCGAACTGGCATCGCCGAGCGATGGCAGATCATTGGTCAATGCCGGCTGGACAAACAGGCAGGTGAGCGTGAGCAGGGCAGGGCGCAGCAGTTTCATCCAGACAGGCTCGTTGAAGTGAGAACGGCTACTGTAGCCTTGACCTTGGCCGGCTGGCCAGAGCCCTGGTGTGCTAGGTATGCTGCGAGGCTTTTCTGTGGAGGCGAACCATGACTGACGAACAATCGCAGTCGCTCGTACACGATGCTGAAGTAGATGCCGTGGGCCTCGACTGTCCGATGCCATTGCTCAAGGCCAAGCTGGAGCTCAACCGCTTGGCCAGTGGTGCGGTGCTCAAGGTCATTGCCAGTGATCCTGGCTCGCAGCGGGACTTTCGCAGTTTTGCCAAGTTGGCCGGTCATGCGCTGCTGCGTGAGGAGACCGAGGATGGTGTTTATCGCTACTGGCTGCGCAAGGCCTGACGATTCGCTTCGAGGAAATACATGATCAAGGTACTTCGCGGTTGGATGCAGCGTTACTTCTCCGATGAGGAGGCGGTTGTTCTCGCGGTCCTGCTGTTCCTTGCCTTTGCAGCCGTACTGACCCTGGGCAAGATGCTTGCGCCGGTGTTGGCCGGGCTGGTGCTGGCGTTCCTGATGCAAGGGTTGGTCGGCACGCTGGAGCGGCTGCGCGTGCCGCATCTGGTGGCGGTCTGGCTGGTGTTCCTGATGTTCATCGGGGTCATGGTCGTGTGCACGCTGTTTATCGTGCCTTTGCTGTGGCAGCAGCTGTTGACCTTGTTCAACGAGTTGCCGCGTATGCTGGTCGAGTGGCAGTCCTTGTTGCTGCTACTGCCAGAGCGCTATCCGCAGCTGGTCACCGAAGAGCAGGTATTGCGCGGCATCGATTTCATGCGCGGCGAGATCGGACGCTATGGCCAGGTGGTACTGACATCCTCACTGTCCAGCCTGCCGTTGCTGATCGGATTGATGATCTATCTGGTGCTGGTGCCGATCCTGGTTTTCTTCTTCCTCAAGGATCGGCAGCAGATCAGTGACTGGATCAAGGGCTACCTGCCGCGCGAGCGTGGCCTGATCACCCAGGTTTCCCAGGAAATGAATCTGCAGATCGCCAACTACATCCGTGGCAAGGTGATCGAGATCCTGATCGTGGCCGTCGTGTCCTACGCGGTCTTCGCCGCGTTGGGGCTCAACTATGCGGCGCTGATGGCGATGTTGGTGGGGATTTCCGTCGTGGTGCCGTATATCGGCGCTACCGTTGTCACCATCCCTATCGCGCTGATCGGAATATTCCAATGGGGGTTGGGCGACCAGTTCTTCTATCTGATGGTGGCCTACGCGATCATCCAGACCCTGGATGGCAACGTGCTCGTGCCGCTGCTGTTCTCCGAGGCGGTGAACCTGCATCCGGTCGCGATCATATGCGCGGTGCTGTTGTTCGGTGGTCTCTGGGGTTTCTGGGGGGTGTTCTTCGCGATCCCGTTGGCAACGCTGTTCAAGGCTGTTCTGTATGCCTGGCCGCGAGAGCCCGCCGCGGTGGTGGTTGCCCCAAGTGAATGAGCCGGGGAAGGGCTGGCATTGCCAGCCCTTTTTTCATGCGTCGTTCAATGCTTGTGCCGCTTGAAGAACAGCTTCCACGTGGCCCGGCACCTTCACCCCACGCCATTCCTGGCGCAGTACGCCGCTGCGGTCGATGAGAAAGGTGCTGCGGTCCACGCCGAGATACTCCTTGCCATACAGCTTCTTCAGCTTGATCACGTCGAACAGCTGGCACAGCTGCTCGTCCTTGTCGCTGATCAGCTCGAATGGGAAGCCTTGCTTGGCGCGGAAGTTCTCGTGGGTTTTCAGGCTGTCGCGCGAGACGCCAAAAACCAGCGTGTTGGCGGCGAGAAAGGCAGGGTGCTGATCGCGAAAACCCTGCCCCTGGGTCGTACAGCCGGGCGTGTTGTCCTTCGGGTAGAAATACAGCACCACCTGCTTGCCGGCCAGCGACTCGAGATCGACCAGCTGGCTGCTCGTGGCCTGGGCCTGGAAGGGAGGAACGGGACGGTCGATTTCAACGGCCATGTTGATTCCTGATATCGGGTCTTAAGGATTCTGCGGGCGCCAAGGCTCGATCAGTGCATCGAGATTGAGCGCATCGGCGAAGTCGAGGAACTGGTCGCGCAACCAGCTGATCTGCGTGCCAGCCGGCAGCGTGACGGTCAGTGTGGCGTTGAGCATGGTCCCGCCAGTCTGAGGGGCCTGATAGGTGTCGCAAGTCAGGCTCTCCAGCTCGACGCGGTGGTCGATGAAGAACTGGCACAGTTCATTGAGAATGTCCGGGCGAAAGGCCGCGCTCACATACGCCACGTAAGGTAGTGCTTGCGGACGGATTTCCAGCGCTTCGCTGCGTACCACGTTGGACGTGAAGGCGTGCTTCTTTGCCAGGCCGGGAAGGGTGGTTTCCATCCGGGCCAATGCGTCCCAGCTGCCAGTGACTTCCAGAACCAGCGCACTGCATTCGCCGTGACGGGTCAGTCGTGTGCTGACGACTGCGCAGCGGTTCTCGTTCGCGGCCCGGCAGAGCACATTGGTCAGCTCCATCGGGTTGGCGCCGAGAGCGCTGATGACGAGAAATTGTTCGCGGGGTACAGGGGGGGTGGACATGCAGCATTCCTGGCGGTGGTGAATCGGTCGGCCAGCCAAGCCGAAAACGGCTAAGGGTAGCGAAAAGCGAGGGCGGAGGGAATGCGCGCTGCCCGATGGAGGTCGTTGTCGTGTGCGTTTCGGGCAACGTCGGCATGCTTCGTGCGGCGTGCTTCACGCTACTCGCAAAGCGCTGGGGAGCCTTGTACCATTACGCCTCTTTTTATTTATCCGGCAGGAGTGGTTGCATGATTGCGGGCAGTATGGTGGCGCTGGTCACGCCCATGGATGCGCAGGGCGGTCTGGACTGGGACAGCCTGAGCAAGCTGGTGGATTTCCATTTGCAGGAAGGCACCAATGCAATCGTTGCTGTCGGAACCACGGGTGAGTCGGCCACGCTGAGCGTTGCCGAACACATCGAGGTGATCCGGCGCGTCGTCGATCAGGTCAACGGTCGTATCCCGGTCATCGCCGGCACGGGCGCCAACTCCACCAGCGAAGCCGTCGAACTGACCGAAAATGCCAAGACTGCTGGCGCAGATGCCTGCCTGCTGGTTACCCCGTACTACAACAAGCCGACCCAGGAAGGCCTGTACCTGCACTTCAAGCATATCGCCGAGGCCGTGGCGATCCCGCAGATTCTCTACAACGTACCCGGTCGGACCGTATGCGACATGCTGCCGGATACGGTCGAGCGACTGTCGAAGATCTCCAACATCATCGGTATCAAAGAGGCCACCGGTGACCTCAAGCGCGGCCAGGAAGTGCTGGACCGCGTCAGCGGGGATTTCCTCGTCTATTCGGGCGACGATCCCACCGCTGTCGAGCTGATGCTGATGGGTGGCAAGGGCAACATTTCCGTCACGGCGAACGTGGCGCCGCGCGCCATGAGCGACCTCTGCGCTGCGGCGATGGCTGGCGATGCTGCCACTGCCCGTGCGATCAACGAGCGTTTGATGCCGCTGCATCGCGCCCTGTTCCTGGAAGCCAACCCGATCCCGGTCAAGTGGGCATTGCACGAGATGGGCCTGATGGGCAATGGCATCCGTCTGCCGCTGACCTGGCTGAGTCAGAGCTACCAGGAACCGCTGCGCCAGGCGATGCGCCAAACCGGCGTGCTGGCTTAACAACAAAGGAATACGCATGAAGCGACTGGCCGGATTCTCGACCCTTGCCCTGATGATCTCTGCAACCAGTGGCTGCGGCTGGCTGTGGGGCGACGATGGATATTTCCGCGACCGCGGCAGTGATTACCTTTCCGCCCGCCAGACTGCACCGATGCAGGTTGCCGTCGATGGTGAGATCCGTCCGCTCGACCCGCTGCTGCCGGTCCCACGTCAGGTTGCCGACAGCAGCCACTCCGGCAAGTACGAGGTGCCACGCCCGCAGCGCCTGCAGGTGGCGGCGGACATCAGTGATTTCAGCGTGCAGTCCTCTGGCGATTCCCGCTGGCTGGTAGCGCAATACGCTCCCGCTCAGGTGTGGATCGCGGCGCGGCAGTTCTTCACCGACAAGGGCTTCAGCATCGCCGACGAGCGTCGCCAGACCGGCGAGTTCGCCACCGCATGGCAGACCGCAGCTCAGCTGGACGAAGCGCTGGTGCGCAATCTGGGTATCCAGGATGGCGAAACCCGCGTGCGGGTTCGTGTCGAGCCCGGCGTGCAGCGCAACACCAGCGAAATCTTCGTGGTCAGCGTCAAGCGTCCTACCGGGAGCACTGCCGATGTGGCATGGCCGGAAACCTCCAGCAACAAGGAGCTCGATCGGGTACTGCTCGACGAGCTGCAGGCCAGTCTGAACCGTAGTGCCCGTCAAGGCGGCTCCGTATCGCTGCTGGCCGAGCGCGACTTCGACGCGCCAAGCCGCGTGAATCTGACCCAGGACGGCAGTGGCAATCCGCTGTTGCAGCTCGATAGCGATTTCGACCGCGCCTGGTCGAGCGTAGGCCGGGCGCTGCAGGCCGCAGACGTCCGGGTCGACGATCTGGATCGCAGTCTGGGTGTTTACTACGTGAACCTCAGCGAGCGCGCCAACGATCCGGCTGACAAGCCCGGCTTCTTCAGTCGTCTGTTCGGCGGTGATGACAAGGATGAGATCGAGGCGCGGGCCGAGCGTTATCAGGTGCGCCTGACACGTGCCGGTAATGGCGTCCAGGTAACGCTGGACAAGAGCATCGACACTGTCGCGCCAGCGGACGTCGCCCGTCGTGTGCTCAGTCTGATCAAAGACAACCTGGGCTGACTGCGAGCTGCCCCGTTACACGAACACGGATAGGCGAAACCCATGGTTTCGCCTGTTTCGTTTCTGCCGACCTGCCAACTGCGGAAGTTTTGCGTATGACCACTCCCACCGCCCTCAGCCTGAAGAAGATCTACTCGGGCAAGGTTCGCGACCTCTACGAGATCGACGACAAACGCATGCTCATGGTCGCCACCGATCGCCTGTCGGCGTTCGACGTGATCCTTGCCGAGCCGATCCCGGAGAAGGGCAAGATCCTTACCGCCATTTCCAACTTCTGGTTCGACAAGCTCAAGGGTCTGATTCCCAATCACTTCACCGGCGACAAGGTCGAGGACGTGGTACCGGCTGACGAGCTGGCGCTGGTAGAAGGGCGTGCCGTCGTCGCCAAGCGCCTCAAGCCGGTCGCGGTAGAGGCCATCGTGCGCGGCTATATCGTCGGTTCCGGTTGGAAGGAGTACCAGAAGAGCGGCACCGTCTGTGGCATCCAGCTGCCGGCCGGCCTTAAGGAAGCTGCCAAGCTGCCGCAGCCGATCTTCACGCCCTCGACCAAGGCTGCTGTGGGCGATCACGACGAGAACATCTCATTCGAGCAATGCCAAGCCATCATCGGTAGCGAGCTGGCCGCCCAGGTGCGCGACGTTTCCATTGCGCTCTACAGCGCAGCGGTCGAATACGCAGCCACACGCGGCATCATCATCGCCGACACCAAGTTCGAATTCGGTCTGGATGAAGATGGCACGCTGACGCTGATGGACGAAGTCTTGACCCCCGACTCCAGCCGCTTCTGGCCAGCCGATAGCTACGAGGAAGGCAAGAACCCGCCGAGCTTCGACAAGCAGTTCGTTCGTGACTGGCTGGAATCCACCGGCTGGAACAAGCAGCCGCCGGCGCCAGCCGTTCCGGCAGACGTCGCGCAGAAGACTGCGGACAAGTACCGCGAGGCACTTACCCGTCTGACGGCCTGAGCGACAAGCGGCCCGGCTAGGCTGGGCAGAGTCTGCTCAGCTTCAGCCGCAAGAGGCTGAAAACGGTAAAAAATCTGTGCAGTTGGGGTTCGACAAACCCGATCCAGCTGCTATGATGCGCGCCGCTGGAGAGATGCCGGAGTGGCCGAACGGGACGGATTCGAAATCCGTTGTACCCTCGCGGGTACCTAGGGTTCAAATCCCTATCTCTCCGCCACTACATGTAGCCTGAACCCTCGAACTCGCCAGAGTTCGGGGGTTTTTGCTTTCAGGCATTGTCAATTGCCAGGCAATGCCCTGGCTTGCCTCAGCGCTGTGCTCGAAGAGTGCGCAAGGTGCCGGGGCTGCTGGCAGCGCTGGCGACTACGGCGCGGTGCGAAGCGATGGGGAGGGTGATGTCGCAGCAACAGCGAGGCTTCATACTGACCCGGCACTGGCGCGATACGCCAGGTGGCACCGAGATCAGTTTCTGGCTTGCCACTGATGACGGGCCACGGCAGGTGTGTGTTCCGCATCAGCATTCGGTCGCGTTCGTTCCCGAGGAGCAGCGTGCGCTCGCCGAGCCTTTGCTGCGTCGTGAACGTGATGCCGAGTTGCGGCCGCTGGCCTTGCGCGACTTCCGGCATCGGCCGGTGATGGGGCTTTACTGCCGTTCGTATCGTCGCCTGCTGGATTGCGCGCGGTTGTTGCGAGACGCCGGGGTTGATGTCTACGAGGCGGACATTCGACCGCCCGAGCGCTATCTGATGGAGCGCTTCATTACTGCGCCGGTGTGTTTCTCTGCCGCGCCCGCGGGTAACAAGCAGGTCGATGCCCAGCTCAAGCCAGCGTCGGACTATCGGCCGCAGCTCAGGCTGGTTTCTCTGGATATCGAAACCACCGCTCGCGGCGATCTCTATTCCATTGCGCTTGAGGGGTGTGGCCAGCGCCAGGTCTATATGCTTGGGCCGGAAAACGCGCAGGGCGCGGCCGTCGACTTTGCGCTGGAGTATTGTGAAAGCCGACGCGAGTTACTCGAGCGCCTGAACGCCTGGTTCGCCGAGCACGATCCTGATGCAATCATCGGCTGGAACCTGGTGCAGTTCGATTTGCGCGTATTGCAGGAGCATTCGCAGCGTCTGCAGGTTCCGCTGCGCCTGGGGCGCGGGGGGACGGAGATGGAGTGGCGAGAGCACGGCGGCCGCGGTAACCATTTCTTCGCGGCGACTGCCGGGCGGTTGATCATCGATGGCATCGAGGCGCTGCGTTCAGCGACCTGGAGTTTCCCCTCGTTCAGTCTGGAGAATGTCGCCCAGACTCTTTTGGGCGAAGGCAAGGCGATCGACAACCCCTATCAGCGCATGGCGGAAATCGATCGCATGTTCGCCGAGGACAAGCCGGCTCTGGCGCGATACAACCTCAAGGACTGCGAGCTGGTCACCCGGATCTTTGCCCACACCGAGCTGCTGACCTTCCTGCTGGAGCGCGCCACGGTGACGGGGCTCGCGGCGGATCGCAGTGGCGGGTCGGTTGCTGCGTTCGAGCATCTGTACATGCCGTTGATGCACCGCCAGGGCTTCGTTGCGCCGAATCTCGGTGAGCGTCAGGCCGAGGCCAGCCCGGGTGGCTTCGTGATGAATTCGCAGCCGGGTTTGTACGAATCGGTGCTGGTGCTGGACTACAAGAGCCTGTACCCGTCGATCATCCGCACCTTTCTCATCGATCCAGTGGGGTTGATCGAGGGGCTGCGTCACCCCACCGATGAGGCGTCGATTCCCGGCTTTCGCGGCGCGCGTTTCTCGCGTACCCGGCACTGCCTGCCGGCGATCGTGGAGCGTGTCTGGGAAGGGCGCGAGACAGCGAAACGCGAGCACAACAAGCCGCTGTCACAAGCGCTGAAGATCATCATGAATGCCTTTTACGGCGTACTTGGCTCCAGCGGCTGCCGTTTCTTCGATACGCGGCTGGCCTCGTCTATTACGCTGCGTGGCCATGAAATCATGCGGCGTACGCGGGAACTGATCGAGGCGCAGGGCCACGCCGTGATTTATGGCGATACCGACTCCACTTTCGTCTGGCTGCGCAAGGCGCATTCCGATGGCGAGGCGGCATGCATCGGTCGCGCGCTGGTGCAGCACATCAACGACTGGTGGCGTGAGCATCTACAGGTCGAGTACGGCCTTGCCAGCGCGCTGGAGCTGCAATACGAAACGCATTTCCGCCGCTTCCTGATGCCGACCATCCGCGGTGCGGAGGAGGGCAGCAAGAAGCGCTATGCCGGCCTGGTTACCCATCCGGACGGCAGCGATGGCATGGTCTTCAAGGGCCTGGAGACAGTGCGCACGGATTGGTCACCGTTGGCTCAGCGCTTTCAGCAGGAGCTCTACCAGCGCATCTTCCACCGCCAGCCGCATCGCGATTACGTCCGTGACTACGTGCGGCGCACGCTGGCTGGCGAGCTGGACGACTTGCTGATCTATCGCAAACGCCTGCGGCGCAGGCTGGATGACTACCAGCGCAACGTGCCGCCACATGTGCGTGCGGCGCGCCTGGCCGATGAGTTCAACGACCGCCAGGGACGGCCGAGGCAGTACCAGAACGGCGGTTGGATCAGTTACCTGATCACGGTTGCGGGGCCGGAGCCGTTGGAGACGCGGTCATCGGTTATCGATTACGACCACTACGTGACGCGGCAGCTGCAACCGGTAGCGGATGCAATCCTGCCGTTCGTTGGCGACGATTTCGCTTCGCTGGTCGACGGACAGCTCGGGCTTTTCTGATTTCGGCGGTTCGGCGTCAAACGCGAGCTGGCCTGGTCTCATGTGGAGTGACGAATGATGGGGCTCCGACATGTACCTGGTTCAGCTGCTGCTACCGCTCTATGACAACGATCAGCGAGCGCTGCCGAAAGCGCTGTTTGGTAGTGTGAGCGAGGAGCTCATCGAGCAGTTCGGCGGCCTGACCACCTATTCGCGTGCGCCGGCGAGCGGTTACTGGCTGGAGGATGGCGACAATCCCGTCCACGATGAATCGGTGGTCTATGAAGTCATGACCGAGGCGCTGGACAGGAAATGGTGGGCAGAGTATCGCGCCGAGCTGGAGTGCAGGTTTCGGCAGAAGGCACTGGTGGTCAGGGCGCACAGCCTGACGCTGCTGTAAGCGTCTGCAGGCGGCTGTGGAGAACGATGGCCGGCTGACCCGGCCATCGTGGCTGGGTCACTTGCGGACCCAGTTACCGTTGAGCTGGATGATCTGGCCGGACGGTGTCTTCTCGATGGCCTTCTTGCCGGCGATGGCTTCGACGTCGCTGACGCTGATGCCGTTCTGCTTGGCAACACGGTGGTATTCCGCGCGGCGGGCCTGATTGATCTGGCTGGCGATCTCCTCGGCATTCTTGCTGGAGCGAACCACGCCCAGGTAGCCGTCGGGCTTCTCGCCAAGCAGGCCGCTGGCCTTGGCGTCCCCCAGCGCCGACATGGCTTCGTTGAGGGTCATGGCCGCTGCGGGCACGGCGAGCATCAGCGCAAACAGCAGGCTCGCCAATTTCAGGTAGGTTTTCATCGTCGTCCTCAGAACAGTCCGCTGTCTTGGTTAATGATCGAGTCGAGCTGCTTGTCTACCCGGATGTAAATCTCGTGTTCGATCTTCACGTTCAGGTTGATGTTGATCGGCTCGTTCGGTACGGCCAGTTCCACCCGCGGCGTACAGGCGCTGGCGAACAGGGCCAGCAGCAGAATGGTCAGCGATTGGCGCAACCGCATGGCGGTCTCTCCTGTGTCGGCTTGCGGTTGCATGGCCTCAGCGAAGCCGTTCCTGCACCCGCCGTTGAATGGTTTCGCTTACCCGGTCGCTTAGCTGCAAGCTGGTCAGCAGCGCCGGAATGTCCTCTTCAAGGTTGATCGAGAAATTGATCGGTCTGCCACCTTCCAGAGCCGGGTTGCGGCCATTCAGACGTAGCCCGAGGTTCAGCTTGCCGCTCTCATCATAGCGGACGTCGCTGCTCAGCAAATCATAATGAAAATCGTGCAAGGCCTCGCTGACGATTCTCATGGCCGGATTTGCCTGGCCGAGGGCTTCGATCTTGGGTGAGCGAAAGCGCAATACGCCGCCGGGTGCGCGGGCGGCAAGCTGCCCCTGATCCACGCTCAGGCCCGTGGTGCTGCGGTGAACCTCGAAGCTGCCGTCGATCAGTCCGCTGCCGCTGAGCCCTTCGGTTGGATAGGCCGCCAGCACCTCTCCCAGCTGCACACCTTGCACCCGGGCGTTGAGCTGCTGATGCGCAACGGCCAGGTCGATGGTTGCGGGCTCCAGCCAGAACCGGCCGCCGAGGATGTGCGTTTCGGCAGTCAGCCAACTCAGGCGCCCTTGTGCTGGCTGATCGAGGCTGGCGCTGTACGCACCGCGCAGCAGCAGCGGGCCGAAGGTGAAGCCGGGGTTGAGCTGCGCCAGGCGCAATTCGGTGATATCCATCTGCAAACGATTGCGCTGCAGGTTTCCGGCAAAGCGCGCATCGAGCCCGGATATCTCTGTGCGATCGTAGGTGCCCGCCAGACCCCGGGCTTCCAGGGTAAGGCTGGCTGACGGCGCACTGCCATCCGCCGGCAATGAAAGCTTGCCGTCGCCCAGCAGTCGCCCACTGTTCAGCTCGAGTGCCGCCGGCCAGGCGGTGAAGCTGCGGGCCAGTGGGTTGCCAGCCCGCAGGAACACCTCTTGCAACTTGCCATTCACTTGTAGAGGACCGTTCCAGACCTTGTTTAGATTGGCTGCCAGTGCCAGGCCGGCGTCATTGCTCAGCGGTCCGGTTGCGCTCAGCCGCGTTGTGTCGATGTCCAGCTGGCTGCTCCAACGCCAGCCTTGGGCGATCAGCTGCGGATGCTCCAGTGCGCCCAGGCGCAGCTCCACGGGGCCGCGGACGCGCCACGCGCTAGCTTTGGCCCCGCTGCGCTCGATCTGCAGACTGAGCGGCTGCGGCAGCTCGGCGCGCAGCTGACTGGCCGCAAGTTCAGCACTGGTCAGTCGAGCGAGGGTTACACGCGAAGCCTTGTGCAGTTGCAAGTCGATCCGCTCGAGATCGGCTCGGCCGGAGAGGTTCAGCGCGGCATCCAGGCCTTGTAGCGCAAGCGAATCAAGTTGCAGCTTGCTGCTGCGTACGTGCAGGCGTGCCTGTTCGATATCCAATGCGTAAGGCGCGGTTGTCGCCAGCTGCGCGCGAGCCTGCAGCGTTGCGGGGGAATTGCCCTGGACTTCGAGCCTAAGCTGTAGTGGCAGGCGCCCTTGAACCGTTGCCCCTTCCGCAGGGCTGATGTCGATTTTCAGAAGGGTGGGGCGCAGGCTTTTTGGCAGTTCGGCGACCAGCGCTGGCTCGGGGTGCAGTTGGAGGTTGGCTTTCAGCTCGGTGGGCAGCCACAGGCCGTTCTTTCCATTTGCCGCGAGATCGATCTCACCCTGCAACTCGCCAAGGCCGATGACCGGCCAGAAGGCCGGCAGGTGGGCGGAGAGACGCAGGTCACCGGCAGCATCGCGCCAGTCGAGCGTGCCGCCCGGCCTTTGTGGCAGGGCTAATGACCAGCCAGCGCCGAGGCGCATGTCCGTAGGCATGTCAGGCAGCGCGGTGGGTTGATAGCTTGCCCAGTCCCCGAGCCATTCCAGCAGCCAGGGCGCTTCCGGCAGGTTGCCCATCGACAGGGTGCCGTTCCATAGCATCCGTTCATCGGCACGCGTCAGCTGCTGGCGGGTTTCCAGGCGCGGCTGCTCGTCGATCAGCAGCTTTGCCTCGATCAGGCTGTGCAGTTCATCGGAACGCTGAGCGTCGATCATGACCGATAGCTGCCGCTGATTGCGTCGCAGATCAAGGCGGGCCTGAAGCGGCAGCAACGATTCGCCGGAATGTTGCAGCTGCAACGACCCCCGTTCGTCGCAACGCCCCTTGGCGCACGGCAGCTCCATCTGCAGATCGACTATGGTCAATCGCTGCGGCAGCCAGGCAACCCATTGTTCGTATCGTTCGAGGTCTGGCGGCGAGGGTTCGTCAGAGGCTTCTGGCAGCGCAAACAATGTGACTCGGGCGCGCTCAATGGCCAAGGACTGTGGCGGCAAAGGGCGGAAAAAACTGGCTATCTGCAGGTTAACTGCGTCTATCTGCGCAGCTACGTCCAGACCGTCGGCTGTCTTTTGAACATAGTCCAACCGGTCGATAAACACGCCTTGGCTAGAAAGGCGCAAGCCCTGCCACTCGAGTCGCTCGACACCTTGCGCACGCTTAAACAGGTTCCACTGATACCAGGCGAAACCGCCAGCGAGCAGTGCCGATACCAGTAAGGCTGATAACAGCCAGAGCAGGATTCTCGACGGTTTTGTCATCGGCACTTCCAATAGGCGAGGGATACAGCATAGCTGCATAACAGGCGCAGCGGCCTGTGCTCTGGCGAGGTGCAAGACGCGACAATCGGATGTGCACGAAGTTCAGTCGGAGGCCGCGGCAGCCCTTGCGCCAAGGGCGTTTGAGCGCCGTGCGCCGAACTTGTGCACATTTGCTCGCCGGCCCTGTCAAGGGCTTATGACAAACTGTCGCAAATCGGCGGAATCCATAGAACGTTAATAACCAATTGAAAAATAAGCGTTTTTTTCGTTGGCGAAAAAAACGCCAGTTTAAGCGCAGCCCCCATGACACGTGGCGTTCGACGATTTGTCTGCTGTTTGTCCACTGAGTTATCCACAGCTTCTGTGGATTAAAAACAGCTGTGATCCGGATCTAATTTTTTCGCTTTTGACAAGACTTTAACTCTCGGAAAAAAGGAGTAGAGTGCGCGACCTTATCCATCCAGCCCCCTGATGTGCATGAGAACGCGTACCTCCGCTCCCGCTTCCTTCACTACCTCCACTCCATCGGCACGTCTGCCGCTGCGTATGGCGCTGTGGTTGCTCGACAGCCAGCACCTGGGCAGCAACCAGGGCGTCAAGCGAATCGCCGGTCGTCTGCTCAAGCAGCCCGCGCGTGAGGGCGTGGTAGAGGCGCAGAGCCGCCTCGGGCGCCTGCTCTGCTGCGAGTGCGAAAGTCAGCGTGACCGCCGCATTGGTTTCGAACTGCTGCGTCAGGCCGCACGCGCCGGTGACTGCCAGGCACAGCTGGAGCTAGGCCGTCTGTATGGCGAGCCGGACCACCCCGAGCCGGCCAAGGCGCGCCTCTGGCTCGAGCAGGCTGCAGCGCAAGGCTCGCAGGAAGCGGTGCGCTTCCTGCAACGGGTCAAGGCCTAAGCGGGTCAGCCCCGTCTCCCTGCGGGTCGCTATACTGCCCGGCAATTTCGCCGGAGCCCTTCATGTCCTTTGATCCTCTTCATCTATTGATCGGTCTGGCGCTCGGTGTGGTCGCTCTGGCCGCGTTGAGCGTTTATCTGCAGCGCCGTCTGTCGTCCAGCGAAGCCGAGCAGGCGATGCTCGACGAAAGGCTCAGGCAAGCCGCGCTGGCCCAGGAAGGGCTGGCCGCGCAGCTGGATGGCTGCCGGATCGAACTCGCCGAAGTGAATGGCATAAAGTCCGCGCAGCAGGCCGAGCTAGCCGCGTTGCGCCGGGAGACCGAGCTGCTGTGCACACAGCGTGACGGCAACATCGAAACCATCGCCGACCTGCAGGCCGAGCGTGACGCTCAGATGGGAGAGTTGCGCCGGCTGAGCGCAGCGCATGCAGCGCTCGAAGCCGAATTGCGCGAACAGCACAATGCTCATCAGCAGCGCCTGGCTGACCTGCAGGCTGCACGTGACGAGCTGCGCGCGCAGTTCGCCGAGCTGGCCGGGAAGATCTTCGATGAGCGCGAGCAGCGCTTCAGCGAATCCAGTCACGAGCGTCTCGGCCAGCTGCTCGAGCCGCTGAAAGAGCGTATCCAGTCGTTCGAGAAGCGTGTCGAGGAAAGCTACCAGAACGAGGCGCGTGAGCGGTTTTCCCTGGCCCGTGAGCTGGAGCGGCTGCAGCAGCTGAATCAACGCCTGGGTGATGAGGCCACCAACCTGACCCGCGCGCTGCAAGGCCAGAAGACGCAGGGCAACTGGGGCGAGCTGGTGCTGGAGAAGGTGCTGGAACACGCGGGGCTGGAAAAGGGCCGTGAGTACCATACGCAGGTCAGCCTGAAGAGCCCGGATGGTGAGCGTTTCCAGCCGGATGTGCTCATTCACCTACCGGGTGACAAGCAGGTGGTGGTAGATGCCAAGGTCAGCCTGACCGCTTATCAGGCGCTGACCTGCGCCGAGGACGATAGCAGCAGGGCACTGGCACTCAAGCAGCACGTTCAATCGCTGCGCAGCCATCTCAAGGGCCTCTCCCTCAAGGACTATCAGCGCCTGGACGGATTGCAAAGTCTCGACTTCGTATTGCTCTTCGTCCCGATCGAAGCGGCCTTCGCGGCTGCGCTGCAGGCGGACCCGGATCTGTTTCAGGAGGCCTATGGGCGACACATCGTGATTGTCAGTCCGACTACCTTGCTGGCCACGCTGCGGGTAATCGACAGCCTGTGGCGCCAGGAGCGACAAAGCCAGAACGCCCGCGAGATCGCCGAGAAGGCCGGTGGGCTGTACGACAAGTTCGTCGCCTTCATTCAGGATCTCGACGAGATTGGCAGCAGGCTGCAGCAAGTGGATCGCGCCTACCTTGCTGCACGCAACAAGCTCAGCGATGGGCGCGGCAACCTCGTTGGTCGTGCCGAGCAATTGAAGTCGCTCGGTGCGCGTGCCAGCAAGCGCTTGCCGGGAGACTGGCTGGAACGCGCCGGTGCTGAAGAGCTCAGTGAGGTTGGTGACTAGGCGAGGGCCTCAGCGCAACAACAGCACCGCAAGGCCGGTCAGCAGGCCGGCGAACATGATCGGCAGGGTGCGTAACGCCAGCTCGCGGCCGCCGATCAGGACGATCAGCATGGCCTTGACCAGGCTGTTGCTCAGTGCGGCGAACACAATGCCGCGTATCGCGACCTCATGGCTCAACCCATCGTGCGCCTTGCTGGCGAGCGAGAGGGTGATTGCGTCGACATCGGTCAAACCTGCCACCAGCGACACCAAATAGATGCCGGCGTCACCCAGCCAGTGGCGGGCGCCTTCCACCAGCAAAAGAATCAGTACCAGCAGGGCGGCGAAGCGTAATGCCGGGCCCAGTTCGAACGGGTTCTTCAGCAGCGGTTCGGGATTGTCATCGGGCGTCTCGCCTGCACGCAGATAGTAGAACAGCGCGCCAGCCGCATAGATGGCGCCGGCACAGGCCAGCGGCAAGGCGAGGCCGGGCAGCAGGGCCGGATTGACCAGGCCGACTTCCAGCAACACGCGGGGAAACATCAGCGCGGAAGTCGCCAGCAGACCGGCTGCCAGCGCCGCGCGCAGTCGCGGTGCATTGAGCCGAGCCAGCGTGATGGTCATTGCGGTGGACGAGACGATGCCGCCAAGTAGCGCGGTCAACAGCAGCCCGTGCCGCGCCCCAAGGAATCGGATGGCCACGTAGGCGGCGAAGCCGATGCCGGCAATCAGCACCACCATCATCCAGGTGGTGTAGGGGTTGAGCGCCTGCCAGGGGCCATAGCCCTGGTTCGGCAGCGCGGGCAGCAGCACCACGGAGATGAACAGCATCTTCAGCGCGCCCGCCAGTTCGGCCTCGCTGAGCCGCTTCAGCGCCTGATGCAGGCGTGCCTTGAGGCTCAGCAACAGCGCCACCACGATGGCGCAGGCGGCAGCCAGCTCGCGGCTTTCAGCGACTGCCAGGCTGCCGAGAACGAAGGTCAGCAGCAGGGCGACTTCGGTGGTCATGCCGTAATCGCCACTGCGGTGCGCGTCGATGACGTAGCCGGCAATTACCAGCAGAGCGAGCATGCCGAACATCGCTACCCAGGCAAGCGCGCCCAGATGGTTGATGCTGACGGCTGCCAGCCCGCCGAACAGGCCCGCCAGGCCGAACGTGCGAATGCCGGCGACGAGCTCCTGGCCCGCATTGTCCCGACCGCTCCAGGTGCGTTCGGTCCCGATCAGCAGGCCAACGGCAAGCGCCGTAGCGAGGTTAAGAAACAACTCGAGCGTCATCGTTCGCCTCGCTGACGGCAGTGCAGATAGCCATCAGTGTAACCGCCCGCGAATCGGGGCATCGTCACGGTTCGGCAGGAGCGGGGCGCCCGCAGGCTGCGCACCCTTATCGCAAGGTCAGATGCCGGCTCATCAGGGCGCGCAGTGCGGCTGGTTTGACCGGCTTGGCAAGAAAGTCCAGCCCGCTGGCATGAATCGCCGCGATCAGCTCCGGGCGGCCGTCGGCACTGATCACCACACCCGGCACCGGCTCGCCGAGGCGAGTGCGTAGCCAGGCCATTAGCTCGGTGCCGGTCTGGCCCTCGTCCAGGTGATAGTCGACCAACACCAGTTGCGGGCGAATATCCTCGGCCAGCAGGGCTTCGCATTCGTCGCGGTTGCTGGCGGTCCATACCTGGCAGCCCCAGCGTGTGAGCAGGCTGCTCATGCCGACCAGAATGCTGTCTTCATTGTCGATGCACAGCACCTGGGTACCGGTCAGCGCGCTGTGCTGCGGTTCCCCGCGTTTTACCACCGGCCGTGGCTGGCTGAGCGCGCGGGCAATCGGTACGGTGACGCTGAACACGCTGCCCTTGCCTGGCCAGGAGCGCACCTCGAGGGGATGCTCAAGTACATGGCAGAGGCCGTCAGCGATGGCCAGTCCCAGGCCAAGCCCCTTTTCTGCGCGTGTCTGGTGGCTGTCCAGGCGTTTGAACTCTTCGAAGATCACCTTCAGCTTGTCCTGCGGAATGCCCGGTCCGCGGTCCCAAACCTCGAGCCGCAGGGAGGCGCCTTGCCGCCGCACGCCGAGCACCACCCGGCCCTTCGCGTAGCGGAACGCGTTGGTGAGGAAGTTCTGCAGCACCCGGCGAAGCAGGCGAATGTCACTGTCGACGCGCAACTTGCTGCCGTGCACGCGGAAATTCACGCCCTGTTCACGGGCCAGTACGGTGAACTCGGTGCTGAGCGTGTCGAACAGCGTGGCCAACGGGAAGGGGTTGCGATCCGGCGTGACCCGGCCGCTTTCCAGGCGTGAGATATCCAGCAGGTCGGTGATCAGGTCCTCGGCCGAGCGGAGCGAGCTGTCCAGATGCTGTACCAGTTCCTGGGCTTCCTTGGGCAAAGCGCTTTGCTGGTGCGACAGCGCCGCGGAGAACAGGCGCGCTGCGTTGAGCGGCTGCATCAGGTCGTGGCTGACAGCCGCGAGGAAGCGCGTCTTCGACTGATTGGCGGCTTCCGCCGTGCTCTTGGCTTCGATCAATGCCTGGTTGAGCTGCGACAGTTCCTGGGTGCGCTCGCTGACCCGCTGCTCGAGGCCTTCATTGGCGTCTTTCAGCGCGCGTTCGGCCTCACGGTAGGCGGTGATGTCACTGAAGCTCATGACGAAGCCGCCGCCCGGCATCGGGTTGCCGATCAGCTCGACCACTCGGCCATTGGGGAACAGCCGCTCGGAGGTATGCGCGCGGCCCTGGCGCATCCAGTACAGGCGCTTGGCTACATGGGTGTCGGGATCGCCCGGGCCGCACAGGCCGCGTTCGGCGTTGTAGCGGATGATGTCGGCGATCGGGCGGCCGATGTAGACCAGCCCGTCCGGATACTCGAAGAGTTCGAGGTAACGGTGGTTCCAGGCTACCAGGCGCAGCGACTGGTCGACCACGCTGATGCCCTGGGTGATGTTCTCGATCGCACCTTGCAGCAGCGCGCGGTTGAACTGCAGTACCTCGGAGGCTTCGCCGACGATGCGCACCACGTCGTCGACCTGCATGTCGCGGCCTTCCAGCGCCGCCTTGACCACCGCGCGCGTGGAGGACGCGCCGAGCACGCCAGCGAGCAGGCGCTCGGTATGTGCGATCCACTGGCCGTCGGCCTGCAGTTTGGGCGAGAAGTCCTGGCCGTGGCGGCGGGCGAAGCGCTGGAAGCTCTGTTCGGCGCGTTCGGCACCGACGAAGCGCGATGCCAGGGTCAGCAGGTCCTCGACGCGCACGGCGAGCAGGCGCCGCGCGCCGGTCGGCGAGGTGATTTCCTGGCCGATGAAGCGGCTGGCCTGCCAGTGCTCGGCTACATGAGTCTGAGTCAGGATTGATACCCAGAAGAACAGCGTGGCATTGCCGATCAGCGACAGGGTGACGCCCAGGGTCAAGCCGCTGAGGCCGAATCCGAGGCCGCCGTTGTACATCCAGCTCAGGCCCGGGAACATGTCCAGCGGCCAGCCCAGCAATGGCAGGATCAGCGTGTAGAACCAGATCGCCGCACCGGCGGTGAGGCCGGCGAACACGCCGCGGCGGTTGGCCTGCTTCCAGTACAGCGCGCCGACCATGGCCGGCGCCAGCTGGGTAATGGCGGCGAAGGCGATCTGGCCGATGGTGGCCAGCGAGGCGGTGGAGCCGAGCAGACGGTAGCTGACATAGGCCAGCAGCAGAATCGCCACAATGGTGATGCGGCGTACCGAGAGCATCCAGTGGCGGAAGGCCTCGAAGGGGCGCTCGGCCTCCTGGCGGCGCAGCAGCCATGGCAGCAGCATGTCGTTGGAAACCATGGTGGAAAGCGCCACGCTGGCGACGATCACCATGCCGGTGGCCGCCGAAGCGCCACCGATAAAGGCCAGCAGCGCGAGCCACGGATGCAGCTCGGCCAGCGGCAGGCTGATGACGAAGGAGTCCGGGGTGACACCGGCCGGCAGCAGCATCTGTCCGGCGAGGGCGATCGGCACGACGAACACGGCAGCCAGCACCAGGTAGAGCGGGAACACCCAGCGGGCCAGGCGGAAGTCCCGTGGTTCGATGTTTTCCACCACCGAAACGTGAAACTGCCGCGGCAGGCAGACGATCGCCATCATCGCCACGGTGGTCTGTACCAGCATCGCTGCCCAGTTGACGTTCTCGCTCCAGAAGTCGGCGAGCTCCGGTGCGTCGTGGGCCCGGTTGAACAGGTCGCCGAAGCCGTTGTACAGGCCGAAGGTGACGAACGCCCCGACCGCCAGGAATGCGAGGAGCTTGACCAGCGACTCGAAGGCGATCGCCAGGACCATGCCACGGTGGTGCTCGGTGACGTCGAGGTTGCGGGTACCGAAGAGTATGGTGAACAGCGCCAGGACGATGGACACGATCAATGCGGTGTCGCGGGTGCCGGTGCCGGCCGCCTCGACATTGATGCCACTCAGCACATTCACGCCGAGCACGATGCCTTTGAGCTGCAGGGCGATATAGGGCAGCACGCCGACCAGGCAGATCAGGGTGACCACCACCGCGAGCACCTGTGACTTGCCGTAGCGTGCGGCGATGAAGTCGGCAATCGAGGTGATGTTCTCCTGCTTGCTGATCATGATCATCTTCTGGATCACGTGCGGTGCGAACAGCATCAGCAGGATCGGACCCAGATAGATCGGCAGGAATGCCCACAGTTGCTCGGTGGACTGTCCGACTGCTCCGAAGAACGTCCAGCTGGTGCAGTACACCGCCAGCGACAGGCTGTAAACCCAGGGCCGCAAACGCGGCGACATGGAATCGCGGTTGCGGTCACCGTAGAAGGCGATGGCAAACAGGATGGCCATATAGACGAGGGCGACCGCGGCGATCAGCCCGCCTGACAGCTTCATGCAAACTCCAGAAAGCGAGGGGTAGGCGTCAGATCGGTTTCGGCGGGCCCAGAGGTACGCCGCATTCATTCAGCCCTGACGGCCCATTTATAGGCTCAATCCGCGAAGTTTCGCAGCATTGCTGCGCCCCGTGTGCTGGGTTGCGACCAAGGTCGCATGTGTCTAGCACGGGGCTGCAGCAGCGACGCCGGTCGTCTGTGCAATAGTCCGTCGCCTTCGCCATGGGTTACTGTCTCGGCATTCGTCAGTTCACCCGTCTTTCCTAACAGGAGAATGTCATGTTCAGCCCGCATCCGGTAACCCTGCAGCGCGGAGCGCTGCGCCTGGCGCCGCTGATGGAGGCGGACATTCCGGAGCTGGTGGCCCTGGCGGAACGAAACCGTGCCGAGCTGACCTTCATGAACGGGCCGCTGCGTCCCGATTGGTATCGCCATGCACTGGCGGAGCAGCGAGACGGTCGCGCGGTAGTATTCAGCATACGAATGGCAGAGCGGTTGATCGGTACTACCCGCTTCGCCGATTTCGTCAGTAGCCTGCCTGCCGCCGAACTCGGCTGGACCTGGCTGGATCAGGCAGAACATGGCAGCGGCCTCAATGCCTCGATCAAGTTCCTGTTGCTGCGCCACGCGTTCGAGGAATGGCAGCTGGTGCGGCTGCAACTTAAAACTGCCGCCAGCAACCTGCGCTCGCAGCGGGCGATCGAGAAGCTCGGTGCGCAGCGCGAGGGTGTATTGCGCAACCACCGGAGGCTGGCGGACGGTCGACTCGACGATACCGTGCTGTACAGCATCACCGACCGGGACTGGCCGCAAGTCAGACAATGCCTCGCTGCCGAGTGACTGTCGCCGAAGCTGCGCTACGCATCGCCTGATACAACCACTTCGGTTATCGTGCGGTGCTTTGTCGCGCAGCCCGCTCGATTCATCACCGATGCTGCCAGGCCGTATGTTGGTGAGGCTGGTCCGGTCGTCGCGATGACGCTTACAAGGAGTTTCGATGTCCCGCTCGCAAGAGTTTGCCCACGGTTGCCGTGACATTCTGCCGTTGATCCTCGGTGCGATCCCCTTCGGGGTGATCTTCGGCACGCTGGCGGTCGCGGCCGGGTTGTCCGGGTGGCAGACCATGGGCATGTCATCGCTGGTGTTCGCCGGCTCCGCGCAGTTCATCGCCGTCACGCTGATCACGGGCGGGGTAGGGGCCGCGGTGGTGTTGCTGACGACCTTTGTCGTGAACCTGCGTCATGCCTTGTATAGCGCTGCGCTGCAGCCGTTCGTTCGTCATTTGCCCGGGCGCTGGCGAGTACCGTTGGCCTTCTGGCTGACCGACGAGGCTTTCGCCGTGGTACAGAACCGCTACGCCCGTGATGATGGCTCGCCCTACAAGCACTGGTTCTTCCTCGGTGCCGCGCTGACCATGTACATCAGTTGGCAGCTGGCAACCCTGGCCGGAGTCGCCTTTGGTCGGGCCGTTCCGGATCTTGCCAGCTGGGGATTGGACTTCGCCATGATCGCCACTTTTATCGGCATTGCCGTGCCGATGATGCGCACTCGCCCGCAGGTCGCCTCCGCACTGGTGGCGGGCGCCGTCGCATTGCTGACCTGGGACTTGCCATACAAGCTCGGGCTGCTTGCCGCCGCGATGGCCGGTATCGTCGTCGGCGTCTGGCTGGAGCGCCGTGCCGAAGCCGCCGCTCGCCTGGAGGGGGCGCTATGAGTACCTGGTTGCTTATCTTTGGCATGCTGGCGATCACCTTCGTGACTCGCTACAGCTTCTTTGCCTGGCCCAACCTGCGCTTCCCCCGGGCCATCGAGCAGGGGCTGCATTACGTGCCGGTGGCGGTACTCACTGCCATCGTGGTACCGGGCATGCTGATGCCGGAGGGGACCTGGGCGCTGCACTGGGACAACGCCTATCTGCTGGCCGGCCTGCTGGCTATCGCCATCGCCGCGTTCACCCGCAACCTGCTGGCGACGATCGCTGGCGGGCTGCTCAGTTTCTTCCTGCTGCGCTGGGCGCTCGGGCAGTTGCCGATATGAGCCGGATCTCTCCCGGTACCGGTTCGCCGCGATCGTCAACGACTGACGGGCCGGTCGCCACGCATTCGCAATTCCGCCTGCTGGGCAAGCGGCGTTTCTTGCCGTTCTTCTGCACGCAGCTGCTCGGCGCATTCAATGACAACGTGTTCAAGCAGGCATTGATCCTGGCGATTCTGTTCAAGCTCGGCACGGCCGCGGATACGAGTTTGCTGATCAACCTCTGCGCGTTGTTGTTCATTCTGCCGTTCTTCCTGTTCTCCGCATTGGGAGGGCAATTCGGCGAGCGTTTCGAGAAGGCCTGGCTGATTCGTCGGATCAAGTTCGCCGAGATCCTGATAATGCTGGCCGGTGCGCTCGGCATGTTGCTCGGCAACCTGCCGTTGCTGCTGGTGGTGCTGTTCTGCATGGGCACGCAATCGGCACTGTTTGGGCCGGTCAAGTATGCGATCCTGCCGCAGCAGCTTGCCGAAGATGAGCTGGTCGGTGGCAACGCGCTAGTGGAAATGGGCACCTTTCTGGCGATTCTCGGCGGCACCATCGGCGCCGGCGTGCTGATGGCGAACGAAGCCTACGCCGAACTGGTGGCGGTCAGCGTGGTGCTGATCGCGCTGGCCGGGTATCTGGCAAGCCTCGCTATTCCTGGCGGAACGGCGGCTCTGCCGACCCTGCATATGGATTGGCACGTGCTACGTCAGTCATGGCGAATCCTGCGGCTCGGGTTCGGTCAGCAGCGTGCCGTGTCGCGGGCAATGCTCGGCAACTCCTGGTTCTGGTTTCTCGGTGCGACCTATCTGACGCAGATTCCGGCCTTTGCCAAGGACTACCTGCGGGGCGATGAAGGTGTGGTGACGCTGATCCTTACGCTGTTCTCGGTGGGCATCGCGCTGGGTTCACTGTTGTGCGAACGGCTGTCGCGGCACCATGTGGAGATAGGGCTGGTGCCCTTCGGGGCGATCGGCCTTAGCCTCTGCGGAGTTCTGTTGTGGTGGCACGCGGGGGATCATATGACTTCCGCGGCAACCGTCAGCTGGCTGGCATTGCTCGGCGAACCCTCGGCCTGGTGGGTACTGGCGGACATTCTGGGGTTGGGCATTTTCGGCGGGCTGTACATCGTGCCGCTGTACGCGCTGATCCAGTCGCGCAGCGTGGTTCATGAACGCTCGCGGGTGGTCGCGGCAAACAACATCCTCAATGCCCTGTTCATGGTCGTGTCAGCCATCATCGCGATCGTGCTGCTGGTGTTGCTGAACCTGACGATTCCTCAGCTTTTCCTCGTGGTCTCGCTGCTCAGTGTGCTGGTCTGTGGCGCGCTGTTCATCGATGTCCCGGAGTTCATCGAGCGGTTTCTGCTTTGGTCGCTGGGGGAGCGGCTGGGCGGGGTGCTGCTGGCGCAGCTGAGGTTGCGTTGATGAGGGGGAGAGGTCGGGGCGCTGAATAGCGCCCCGAATGGCATCAGACGCCTTGCGGGGTCTCCTCGCCGCCGAACGCTTCGAACAGCGCCGGCAGAAACTCGCGGAAGGTCATCATCATCAGCAGGAAGCTGGCGTCCTGCTGAGCGAGAGCATCGTCACCGCCATCCTGTTCGGCCTGGTCCTGCAGCAGTTCCTCGAAGCGCAGGCGCTTGATGATCAGCTTGTCGTCCAGTACGAACGAGAGCTTGTCCTGCCAGGCCAGGGACAGCTGGGTGACCTGCTTGCCGGCTTCCATATGCTGCTGGATCTCATCGCTGGTCAGATCCTGGCGCTTGCAGCGCACCACGCCGCCATCTTCGTGGGTGTCACGCAGCTCGCATTCGTCGAGCACGAAGAAGTCGGCCGCAGACTTCTGCGTCTTCACCCAGTCGGTGAGGGTGGCGCTTGGGGCGATTTTCACCGTCAGCGGGCGCACCGGCAGAGAGCCGATGGCTTCGCGCAGGGTGGAGAGCAGGTCTTCGGCTTTCTTCGCACTGGCCGAATTCACCAGAATCAGCCCGCGCTCGGCGTCGATCGCGGCGAAGGTACCGGACTTGCGAATAAAGGCGCGCGGCAGGAAGGCCTGGATGATCTCGTCCTTGATCTGATCGCGTTCCTTCTTGTAGACCTTGCGCATCTGCTCCGCTTCGATCTCGTCGATCTTCTCCTTTACTGCGTCCTTGACCACGCTGCCAGGAAGGATGCGTTCTTCCTTGCGCGTGGCGATCAGCAGGAAACCCTGGCTGACATGTACCAACGGTGCGTCTTCACCCTTGCCGAAAGGTGCGACGAAGCCATAGGTGCTCAGTTCCTGGCTGGCGCAGGGACGGGCGGATTTGGCGGCCAGTGCGGCTTCGAGTGTCTCGGCATCCAGAGCGACATTTTGGGTGAGACGGTAAACGAGCAGGTTACGAAACCACATGGCGAGGTAAATCTCCGGAAAGCAAAGGGGTGCATTATTCCCGCCTGGCTACTTAAGGCCAACCCTTGATGAAGTGAACGGGCTGCGGGCAGGAAAAAACGCCGCTTTAAAAAGGGATTTCCTAAGTCTTTGGAACTTCTGCAATTTTTTTTTCGAAAGGGGGTTGCCAAGGTCAGGAACCCTCTCTAGAATGCGCCCCACTTCGAGAGCAAACGGGTGATTAGCTCAGCTGGGAGAGCATCTGCCTTACAAGCAGAGGGTCGGCGGTTCGATCCCGTCATCACCCACCACTCGAGGTTTAGCGCAGCGGTAGTTCAGTCGGTTAGAATACCGGCCTGTCACGCCGGGGGTCGCGGGTTCGAGTCCCGTCCGCTGCGCCATATTCGCTTCATGGGTCCACTGAACGCCCTGGAGCAACAGAAAAAACGGCCATCAAGGCCGTTTTTTTTTGCCCATTTTTTTATGGGCCGATGTAACCGGTCTGCTCCGGCTTCCCTTCAGCAGAAATGCTACGCGCTTCCTTTCTTTGCCATCTCTTTACCGTGCTTGCCCGGAGGCGCGGTAGCCAGTGCCTGGATGCACTGCTAAGCTCGGGCACTGATTTTTTGAAATGCCCACAGCGCTTAAGGAAACAGCATGAGACTGAGACACCATCGTTTGGCACCTGCGGTTGCGCTGGTTGGCCTGGTATTGGCCGGCTGCGACTCGCAGACCAGTGTCAAACTCGACACTCCGGCGCAGAAGGCGTCCTACGGCATCGGCCTGAACATGGGCAAGAGCCTCGCGCAGGAGGGTATGGACGATCTCGATTCCCAGGCTGTGGCGCAGGGCATCGAAGACGCCATCGGCAATAAAGAGCAGAAGCTCACCGATGAGCAGCTGATGGAAGCGTTCACCTTCCTGCAGACGCGCGCCGAAGAGCGCATGACCGAGATGAATGCCAAGGCGGTCGAGGCTGGCAAGAAGTTCCTCGAAGACAACGCCAAGCGTGACGGCGTGAAGACCACCGAGTCGGGCCTGCAGTACGAGGTCGTCAAGTCCGCCGAAGGTCGTCAGCCGACCGAAAACGACGTGGTGACCGTGCACTACGAGGGCAGCCTGACCGACGGCACCGTCTTCGACAGTTCCATCAAGCGCGGCAGCCCGATCGACCTGCCGGTTGGCGGCGTTATTCCGGGTTGGGTCGAGGGCCTGCAGCTGATGCACGTCGGCGAGAAGTTCAAGCTCTACATCCCGAGCGAACTGGCTTATGGCGAGCAGAGCCCGAGCCCGCTGATCCCGGCCAATTCGGTGCTGGTGTTCGATCTCGAGCTGCTGGATATCAAGGGTGACGAGCAGCCGTCAGCCGAGCAGGCTGCCGAAGCAGCAGAACAGCAATAAGCGAGCGCTGCATTGCCCGAAACAAAAACGCCCCGATTTGACCGGGGCGTTTTTGTTAGTGCTCGAGCGGATTAGTCGTCCATCTGCGACTGCAGGTAGTTTTCCATTCCAACCTTGTCGATCAGGCTCAGCTGGGTTTCCAGCCAGTCGATGTGCTCTTCTTCGGCCTCGAGGATGTCTTCCAGCAGTTCCCTGCTGCCGTAGTCGCCGACGCTCTCGCAATAGGCAATGGCAACCTTCAGGTCCTGGACGCCACCTTGCTCCAGGCGGAGGTCGCATTCGAGCATCTCGCGCGTGTTCTCCCCGATCTGCAGCTTGCCCAGATCCTGCAGGTTCGGCAGGCCTTCGAGGAAGAGGATGCGCTTGATCAGCTTGTCCGCATGCTTCATCTCGTCGATGGATTCTTCGTACTCATGCTTGCCGAGCTTGCCGAGACCCCAGTCCTCATACATGCGCGCGTGCAGGAAGTACTGGTTGATGGCTACCAGCTCGTTGCCGAGGATCTTGTTGAGGTGCTGAATGACCAGCTTGTCGCCTTTCATGTAGTTAGCCTGCCTGGAGCGGTGAAAGTAGAACCAGTCTGGCCACGGTAAGGTGACCTGTCAAACCTAAGTCCTTGAATGCAAAAGCTAAAAGCTAGAGAGAATGGTTGCGTTCCGCATCCAGGCCGGCAAGCGGCTGATTTGCAGGCAAAAAAAAGCCGGGCATGGCCCGGCTGTACGGCTTCAGTCTGTCAAGCCTGAACGAAACTCGCAGGGTAGGCGAGGGCTGTCTGGGCATTCTGTACATTGCTCAGCGTCTCGCGAACGACCTGTTTGGCGACGCAGGCACACTTGCCGCACTGGGTTGCGACGCCGGTCGCTTCGCGCACCTCACGATAGCTGCAGCAGCCTTCATAGATAGCATCGCGAATCTGGCCGTCGGTGACACCCTGGCAAAGACAGACGTACATAAAGCACTACCCGTTCATTTCGTTGATGGTTGGGATGCTAATCAGAATGAGAATAATTGTCAAAGTCCGGCTGTCGGCGATCTACAAAAGATTGCGTTTTTTCAGGCCCTAATTGATGGGCCGCTAATTGAGTTAGCGCAGCCCGGCGGGTGCACTGTCGTTGCGGTAAACTGCGCCCCTTTCAGAAATCGGAGCCCAGTCATGGCGCTGCAAGCCACGCCTTACAAAGTCGAAATCAATCTCACCGATCTCGATCGCCACGTTTATCAGGATCTGCGCTTCACCGTGGCTCGTCATCCGTCGGAAACCGAGGAGCGGATGGTGGCGCGGCTGATCGCTTATATCCTTTGGTACGACGAGCAGTTGGCCTTTGGCCGCGGGCTTTCGGACGTTGATGAGCCGGCGTTGTGGGAAAAGAGTCTGGACGACCGCGTGCTGCACTGGATCGAAGTGGGCCAGCCTGACGCTGAGCGGATCACTTGGTGCTCGCGCCGTGCCGAGCGCTTCAGCCTCGTGGCCTATGGCAACCTGCGCGTTTGGCAGACCAAGGTGCTCGATAGTGTCCGCAGCCTGAAGAAGATCAACGTCGTAGCGGTGGGGCAGGAGGCGCTGGAGTCAGTCTCGCGTGATCTGCCGCGGTCGATCAGCTGGAGCGTAATGATCAGCGAAGGGTCGATGTTCATCACCGATGAGCGCGGCCAGCATGAGATACCCCTGGAATGGTTGATCGGCGAACGCGGCTGAGGCGCTCGCCGATCAGCCCCGCCGGGCGCTACGATTTCTCGATCAAGACTGCCAGAACTGCACGAACGCATTGAACGACATCACCACCCCAACCGCCGTGGCCAGCATGGCCAATATGCCGAACACCAGCATCCAGGTGGGGTGACGGTAGGCGTCGCCGACGATGTTCGCTTTGCGCGAGGCGAGCAGTATGCAGCCCAGCGCTAACGGCAGTACCAAGGCATTCAGCGTTCCGGCCACCACCAGAACCTTCACCGGTTGCCCAACCAGACTGTAGATCAGCGTCGAGCAGGCGATAAAGGCGATGACCATCCGCTGGTTGTGGCGCTGGATGCTGTCATGCAGCGAGTACATGAAGGTCACACTGGTGTAAGCGGCGCCGATCACCGATGACACCGAGGCAGCCAGCAGCACTACGCCAAAAATCTTGTAGCCGATGGTGCCCATCGAGTGGGAAAACACCGATGCAGCGGGATTGCTCGGATCGAGGCTCAGCCCTTGGCTGACGACACCGAGCGCCGCGAGGAACAGGCAGATGCGCACGACTCCGGTGGTGGCGATGCCGATCACTGCGGCGCGGGACACCAGCTTGACGTTCTCGATGCCCGTAATACCAGCCTCGACCAGGCGATGGCCTCCGGAGAACGAGATGTATCCGCCGACCGTTCCGCCGACCAGTGTCACGATCGGCAACAGCAGGATCAGCGGGTCGTCGGGGTTGAAGCTGCGGCTCATGGCCTCCAGCAGTGGCGGGTTCGACTGCAGCATGGCGTAGCCGATCATGCACAGCATCACCAGCCCAAGCACCTGCATCACCGAATCCATCACGCCCTTGGCGTTGCGTAGCAGGAAGATGCCGATGATCAGCACGGCGGCGATCAGCGAACCGATCAGCGGCGGGATGCCGAAGATCACGTTCATCGCCAACCCGGCACCGCCGATGTTGCCGATATTGAAGGCAATACCGCCGAGCACGATGAGGGCCGAAATCAGGTGGCCGACGCCGGGTATTACTCGATTGGCGACGTCCTGCCCGCGCAGATTGGCGACGGTGATCACGCGCCAGATATTGAGCTGGGCACCGATGTCGATGAGCAATGAGATCAGGATCGCGAAGGCGAAACTCGCCAGATACTTCTCGGTAAACAGCGACGTCTGGGTCAGAAATGCCGGACCGATGGACGATGTCGCCATGATGAAGATGGCGCCGCGAAGGACGTTACGCTGTGCGGGTGTGCCGCGTTCGGCTTGTGTGGATTGCATTGAGTACCTTCTTTTTCTTGGCGTTAGGGCAGGTAGGAATGCGTCCGGGCGTGCCCGGCTGAGCTGTTCTTGTTGTGCGGCTGCGGAGCTTGCAGTCGTGTCCGTCGGCTCCTTCGATAGCTATTGCCACTGACCGAGCAGCGCTTTGTGTTGACGCTGTGCAGCTTCCAGCGCAATGGGCTTGAGCCTGAGCGTAGTGCCGGGCAGGCACTGCGCCAGCTGGGCGACTGCCTGTGGCGTAAGGGCGCCAAGGCGCGGGTAACCGCCGATGGTCTGTCGGTCATTGAGCAGGACGATCGGCTGACCGTCCGCCGGAACCTGGATCGCGCCCAGCGGCACGCCTTCGGAGATCATGCTCGAGCGTGCGCAGCGCAGGGGCGGGCCCAGCAGGCGAACACCCATCCGGTCGGCGCGCTGGTCGACCGTCCAGTCGCTGTTGAACGCATCGAACAGGCTCTGCCCGGTGAAGTCGCCGATCTGCGCCCCCAGTACGACCGATAGCCCGATGCCGGGTGGCGGCACCAGCGGCAGCTCGGGCAGGGTACGCATCGTCGTGGCGTGGCCGCGCCAGTGCAGAAGGTCGCCCTTGGCCAGCGGCTGGCCGTCTCCGTTCAGCCCGCCGAGCTGCTCCCGGCGTACGGTGGCAGAGCTGCCCAGCACCTCTGGTGCGCTGAAACCGCCGGGTGCGGCGAGATAGGCGCGAACACCCTGGCGCGGTTGACTGAAGATCAGTGTCTGACCTTCCCGGATGCGAAAGGCGCGTCCGGGCATGAGAGGCTCGCCATCGAGCGTCGCGCCGAGATCGGCGCCGCAGAGTGCGAGGCAGGTGTCGGTCTGAGCGCGCAGGCTGAAATTGCCCAGGGTGATCTCCACCGTGGAGGCCTGCTGCGGATTGCCCAGCAGCCAGTTGGCCCAGCCGTGGGATAGCCAGTCCACGGCACCGCCCTGGGTCACGCCGAGTTGGCGGACGCCGGTGCGGCCGGCGTCCTGCAGAGTGGCCAGGGCCCCGGCCTGTTCGATCAGCAGGCTCATGCGGCGGTCTCCTGGAATGGGCTGTCGTCGCCGCCGAGACGGATGAACTCGGCCCGCTCGATGGGCACGAAGCGCACGCGGTCGCCGGGTTGCCAGAGGCTGAAGCCGTCCAGTTCGCGGTCGAACAGGCGAACCGGGCTGCGACCTATCAGGTTCCAGCCACCTGGTGATACCAGCGGATAGATGGCGGTCTGCCGATCGGCGATGCCCAGGCTGCCGGCCGGCACCTGCTTGCGCGGCGTCGCCAGACGTGGGCTGGCGAGACGCTCGTCGACCAGTCCGAGAAAGGCGAAGCCGGGGGCGAAGCCGAGGGCGAAGACCTGATAGATGTGTGCACTGTGTCGCTCGATGACCCCCGCGACACCGAGGCCGCTGCGCTCGCCCAGCGCTTGAAGTTCCGGGCCGATGCTCGGGTCGTACCACACCGGAATGTTGTGTTGACGGGCGCTCGCCGCCGCGGCCGGTTCCAGCCCATCGAGGGCCTGCCACAAGTACTCGCGGGCCTGATGATCGTCCAGTTGCCTCAGGTCGTAATGCACCAGCAGGGTGGTGTAGGAGGGCACCAGATCGATGAGTGCACCGCCCAACGCATCCCGCACACGCTGGGTAGCGGCCAGCATCCACGGCATATTGTCTTCGTCGATCTGGTCGAACAGGCGCAGCAGCAGGCTATCGATACCGACCACTTCGATCCGCGGCGTCATGCGGGAAGCGCCTGCAGTGCTTGACGAATGCGCTGCACGGCGGCGATGGAGCCGGCGTTGTCGCCGTGCACGCAGAGGGTATCGGCCTGCAGGATCAGCGCACTGCCATCGCTGGCCGTCAACGCTTCACCCTTGGCCAGGCGCAGGGCCTGATCGGCCACCGTTTCGGCGTCGTGATGCACGGCACCCGGCAGGTTGCGTGAGACCAGCATGCCAGCGGCGTCGTAGGCGCGGTCGGCAAATACTTCGAACCACAGGGTGATGCCGATTTCCGCCGCCAGCGCCTGGCTCGCGTTGTTGTCGCGGGTGGACATCAGCATCAGCGGCAGGCTGGGGGCGTAGGCCTTGATGGCGCTCATCACGGCTCGCAGCAGTTCCGGCTGGCGCATCATGTCGTTGTACAGCGCACCGTGAGGTTTGACGTAGCGGACCTGCGTGCCTTCGGCGCGGCAGAGGCCGTCGAGTGCGCCAATCTGGTAGAGCAGCATGTTCTCCACTTCGGCCGGGCTGCAGGCCATGGAACGGCGGCCGAAGCCGACCAGATCCGGATAGGCCGGGTGCGCACCGATAAGCACATCATGCTGCCGCGCCAGTGCGACGGTGCGGCGCATGATCTGCGGGTCGGAGGCGTGGAAGCCACAGGCAATGTTGGCGCAGTCGATGAAGGGCATCACCTCGGCATCCAGGCCCATGGTCCAGGCGCCGAAGCTTTCGCCGATGTCGCAGTTGAGTAGCAAGCGACCCATTTTCTTGTCCTCGAGGGGTGGTTGGTCGATCCCGGTGGTTAGACAATGATAAATCGATGATAAATTATCAATATGTTTTTGGTGTTCTTTGTCGAAAGTATTAGCCTCGCTGGCATTGCTGTATCCTTTCCGGCCACCTCGATACGATCGACCGTCGCTTCTTCAATCAGGAATTCAGAATGGTTGACGCCAAAAGCTCCCGCCCGTTGCGATCCTCGATCGTCGCTTCGGCGCATCTCGCCGAGCAGTCCCAGGAGCTGTCCGAGCTCGAGTACGGCATCATCGTCGCCAGCGCCGCGCTGATGCGCTGGATGGAGCGCTGCATGCAGGCCTGCGGTACGGTGGAAATGAACGCGCTGGACGTCATGGTGCTGCACAACCTCACCAGCCGCGGCCGCGCCAAGCGACAGGCGGACATCTGCCTGCTGCTCAATGTGGAAGACACGCACACCGTGACCTATGCGCTGAAGAAGCTGAGCAAGCTGGGCCTGGTGGAAGGTGCCAAGCAGGGCAAGGAAATGTTCTATCGCACCACCGAAAAGGGCCGCGCGCTCTGTCAGGAGTACGCCGATATCCGCCGTGAATGCCTGATCGCTTCGTTCGAGAACCTCAATATCGATCCCGATGAGATCCACCGCCTGGCCGGCATGCTGCGCGCCATGTCGGGCCTGTACGACCAGGCGGCACGCGCCGCCACCTCCCTGTAAACGACCTGCATCGAGCCCAAAATTCCATGCGTATCGAACCCCGCCCCCTGCCCGAGCAGCTGCCCGACCTTGGCGAACTGCCGCCGCTGCTGCAGCGCCTCTACGCGGCCCGTGGCGTGACCTGCGCAGAGGAGCTGGACAAGGGGCTGGCGCGGTTGATTCCTTATAAGCAGCTCAAGGGCATCGATGCGGCGGTGGAGCTGCTGGTCGAGGCGCTGGAAAAGCGCCAGCGCATCCTGTTCGTCGGCGATTTCGATGCCGATGGCGCCACGGCCAGCACCGTAGGTGTACTTGGTCTGCGTCAGCTGGGGGCGGCGCATGTCGATTACCTGGTGCCCAATCGCTTCGAATATGGCTATGGCCTGACCCCGGAAATCGTTGCGGTCGCCTTGCAGCGCGAGCCCGATCTGCTGGTGACGGTGGACAACGGCATCTCCAGTGTCGACGGCGTGGCGGCCGCCAAGGCCGCAGGGCTCAAGGTGCTGGTCACGGACCATCACCTGCCGGGTCACGAACTGCCGGCGGCGGATGCCATCGTCAATCCCAACCAGCCTGAGTGTGCCTTTCCGAGCAAGTGCATCGCCGGGGTCGGGGTCATCTTCTATGTGCTGCTGGCGTTGCGCGCGCGTCTGCGTGAGCTGGACTGGTTCGTCCGGCAGGGCTGGGCCGAGCCGAACCTCGCCGAGCTGCTCGACTTGGTAGCGCTGGGCAGCGTCGCCGACGTGGTGCCGCTGGATGCCAACAACCGCATCCTGGTGCATCAGGGTTTGGCGCGGATTCGCGCCGGGCGGGCGAGGGCAGGGCTGCGGGCAATTCTCGAGGTGGCCAGGCGCGATCATCGACGCATCACCTCCACCGATCTGGGCTTCATTCTCGGACCGCGACTCAACGCGGCCGGGCGGCTGGACGACATGTCGCTGGGCATCGAATGCCTGCTCTGCGAGGACGAGGCGCTGGCGCGCGATATGGCGGTCCAGCTCGATGAGCTGAACAAGGACCGCAAGAGCATCGAGCAGGGCATGCAGCGCGAGGCGCTGGCGCAGCTCAAGGATCTGCCCCTGGAAGACCTGCCGTTCGGCCTGTGCCTGTTCGAGGCGGACTGGCACCAGGGCGTGATCGGCATCCTCGCCTCGCGCCTGAAGGAGCGCTACCACCGCCCGACCATCGCCTTCGCCGATGCTGGCGATGGGCTGCTCAAGGGCTCGGCGCGCTCGGTGCCGGGCTTTCATATCCGCGATGCGCTGGATGCGGTTGCCGCCAAGCATCCCGGCCTGATCAGCAAGTTCGGCGGGCACGCCATGGCGGCCGGGCTTTCGCTGCCGCAAGCCAACTTCGGCGCTTTCGCCGCCGCCTTCGATGCCGAAGTGCGTCGCCAGCTGTGCGAGGACGATCTCACCGGCCGGTTGCTCACCGACGGCCAGCTCAGCGTTGAAGAGTTTCATCTGGAGCTGGCGCGTGCCCTGCGCAACGCCGGGCCCTGGGGCCAGCATTTTCCCGAGCCGATGTTCCATGGGGTGTTCCAGCTGGTGCAGCAGCGTATCGTCGGCGAGCGCCATTTGAAGCTGGTGCTGAAGAGCGAATGCGGCTCGCTGACCCTCGATGGCATCGCCTTCAACGTGGACCGCGAAATCTGGCCGAATCCGACGGTGCGCTGGGCGGAGCTGGCCTACAAGCTGGACGTCAACGAGTATCGCGGCCAGGAAAGCGTGCAGCTGATGGTGGCGCATATCGCTCCGCGCTGACCGCAGCATGCCGGCCGACGATAGGCCGGCTGAATCCAGCGGCATTCCCCGTCAAGACGTCTGATTGTTGCCCATGGCCGTGGCGCCTAGAGTGGCTGGACAACAACAGCGCCATGCGGGAATCCGAAATGAGCGACATCAGCGTCCATCACCGTGCCTGTCACCTGTGCGAAGCCATCTGCGGCTTGACCATCCAGACCGAAGGCGAGCGCATCCTTTCGATCAAGGGCGACCCCCTCGACAGCTTCAGCCGCGGCCATATCTGTCCCAAGGCTGTCGCCCTGCAGGACATCCAGAACGACCCCGATCGCCTGCGCCACCCGATGCGCCGTTGCGGCGATGAGTGGCAGGCGATTAGCTGGGACGAGGCTTACGAACTGGTTGCCGATCGCCTGGCCGACATCCGCGAGCGCCACGGCGGCAATGCCGTGGCCATCTACCAGGGCAACCCGAGTGTGCACAACTACGGGCTGATGACCCACAGCAACTACTTCCTTGGGCTGCTGAAGACGCGCAATCGCTTTTCCGCGACCTCGGTCGACCAGCTGCCCCATCACCTGACCAGCCATCTGATGTACGGCCACGGCCTGTTGCTGCCGGTGCCGGACATCGATCACACCGATTTCATGCTGATCCTCGGCGGCAATCCGTTGGCGTCCAACGGCAGCATCATGACCGTGCCTGACGTGGAAAAGCGGCTGAAAGCGATCCGCGCCCGCGGCGGCAAGCTGGTGGTGGTCGACCCGCGCCGCAGCGAGACTGCGGCCATCGCCGACCAGCACCTGTTCGTGCGGCCGGGACAAGACGCGGCGCTGCTGTTTGGCCTGCTCAATACCCTGTTCGAGGAAGGCCTGACGCGCGCCAGCGAGCTCCCGCTGGACGGCATCGAGGAGGTGCGCACGGCGATCGCCAAGTTTACCGCCGAGGCGATGAGCGCTCGTTGCGGGGTTCCGGCCGAGCAGATCCGCCAGCTGGCGCGGGATTTCGCGGCGGCGGACAAGGCGGTCTGCTACGGGCGCATGGGCGTCTCGACCCAGGCCTTCGGCACGCTCTGCCAGTGGCTGGTGCAGCTGATCAACCTGGTCACCGGCAACCTCGATCGAGCCGGCGGCGCGCTGTGTACTGAGCCTGCGGTGGATCTGGTGGAAACCACCTCCGGCGGCCATTTCGCCGCCTGGCGCAGCCGGGTCTCGCAACTGCCGGAGTACGGCGGCGAACTGCCGGTCGCGGCACTGGCCGAAGAGATGCTCGAGCCCGGGGAAGGGCAGGTGCGTGCCCTGATCACCGTGGCTGGCAACCCGGTGCTCTCCACACCCAACGGGCGCAAGCTGGAGCAGGCGCTGGATGGCCTGGAGTTCATGCTCAGCGTGGACTTCTACATCAACGAAACCACTCGCTATGCCGACGTGATCCTGCCGCCGACCGCGCCGCTGGAGCACGACCATTACGACGCCACCTTCAACCTGCTGGCGGTGCGTAACGTCACCCGCTTCAACCAGCCGGTGCTGCCCAAGCCAGAGGGTGCGCTGCACGACTGGGAAATCTTCATCGGGCTGGCCAAGGCCTACGCAGCGCGGGTGGGCGTCGAGCTGAAGCCCACCATGCCGCCGCAGCAGATGATGGACCTGGCGCTGCGCCATGGGCCGTACGGTGACAAGTCCGAGCGCAAGCTGAGCCTGGCAGCGCTGGAGGATTATCCCCACGGGCTGGATCTCGGGCCGCTCACGCCAAACTTGGCGCGGCGCCTGAAAACGCCGAACCAGCGCATCCAGGCCGCGCCGACACTGATGCTGGACGATCTGCAGCGCTTCGCCGCCGAGCCGCAGACCAAGAGCGACGAGCTGCTGCTGATCGGTCGCCGGCATGTACGCAGCAACAATTCCTGGATGCACAACTACCAGCGCCTGGTGAAGGGTAAGCCGCGTCATCAGCTGCTGATGCACCCTGCGGACATGGCTGCTCGGACTTTGCAGGATGGCCAGCGTGTGCGTGTGCATTCGCGGGTCGGGGTGGTCGAGGTAGAGGCGCTGGCCAGCGAGGAGATGATGCCCGGCGTGGTCAGCCTGCCGCATGGCTGGGGCCACGCCCGTCCTGGCGTGCAAATGGATATCGCCCGGCAGCAACCGGGCGCCAGCAGTAACGACCTGACCGACGAGCGCCAGTTGGATGTATCCGGCAATGCCGCGCTCAACGGTGTGCCGGTGCAGGTCAGCGCTGCCTGAGGCGGACAGTTCCACCGATGTCGGGCTGGGCATGAGCGGCGAAACGGTCTCTACTGACGGGTGTCAAATCCGCATTCCCGACAGTAGAGGCCGACATGTCCCAGCTTTTCCAGCCGCTTACCCTGCGCCAGCTCAAACTGCCCAACCGGATTGCCGTATCGCCCATGTGCCAGTACTCGGCGAAGGCCGGGATGGCCAACGACTGGCATCTGGTGCATCTGGGCAGTCGGGCCGTCGGTGGCGCCGGGCTGGTGATCATCGAAGCGACGGCGATCAGCCCCGAGGGGCGTATTTCGCCGGACGACCTCGGCATCTGGTCCGATGAGCATGTCGAGCCATTGCGGCGGATCACCCGCTTCATCGAGGCGCAGGGCGCATTCGCCGGCGTGCAGCTGGCCCATGCCGGGCGCAAGGCGAGCACCTGGCGGCCCTGGCTCGGCAAGCACGGCAGCGTGCCGATCGCCGCTGGGGGCTGGACCCCGGTCGGTCCTTCGACCATTGCTTTCTCGCCTGAACATGCCGTGCCGACGGCGCTGGACGACGCCGGCATCGCGGGCGTCGTGCAGGCCTTCGTCGAGGCGGCCGAGCGCTCATTGGCGGCCGGCTTCAAGGTGGCTGAGGTACATGCGGCCCACGGCTACCTGCTGCATCAGTTCCTTTCGCCCTTGTCCAACCAGCGGCAGGATCGTTATGGCGGCTCGTTCGACAACCGTATCCGCTTGCTGCTGGAGGTTACGGCAGCCGTTCGTCAGATCTGGCCCGAGGAATTGCCGCTGTTCGTCCGTCTTTCGGCGACCGACTGGGTCGATGACGGCTGGAACGCAGACGAAACGGTCGAGCTTGCACGGCGGCTCAGGGAAATTGGCGTCGACCTGATCGATGTGTCGTCGGGCGGCACCGCGGCCAACGCCGATATTCCAGTCGGGCCGGGCTACCAGACCCAGTTCGCCGAGCGCGTGCGCAAGGAGGCGGGCATCGCCACCGGCACGGTTGGCATGATTACCGAGGCGGTGCAGGCCGAGCACATCCTGCGCACCGGCCAGGCCGATCTGATTCTGCTCGCCCGCGAACTGCTGCGCGATCCCTACTGGCCACTGCATGCCGCCGAGGACCTGCGCGACGGTTCCGTGGCCTGGCCGGCGCAATACGTGCGCGCCGCCCATCGCGACACGCCGATTCGGCAGGTGCCCGAATCGTTCGACTAGCAATCCTTTACGTCATTCACGCGGAGAATCCGATGAAAACCAGTGGCCTTCTCGATCAACTGCTCAAGTCCGGGCAGGACCTGTTGCAGAAGCAGCAATCCGGCATGGGCGGCAAACCCGGCGGTGGTGGTTTGAGCGACCTGCTCTCCGGTGTCGGTGGCGGTTCGCTCGGCAAGGTGCTTTCCGGCAGTGGCAACAGCGCGCTGGCCGCCGGTGCCATGGGCCTGCTGCTGGGCAACCGCAAGGTGCGCAAGATGGGCGGCAAGGCGGTGACCTATGGCGGTTTGGCGGCGCTTGGCGTGCTGGCCTACAAGGCCTACAGCAACTGGCAGGCGCAGCAGGGCGGGACGCAGCAGCAGACGCCACAGACAATCGATCGCCTGCCGCCGGCAGAGGTCGAGGTGCACAGTCAGGGCATTCTCAAGGCACTGGTGGCAGCGGCCAAGGCCGACGGCCATGTCGATGCCCGTGAGCGCCAGCTGATCGAGGCAGAGCTGGGCAAATTGGCCGATGCTGATCTGCAGCACTGGCTGGAGGCTGAGCTGAACAAGCCGCTGGACCCGGCCGATGTGGCCAGTAGCGCCAGTACGCCGGAGCTGGCTGCGGAGATGTACCTGGCCAGCGTGCTGATGGTCGACGAGGAGCATTTCATGGAGCGCGCCTACCTCGACGAACTGGCGCGCTGCCTGCAACTCGACCCAGACCTCAAAGCCGAACTGGAAAGCCAGGTACGCGGCGTGAGCGCCTGATCAAGCATTACGAGTGCAAATCCGTTTTTCTGACCGTCCGCCGGCACGCCTGGCGGGCTGTCAGCACGGGTTGGCTGAGTTATAATCGCCGGCTTTTGCACCGTCCGATTGAGAGCTGCCTACCTATGGAAATCAACCCGATCCTTAACAGCATCAAGGACCTGTCCGAGCGCACCCTGTCAATTCGGGGGTATCTTTGACTACGATCAGAAGCATGATCGTCTCGTCGAAGTAAACCGCGAACTCGAAGACCCCAACGTCTGGAACAAGCCCGAATACGCCCAGAGCCTGGGCCGTGAACGCGCCACCCTGGCGCAGATTGTCGAAACCATCGACGATCTGACCGGTAGCCTGGCCGATTCGCGCGACCTGCTCGACATGGCCGCCGAAGAAAACGACGAAGGCGCGGTGAGCGATATCGTGGCCGAAGTCGAGCGCCTGCGCGAAATTCTCGAGAAGCTCGAGTTCCGCCGCATGTTCAGCCATGAGATGGACCCCAACAACTGCTACCTCGATATCCAGGCTGGCTCCGGCGGTACCGAGGCCCAGGACTGGGCCAACATCCTGCTGCGTATGTACCTGCGCTGGGCCGACAAGCGCGGTTTCACTGCCGAGATCGTCGAGCTGTCCGAGGGCGAAGTTGCCGGCATCAAGGGTGCCACGGTGCACATCAAGGGCGAATACGCCTTCGGCTGGCTGCGCACCGAGATCGGCGTGCACCGCCTGGTGCGCAAGAGCCCGTTCGACTCCGGCGCCCGTCGCCACACCTCGTTCTCAGCGGTATTCGTATCGCCCGAGATCGACGACAAGGTGGAGATCGAGATCAACCCGGCCGACCTGCGCATCGACACCTACCGTTCCTCCGGCGCTGGTGGTCAGCACGTCAACACCACCGATTCGGCCGTGCGTATCACCCACGTGCCGACCAATACCGTGGTGGCCTGCCAGAACGAACGTTCCCAGCACGCCAACAAGGACACCGCCATGAAGATGCTGCGGGCCCGGTTGTACGAGCAGGAAATGCAGAAGCGCAATGCGGCGTCCCAGGCGCTGGAAGACACCAAGTCCGATATCGGCTGGGGCCATCAGATCCGCTCGTATGTGCTTGATGACTCGCGCATCAAGGATCTGCGTACCGGTGTGGAGCGCAGCGATTGCCAGAAGGTGCTCGACGGCGACCTCGACGGGTACCTCGAAGCCAGCCTGAAACAGGGGCTCTGAGAGCAGCTGCAAGCCTCAAGCCGCAAGCACCCCCATTGAAACGATTTGACCGGGACGACCCGCAATGAGCGAACAACCGCTGAACCAGCACGCCATCCAAGAGGAAGAAAACAAGCTGATCGCCCAGCGCAAGGAAAAGCTTGCTGCCGTGCGCGAGCAGGGCAATGCCTTCCCCAATGACTTCCGTCGCGACAGCTATGCAGGCGACCTGCAGAAACAGTACGCCGAGAAGACCAAGGAGGAGCTGGAGGCGGCGGCCATTCCGGTCAAGGTCGCCGGGCGCATCATGCTCAACCGCGGGCCGTTCATGGTGCTGCAGGATATGAGCGGGCGCATCCAGGTCTATGTCGATCGCAAGACGCTGCCGGCCGAGCAGGTCGAGGCGGTCAAGCACTTCGACCTGGGCGACATCATTGCCGCCGAGGGCACACTGGCGCGCTCCGGCAAGGGCGACCTGTACGTCTACATGAACAGCGTGCGTCTGCTGACCAAGTCGCTGCGTCCGCTGCCGGACAAGTTCCACGGCCTGACCGACACCGAGCAGCGCTATCGCCAGCGCTACGTCGATCTGATGGTCAATGAGGAAGTCCGCGAAACATTCCGCGTGCGCTCCCAGGTCATCTCGCATATCCGCAAATTTCTCGCCGAGCGTGACTTCCTCGAAGTCGAAACGCCGATGCTGCAGACCATCCCCGGCGGCGCCGCGGCCAAGCCGTTCGAGACGCACCACAATGCGCTGGACATGCCGATGTTCCTGCGTATCGCGCCGGAGCTGTACTTGAAGCGTCTGGTAGTGGGCGGCTTCGAGCGCGTGTTCGAGATCAACCGCAACTTCCGTAACGAAGGCGTCTCGACCCGGCACAACCCCGAGTTCACCATGCTCGAGTTCTACCAGGCCTACGCCGACTACGAGGACAACATGGACCTCACCGAGGAGCTGTTCCGCGAGCTGGCCCAGGCCGTGCTCGGCAGCACCGACGTGCCCTATGGCGACAAGGTCTTCCACTTCGGCGAGCCGTTCGCGCGGCTGTCTGTGTTCGACTCGATCCTCAAGTACAACCCGGAAATCTCCGCGGATGACCTGAACGACGTCGAGAAGGCTCGTGCCATCGCCAAGAAGGCCGGCGCCAAGCTGCTCGGCCACGAAGGGCTGGGCAAGCTGCAGGTGATGATTTTCGAGGAGCTGGTCGAGCACAAGCTGGAGCAGCCGCATTTCATCACCGAGTACCCGTTCGAGGTTTCGCCGCTGGCGCGCCGCAACGACCGCAACCCCAATGTTACCGATCGCTTCGAGCTGTTCATCGGTGGTCGTGAAATCGCCAACGCCTATTCCGAGCTCAACGACGCCGAGGATCAGGCCGAGCGCTTCCATGCCCAGGTAGCGGACAAGGATGCCGGCGATGACGAAGCCATGCACTTCGACGCCGACTTCGTTCGTGCACTGGAATACGGCATGCCGCCGACTGCCGGCGAGGGCATCGGTATCGACCGCCTGGTGATGCTGCTGACCAACTCGCCGTCGATCCGCGACGTGATCCTCTTCCCGCACATGCGACCGGAAGTCTGATCCACTGACTGCGAAGGTCACCAACCCGCAGTGTGCTGGCGCAGGCATCTGCGGGTATAACCTCAACGGTACGGATCATCCGTGAAGAGGTAGTGATGAACACCCGTAACAACCTGGACGAATACCAGAGCATCGTGCGTGCGCTCTCCGACCGCATCGTCGAGGCGCAAACCCCGGTGCGCGTGCTGGACGCGGTCAAGTGGGACGAGAGTACCCGCCAGGGTTTTTTCGCCGCCAAGGGCCGTGAGCTGCCGAAGATCGATCGCGGCTACTACGAGGGTCGGCCACTGGCCTTCGATTCCAGCGCGAAGAAGCAGGAATTCCAGGACATCGAGCGCGACATTACCCGTCAGCTCGGCCAGTTCAACCCGGTCGGGCAGATCATGCGGCGCATGTGCAAGGAATACCGCATGGTCATCCGCATGCTCGAAGCGCGGGGCACGCCGGACTTCGGCATGATCTCCCAGGAGCTCTACGGCGCGGCATCCGATGCCTTCCACGCGGGCGATCCAACCCTGGCCGACCTCGGCCTGATGCTCTCCGACTACCTGAACAACATCGCTGATCGCGGCGACCTGCGTGACGAGCCGAAGAATCTAACCGCGCCGCAGGCCGTCGAGCTGCTGCAGAAGCGGTTGGATGTGGTGTTCGGCGAAGGCGAGGGCGTGATCCGTGTCTTCGAATCCGACGGCATCCTCGCCGATGCCGCGGCTGGCGCCGACTACATCAAGATCCGCAGCGATGCGCTGTTCAACGAGCGTGATGTGCGCGCGCTGGAAGTGCACGAAGGGCTGGTGCATGTCGGCACCACACTCAACGGGCAGAACCAGCCGATCTGCACCTTCCTCGCCAAGGGGCCGCCGTCTTCCACGGTGACTCAGGAAGGTCTGGCAATCCTGATGGAGGTGATCGCCTTCGCCTCCTACCCGACGCGCCTGCGCAAGCTGACCAACCGCACCCGCGCCATTCACATGGCCGAGGAGGGGGCCGACTTTCTCGACGTGTTCGCCTTCTTCCGCGAGCAGGGCTATGGCGACGACGAGAGCTACAGCAACGCCAGCCGCGTGTTCCGTGGCTCGACGCCGGATGGCTTGCCCTTCACCAAGGACCTGTCCTATCTGAAGGGCTTCATCATGATCTACAACTACATCCAGCTCGCCGTGCGCAAGGGCCAGCTCGAGCAGATCCCGTTGCTGTTCTGCGGCAAGACCACGCTGGAGGACATGCGCACGCTGCGCCAGCTGGTGGACGAAGGCATGGTGGTGCCGCCCAAGTACCTGCCGCAGCAGTTCCAGGATCTCAACGCACTATCGGCCTGGATGTGTTTCTCGAACTTCCTCAATCACCTGAGTCTGGATCGTATCGAAGCCGACTACGCCAACATTCTCTGATCCCGAACAACCGGATACACCTCACGCAAGGAAGCGTAACGACATGGAAAACCCCGTCTTTGCCCGTCGGTCCAGCCCGCTGGACCGCACCCTCTCGGCTGGCGCCTACAACCTCGTCATTGGCCTGACCCTTTGCTGGGGCTTCTGGGTCAACTGGTGGATGGTGGGCAACATCCCCGTCGAGTCCATTCGCAGCATCCATCCCTGGTTGTTCGTTGGCGGCTACTTCGCCAGCTGCCTGACCGGTGCCTGGCTGTTCCATCGCTCGAACAAGCCCTGGGTGAGCTTCCTTGGTTACAACCTGGTGGTGGTGCCGTTCGGGTTGGTCGTCAACCTGGTAGTCAGCCGCTACGACAGCGCGCTGGTGCATGAGGCGATCCGCATCACCGCGCTGGTAACCCTGGGCATGATGTTGCTGGGCACGCTGTTTCCGAGGTTCTTTGCCAGCATTGCCGGTGCGCTCACAGTGGCGCTGCTGCTGGTGATCGTCGTCGAGCTGGTCGAGCTGTTCATCCTCGGCATCCACCATGGCGTGATCGACTGGATCGTCGTGCTGATCTTCTGCGGATATGTCGGCGTCGACTGGGGGCGGGCTAACCAGATTCCCAAGACGCTGGACAACGCCATCGACAGTGCGGCCGCGCTCTATATGGACATCATCAACCTGTTCCTGCGTATCCTGCGCATTCTCGGGCGCAAGTAGGCAGGGGCAGCCAAGCCGCTCGCGCCGCGCTGCAATCACAGGATCAGGAGCTCGCCGTGGCCAGTCACGAACTCGAATACGAAATTCTCGGGCAGTCCGCGCAGAGCGTGGAAATCATCCTCGATCCCGGCGAGACGGTGATCGCCGAGGCCGGCGCGATGAACTACATGACCGATGCCGTGCGCTTCGAGGCACGCATGGGCGATGGCTCGGCGAGCGGTGTGCTCGGCAAGCTGTGGGGCATGGGCAAGCGGATGATCACCGGCGAGTCGCTGTTCCTCACCCATTTCACCAATCAGGGCAAGGGACAGGCACGGGTTGCCTTCGCAGCGCCGTATCCGGGTACGGTGGTGCCGGTAGACCTTGCGGCGCTGGGTGGTCAATTGATCTGCCAGAAGGACGCTTTTCTCTGTGCGGCCTATGGCACGCGGATCGGCATCAGCTTCAGCAAGCGTATCGGTGCCGGCTTCTTCGGCGGCGAGGGCTTCATTCTGCAGCGCCTGGATGGCGACGGGCTGGCCTTCGTTCACGCCGGCGGTACGGTGATCCGCAAGGAGCTGAACAACGAAACCCTGCGCCTGGATACGGGTTGTCTGGTGGCTTTCACGCCGGGCATCGACTACGACATCCAGCTGGCTGGTGGGCTGCGCAGCATGCTGTTCGGTGGTGAAGGGCTGCTGCTGACTACGCTCAAGGGCACCGGCAGCGTCTGGATCCAGAGCTTGCCGTTCTCGCGGTTGGCCGAGCGGGTCTATGAGGCCACCTATCAGGCGCGTGGCGAAACCCGTGCCGGCGGCAAATGAGCTGACGCCGGAGCACTCGAATTTGCCACAATGCGCGCTTTGGCCCGCTGAGATCGTCCATGTCCGAACGCAATCCCATTCCGCTGATCCTCACCGCCATCGGCAGCGTGGTCGGCACCGTCGCCGTGCTGACCTACTACGGCTATGTGCATATCGCCAAGCCTGAAGACGCACTGCTGTTGGCGGACTACACCATGCTCAAGACCGTTCCTGGCGAAGACTACCGGGTATCGCTGAAGCCGGCCTCGCAGGTGGCGCAGTGCATCGATGGCGTGCTGGTGCTGTTCGATACCGAGCAGAAGGGCCTGACCGGTGTGCTGGTGGACAACAAGAAGCGCGCCGTGCGCTGTATGGAAGAACAGGTTCCGGCGGGCCTGCTGCGCTGAGGGCTGGCTGCGCCGCGACCTGAAACGAAAACGCTCCCGACGCGAGTTATGGCGTCGGGAGCGTTCGTTCAGCCGGTACTGTGCTGGATCAGCGCATCGACGAGCGAGGTGCCACCGGCTTGTTGTCGTCGGAGATCGTCACTTCCACGCGACGATTCATGGCACGGCCGGCCGAGTCGCTGTTGCTTGCTACCGGGTATTCCTTGCCATAACCCTGCGACACGATGCGCTGTGGGTCGACGCCCATCTTCACCAGCGCGGCGCGCACCGAGTTGGCCCGGCGTTCCGAGAGGCGCTGATTGTATTCGGCGGAACCGGTGCTGTCGGTGTAGCCCTCGACGATCACCTTGCGCTCGGCGTTGTCGTTGAGGAAATCAGCCAGTTTCTGCACGCTGCGCATGCCACCCGGCTTAAGCTCGGCGCGGTCAAGATCGAACAGCACGTCACCGAAGGTCACCAGCGTACCGCGCTCGGTCTGCTTGGCCTGCATGTCTTCCTGGAGCTTGCGGATCTGAGCATCGCGGGCTTCCAGACGCGCTTCGGCGCGCTGGGCGGAGGCCTTGCCCAGATTATCTTCGGCAGCACGCAGAGCGATCGTCTGCTCGGCGAGTTCGATGCGACGCTTGGTCAGGTAGGCCAGCTGATCGACCGTTTCCCTGTCGGCATCGTTGAGATAGGCCTTGTTCGCCTTGTCCAGCATGTTGCTGGCGTCCTGGGTTTCCAGAGCGGCGACTTTGCTGGCTCGCGAGTCGCTTTGCAGTGCAGAGAAGCTGCTGCGGGCTTCTTCCAGGTTCTCGTTGGGCTGGTTGGCGCAGGCCACCAGGCCGATGCTCAGGGCCAACATGGTAGGTAGAGTTACGAGCTTGTGCATGACGAGTTCATCCTATGGCTATAAATGGAATGGCGGCTTGGCGAAATCAGCGAACGTTACGCATACCTTCTTCGCGTAGTTCCTGGATTCCCTGCTGCGCGTCGTCGACGGCTTTCTGAGCCTTGGCCGCTTCAGTCTTGCGTTCGGCGACACGGGCATCCCATTCGGCCTGTTCGGCCAGCTTGCGGGCTTCTTCGTAGTTTTCCTTCTGCATGGCCATTTCAGCCTGCTTCCACTTCTCCTGCGCGGCACGCATTTCGACCGCTGCGTACTCTGGGCCGCCGGCACTCACGGCGCTGCGCACCGCTGATTCAGTCACGGCGAACTGCTCGGTCGGCGGGTTGCCTGCACACGCCGTCAGCAGCAGGCCACCAAGGGCAATGGCTGCCAGCTTGGGTAGCTGAAATCTCGAAGCGTGGGTTGCGACAGCTTTGTTCATGGTCAGTCTCCAGTTCGAATGGCATACGGATAGCTACCGTCCCTGGCTGGGCAGTGCTGATTAGGTCACTACCGATGTCGGGACATATTTTTGTGAGGCCTGGCGGCGCCAATCGTTCAGTCCAAATTGCCGAGCTAGAGCGGCTGTCACGAAGGATGTCGGTACGGATGAGCAGCCGGGGACCTGCCGTACGGGAGGCTGGGAATGGTTACGCAGCGGTGGGGAGGCGAGGCGCCCAGGCAGGGCGCCGGCGCGGCAAGGGCTGTGCTTACCGCTCAGCTAGACGATGTGGGCGAGGCCTCTTCGTCGAGCATGCGCTTGAGGTGCTTGCGCGAAAGCTCGAGGAAACGAGGGGTGGGGCCGACGTCCTCGTAGACCGGATCACCCTGTTCGTCAGTGGCGATCACCTGCGTGCCGCGCACGTAGGGCAGGCTGGTTTCAACGGCTTCAAGTGCCGCGCCGACCAGTTCGCCGAGCAGCGCCTCGGTACTGCGCTTGGGGTACATCTCGGCAAGCGCCGCAAGCCGCGCCGCGCTTTCGACGTCCAGCGGAATGCTGTAAGTGGTCTGACTCATGTGGCCTTTGGCGTCCCGTTCCCAATGGCTGACAAGCTCGGAAATTCTCATGATTACTCCTTTGCCCGCGCTTACGAGCGGTAATGAAACGTAGCTTTCATGCCGCTGCCCAACGTTGCCAACACTGACGTCTTGTCATGGCCCGGCGTGGTGGGCACTCTGGTTGGAGATATTTTCAGCGTAGCCGTTCAGGATCGTTTTCCCAGCGGAGCGTCTGATGCAATGCGGCGCACCGGTCGCATAGTTCGGACGAGGCTCGCGAAACTCATTTGGCCGTATTGGCGGGAGGAGCAAGAAGGTCATGGCGAAAATCATCGATGCACGCCTGCGCGACAACGTACACCTGCTCGGCGAATTGCTCGGCAACACCATCCGTGCGCAGCATGGCGACCAGTTTTTCGACAAGATCGAACGCATCCGCAAGGGTGCCAAGGCGGCACGCAAAGGGTCGGCCGATGGGGCCAAGCTGCTGGCCGAGACGCTGGACAGCCTGGATGAGAACGAACTGCTGCCGATGACTCGGGCGTTCAACCAGTTCCTCAATCTGGCCAATATCGCCGAGCAGTACCATCAGGTACGCCGCCGCAAGGCAGGTGAGCCTGCACCCTTCGAGACAGGCGTTTTTGCCGATCTTATCGAGCGCCTCAAAGCAGCTGGGCACGGCGACGAGTTCATTGCGCGACAGGTCAGTCGTCTGGAGATCGAGCTGGTACTGACCGCGCATCCCACCGAGGTGTCACGCCGCACGCTGATCCAGAAGTATGACGCGATCGCCGAACAGCTGGCGGCACGCGACCACACCGACCTTTCCGAAGACGAGCAGGCGAAGATCGCCTTGCAGTTGCAGCGCCTGATCGCCGAGGTCTGGCACACCGAGGAAATTCGTCGTAACCGGCCGACCCCGGTGGAAGAAGCCCGTTGGGGCTTCGCTGCGATCGAAAATTCGCTGTGGAAGGCCATACCCAATGTGCTGCGCCAGGCCGATGCGACCCTCAGGCGTTCGACGGGGCTGCATCTACCGTTGGAGGCTGCGCCAATCCGCTTCGCTTCCTGGATGGGCGGTGACCGCGATGGCAACCCGAACGTGACCGCAATGGTGTCTCGCGAGGTGCTACTGACGGCACGCTGGATGGCTGCCGACCTTTACCTGCGCGAGATCGAAGGGCTGATCACCGCGTTGTCCATGCGCGAGGCCAGCGATGAACTGCTGCGGCAGAGCGGCGATTCGGCCGAGCCATATCGGGTACTGCTCAAACCGTTGCGGCAACGCTTGCGTGCGACCCGCGAATGGGCGCGCGCAGCTATCGAACATGGTCAGCCGGCACCGATCGAGGTGCTGCAGGATTGCGCCGAGCTGCGCCGGCCGCTGGAGCTCTGCTATCGCTCGCTGCATGCCTGTGGCATGGGCATGATCGCCGACGGCGCACTGCTCGACTGTCTGCGGCGCCTGGCAGTGTTCGGGCTGTTCCTGGTGCGTCTCGATATCCGCCAGGACGCCGCGCGCCATGCCGCCGCGCTCTCCGAGATTACCGATTACCTCGGCCTCGGCGATTATCAGCAGTGGGATGAACAGAAGCGCCTGGACTGGCTTCAGCATGAGCTGAGCAATCGCCGTCCGCTGTTGCCGGCGCACTATCACCCATCCGCCGATACCGCGGAGGTGTTGGCCACTTGTGCGGTGATCGCCGAAGCACCCGCGGCCTCGCTGGGCTCCTACGTCATCTCCATGGCGCATGCGGCGTCCGACGTACTCGCTGTGCAGCTGTTGCTCAAGGAAGCCGGCCTGCAGCGGCCAATGCGCGTGGTGCCGCTGTTCGAAACCCTGGATGACCTGAACCATGCCGCGCCGATCATCGATCGTCTGCTTGCCTTGCCAGGGTACCGCCAGCGTCTGCACGGGCCGCAGGAGGTGATGATCGGCTACTCGGACTCAGCGAAGGACGCCGGTACCACGGCCGCCGCCTGGGCCCAGTACCGTGCCCAGGAGCAGCTGGTGGAGGTTTGTCGGGAGCACGATGTCGAACTGCTGCTGTTCCATGGCCGTGGCGGCACCGTAGGGCGCGGCGGCGGTCCGGCGCATGCGGCAATCCTCTCGCAGCCGCCGGGTTCGGTGGCCGGGCGTTTCCGCACCACCGAACAGGGCGAGATGATCCGCTTCAAGTTCGGCTTGCCGGATATCGCCGAGCAGAACCTCAACCTCTATCTCGCGGCAGTGCTCGAAGCGACGCTGCTGCCACCGCCGATGCCCGAACCTGGCTGGCGCGAAACCATGGATCGCCTAGCCGCCGAGGGTGTGGCGGCCTATCGGGGGGTGGTGCGCGAGCATCCGCTGTTCGTCGACTACTTCCGCCAGGCGACACCGGAGCTCGAGCTCGGACGCCTGCCGTTGGGCAGCCGGCCGTCAAAACGCCGGGAGGGCGGGGTGGAAAGCTTGCGGGCCATACCCTGGATTTTCGCCTGGACCCAGACGCGACTGATGCTGCCCGCCTGGCTCGGCTGGGAACAGGCATTGCACAACGCGCTGCAGCGCGGGGAGGGCGATTGTCTGGCGGAGATGCGCGCGCGCTGGCCGTTCTTCACCACGCGCATCGACATGTTGGAAATGGTGCTGGCCAAGGCCGATGCCGATATCGCGCGGCGTTACGATGAGCGCCTGGTACAGCCGGAACTGCTTTCGCTCGGTAGCGATCTGCGTGACCGATTGTCGCAGGTGGTCGGTGCCGTACTCCGCGTGACCGGCCAGGTCGATCTGCTCGACCATAGCCCGAAGACCCAGGAGGCGTTCAGCCTGCGCAATACCTATCTCGATCCGTTGCACCTGCTGCAGATCGAACTGCTGGCCCGTTCCAGGCAGCAGCAGAACCCGGCGGAAAGCCCGCTCGAGCAGGCCTTGTTGGTCAGCGTGGCAGGTATCGCGGCAGGTTTGCGTAATACCGGTTGAGGCTGCGAGACGCACTGCCCGGCGGCGTCAGCTGGCGCCGCCGTTGGCTGCCAGTTGCGTCGAATCGTGACATTTATCAGGTTCGATAGACGTTTTCGGGACGGCTTGTGCGGTCCCGGTGCGCTGTGTATCGTGTTCAACCTTTTGTCGCATGGCGGCAAACCAGAATTTTTGATTCGTCAGCGACGAGCCGTACCGGACCGCTGGCAGGGTCACCCCCCTTCTAAGAAACTCGAGGACTCATCATGCGTGTGATTCTGCTGGGAGCGCCCGGTGCCGGAAAAGGTACTCAGGCTGGCTTCATTACCAAAAAATTCGGTATTCCGCAGATCTCCACGGGCGACATGCTGCGTGCGGCAGTCAAGGCAGGCACCGAGCTGGGTCTGAAAGCCAAGAGCGTGATGGATGCCGGTGGCCTGGTTTCCGATGATCTGATCATCAATCTGGTCAAGGAGCGCATCGCTCAACCCGATTGCGCCAACGGTTTCCTGTTCGACGGCTTCCCACGCACCATTCCTCAGGCCGAAGCGCTGAAGGAAGCCGGCGTGCGTATCGACAACGTGATCGAGATCGCCGTGGACGACGAGGAAATCGTCGGTCGCATCGCTGGTCGCCGCGTGCACCCGGCCTCTGGTCGCGTCTACCACACCGAGCACAACCCGCCGAAGGTTGCCGGTCAGGACGATGAAACCGGCGAGGAGCTGATCCAGCGCGACGACGACAAGGAAGAGACCGTGCGCCATCGCCTGTCGGTCTACCATGCGCAGACCAAGCCGCTGGTGGATTTCTACCAGAGCCTGGCCGCTGCCGAAGGCACGCCGAAGTACGCCCGTATCGAGGGTGTCGGTTCGGTAGACGAGATCACCGCCAAGGTGTTCGCCGCGCTGAGCTGATCGCACCCGCGCTGCACGGTTCGATGAAGATGCCCGTATCCAACGATACGGGCATTTTTTTGCCCGAGGCTCTGGGCAACAACGAAAGAACCGGCACTGCGAATACGCTAGAATCGGCGCCTTTTCACCGACCGGACCAACCCGATGACTACCTTGCTGGCCCTGGATACCGCCACCGAAGCCTGTTCAGTCGCCCTGCTGCATGACGGCAAGGTGCTGAGCCACTACGAGGTGATTCCGCGTCTGCATGCGCAGCGACTGCTGCCGATGGTGCAGACGCTGCTTGGCGAGGCCGGCGTTGCACTGTCCGCGGTGGATGCCATCGCCTTCGGGCGGGGCCCGGGGGCGTTCACCGGCGTGCGGATCGCCATCGGTGTGGTGCAAGGGCTGGCGTTCGCGCTGCAGCGGCCGGTGCTGCCGGTTTCGACTCTCGCGACCATTGCCCAACGCGCCTGGCGCGAGCACGGCGCTGCACAAGTCGCGGCTGCCATCGACGCGCGCATGGACGAGGTTTACTGGGGCTGTTACCGCGAGCAGGGCGGGGAGATGCAGCTACTCGGTAGCGAGGCCGTGTTGCCGCCCGAGCAGGCCGTTCTGCCACGCGCTGCTGACGGCGAATGGTTCGGCGCCGGCACCGGCTGGGGCTATGCCGAGCGGATTCCGTCAGCCGTGCGAGCAAGCGACGCGGGCATGTTGCCGCACGCCGAGGATCTCCTGCATCTGGCGACCTTCGCCTGGCAGCGTGGCGAGGCGCTGGAGGCCGATCAGGCTCAGCCGGTGTATCTGCGCGACAACGTCGCAACACCGAAAGGGATCAAATGACGAGGGGCGTTGCCAAAGTCCTGACTGCCCGTTAGAGTCGCCGGGCCTCTGATCGAGTCAAATGATGCGCGTCGAAAGCTCCTTTCCTGTTCCCTATTCAACGGATCGTTCTGCCCGTACCGGCAGGGCGGCGGATAGCTATGGGGAAACGCAGCGAGCCGCGCAGGCGCAGCGCGGGGTCGGCAGCCGCTCCGGGCAGGACTACCAGCCTCAGGCTGATCGTCCGCAGCAGCGGGTCAACTCCAGCGCTCTGGTCGAGCGCTACTCAGCCTTCCGCTATGACGAGCCGCAGCCGGAGCGCCCATTGTCCAGCCGGGTCGCCCAGGCGTTGGCCAGCTATACCAGCACGGCGAGTTTCCGAGTCGATTTCGACGGCACCGAAGTGCTCGGACTCGACCTGTACGCCTGAGGCGGTTCGATCTGCCAGAGCTTCCCTATTACCTCGGTTGCCCCTCCTGGAATGAGAGTGCCTGGTTGGGTGCCTTGTATCCGACGGGCACGTCCGCTTCCGATTTCCTCGCCAGTTACTGTTCGGTCTTCAACTCGGTCGAGGGCAACACCACACTCTATGCTTGGCCCTCTGAGGAGAAGGTCAGGCGCTGGGCCAGCCAGATGCCAGCAGGCTTTCGCTTCTGCGCCAAGTTCCCCCGTGAAATCAGTCAAGCCAGCGATCTGCACGCGGCGCTGGAGCAGGCACGCGCGTTCCGGCAGCTGTTGCTGCCGTTGGGGCGAAGGGTAACGCCCTTCTGGCTGCAGTTGCCGGCCAGCGTGGGGCCATCCAGACTGGGCGAGCTTGCCGCATTTATCGACGGTTTCGTCGACCCGCTGGCAATCGAGGTGCGACACCCGGCGTTCTTCGACAAGGGCGAGGGCGAACGTGCGTTGAATCGACTGCTGCGTGATCGCGGCGTCGAGCGCATCTGCCTAGATACCCGTGCGTTGTTCAGTTGCCAGTCCGCTGATCCGGCGCTGTTGCATGCGCAGAGCAAGAAGCCGCGCCTGCCGGTGCGCCCGGTAGCATTCAGCGACTCGCCGCAGCTGCGCTTCGTCGGCCACCCGCAGCTGACAGCGAACGATGTGTTCATGGCGCCCTGGCTGGACAAGGTGGCTGGCTGGATCGAGGCGGGCAAGGCGCCGCACGTCTATCTGCATACGCCAGACAATCACCGCGCACCCGAACTGGCGATGCGTTTTCATCGGTTGCTGAGCGAGCGCTTGCCCGGCCTGCCGGCCCTGCCTTCGCTGCAGGTCGCGCCGCAACTGCCCTTGCTCGCCGATTGAGTCAACTCTGCGGCCCGACCACTTTTGTAAAACACTGCCCCCAACTTCGCGCGCCTGGCGTTGCCCATAAGGAATGACCTCTGGCCGCTTCTTTCTGCTCCTGTTGTTGCTGCTTGCCGGCTTCGCCCTGGCGGTCCGGCAGCAACTGATCGACATCCCGCCGCGCTGGAATCCCTGGGCGCCGCTGGACATCCGTGAGCCGCCGAATCTGTTGACGCCCCTCAAACTCAGGCGCCTGCAGCAGGATCGAACGCTCTGCGAACAGGCGCTCGCTACGGCGCCGCTGCGCTATGGCGTCGTGCCGGACAGCACCCCGGAGCCCGGCTGTCCGGTGGAGAACAGCGTGCGGGTCCAGGGTTCGGACGTGCGCTTCAACGGACCTTTTCTCGCCACCTGCCCGCTGGCGGCGGCTTATGCGATGTTCGAGCTGCACGGTCTGCAACCGGCCGCGCAGGCGGTGTTCGGCCAGCCCGTGGTGCGCATCGATCATTTCGGCAGCTTCGCCTGCCGCAACATTGCCCGCAGTAATAGGCGCAGCCAGCACGCCAGCGCCAACGCACTGGATCTGGCCGGCTTTCACTTGAAAAACGGCACCCGTATCACCGTGGCGCGTGACTGGCAGGGCGACGGCGACAAGGCGCGCTTTCTGCGTCTGGTCCGTGACGCAGCCTGCGATGCGTTCAACGTCACGCTCGGGCCGGAGTACAACGCGGCCCATCACGACCACTTTCATGTCGACATGGGCGGTTTCGGCATGTGCCGCTGACCATTCGGGCGCTGCCGGGAATGCTCTGGCACAATGCGCCGTTTTCATCGTTGCTGGTGCCCCATGTCTGCAAGCAATCCTCTGGTTCGGGTCGAGCCGCTCGCTGCGCAATTTGCTGCCGCAGCCCATGATTGGGCGCTGCGCCTGGGGTTACCGCAGGAGCTGGAAGGGGCCGAATTTGCGCTGCAGGTAGGTGAGGCCGGTCTGCAGTTGCAGCTGCTTGAGGCACAGGCTCCGGGGCCGGTGCGTGTGGACTTCGTCGAGGGTGCTGCCGCGCATCGACGTCAGTTCGGCGGTGGCAGCGGTCAGATGATCGCCAAGGCCGTGGGTATCCAGCCCGGCGTCCGGCCACGGGTGCTGGATGCCACCGCAGGGCTGGGGCGCGATGCGTTCGTGCTGGCGACGCTGGGCTGCGAGGTTAGCCTGATCGAACGCCAGCCGCTGATCGCCGCGCTGCTGGAGGATGGCCTGAGTCGCGCGGCAGCGGACTCCGAGGTCGGCGCGATCGCCGCGCGGATGACGCTGCTCAAAGGCAATGCCATCGAGTTGATGAGCCAGTGGCAGGTCGAGCCGCCGCAGGTCATCTACCTCGACCCGATGTTCCCACACCGTGACAAGAGCGCGCTGGTGAAGAAGGAGATGCGCCTGTTTCGGCCCTTCGTGGGCGACGATATGGATGCCCCCGCGCTGCTCGCCGCCGCGCTGGAACTGGCCAGCCATCGGGTGGTGGTCAAGCGCCCGCGCAAGGCGCCGGCAATCGAAGGCAGCAAGCCCGGCTACAGCCTGGAAGGCAAATCCAGCCGCTACGACATCTATCCGAAAAAGAAGCTGCAGGGCTGAATTCACCAGCCTGCAACCTCCCGTTTGGTCAGGTCAGCGGCGATAGGCGCGCAGAAATACGCTCACCGCATCCCGTACGTGCAGGCTGCCTTCCTCATCGGTTGGCGCCTCGGCATAACCGACCAGCAGGCGGAAGTGCTGGGCACCCTTGATCAGCGAGCAGAAATGCTCAGCGGCCCGCAGCGGATCGTCGACTTCCAGCAGGCCCAGCGTGTTGGCCGTGGTGAACAGCTGTTGCAGATCGCACAGCAGCTGCTGCGGGCCGGCATCGAAGAACATCTTCACCAGTCCCGGATTGTGCGTCGCCATCGCCACCATCACCCGATGCAGGCCGATGGACTCGGGGCTGTTGACCAGCTCATTGAAGGCGCCGCCGATCGCCAGCAGCACCGTCTCGATGTCGCAATCCGCCTCCACCTGAAACAGCCGCCTCGGCAGGCGCGTTTCGCAGGTGGTCTTCACGGCTGCGCTGAATAACGCTTCCTTGTCCTTGAAGTGGCTGTAAAGCGTGAGCTTGGAAACGCCGGCTTCAGCGGCGATGGCCTCCATGCTGCTGCCTTCGTAGCCGTTGCCAAGAAACAGCACTTGCGCGGCACCGAGGATTGCCTCGCGCTTGGCTGGGTCCTTCGGGCGACCTGGGCCGGGTGATACGGAGTGGTTTTCTGTCATGAACGTTTTAATAGTGGACTGGCTGGTACGGTATTTTTACTATACCGCGCAGTATAAGTATTCCAATCCGCTTCGCGACAGAGAGACTTCATCGTGTTCCGACATGCCTTGTCCCTTGCCTCCATGTTCGGTTGTGCCCTTGCCCTGGTCGCCTGCGGCAACGGCGAACCGCCGCAGCAGCTGCCTCGTCCGGTCATGGTGGTGCAGCCGCAGCCTGCCAGCGAAGCGCGCGAAAGCTATCCCGGTGAGGTGCACGCGCGCTATGAGCCTGAGCTGGCCTTCCGCATCGGTGGCAAGGTCGTCGAGCGGCTGGTAGAGGCGGGTGACCGCGTACGCAAGGATCAACCTCTGGCGCGGCTCGATCCGCAGGACGTGCGGCTGCAGCTGGATGGCATGCGTGCGCAGGTGGCGGCAGCGGAAGCCAATCTGCGCGTTGCCAAGGCGGAACATGACCGCTACAAGGCGTTGCTTGGTCGCCAGCTGGTCAGCCAGTCGCAGTTCGACAATGCCGACAACGCCTATCGCGCCGCGGCTGCCCGTTTGCAGCAGGCACGGGCCGAGTTCGATGTGGCCAGCAACCAGGTCGACTACGCCGTGCTGCGCGCCACCAGTGATGGTTTGATCGCGCAGCGCCGCATCGAGGTCGGTCAGGTGGTCGCCGCTGGACAGACCGCCTTCGTGCTCGCCGCCGATGGCGAGCGCGAAGTCGCCATCGATCTGCCGGAGCAGTCGCTGGAGCGCTACCGGGTTGGCCAGGATGTCGAGGTCGAACTCTGGTCGCAGCCGGGGCGCCACTATCTCGGCAAAATTCGCGAGCTCTCTCCGGCGGCCGATGCGCAGTCGCGGACCTATTCCGCCCGCGTCGCCTTCAGCGAGCAGGAGGTGCCAGCGGAGCTTGGGCAGAGCGCGCTGGTGAGCATTCGCCGTGCTGGCGAGGTGGCGCTGGCGGTGCCGCTCTCGGCGCTGAGTGCCGAGCAGGGCAGGGCGCATGTCTGGCGGCTGAAGGCCGATTCTACTGTGGAGCGGGTGGAAGTGCGGACCGGGCCGTTCGGTGAGCAACTGGTGCCGGTACTCGAGGGGCTGGAGGCCGACGACTGGATCGTCCTGGCCGGGGTGCAGATGCTCAGCGATAACCAGTCGGTTCGCCCGGTGGATCGCCACAATCGCCCCGTCGAGCTGGCCGCCCAGGAGTAATCGCGATGCGCTTCAATCTTTCCGCATGGGCGCTGCAGAACCGGCAGATCGTCGTTTACCTGATGCTGCTGCTGGCGATCGTCGGAGCGCTGTCCTACAGCAAGCTCGGCCAGAGCGAGGACCCGCCATTCACCTTCAAGGCGATGGTCATCCAGACCCAGTGGCCGGGCGCTACCGCCGAGGAAATGTCGCGCCAGGTCACTGAGCGCATCGAGAAGAAACTGATGGAAACCGGCGAGTACGAGCGCATCGTCTCGTTCTCCAGGCCGGGCGAATCCAACGTGACGTTCATGGCGCGCGACTCGATGCGCTCGAAGGACATCCCTGACCTCTGGTACCAGATTCGCAAGAAGATCGGCGACATCCAGCACACCTTTCCACCGGGAGTGCGCGGACCGTTCTTCAACGACGAGTTCGGCACCACCTTCGGCAACATCTACGCCCTGACCGGCAGCGGTTTCGACTACGCGATCCTCAAGGACTACGCCGATCGCATCCAGTTGCAGCTGCAGCGAGTGAAAAGCGTCGGCAAGGTCGAGCTGATCGGCCTGCAGGACGAGAAGATCTGGATCGAGCTGTCCAACGTCAAACTGGCCACGCTCGGCGTTCCGCTGGAGGCCGTGCGTCAGGCGCTGGAGGCGCAGAACGCGGTGACTGCCGCCGGTTTCGTCGAGACCATCAGCGATCGGGTGCAGTTGCGCGTCACCGGCAGCTTCGAGACGGTCAAGCAGATTCGCGATTTCCCCATCCGCGTGGCCGGCCGCACCTTCCGTATCGGCGATGTTGCCGAGGTACATCGCGGCTTCAACGACCCGCCCGCGCCGCGTATGCGCTTCATGGGTGAGCCGGCGCTGGGGCTGGCGGTATCGATGAAAAGCGGTGGCGACATCCTGGTACTGGGCCAGGCACTGGAGCAGGAGTTCGCGCGCCTGCAGCAGGAGTTGCCGGCGGGGATGCAGCTGCGCAAGGTGTCGGATCAGCCGGCTGCGGTGAAGACCGGCGTCGGTGAGTTCGTCAAGGTGCTGATCGAAGCGCTGGTGATCGTGCTGCTGGTGAGCTTCTTCTCGCTCGGCGTGCGCACCGGTCTGGTGGTGGCGCTATCGATTCCGCTGGTGCTGGCGATGACCTTTGCCGCCATGAGCTATCTGGACATCGGCCTGCACAAGATCTCCCTCGGTGCCCTGGTACTGGCCCTCGGGCTGATGGTGGACGACGCGATCATTGCGGTGGAGATGATGGCGATCAAGATGGAACAGGGCTACGACCGCCTCAAGGCCGCCAGCTTCGCCTGGACCAGTACGGCGTTCCCGATGCTGACCGGCACACTGATTACCGCCGCCGGCTTTCTGCCCATCGCCACCGCGAACTCCAGTACCGGTGAATACACCCGTTCGATCTTCCAGGTGGTGGCCATCTCGCTGATCGCGTCCTGGATCGCCGCGGTGATGTTCGTGCCGTTGATCGGCGAGAAGCTGCTGCCCGACCTGGCCAAGAAATCCGCACACAAGCACGGCACGAGCAGCGAAGGTCACGATCCCTATGCCACGCCGTTCTACCAGCGCGTGCGTCGCGTGGTGACCTTCTGCGTGCGCCGGCGCAAGACTGTCATCCTGCTCACCCTGGCGATTTTCGCCGCCGCGGTGGTGCTGTTCCGTCTGGTGCCGCAACAGTTCTTCCCGGCGTCCGGCCGTTTGGAGCTGATGGTCGATCTCAAACTGGCTGAAGGCGCTTCGCTCAAGGCCACCGAGGCCGAGGTTCGGCGCCTTGAGGAGCTGCTCAAGGAGCGGGCCGGCATCGACAACTACGTGGCCTACGTCGGCACCGGCTCGCCGCGTTTCTACCTGCCGCTGGACCAGCAGCTGCCGGCGACCAGCTTCGCCCAGTTCGTCGTGCTGGCGGAAAGCATCGAATCCCGTGAAGCCCTGCGCAGCTGGCTGATCGAGCGCATGCGCGAGGATTTCCCCAGCCTGCGCGGCCGCGTGACACGACTGGAGAACGGCCCGCCGGTGGGCTATCCGGTGCAGTTCCGCGTTACCGGCGAGCACATCGACGTGGTGCGTGGGCTGGCTCGCCAGGTCGCTGCCAAGGTCAATGAGAACCCGCACGTGGCCAACGTTCATCTGGACTGGCAGGAGCCGAGCAAGATGGTTCGGCTCAACGTCGATCAGGATCGCGCCCGCGCGCTGGGCGTGACCACCGCCGAGCTGTCCGGCTTCCTGCGACGCACCTTCACCGGCAGCAGCGTCAGCCAGTTCCGCGAAGACAATGAACTGATTGAGATCCTCTTGCGCGGCACCGAGCGTGAGCGGCTTGAGCTGTCGATGCTGCCGAGCCTGGCCATTCCCACCGAGAGCGGGCGCAGCGTGCCGCTGTCGCAGGTGGCGACGCTCGAATACGGCTTCGAGGAGGGCGTGATCTGGCATCGCAACCGTCTGCCGACGGTTACCGTGCGCGCCGACGTTTACGGAGAGCAGCAGCCAGCCGCGCTGGTGCGGGAGATCGAGCCGACGCTGGCGGAAATCCGTGCTCAGCTGCCCGGCGGCTATCTGCTCGAGGTGGGCGGCACTGTCGAGGATTCCGAGCGCGGTCAGCGTTCGGTTAATGCCGGTATGCCGCTGTTCGTCATCGTCGTGCTGACCTTGCTGATGGCGCAGCTCAAGAGCTTCTCGCGCTCGGCCATGGTGTTTCTCACTGCACCGCTGGGGATCATCGGTGTGGCGCTGTTCCTGCTGTTGTTCGGCCAGCCGTTCGGCTTCGTCGCCATGCTTGGCACCATCGCCTTGTCGGGGATGATCATGCGCAACTCGGTGATTCTGGTAGACCAGATCGAGCAGGACATCGGTGCAGGTCAGGCGCGTTTCAGCGCCATCGTCGAGGCCACCGTGCGGCGCTTCCGGCCCATCGTGCTCACCGCGCTGGCGTCGGTACTGGCGATGATTCCGCTGTCGCGCAGCATCTTCTTCGGTCCGATGGCGGTGGCGATCATGGGTGGCCTGATCGTCGCCACGGCGCTGACGCTGCTGTTCCTGCCGGCGCTGTACGCGGCCTGGTTCCGCGTTCGCGAAGATGAGGCGAGCGCCCGCTGACGGTGCTTATCAGGCGCGTCTGAACGGCGCGCTCAGATGCCTGCGGCGTTCAGCAGGCATTCGGCGGCGGCCTTGGCGTCCAGCGCCTGCTCGCCTGGCCCTTCGATATGCGCCATGCTCAACGCCCCTTCGAGCAGGTACTGCAGCTGCCGCGCCAGCTGCGTCGCGTTAGGTGCACTCATGCGATCCAGCAGTTCGCGCAAGTAGGCCTGCAGCTCGGCCTTGTAAGCCGCCGAGCGCTGATGGATGGGATGCTCACGGTCCTGATACTCGGCCGCTGCGTTGATGAACAGGCAGCCGCAGAACTGCTCGCCACCATGGATCATCCCGTGCAGGCCATCGAACACGCGCAGTAGCGCTTCGCGTGGCGGCATCTTGCTGGCCCGCTCGCGCAGGCGCGTCAGCATCAGCTCGTGACGCGCCTCGAGCACGGCGAGGATCAGCTCGTCCTTGGACTTGAAGTGCTTGTACAGGGTCATCTTGGCCACGCCGGATTCGGCCAGGATGCGGTCGATACCCGTGGCGTGATAACCCTCGCGATAGAACAGATCCTCTGCGGTGTTGAGCAACTGGTCGCGCTTGTTCGATGCCATGGATACCTCCTGTGGTTCGACATTATGCGGGAGCGCTAGCCGTTCGCTCCAGCTGACCATTTTCTCATTGGTGCTTGAAGTATACAGACAGGTCTGTCTATTATCCAGTCACACCCACCAGTGAGGGCAGATACCATGAAGCGCCATGAGCGGGCGTCCTATCCCGGCGCTGCACTACCGATCCAGGCTCATTCGCGCGTTGCTGGGCTGTACCGGCATTTCGGGGCTGTAGCCGTGATGACCGCACAGAACAGAACGCTGGCCAATGGTCGCTGGTCGCCGGGCAAGCGGAGCGGAGTGTGGCTGTTGTTGGCTGTCGCTCTGTTGCTGCCGCTGTCCGGCTCTGCCGATGACACGCAGGCAGCAGAGGGGCTGCGTTTCAGCCTGGTGAAGACAGCACAGAGCGAAAGTGGCGATTTCCTGCTGCGCCGGGGCGGTTGGCAAGAGGTGCCCCCAACTCAGCACATCGCGGTGCTTATCGAGCATCGCGGCCATCGGTTGCTGTTCGGTACCGGCCTGGGACGGCAGATCGAGACACAGTGGAATGCCGAGTTGCCGTGGCGGACCAAGCGTTACGGGACTGTACAACCGGTGCGCGATCAGCTGGAAAAGGATCGGCTGACGGTCGATCGCATCGTGCTGGGTTGCGTGCGCTGGGAGCACGCCTCGGGCCTGGCCGATTATCCCGAGGTGCCAGTACTGGCCAGTTCGGAGACGCTTGACTACCTGGAAGCGGCGACAGCGCCGGCTGTGCTTGCCAGCCAGTTTCGCCATCCGGTGCGCTGGCAGTCGCTGGACTTCCGCTCCCGGCCGTATCTGGGGCATGCACGAAGCCTGGACCTCTATGGGGATGGGAAGCTGGTCCTGGTTCCGCTCTCCGGCCATGGGGCCGTCGGCCTTTATCTGACTCTCGACGATGGGCGTCGCTTCTTCTTCCGCGGCGACCGCCCGGAGCACAGCGCGGATGGCGTGCCGGAAGGCGTCGCAACGTTGCAGGATGCCGGCACACAGACCGCGCTCGGCTATTACCCACGCTGGGTGCAGTGAGCCGACAAAGGAGGATAAAAAAATACCGCGCGGCAGGATCGGATATAGGCGATGCTAGGACGCAAGGGCTGGACAGATCGCACCGCGCGCAAGCGCCGGCCTCGATTGTCCGGCCCGTGCCCTATGGCCGAAGTAGGTCTGCCGCTGTGAAGACGGATAGCTGCGCGCCCCTGGCGAGTGTCATCGATCTGTTGCTGGATGCCATTTGCGTTGTCGATGCGCAGGGCAACATCGTCTACGTAAATGCCGCCTGTGAGCGCATCTTCGGTTATACGCCGGAGGAAATGGTGGGCAGGCGGATGCTCGAAATGGTCTATCCCGAAGACCGTGCCCGCACCGTGGCCGCCGCTCACGAAGTCATGGCCAGCCAGCCGCTGCTGCACTTCGAAAATCGTTATGTGCGCAAGGACGGCAGCGTGGCGCACATCATGTGGTCTGCCTGCTGGTCAACAGACAACAAGCTGCGTATCGGCGTGGCGCGCGACATTACCCAGCGCAAGCAGTCCGAAGCCATGCAGGCGGCGCTCTATTCGATTTCCGAAGCTGCGCACGGAGCCAAGGATCTCGCCGCTCTCTATCAGCAGATTCATCTGACCATTGCCCGTCTGCTGCCGGTGGACGATTTCATCGTCGCCATCCGCAATGCTGCCAGCGGCGAGCTGACTTATCCCTACCAGGCGCTGGCGCTCGATTCGACCGGTCTGCCAGCGGAGCCCGCGGCGTCTCTGTGCTTTTCCGTTCTGCATGGCGCACAGCCGTTGCGCTTCAATGCTGACTCGATGCGTGCTCTGGCGCTCCCGCTCGGTGACGGGGATATCCGTGCCTGGTGGCTGGGTGTGCCGCTCAACTCGAGCGAGGGCGTGATCGGCGTGCTGTTGCTCAAGAGCACAGCGGTGCCCTACACCGAAAAGGATCAGGAGCTGTTGCAGTTCGTCTCGACCCAGGTGGTCACGGCCATTGAACGCCAGCAGCTGTATGCGAGGCTGCATCGTATGGCGCAGTACGACGAACTCACCGGGCTGCCAAATCGCGCGTGCTTCCGTGACCGCCTGAGCACGGCACTTGCGCGCGTGCGGCGCAACGGCGGGCGTATCGCCTTGCTCTATGTGGACCTGGACCGTTTCAAGCAGGTCAACGATACCTACGGCCACGGCGGTGGTGATCAGCTGCTGCGTGCCGTTGCCGATCGCCTGACCGCCTGCGTGCGCGACACCGATACCGTAGCGCGTCTGGGTGGCGACGAGTTCGTCGTACTGCTGGAAAGCATCGCCGAACCGGAGGATGCCCAGCGCGTGGTCGAGAAGGTGCGTAGCGCCTTTGAGCAGCCACTGAGCATCACCGGGCACAGCCTGGAGATTGGCATGAGCATCGGCATCGCGTTGTACCCGGAGGACGGCGAGGCTGAGACGCAGCTGCTCAAGCAGGCCGACGATCGCATGTACCTGATGAAGGCCCGCGGCGGCCAGCAATCGGTGGACTGCGACTGATATCGGGCTTTCGTCAGAACGACTTCAGCATCCTGCCCAGCAACTCCATCGCCTGCTCGCTGCGCGTGTCCCATGGGTGGCCGTGATTCAGCCGCGCGCAGTTGCGAAAGCGCTGGGTCGCCGAAAAGATCGGCCCTGGCGCCAGGCTGATGCCCTGGGCCAGCGCCAGTTGCAGCAGCTGCAGCGAATCCACCTGCTCAGGGAATTCGAACCAGAGAAAATACCCACCGCTGGGCCGCGTGACCCGTGTGCTGGCTGGGAAATGGCGGGCGGCGGAGGCGAGCATTGCGCCCTGTTGCATCTCCAATGCGTGACGTAGCTTGCGCAGGTGACGGTCGTAGCCGCCATGCTGCAGATAGTCAGCGATGGCGGCCTGGGCCGGCACGGATGGCGAGATGGTGGTCATCAGCTTGAGCCGGGCGATCTGTTCGGCATAGCGACCGCCGGCGACCCAGCCGACCCGGTAGCCGGGCGCCAGGCTCTTGGAGAACGAGCCGCAGTGCATCACCAGACCTTCGCGATCATGGCTTTTCACCGGCTTGGGCGGCTCGCGGGTGAAGTACAGCTCGGCGTAGACATCATCCTCGATCAGCGGCACCTGATGGCGCTGCAACAGCTCATAGAGCTGCTGCTTCTTCGCCTCGCCCATGCTCGCACCCAGCGGGTTCTGCAGACTGCTCATGAACCAGCAGGCCTTGATCGGCAGGTGCGCGAGGCGATCGGCGAGGATGTCCAGGTCGATGCCTTCGCGCGGGTGCACCGGGATCTCCACCGCCTTGAGCTTGAGCCGTTCCAGCACCTGCAGCGTGGCATAGAACGCTGGCGCCTCGATCGCTACCAGATCGCCCGGTTCGGTCACCACCTGCAGGCACAGATTGAGTGCCTCCATCGCACCGGTGGTGATCACCAGTTCGTCCATCGGCAGCATCACGCCGCTGACCATGTAGCGCAGGGCGATCTGTCGGCGCAAATCAGGGTTCCCCGCGGTCATCTCGGCGATCACTTCGCGTGCCGGCATGTCGCGCACGCTCTGCGCCATCGAGCGCGCCAGGCGCTGCAGGGGAAACAGCTCGGGGCTGGGGAAGGCCGAACCGAAGGGCACCGTGGCCGGGTCGCGCAGCGAGGCGAGCACCGAGAACACCAGCTCGCTGACGCCGACGTCGGTAGTCTCTGCCGGGCGGCTGCTGATGTCCGGTTCGTGCAACGGGCGCTTGGCATGTTCGCGGACGAAATAGCCCGAACGCGCCCGCGCCTGGATCAGCCCGCGGTCTTCCAATAGGTAGTACGCCTGGAACACGGTGGACGGACTGACGCCGTAGGTGCGGCTGGCGTGGCGCACCGAGGGCACCTTTTCTCCCGGCGCGAGCACGCCGCTGCGGATCAGTTCGGCAATCTCGTCGGCGAATTTCTCGTAGCGCTTCATCGTGTCCGGGCCGAGGCGGTTGGGCATGGCCAGTTTACTGGCGCAGCGCCGCGATGGGGGCGACGAAGGTGCTCGGTGTGCTCACCCGACTGCTCGGCTCGGCGATGTCGCTGACCTCGAAGCGCAGCTCGCGGCTGAAGTCCCGGGCGTTGTCGAGCAGCGCGACGCTGACCGGCAGATCGGCGATCTCGCCCGGGGCCAGGACGATCTCGCGCGGTCCCTGCAGCGCGAACGGCCCACCCTCAAGCCCGAGCGCATAGCGGCGCGGCTGCTGCGTCTTGTTGATCAGCTTGAGGCGATACATGTTCTCGATCTGGCCCTGCATGTTCTCGCGGTACAGCGTGCGATCGCGGATGACGTCCAGCTGCAGCTGCGGCCGCGCGTCTAGTGCCCAGATGAAGGCGGCGATCATCGCCGTCATCGCCACGGCATAACCGATCAGGCGCGGACGCAAGAGGCGGGTGGCGCCGCCTTTGAGCGCGCGTTCGGAGCTGTAGCGCAGCAGGCCGCGGGCGTAACCCATCCGATCCATGACGCTGTCGCAGACATCGATGCAGGCGCCGCAGCTGATGCAATCCAGCTGCAGGCCGTCGCGAATGTCGATGCCGGTGGGGCAGACCTGCACGCACAGCGTGCAGTCGACGCAATCGCCAAGGCCCTGTGCCCGCGGATCGGCGCCCTTGCGCCGCGCACCGCGGTTCTCGCCACGGGCGGTAACGTAGGAAACCAGCAGGGTGTCGGCATCGAACATCACGCTCTGGAAGCGCGAGTAGGGACACATATGCAGGCACACCTGCTCGCGCAGCCAGCCGGCATTGATGTAGGTCGCGGCGGTGAAGAACAGCAGCCAGAAGGTAGTGGTGGCACCGGCGTCGAAACGGCCGAGGTCGGCCACCAGCTCGCGCACCGGCGTGAAGTAGCCGACGAAAGCCAGGGCCGTGGCCAGGCTGATCGCCAGCCACAGCGTGTGCTTGGCGGCACGGCGCAGCAGCTTGGCAGGCGACCAGGGAGCGGCGTCGAGCTTGATGCGCTGCAGGCGATCACCCTCGGTTAGCTTTTCCACCCACATGAACATCCAGGTCCAGGTGCTCTGCGGGCAGGCGTAGCCGCACCAGATGCGCCCGGCCAGCACGGTGATGAAGAACAGGCCGAACGCAGCGATGATCAGAATCGCCGAAAGCAGGATGAAATCCTGCGGCCAGAAGGTGGCGCCGAAGATATGGAACTGTTGCCGGTCCAGATCCCAGAGCACCGCCTGGCGGCCGTTCCAGTTCAGCCAGACGGTGCCGAAGTAGAGCAGCATCAGCAGGGCGCCGCCCAACAGGCGCAGGTTTCGGAAGCGGCCGCTGAAACTGCGTGTATGAATGGGCCCGCCGCTTTGCGCGGGTGTCAGGCGGATCGGTCGGCTGGGATCAACGGTATCGATGATCTGCGCGGGTATGCGGTCGGTCATTAGGCTTCGCCCCATAGGCTTTTCAGGCGAGGCGATGATCCGTGCGAAGGGGAGCGCATAACAGACTCAGATGGACCGAGGAAATACGGATCAGATGAATCCCCTGTGTGCGTCTTCAGGCCTTGTGCCGCCACGGCTTGACCTGTGTCAGTGGGTCGTATCGCAATCAGCTGATCCGCTTTTTTTGGGCCTATCTGCACCTGTTCTGTCGCGGCCCGGGCAGTCATAGTCGAGACCTTTTGCCAAGCAATGAGGAGCTAGCGTCATGATGTCTGACCTGCCGCCGATGGAGCACCGTCGATGATTCTCAAGGGCCTGACCTGGCTGGTACTGCTGCAACTGCTCGGCAATCTGATCAATCTGGTGCTGCTGCCGGCATTGCCGGGGCCGATCATCGGCATGCTGTTGCTGTTCGGCTTGTTGCTGCTGCGCCGCAGCATTCCCGAGTCGCTGGAGAAAACCGCGGCGCTGCTGCTGCAGTATCTGCCGCTGCTGCTGATCGTGCCCGCAGCCGGAATCATGACCAGTGGCTCCGCGCTACTGGATGATCTTCCGGCCATCGCCGCCGGGCTGGTGCTGTCCCTGCTGATCACCGTGCCGTTCTGCGGCTGGCTGATGCAGCGGCTGATTCGCCGGCTCGATCGCAAATCGGAGAACCAGGCATGACCGTGCTTGACTGGTCCACGGCCTGGGCGGCCGTCGTGGTGCACCCGCTGTTCTCCGTGGCGCTGACCCTGATCGCCTTCCAGCTGGCGCTGATGCTCTATCGGCGCAGCGGCTGGCTGGTGCTGCAGCCGGTGATGGTCGGCATGCTGCTGGTGGTCGGCACGCTGACCCTGGTGGACCTGGACTATGCCCGCTACCGCGAGGGCGCCACGCTGGTCGCCATGCTCCTCGGCCCGGCGACCGTGGCGCTGGCGGTGCCGCTGCATCGTCACCTCAAGCGGATTCAGCAATTGTTCTGGCCGATTGTCATCACCCTGGCCGTCGGCGGCATGCTCAGCGTGGTGCTGACGTTGGCGATCGCCTGGGCGCTGGGCGCACAGATGCCGGTGCTGATGAGCCTGGCGCCGAAGTCGGCGACCATGCCGATTGCCATGCTGGTGGCCGAGCAGCTCGGCGGCCTGGCGTCGCTGGCGGCGGTATTCGTCATGCTTACTGGCGTTATCGGCACGGCGCTGGGGCCGCTGTTGCTGCGCTGGGCCGGTGTCGATCATCCCGCTGCACGGGGTCTGAGTTATGGCATTAATGCGCACGCCATCGGTACGGCACGGGCGTTGGAGGAGGGCGACGAATGCGGCGCTTTCGCGGCACTGGGGATGAGCCTGCTGGGCATTCTGATCGCATTGCTGCTGCCTTTCGCCCTGGGTTGAGTCGCTGCCATCGGTGTTGCTGACCAAGCGCGCGAAATACGGGCGCTTCAGCCCTCACGTGGCACTGGCTAGCGCCCGGTCCGACCCGTTAAAGTAGGCGGCGGTCGCTTGACCGTGCACAGGGTGCAAACCATGAAATTGCGGATGTTCCAGGTCGATGCTTTCACCGCTGAACGTTTCCGGGGCAATCCCGCGGCGGTGATCCCCCTGCAAGCCTGGCTGTCGGACGAGTTGATGCAAGCCATCGCCGCCGAAAACAACCTTTCCGAAACCGCCTTCTTCGTCCGTGAAGCGGACGGGGCGTTTCACATCCGCTGGTTTTCGCCGCTTACCGAGATCGATTTCTGCGGGCACGCCACCCTCGCCAGCGCCTTCGTGCTGCTGGAGCAGGACCTGGCACAGGCGCCGCTGGTTTTCCGCGCTGCGGCCGTGGGCGATCTGAGCGTGCAGCGGCGGGCTGACGGTCTGCTGGAAATGAGCTTCCCCAACCGCGCGCCAGATCCGGTTGCCGAACCGCCAGCGGCATTGTTGCAGGGGCTTGGATGCGAGCCAGACGCAGTGCTGCGCAACCAGCAGGCCTGGTTCGCCGTCTACCGCGACGAACAGCAGGTGCGCATGTTGACGCCTGACCTCGATGCGCTGCGCACCCTGGCGCCGCTGGATGTAGTGGTGACCGCACCAGGGCGCGAACAGGATTTCGTCTCGCGCTACTTCTGGCCAGCCAATGGTGGCGCCGAAGATCCGGTGACCGGTTCCATTCACGCCGGACTCGCGCCGTACTGGGCAGGGCAGCTGGGGCGCAATGAACTGGTGGCTCTGCAGGCCTCGGCGCGTACCGGCATCCTGCACTGTCGGGTCGAGGCGGATCGTGTGATGGTGGCCGGGCAGGCCGTGCTCTTTCTCGACGGCACCATCGAACTTTAAACAACTATTTTTCATGCATTGCGGGCGGCCCGAGGCCGGCGTGATGGGTGTGCCTGTGTGTGGCTGATCGGTCCAACCTATGAGATTGCGAAACGTGATGATGAAAAGGCTGCTGCCGTTTGTCCTGCTTGCCGGTGCGATGAGCCCGTTCGCCTTTGCGGCGCCGCCGGCATTGCCGCTGGACGACCGCCAGGCGCTGATCGAAGCCCTGCTCGAACGTATGACCCTGGCGGAGAAGATCGGCCAGCTGCGCCTGATCAGCATCGGTGGCGACATGCCGCGCGAACGAATCGCCGAGGAAATCTCCGCCGGACGTATCGGCGCCACCTTCAATTCCGTCACCCGCGCCGATAACCGCCCGATGCAGGATGCCGCGCTGCGCAGTCGTCTGGGCATCCCGATCTTCTTCGCCTATGACGTCATTCACGGCCACCGCACCATCTTCCCGATCAGCCTGGCCCTGGCGTCCAGCTGGGACCTCGAGGCGATTGCCCTGAGCGGTCGCGTATCGGCCATCGAAGCCAGCGCCGATGGCCTGGACCTGACCTTTGCGCCGATGGTCGACATCACCCGTGATCCACGCTGGGGGCGGACCTCGGAAGGCTTCGGCGAAGATCCCTACCTGGTCTCGCAGATTGCCGGCACGCTGGTGCGCGCCTATCAGGGCGAGCGTCTCTCCGCTGCAGACAGCGTGATGGCCAGCGTCAAGCACTTCGCCCTGTATGGCGCTGTGGAAGGCGGCCGCGACTACAACGTGGTCGATATGAGCCCGCAGCGCATGCATCAGGATTATCTGCCGCCATACCGTGCGGCGGTGGACGCCGGCGCTGGCGGCGTGATGGTGGCGCTGAATACCGTCAACGGCATGCCGGCCAGTGCCAACCGCTGGCTGTTGCGTGATCTACTGCGGGATGACTGGGGCTTCCGCGGGCTGAGCATCAGCGATCACGGCGCAATCGACGAACTGCTGCGCCACGGTGTGGCTCGCGATGGTCGCGAGGCCGCGCGCCTGGCGATCGAGGCGGGCATCGACCTGAGCATGCACGACTCGCTTTACTTGCAGGAACTGCCGGGGCTGGTCGAGCGCGGCGAGGTGCCGATCGAGCTGATCGACCAGGCCGTGGGCCGGGTGCTCGGCGCCAAGTACGACCTCGGGCTGTTCCATGATCCCTATCGCCGCATCGGCCAGGAAGCGGACGACCCGGTCGAGGTCAATGCCGAAAGCCGCCTGCATCGCCAGGCGGCGAGGCGAGTGGCGCGCGATTCGCTGGTCCTGCTGGAGAACCGCGAGCAGACGCTGCCATTGCGCAAGAACGCGACCATTGCGCTGGTCGGGCCGCTGGCCGATTCCCACGTCGACATGCTCGGCAGCTGGTCGGCCGCCGGGGTCGCGGCGCAGACGGTGACCCTGCGCCAGGGGCTGGAAGCCGCTGTCGGCAAGGGTGGCCAGATCATCCATGCCCGCGGAGCGAACGTCACCGACGATGTCGGCATGATCAAGTACCTGAACTTCCTCAACTGGGACCGCCCGGAAGTCTCGCTGGACCCGCGCACGCCGCAGGCGATGATCGACGAGGCGGTACGCGCCGCGCGCGAGGCCGATGTCATCGTTGCCGCAGTGGGCGAAGCGCGAGGCATGTCCCACGAATCGTCCAGCCGCACCAGCCTTGCGCTGCCAGCCAGCCAGCAGGCGTTGCTCGAAGCACTGGTCGCCACCGGCAAACCGTTGGTGGTGGTGCTGATGAACGGGCGGCCGTTGCAGCTTGGCTGGGTCAAGGAGCACGCCGATGCGGTGTTGGAAACCTGGTTCGCCGGCACCGAGGGCGGCCATGCCATCGCCGATGTGCTGTTCGGCGCGCACAACCCGTCCGGCAAGCTGCCGATCTCCTTCCCACGCTCGGTCGGCCAGATCCCGACCTATTACAACCACCCGCGGTTGGGCCGTCCCTATGTCGAAGGGCGCCCAGGCAACTACACCTCGCAGTATTTCGAGGAGCCCAACGGTGCGCTTTACCCCTTCGGTTATGGCCTGAGCTACACCGATTTCGAGCTGTCAAAACCGCAGCTTTCACGCCGCACGCTGAACCGGGGGCAGAAGCTGGAGGTCAGCGTAACGGTGAAGAACACAGGCGCGCGAGCCGGCGCAACGGTGGTGCAGCTTTATCTGCAGGATCTGGTCGGCTCCAGCGTTCGCCCGGTCAAGGAACTCAAGGGCTTCCGGAAGCTCATGCTGGAGCCTGGTGAGACGCAGCCGGTGCGCTTCGTGCTCGGCGAGGAGGATCTGAAGTTCTATGACGCGCGACTCGACCATGTGGCAGAGCCAGGCGAGTTCGAAGTCCAGCTGGGGCTCGATTCACAGTCGGTGCTCAGCGAGCGTTTTGAATTGTTGTAAGAAATATCCTGTATGCAGCGTGCCTGCCGGTGCGTTTGTTGGCGCAACGGTGTGACCGGCTAGGCTGTATGCAGCCAAACCACAGCGAAGCAGAGCGGACTCTGCACAAACCTGTAATTCGGAGGCGGTGTGTTACGCATTTTTCAGTGGAAGACGGGATCGCAGTCGGCCCGCATGCTGGCGGGGCTGGCCGGCGGATTGTGCATGCTGCTGGCCGGCAACGCGCTGGCATTCGGGCTCGATGATGTAGCCGAACGGGCACAGGCGCTGGCTGCCAGCGGTTACGAAGAGCCGGTCAGCAACCTGCCCGCTGAGCTGCGCAAGATGGCATTCGCCGATTACCAGCGGCTGCGCTTCAACCCCGAGCATGCCTACTGGAAGGATGCCGAGACGCCATTCCATCTGCAGTTCTATCACCAGGGCATGCATTTCGACACGCCGGTGCGGATCAACGAAATCACCGCCACGGACGTTCGCGAGATCCGCTACGACCCGGCAATGTTCCAGTTCGATGGCGTCGAGATCGATCCTGCCGCCCTGGAAGGGCTCGGTTTCGCCGGCTTCAAGGTGCTCTATCCGCTGAACAAGAAGGACAAGCAGGACGAGGTGATGACCCTGCTCGGCGCCAGCTACTTCCGCATCATCGGCAAGGGCCAGTGGTACGGGCTGTCCGCGCGTGGGCTGGCGATCGATACGGCACTGCCGGTGGGCGAGGAGTTCCCGCGCTTTCGTGAGTTCTGGGTCGAACGGCCGCAGGCTGATCGGCGCAATCTGGTGATCTACGCGCTGCTCGACTCGCCGCGCGCCACCGGTGCCTATCGCATGGTGCTGACGCCGGGCAAGGACAGCACGCTGGATGTGCAGGCCAAGGTGTATCTCCGCGAGCCGGTCGGCAAGCTCGGTATTGCGCCGCTGACCAGCATGTTTCTGTTCGGCGCCAATCAGCCCAGCGATTCGCTGAACTTCCGGCCACAACTGCATGATTCCGAGGGTCTGGCGATCCATGCCGGCAATGGCGAATGGCTCTGGCGTCCGCTGAACAATCCGAAGCGTCTGGCGGTGAGTGCCTTCAGCGTGGAAAACCCGCGTGGTTTTGGGCTGATGCAGCGCACTCGCGATTTCAACCGCTACGAAGATCTGGACGACCGCTATGAGCTGCGCCCGAGCGGCTGGGTCGAGACCCGTGGCGACTGGGGCAAGGGCCACGTAGAGCTGGTGGAAATCCCGACGCCTGACGAAACCAATGACAATATCGTCGCCTTCTGGTCCCCCGAGAAGCAGCCGGAGCCCGGCCAATCGCTGGATCTGGAGTATCGCCTGCACTTCTCCATGGACGAACCCAGCCTGCACGACCCGAAGCTGGCCTGGGTGCAGCAGACCCGCGTTTCGGCAGGCGACGTCAAGCAGGCCAACCTGATCCGCCAGCCGGACGGCAGTACCGCACTGATCGTGGACTTCGTCGGTCCGGTGCTTGAGCAGCTGGCCGAGGACGCGCCGGTGACCACCCGCGTCAGCATCGACGACAACGCCGAACTGGTGGAAAACAATCTGCGCTACAACACCGTCACCAAGGGCTGGCGCCTGACGTTGCGACTGAAGGTGCGCGACCCTGCGCGACCGGTGGAAATGCGCGCAGCACTGGTCGATGGTGAAAAGACCCTTTCCGAAACCTGGACCTACCAGATTCCTCCCCATGAATGAGCAGGCTGCAATGAACGGCGTGGCTGAAGGCTATTGCGATGGCCTGGCGTTGCAGGACGTCGAAGACCCCGCCAGATATCGGCGGACGGCGGAGCAGGGCGGCCTGCTTGCGCTACACGATGAGCTGTCCGAGGACGTGCGTGAGGGGCGCGGCTCTTCGCGCCGCCTGCTCGATTCGGTGGTGGCGCGGCTACGGCTGGGCTGGGGCGACCTGTTCGACCGCGCCGGGGTGATCGCCGAAGATCATCAGGGGCGCGCCTACGTGCAGTCGACCCCGCCAATCGTGCGTACGCGCATGGTGCCGGAGCCCTGGCACACCAACATCCTGCGCCGTGGCTGGCGTCGAATGCTGGGTCGCACGCCGCCTCGCCGGCAGTTCGAGCCCAGCCCGCAGCCGCTCGATGAAGCGCGCTGGCGGCGCGTGGCGGCCCTGCGTCGCTCGGCTCTGCTGTTGCTGATGCTGGGCCAGACTGCCTTCGCTACCTGGCAGATGAAGGCGGTGCTGCCTTACCAGGGCTGGTTCCTGGTGGACCTGCAGGACGTCTATGTGCAGCCGCTGGCCGAGTCGGCACGGCAGATCCTGCCGTATGTGGTGCAGACCAGCATCCTGCTGCTCTTCGCGCTGCTGTTCTGCTGGGTATCGGTAGGCTTCTGGACGGCGCTGATGGGCTTCTTCCAGCTGTTGCGCGGCAAGGATCGTTACAGCATCTCCGCCAGCAGCACCGGCACCGAAACGATTCCGGCCGAGGCGCGCACGGCGCTGGTGATGCCGATCGCCAACGAGGACGTGCCGCGGGTGTTCGCTGGCCTGCGGGCGACCTACGAGTCGCTCAAGGCGACCGGTGAGCTGGAGCACTTCGACATCTTCGTGCTCAGCGACAGCAACGACCCGGATACCTGCGTCGCCGAACAGAAAGCTTGGGTCGAGCTGTGCCGGGCGGTGGATGGCTTCGGCCACATCTTCTATCGCCGTCGCCGGCGTCGGGTGAAGCGCAAGAGCGGCAATATCGACGACTTCTGCCGTCGCTGGGGCAGCAGCTACCGCTACATGGTGGTGCTGGACGCCGACAGCGTCATGAGCGGTGAATGCCTGACCAGTCTGGTGCGGCTGATGGAAGCCAACCCCAACGCCGGCATCATCCAGAGTGCGCCCAAGGCTTCCGGCATGGACACCCTCTATGCGCGGATGCAGCAGTTCGCCACGCGCGTCTATGGTCCGCTGTTCACCGCCGGGCTCAACTTCTGGCAGCTGGGCGAATCGCATTATTGGGGCCATAACGCGATCATCCGGGTCAAACCCTTCATCGAGCATTGCGCGCTGGCGCCGCTGCCGGGAACCGGCTCCTTTGCCGGTGCGATCCTTTCCCATGACTTCGTCGAAGCGGCGCTGATGCGCCGGGCCGGGTGGGGTGTGTGGATCGCTTATGACCTGCCGGGAAGCTATGAGGCGCTGCCGCCCAACCTGCTCGACGAGCTCAAGCGGGACCGGCGCTGGTGTCACGGCAACCTGATGAACTTCCGCCTGTTCATGGTTCGCGGCGTGCATACGGTGCATCGCCTGGTGTTCCTCACCGGCGTGATGTCCTACTTGTCCGCGCCGTTGTGGTTCCTCTTCCTGCTGCTATCCACCGGTCTGCTGGCGATCCATACGCTGATGGAGCCGGAGTATTTCCTGCAGCCCAACCAGCTCTATCCGTTGTGGCCACGCTGGCATCCGGAAGAAGCCATCGCGCTGTTCTCGGCGACCATGACCCTGCTGTTCCTGCCCAAACTGCTCAGCGTGCTGCTGATCTGCATCCAGGGCGCGCAAGCCTACGGTGGACGGCTGCGGCTGCTGTTGTCGATGCTGATCGAGACGCTGTTCTCGGTGCTGCTGGCGCCGGTGCGCATGCTATTCCATAGCGTGTTCGTTACCGCGGCGTTCCTCGGCTGGTCGGTGCAATGGAATTCGCCGCAACGTGGCGATGACGCCACGCCCTGGGGCGAGGCATTGCGCCGGCACGGCTCGCAGATCGTCATCGGGGTGCTGTGGACGGCGCTGGTGGCCTGGCTGGATGCGGCCTTCCTCTGGTGGCTGGCGCCCATTGTGGTGTCGCTGATGCTCTCGGCACCGGTTTCGGTGATTACCAGCCGCACCGGTCTCGGCCTGGCGGCGCGGCGGCGCCAGCTGTTCCTGATCCCGGAGGAATACGCGCCGCCCACCGAGCTCGCCAACACCGACCTCTATCAGCAGCAGAACCAGGCCAATGCCTTGCGTGAAGGCTTCCTCGTCGCGGTGGTCGACCCGCTGTACAACGCCCTGGTTTGCGCCATGGCGCGGGCACGGCATGCCAAGGTGGTGCCGGCTGCAGATCACCTACGTGAGCAGCGTCTTGCAGAAGTGCTCGCGGCCGGACCTTCAGGCGAAAAAGCCGAAGCGGCGCGCTGGCGGCTGCTCAACGACCCGGACGGAATGGCGCTGTTGCACCAATACGCCTGGGATGACCCGGCCGGCGCGACCTGGCTTGCCCGTTACCGCAAGCAGTACCCGCACGGGGTGTCGCGTGGGCAACTGACCGAGCCTCGCTAAGCTGTCTGTCCATGCGGCTCGCTTGGGGCCGCATGGACGTTCTGCTCAATCGTCGCGGGTGAGCACTTCGAGCAGCTCGATCTCGAAATGCAGGTCGGAATTCGGTGGAATGTGTGCACCAACCTGGCGCTCGCCGTAGCCCAAGTGCGCCGGCACGAATAGCCTGCGTTTGCCGCCGACCTTCATACCCATCAAACCGATATCCCAGCCCTTGATTACCCGGCCGGTGCCTATCACGCACTGGAAGGGCTTGCCGCGCGCGTAGAACTGTCGAACTCGGAACCATCGCTGAGCGTGCCGCGGTACTGGGTCGTGATCAGCGCACCCTTGACGATCTCTTTGCCCTCGCCGAGCTGGATATCCTCGATTTGCAGTTCTTCGCTCATTCGCACTTTCCTGTACAGGTTGCCAAGGCGCCGTTTTTGGCAGGTTCGTGCAGCGTAGGCAAGTACTGCTGGGGCGCTGTTGGCGCGGAGCGGATATCGCGATACTCGTGGAAGCCTAAATATCGAATAGATCGATAATTATTGGCGGAAAATTGCGCACATCATCGATCTGAGTGGATGGATCATCCGCATCACAGATTTTGGCCAGCCACTGGCGGCCACTTCCACTTCGGAGGCTCAGATGATCGAACGACGTTCCTATGCAGAGCTTGGCGCTGCTCAGCATGGCTGGCTGAACGCCCGCCACCATTTTTCCTTCGCGGGTTATCACGACGCCGAGCGTATGCGCTGGGGCCGTCTGCGCGTATGGAACGACGACAGCATCGCGCCGCAGTCGGGCTTCGAGCCGCATTCGCACCGGGACATGGAAATCATCACCTATGTCCGCCAGGGCGCCATCACCCATGAAGACAGCCTCGGCAACCGCGGCCGTACCGTCGCCGGCGATGTGCAGGTGATGAGCGCCGGCACCGGCATCGTGCATAGCGAGTACAACCTGGAGGATGTGGAAACCCGCATTTTCCAGATCTGGATTCATCCGCAGCAGACCGGCCTGCCGCCGGCCTGGGGCACTCGCCAGTTCCCCACCGGCGAGCGCGCCGGCGCCTTCGTCACGCTCGCTAGTGGCCTGCCCGGCGATGACGAGGCGCTGCCGATTCGTGCCGAGGCCAGGCTGGCAGCGGCTACGCTTGCTGCAGGGCAGAGCACCGACTACGAGATCGCTGACGGGCGCCGCGTGTATCTGGTGCCTGCCAGTGGCCGTATCGAGGTCAACGGGCTCGAAGTTGCCGCAGGCGATGGCGTTGCCGTGCGCGACGAGGCGCGGCTGACCATCAGAGCAGTGGAAAAAAGCGAAATCGTCCTGGTCGAGTCGCGCTGACGCATCGCGTCGGAACGACCCGCCTGCGGCGTTATCACAGTCAGAACCTTATTCAGACCACCCACCGAAAGAGGAAATAAAGATGGCGAAGATTCTCGTGCTCTATCACTCGATGTACGGCCACATCGAAACCATGGCCAATGCCGTGGCCGAAGGTGCCCGCCGTGTCCCAGGTGCCGAGGTGACCATCAAGCGCGTCCCGGAAACCATGCCCGAAGATGCCTTCCGCAATGCCGGCGGCAAGGTCGATCAGGCGGCTGACATCGCCGATCCGAACGAGCTGCCGAACTACGATGCGATCATCTTCGGTACGCCGACCCGCTTCGGCAACATGTCCGGGCAGATGCGCAACTTCCTCGACCGCACCGGCGGCCTGTGGGCCAAGGGCGCGCTGCACGGCAAGGTCGCCAGTGTGTTCGCCTCGACCGGCACCGGCGGCGGTCAGGAGATGACCATCACCTCGACCTGGACCACCCTGGCGCACCACGGCATGGTCATCGTGCCGACCGGTTATGGCATCAGCGAGTTCTTCGACATCTCCGCAACCAACGGCGGCACGCCCTATGGCGCCACGACCATCGCCGGCGGCGACGGCTCGCGTCAGCCTTCGGAGAAGGAACTGACCATCGCGCGATACCAGGGCGAGCACGTGGCGAAGATCACCAGCAAACTGGTGGGCTGACCGCTTTAGCTGTGCCTACGCTGGGCCCCGTCCGGGTCCAGCAGCAGGCCGTACATCAGTTCGTCGACGAAGCGGTCGTCGCTGCTGCGCTTGTAAGCGGCGCGCTGCGTGCCTTCGTAGACGAAACCGAAGCGCTCGTAGAAGGCAATCGCCCGCGGGTTGTCCGCTTCCACCGTCAATTCCACACGACGAATGCCGCTGGCGGCCAGCTTGCCGAGGGCTTCCTGCATCATCCGCCGCGCCAGGCCGCTGCCCCTGACCTCGGGCGCGACGGCCAGGGTGCCGAGGTATGCCACATGGGCGGCACGGCCCAGATGGCGCTGCACCTTGTAGAAACCCTGCACCACGCCGTGGTCTTCGAAGACATAGAAGCTGGCGCTTTCGAACAACGGCTCGAAAACCTTGCCGAAGTGCTCACGCGGCATGGGATCGAAGCCCAGGTAGGGCACCACGTCCGGGTGCATGTAAATGTCATAGACCCGTTGCTGATCGGCGGGCGTGGCAAGGCGGCGCATGGGATTCTCCGGTTTGGGGCGGGCCCAGCATAGCCGGGTTGCGGAAGAAACTGCCCTGCATCAGTCACCGCGCGGCGATTGAGGTGATAATGGCCGCCGTTCATCTTTTGCCTCAGCCAAGGACATCGCCCCGTGGTGCTATTCGAGATCGTTCCGCTCAGCCCCGAAACCTATCGCCAGCAGACCCGGCGCAGCACGCTGATCGTCGCGGCGACCTTCGCCGCTCTCGCCATGGGCCTGGCTACCCTGGCCGTGGCGCTGTTCGGTGAGCCCGGTGGCGACAACCTGCGGCTGAACATCATTGGCGTCGTGGCCGGATTGGCGCTGACGATCGGAATCGTTCGGTGGCTGTACTGGCGGCAGCCGTGGATGGCCGCGGCCGTGTACGGCTGGCAGCTCAAGCGCAGCCTGATGCGGGTGACCAACATGATGCATCAGGTCAAGGCAGGTGTGAGTGCGGACGATCCGGACGCGATGAAGCTGCTGCGCTTCTATCACATGGGACTGACGCAGATGCATCGGCTCGATGGCAACTCCCATGGCCTCAGCGAATCGGTGGCCGAGATCGATCGTCACCGCGAAACGATGGAGGCGCTGCACATGGACATCGACCAGCCACGCCTGGAGTCCGCGTGGCTGGAGCGGGTCGGGCAGATCCAGGCGAAGCGCTGAGACGCAAGGGGCGGTTGGGTGAGAGTGTGAGCGGCAGCGCTTCCCTGCGCTGCCGTCGATCGGGTAACCGTGTCGCTGCGCGATTGAGCGGGCGGCGTTACCAGAGTGCCAGGGTGTAGTTGAGGATCACCCGGTTCTCGTCGATAGCGGTCTTGAGGCCGTTCCCCGATCTGAAGCTCAGATTGCGCCACTGCACGCTCAGGCCCTTCAAGGCACCGCTCTGCACGACATAGGTGATGTCGCTGTCGCGCTCCCATTCCTCGCCGCTGCGGCTGAAGTTCGTCCTGGCGTTGCGTCCATCGACGTAGCGGGTCATGAAGGACAACCCGGGCAGGCCCAGCGCGGCAAAGTTGTAGTCATAGCGCAGCTGCCAGGAGTCCTGGTCGGCATGGGTGAAGTCATGCAGGGTGACCAGGTTGACGACATAGGCGGCGCCGCCATTGAGCGATGGGAAGCGGCTGTCGCCGGACTGGATCTGCCAGCCGGCACTGACCCTGTGCCCGCCATGGCTGAGACCAACGATGCCGTTGAAGTTGCGGTTGTCGATTTCGCCGGCACGCTCTTCGCCATCGCCGCGGCTGTCGAAGTAGCGCAGGTCGGTGCGCAGGCTGAAGCCGTTGCCCAGCGACGTGTTATGGACCAGCCCGACGAACTGCTGGCGGTAGATATTTTCCAGATTGCCGTAGTAATAGCTGACTGCCAGTTGTGGGTTGATCGCGTAGCTGCCGCCGGCAAAGTCGAAGGCGTCACTGATGGCGCTGCCGAAACCGATCTTTTCTCGCGCCGAGGAGTCGCGCGGATTGGCCTGAGTGAGCCGTCCGCCATCGAACGTCAGGCCGTCCAGCGCCTGTGAGGTCAGCATGCCGCCCTGGAATGTCGAAGGCAGCAGGCGGGTGTCGTTGAAGATCACCACGGGAAGCCAGGGCTGCAGGGTGCCCAGGCGCAGCACATTCTGGTCGACGCGCAGCTTCGCCGTCAGGCCCAGTTCGCTGTATTCATCGACCGGCTCCTTGCTGGTCGGACCGAACGGCAACAGGCCGGTGCCGCGGCGATCGCTGCTGGAATCCAGCTTCACGCCCAGCTCGCCGATGGCGTCCAGCCCAAGGCCAATCGGCCCCTCGGTGAAACCGGATTCGAAGCGGGTAACGAAACCCTGCGCCCATTCGGCGGCCTTGGCCTGTTTGGCGCCATCCTGGCGAAAATCACGGTTCAGGTAGTAGTTGCGCAGCTGCAGGCTGGCCTTGCTGTCGTCGATGAAGTCGGCCATCACGGCAGGTGCGGTGAGCAGGCAGGGCGCGCCCAGCAGGCAGGCGAGGGCGCGCGAGCCAACGGATTGGATGCGGTTCATTGTTGTTATTCCCGGTTGAGGTTGAAGCTGTTTGTTGTGCGGGCTTGCTGGCAGCGTTGCCCGTCTGGCGGCGCCGGCAGTTTCAGCGACCTGCCGGCTGTTCCCTTTGTTGCGGGTGGCTGCGACGGGCGCCTCGGAATCCGCCGCGGCCTCCCTTGGTTCGATCAGACGCCTTGAGCAACCACTCGGTTGAGCGTGCCGGTCGGTTGTGCGGCCGCTTTGAGCGGGCTGCTCTCGTCGACCACAGCGAGGTGCGCCTCGTGGGTGCGGTCGATGAGGAAGAACGAGCCGATCAGGCCCAGCGTCACCGCGAAGAGCACGTAGAACACCGGCGCAATGGCCATGCCGGTGTTCTGGATCAGCCAGGTCACGATGAACTGGGCGAAGCCGCCGAAGATCATCACTGCAAGGTTGTAGGCCAGTGCCAGGCCGGTCGAGCGCACGCCAGCAGGGAACTGTTCGGCCACGGCGGCAGAGAAGGGGCCGAAGAACACGGCGAGCAGCGAGCAGAGGATCAGCTGCATGGTCAGCAGACGGCCGAACGAGGGCGCTGCATGAATCCAGCTGAACAGCGGATAGAGGGCGACCAGCAGGCCCAGCGTGGCGACGATCATCAGCAGCTTGCGGCCGACCCGGTCGGATAGCGCACCGAATACCGGCATCAGCAGCGTCAGTACCGCGACGGCGACGACCTGAGCGGTGAAGGCGTCCTTCAGTTGCATGCCCAGCTGGCGGTTGGCGAAGGTCGGCATGTAGACCAGGATCACGTAGAAGGCCACGGTGCCGCAGACCGTCAACGCCATCACGGTGACCACCTGACGCAGGTGCGAGCGCAGCATGCGGGCCAGTGACTGCTTCTCCTTCGGTGCCTGGCGGGCCTCGAGGAAGGCCTCGGTTTCCGACAGATTGCGTCGCATCCATAGACCGACCGGGCCGATGATCAGACCGATGATGAACGGAATCCGCCAGCCCCAGCTGTCCAGGTCTGCGGGCGACAGGTTGCTGGTCACCAGCGCGGTTACGCCGGCGCCGCAAAATACTGCCAGGCCCTGGCCGAACATCTGCCACGAGCCATACAGGCCACGGCGGTTGGCCGGTGCGCTCTCGATCAGGAACGACGTCGCGCTGGCGAACTCACCGCCAGTGGCGAAGCCTTGCATCAGGCGCGCCAGGACGATGAGCAACGGCGCGGCAATGCCGATCGCGGCGAACGGCGGAGCGAAGGCGATCATCGCGATGGAGAGCGTCATCAGGCTGATGATCAGCTGCAGCGCGGCCTTGCGGCCCTTGCGGTCGGCATAGATGCCGAGCAGCACGCCGCCGATCGGGCGCATGAAAAAGCCCACACCGAAGGTGGCGGTTGCCATCAGCAGGGCGCTGTATTCGCTTTCGGCGGGAAAGAACAGCCGTGAAATCACCACGGCGAGGAAGCCGAAGACGATGAAGTCGTACCATTCCAGTGCGTTGCCGATGACGGCTGCAAGAACCTGATTCTTGCGGGGTGCTGCGGTTGAATTGCTCATGCTGTCGTGTCCTGCTTGTTGTTATGCCACGTCGCGGAACGATCTCAGCAGCCGAAGAACCGGCTGCCGAGCGTCAGCCAGAAGGCTGCGCCCGGCGCCAGGCAGGCATCATTGAAATCGTAGTGAGGGTTGTGCACGCTGCAAGGCCCAAGGTGTTCTCCACCACCGAAGCCGTTGTCGCCGTTGCCGATCAGCAGGTAACAACCCGGTACCTGCTGCAAGATGAAAGCGAAGTCTTCGCTGCCGCTGATGGGCGCACCATCGACCTCCACCCGCTCATCACCCACCAGCGCGCGCGCCGCTTCGACCGCCAGGCGCGTCTCGCGCGCACTGTTGATCAGCACCGGGTAGCCGCGCTCGTAGAGCACCTCGCAGGTGACGCCAAAAGCCGCGGCCTGTCCTTCGACGAGCGCGCGGATGCGCATTTCGAGCAGGTCGCGAACGTCCGGGCGCAGGGCGCGCACGCTGAGCTCCATCTCGGCGGTTTCGGGAATCACGTTGTAGGTGTTGCCAGCAGCGATGCGCCCGACGCTGATCACTGCCGCGTCGACCGGATCGACGTTGCGCCCGACGATGCTTTGCAAGGCGAGCACGGTGGCCGCTGCGGGCAGCATCGGGTCGATTGCCATATGCGGCAGCGCACCATGCCCGCCCTTGCCGTTGAAGCGAATCACTACCCGGTCGGAGGAAGCCATGAACGGCCCTTCGCGAAAGCGGAAGTGGCCGGTCGGGATGCCCGGATAGTTGTGCATGGCGAAGACCGCATCGCAGGGGAAGCGCTCGAGCAGGCCCTCGTCGAGCATGCGTCGCGCACCGCCGCTGCCCCCCAGTTCCTCGGCCGGCTGGAAGATCAGCGTGAGCGTGCCGCTGGCACCCAGAAGCCCTTCGCGCTGCATGAGCGCGAAGCTTTGCGCCGCGCCCAGCAGGATCGAGGTGTGTCCGTCATGGCCGCAGGCGTGCATCTGGCCGGGTGTGCGGCTTGCCCAGGGCAGGCCGGTGAGTTCCTGCACCGGCAGTGCATCCATGTCGGCGCGCAGCCCCAGTCGCGGTTGCCCGTCGCCCCAGCGCAGGGTGCCGACCACCCCCGTGGTGGCGATGCCGGTGTGCACCTCATAGCCCCACGTTTCGAGGCAGTCGGCGACCAGCCGGCTGGTGGCGAATTCGGCGAAACCGAGCTCGGGGTTCTGATGAATGGCGTGCCTCCACGTTTTCATGGCGGCTTCGTCGGGCTGGAAAAGGTCTGAAGTATTCATGTGCCGATCATAGGATTTGTGGTGATCGGCGGAAGGCAGTATTTTCGCCTCAGTGACAACCATGAGGAATCACCTGCCCGATGAAAGACCACCAGCTCAAAGCGCTCATACAGGTCGCCGAATCCGGTTCGATCCGTGCCGCGGCACGGGCGATGAACCTCAGTCAGAGCGCGCTGACCAAGGCGTTGCGTGAGCTGGAAGAGGATGTCGGCGCGGAGCTGCTCAGGCGCAGCTACAAGGGCATCGGCTTCACCCCGGCCGGGGATGCGCTGCTGGTGCGCGCGCGCCTGGCACAGGCGACACTGGACAAGGCCCGTGAGGAGATTCGCCAGCTGCGCGGCGGCGCTGGTGCGCGTATCGCCATCGCGCTGACGCCGCTCGTGGCCGCGACCATCCTGCCGCCGATTCTCACGGAGTTTCGCCGCGTCCAGCCCGATGCGGCGCTGAGCCTGGAAGAAGGGCTGCTGACCTATGTACTGCCGGGCCTTCTGGAAGGCCGCCTGGATTTCGCGGTTGCGCTGGCCAGCCCGAGCGATCTGCCCCACGAGATCGTTTTCGAGCCCCTGGTGCAAGCGCATGCCGTGCCGACCGGCCGTCTCGGCCATCCGCTGGCCCATGCGCGTAGCTGGGACGAACTCAAGGACGCCAGCTGGGTGCTCAATCTCACCGATGGCAGCCTGGGCAATCATCTGCTGCGCTGGCTGGGCAGCCAGGGCATCGAGGCACCGAAGAACATCGTCCGCTGTTCGTCGCTAACCCTGATGCTCGAGCTGATGAGACGTACCGATTACATCGGCTTCGGGCCGACGGCACTGCTCAGCGACTCGCTGTTTGCGGTGGGTTTGCAGCAGTTCGAAGTAGCCCCGGTTCCCGGCCCGATGACGCTGGGGATTCTCAGCCTGCGAGGCGTTCCGCTGGGCAGCTCGGCGCAGGTGCTGGCCCGCCTTTTTGCGCGGCGGCTGCGCAAGTAGGGGCATTGCCGCTCGCCCGGCGGGCCCTGGTCAATGCACGTGGCGGCTGCCATCCGGGTGATGGTGCACATTGTCCTGCGCTTCCGGCTTCTTCGGGGCATGGTCGTCGTGCGCACCGTGGTGATCGTCTCCGGCTGAGGCTGATCCCTGGGGCATGCCAGGAGCGGAATGCTGGCCGCTGTGATCATGCATGTCCGACTCGCCGCCGCCGTGTTGGTGACCATCGCTGGATGCGACCAGTGACCGATACTGCGCCGCATCCAGCTGTGGCAGGCGTTCGATGAAGGCGACCATACCCCAGATGTAATCGTCGCTCATGCTCTTGCCCCAGGCCGGCATGCCGCTGGCTTTGATGCCGTGCTTGATGACCCAGAAGGTCGCGGCCGGATCACCGCCGGTGCCGCGCTCCGCCAGGTTGGGTGGGGCAGGGTAGAGGCTTTGACTGAGCTCGGTGGAGCCCATTTCCGGTGCCAGATGGCAGCCGATGCACATTGCGTGATAGTTGCCCGCACCGGAGCGGATCAGCGCGTCATCCTCAAGGCTGGGTACCTCGATGTCGCGCGCGCGTACGGCAATCGAGCGGTCCCGGGTGATCTCCAGCAGAGACTCGACCACCTGAGAGTGCGGCTCGTCGGCGGCGACGTTGATGATGCCCGAGTACAGCACCCCGGCACCGGCGACAGCCAGAACGGCGCCGGTCAGCGCCAGGGTCTTGATTGTTGTTGTCATGGGTCAGGGTACTCAGAACCAGAAGCGGATGCCGGCTACCAGGCGGGTGTCGCTGACATCCTCGTCATCGGCACGCAGCATGTCGGCGGTATTGCCGTAGGCACGGTTCCAGGTCACGCCGATGTAGGGTGCGAACTGCCGGCTGATCTCATAGCGCAGGCGCAGGCCGACGCCGGCATCGCTGAAGCCGGAACCGACACCGCGGGCCTCGTCGTTACGCCCGTGCAGATTGATTTCCGCAGTTGGTTGCAGCACCCAGCGCTGGGTCAGCAGGATGTCGTACTCGGCCTCCAGACGCAGGGCGCTCTGGCCGCCCTCGCCGAGAAAGGCCGTCGCCTCGGTTTCCAGGCCGAACAGCGGCATGCCCTGCACGCCGAAGGCGGCCCAGGTCTGCGGCGAACCGGGCTTGAAGTCCTGGCGCACACCGGCGACGGTTTCCCACCAGGGGCCGATGGCATGGCTCCAGAGCAGCTGCAGCTCGGCTTCCTCGGTGTGGCCATTGGTCCGTTCGCCCTCGGAGCGGAACGCCAGACGGTCGATGTCGCCACCGACCCAGCCGGAGATATCCCAGGCCAGCGCGCTGCCTTCATCGGCGTCCTGCCATTCCAGCTGGTCGGCAAGGAACAGGAAATTGGTCCCACCCTGGTGCATGTGATGTGGCGGCAGGTTTGGGAAGGCGGCGGCGCGATCGGCGTCGCTGATCGTTGGCACTGGCGAGCGCGATTCCTCGCCTGGCGCAATGCCGCTAGCAGGCGGATGCGCCATGGAGCCATGATCCATGCTGCCGTGATCCATGGCACCGTGGTCCATCTGGCCATGGTCCATGCTCCGGTGGTCCATCTGCCCGTGATCCATCTGCCCATGGTCTGCGGGTGCGGCGTGGCCGGCATGAGCGGAGTGGTCCATGCCCTGCTGCGCCTGGCTTGTGGTGGCGATCAGGCTCAGCGCGATGGCAATGGGCAGTGGCTTAATGATCATGCGGGTTGCCCTGCCCGGCATCCTTGGGCATGTCCTTGTTCATCTGCCCGTTGCCCATGCTGCCGTGGTCCATCATCTTGCCGTCGCCCATGTGCTCCTTGTGCATCTGCATCATCTTGTCGTGATCCATGCCCTGCATCATGCCGCCCTGGGCTCCACCTTGCGGTGCGGGCTGCGTGGCTGGCGGTGCGGCCTGTTCGGCCGGAGCATTTTCGGGGTGATGGCCGTCGTGTTCGCTTTGCTGCGCGTAGGCAGCGTTGAGGCCGAATATTGCGGCCAGGCCGAAGGTGAGCAGGGCGCTGCGCTGGATGGTTTTCATGGGTTTCTCCGTCATTCTTCTACGCGGACTTCACGGAACATTCCGAGGTCCATGTGCATCAGCATGTGGCAATGGTAGGCCCAGCGACCGAGGGCGTCGGCGCTGACCCGGTAGCTGCGTTTCGAGCCCGGCGGCATGTCGATGGTGTGCTTGCGCACCAGGAACTTGCCGTTCTCGTCCTCCAGATCGCTCCACAGCCCGTGCAGGTGGATGGGGTGGTGCATCATGGTGTCGTTGACCAGCACGAAGCGCACCCGCTCGCCGTACTTGAGACGGATCGGCTCGGCGTCGGCGAAGGGAATGCCGTCGAACGACCAGGAAAAGCGCTCCATGTGGCCGGTCAGGTGCAGCTCGATGGTGCGCGACGGCTCGCGGCCGTCCGGATCGGGGAAGGTACTGCGCAGATCGGCGTAGGTCAGTACGCGCCGGCCGTTGTCGCGCAGGCCAATACCCGGGTCGTCCAGCTTGGGTATCGGCATCATGGTCTGCATGTCCACCAGCGGATTGTTGGTCTCGCTGGCCGGATGTGCCTGCATCCCGGAGTCGGCAGCGCTGCCGTGCCCCATGGCGGTGTGGTTCATCTGGCCATGGTCCATCGCCCCATGCCCGGCATGGGCGTCGTGGTCCTGCGCGGGTGCCGCTGCGGCCTGGCCATGGGCGGAGTGATCGCCATGGCCCATGTCGTCCATGGTCAGTTCGGGACGTGGATCGGGCTGGGGCACCGCGGCAGACAATCCTTCGCGCACGGCCAGGGTGCCGCGTGCGTAGCCGCTGCGGTCCATGGCCTGGGCGAACAGCGTGTAGGCGTCCTGGCTGCCATCCGGCTCGACGATCACGTCGAGGGTTTCCGCTACCGCCAGGCGCACCTCGTCGACCTGCACCGGCTCGACGTTCTGGCCGTCGGCGGCGACCACGGTGAGCTTGATGCCGGGGATGCGGAAGTCGAAGTAGCTCATCGCCGAGCCGTTGATCAGGCGCAGGCGGATACGCTCGCCCGGCTGGAACACTCCGGTCCAGTTGCCGTCAGGAGCCTGGCCGTTGAGCAGATAGGTGTAGGTGGCGCCGCTGATGTCGGCCAGATCGGTCGGCGACATGTTCATCTTCGCCCAGGCCCAGCGGTCACTGAAGGTTTCACGCCAGCCCTTGTCGGCGACATCGTTGATGAAGTCGCCAAGGGTACGGCGGCCCTGGTTGTAGTAGTCGGCCTGCTTCTTCAGCTTGGCCAGCACGCGTGCGGGGCTCTCGTCTGTCCAGTCGGAGAGGAATACCACGTAATCGCGCTCGTAACTGAACGGCTCCGGCTCCTTCGGATCGATGATCAGCGGGCCGTAGACGCCGAGCTGCTCCTGAAAGCCGGAATGGCTGTGGTACCAGTAGGTACCGCTCTGGATCACCTTGAAGCGGTACTCGTACATGCCGTCCGGTGCAATGCCGGAGAAACTGAAGCCGGGTACGCCGTCCATGTTGGCCGGCAACAGGATGCCGTGCCAGTGGATCGAGGTGTCCTGCGGCAGGCGGTTACGCACGCGCAGGGTCACGGTGTCGCCTTCGCGCCAGCGCAGCAGCGGGCCGGGAATGCTGCCGTTGATGGCCATGGCAGTGCGGCGTTTGCCGGTGAAATCCACGCTCATGGAGTCGATGGTCAGGTCGAATTCACTGCCGCTGAGAACCGTCGGTTGGCCAGGGCTGGTAAGCGCCCAGACGGGCTGGCGCCAGAGCCCGAGGCCGGCGAAGGCACCGCCGGCAGCCAGGCTTTTGACGAAGGTGCGCCTAGAGCTGATCAATTGCATGCTGGTCCTGTTGGTTGATGGCCATTCGGAGCGGGCGCACCGGTACGCTGAAAGGGTGCGTCACAATGTCATCTTAGTGAGACCGTGCTGACTCCAGGCTGAGCGGAAGATTACGATTTTGTAAGCTGCGTCGGCGGGCGCGGATACTGGCCAAGGGCTATGCTGGGGGTGGTCCACGTCCTCGGAGCGGTGATCAATGAGTATTTCATCGCCTGCGGGCCGAACCCTGTCCGTGCTGGTTGCGCTGTCGCTGGGTGGCTGTTTCAGCACTTCCTACAATCCCGAGTTCCCGCAGCAGTGGCCGCAGCGTTCTGCCGAGCGGGTCGGCGATTGCCCACTGGTAGCGGGTCGCTATCAAAATCTCGGAACGCCGTCGTTATTGGCCGGAATCGATTGTTCGCTAGCCGAGGGTCCGGTTCCGCCGGGTGACGCCAGCCTCTGCACGCCCTGGCTGGCACAGAACTTTGGTGTCTGGCGCCAGGCGCGCGTCGTGACGCTCAGTCAGCCGGATGGCGATACCTTGCAAGTCAGCCTGGACGACTCCGGCCCCGCGGCGCCAGGCACGCGGATATATCGTCGCGGTAGCGATTTTCGCTGTGATGCCGAAGGGCTGCATTTTCACAAGGCGCAGTCCGCACTGGATCCGGGGGCGCCGACCATTGTCGGCGCGATGCTTCTGACCGGAGGGCGTGTCGCCACCCGGCGGACCTTTGTCCGTGATCGCGAGGGCGGACTGACGATGACCATGCGCCGACATGTTGCCGTGATCATGCTCCTGGTGATCGGCGGCAACAGGACAGCCACCAGCCATGTGCGCTGGCAGCCGGAGCAATCGGGAGTATCTCAACCATGAACGGGCATAGCCTGCGATGGCCCGCTGGCATGCTGCTCGCCGGGCTGCTGGCGGGTTGCGTGCCGCCGATCTATGTCGACAAACAGGACTATCCCGCCGATTGGTCTGCGCAGTTGACAGCAGTTGCGGGCTGCCCCGAGTTGACCGGTCGATATCAGAATCAGGGTGAGGGTCGCTTTGCCGTCGGCCTGGCCAAACAGCTGATGCCGGATACCGCCGACCCGCTGAAACAGGTGCAACGTGTCGACTTCGATGGCCCCGATGGCGGCGCGGTGGTCGTACGGTTGCTCGATGCGCAAGACGTGATTCTGTTGGAGCAGCGTTGGAACGAGGGGCCTGACTTCCGTTGTGAGGATGGCTGGTTGATCAGGCAGCGTGGCTACTTCTGGGCCACGCCGGTTCTCACCGGTACCGACAGCGAGCGCTTCGCCCGCGACGCACATGGCGATCTGCTGGTGCAGAGACGGACCGAGGCGGGTGGGGTATTCCTGTTCCTGCCGGTGTATCGCGGCGAACGTTTCTGGTTTCGCTATCCGCGCATCGCACAGTAGTCGCCAGTGCCTAGAGCAGGTCGATGCCGAAGCGGCGCAGCGCTACCGTAAGCAGGGCGAAACAGGTGACGGTCAGCAGCGCACCGCCTAGCAGGGTCAGCCAGAAGCCGAGGCGCGGCAGCAGATGGGGAAAGACCAGAAACATCGGTAATGTTGGAAGCACGTACCAGAAGGTGTACCTGGCATGGTTGGCGATCTTGTCCATTGGCTGCCGCTCGACATAAAGCCAGATCAGCGTCAACAGAGTGATCAGTGGCAGCGCGGCAAGGAAACCGCCCAGCTTGTCGCTGCGTTTGGCGGCTTCCGATACCAGCACCACGACGGCGGCAGTCAGCAGGTACTTGGCAACGATCCAGCTCATGCACTCACCTGCGCTCGCCGCCGCCTGTGGTTCAGCGAACCGGTTGGCTGCCGAGGTAGTCACCGAGCGCCAGGTCGCGTCCCTTGTTGGTCAGGCCGATGACCTGGTAGCGCTGGTGCGGTTGCCCATAGTCCATGCCCGGCGAGCCGGCTGGCATGCCCGGTACGGCGACACCAGCGAGGTCGTCGCGCTGCTGCAGCTCGCGGATCGCTGCCACCGGCACGTGGCCTTCGACGAACTTGCCGTCGATCACGCCGGTGTGACAGGAACCCAGACGTGGCGGCACACCGAGCCCTTCCTTGATGGGCAGCATGTTGACTTCGACGTGGTCGCGTACCTCGAAACCGTTTGCTTCCAGATACTTGATCCAGTCCTTGCAGCAGCCGCAGTTGGCATCGCGATGCACGTCGATGACATCCGCCGCGTGGGCCATGCCGGACACAAGCAGGGCGGCGAGTGCGGTGAGATAGAGTTTCATGGAGATCTCCAGATCGATGTTCAGTTACAGCCGCAGCCGCATCCTGTTTTGCGTACTGCAGGGGCAGGTGAGCCGGTGGCAATTTGGGCAGGGTAACCGGCTTCGTCGAGGGTTGCGATGAGCGTGGCGCTGTCGGCCGTGCCGTCTATCCGAACAAGCCCGGTGGCCAGGTCGACGTCGACCCGCTCGACGCCCGCCAGCGGCTGCAGCGCTGAGTTGACATGGCGGACGCACGCCCCGCAGGTCATGCCGGATACCTTGAGTTCGATGCTGGTCATTGGGTGATCCTCGGTTAGCCAGTTCAATGAGCTGGCCTGATGCTCAACCTTGACGCGATGGTAAGGTCAAGCCTCTTTTGCTAGGGCACACGCTATCGCTGCGAGCCTGTCAGCAGGCTGATTGGAAGATTACTTTTCTGTCAGCAATTGCAGGCGTATTTGCACGGAGCGGTTCTTCGCGAAACTTCTGCTGCGTATATAAACCCCCGTAATCCTTATCAGGCGCTGCTGCGAGCGAAACGCTGCGTCTAATCGTCGCGTGAAACAATAACCGCATGATCGGCTAGCTGACAGAAAAGTAATTTTGCACTGCTGTTAAAACTATCTGTGGAGCGCTACTAATTATCATCAGGTGCGTTTTTCAAATTCGGTAAAGCTATGGTGTTTTGCGACAAAGGCCAGGGCTGGCGTGGAGTTCATCGCTAGCAGGCTCGCTTGCTGCGATCCCTGGGGGCGTTAAACCGACATATCAAGGAGTGTATTCATGCAGCCGGACCAGATTGTGGCGTTTGATGTCGCTGAGCTGCATGTCCCAGGAATGGGCAGTGACCATTGCGCCGGAATAATTGCAACTTCATTGCGGCGCGTGCCGGGTGTATCGGATGTCCACGCCAATATCGCTTCGCACAAAGTGCGGGTTGAATACGATCCCCGTTTGACGGAAGTTCACATCGTGCGTGCCGCAGTGGAAGCGGCCGGTTATACGGTCGCCGGTTCGAATGCAGGGCTGGGTCGCACCATAAACCTGTCGGTTCCTGGCATGGGATCGGAGCATTGCGCTGCGATCATTCGCAGCACCCTGGAAAAGCTGGAGGGTGTTGCTGAGGTCAAGGCCAGCGTGCCAGCGCACCGCGTCTCGGTCAGTGTCGGCGCCGACGGCCCCTCGGCCGCCGACCTCAAGGCAGCAGTGGAGAGCGCCGGATACGAGGTTGCGCGTGTCGACACGGCACAGCAGAGCGATGACGCGGCTGATGCGGTCGTCGAAGAGGCCTACCTCAGCCAGGCCAGGCGACGGCTATGGATTGCCGGCGTGCCAACGACCTTGATCATGCTGATGATGGCGCCCCACATGTTCTGGCAGCCCATACCGGGCTATCTGGCGTTGGTGGCCCTGATGGCCTTCCCGGTGGTGTTTCTCTACGGCGGTGCGGCGACGCACAAGGCCGCCTGGCGTGCACTGTGCAATCGCACCGCGAACATGGATGTGCTGATTTCCATGGGCAGTCTGCCGCCGTACCTGATCGGCCTGCTGGGTTTCCTATATCCGATGACATCCTTCGTCGAGATGTCCGCCACCATCATGACCTTCCATCTGTTGGGCCGTTACCTGGAGGCCCGAGCGAAGGGACGGGCATCACAGGCGATCCGCAAGCTGGTAACCCTTGGCGCGAAGACGGCTCGCATCGAGCGCGATGGGGCAGAGATCGAGGTGTCGGTGAAGGCGCTGCAGCCCGGGGACATCATGATCGTCCGCCCTGGTGACAAGATCCCCACCGATGGCGAAGTGGTAGCTGGGGAAAGCCATGTCGATGAATCCATCGCGACCGGGGAGTCGCTACCGGTCTACAAGGAGCCAGGGTCAACGGTACTCGGCGCGACCATCAACAAGGAGGGGCGACTGCGCGTGCGCGCAACCCGGGTCGGCGGAGACACCTTCCTGTCGCAGGTCATTCGACTGGTGGATCAGGCGCAGGGCTCGCGTGTACCGATCCAGGAATTCGCCGACCGCATGACGGGGCGCTTCGTGCCATTGGTGCTGCTGGTGTCGGTTGCCAGTCTGCTGGCCTGGCTGCTGCTGCCTGAACTGCTCCGACCGATTCTGCTGTGGGGCGCAGGGTTTCTCCCATGGGTCGATCCGACTGCCAGCGTGCCGGTGCTGGCGATGCTCTCGGCCGTCGCCGTGCTGGTCATAGCCTGCCCGTGCGCCTTGGGGCTGGCGACGCCGACCGCGCTGATGGTCGGTTCCGGCCTCGGGGCTGAGCGCGGCATCCTGATCCGCTCGGGTGAAGCCATTCAGACGTTCAAGGACGTGACGGTGATGGTGCTGGACAAGACCGGCACCATCACCCGCGGTGAACCGCGCCTGACCGAAGTGATAACCGCAGCGGGGACGGACGAAGATCAACTGCTGAAATGGGCCGCCAGTGTCGAGAGCGCATCTGAACACCCCATTGCCCGCGCGATTGTCGAGGGGGCGAGCGCGCGGGGTGTCGAGCCTGACGAGGTTCAGGAATTCCGCTCCGCGGGTGCGCGTGGTGTGCATGGCGTGGTCGCCGGCGTGCCAATCATCATCGGAAACCGGTTGCTGCTCGAAGAGGAGGGAGTGACGGGGCTCGATGCACTGGACAGTGCCCTGGACCAGCTGGAGTCACGTGGACGCACCGCCGTTATCGTCGGGGCAGCAGGCGTGGCGTGCGGCATCGTCGCGGTAGCCGACACCATCAAGGAAGAGTCGCGCCAGGCCATTCGCGCCATGCATGCGCTGGGCCTGAGAGTCGTGATGGTCACAGGGGACAACGAGCGTGCTGCCCGCGCGGTGGCCGATGAAGTCGGCATCGACGAGGTGCGCGCGGGCGTGCTGCCGGCCGGCAAGGTGGACGCTGTGCGTGATTTGCAGGCGCGCCACGGGGAGCACGTCGCCATGGTTGGCGATGGCATCAACGATGCCCCGGCGCTGAAGCAGGCGAACGTCGGCATCGCCATCGGAGCGGGTGCGGATGTCGCCATAGAAGCGGCCGACGTGACGCTGGTGCGCGGCGAGCTGACCGGCGTGGTCGAAGCCATGTATCTGTCGCGGCTCACGTTTCGCAAGATCGTGCAGAACCTGATCTGGGCCAGCGCCTACAACGGTGCCGCGATTCCCATTGCCGCGTTCGGTTTGCTGCATCCGATGATCGGGGTGGTGGCGATGACCGCCAGTTCGCTCTCGGTCATCGGCAATTCGCTGCTGCTCAAGCGCAGATTCCAGGTCGCGTTGCACGGCATGCGCGGCACGGGCGTGTAGCCAGCCGTACCGAAGGGCCGGCGACGCGCTCAGCTCTCCTTATCGTGTTCGCCGTGTCGGTGCTTCCCGTGGCCGTGGCCGAACAGGTGCATCAGCGGGCACAGCAGCAGGATCAGGTAGGGCAAGGCCTGGATGGCGTGGTCGACATGTTCCCGGACCACGTAGAACAGACCGATCACCAGCAGCATCAGCAGGACGACGCCATTTCTGCTGCGCCAGAACGGCTCATCTGAATCACGCGGGGCTGGGTGGCTTGGCATGGCGCGTCTCCGGCTGACTCGAGCGTGGTTGCTTGTACTCACCCTAGCTCCGCCAGCCTTACGCTCGACTGATGCGAACATTACGTTTCTGTCAGCTGCTGGTCGCTGCTAACGTGCCGCTGCAAACTGGCGAGTCCCAGATGAGGATGTTCCCGATGAAATTGCTGGTCGCCGAAGACGAACCCAAAACCGGCATCTATCTGCAGCAGGGCCTTAGCGAGGCCGGCTTCACCGTCGACCGCGTCACCAGCGGCACCGACGCGCTGCAGCATGTGCTGAGCGCGCCTTATGACCTGCTGATTCTCGACGTGATGATGCCGGGTCTGGATGGTTGGGAAGTGCTGCGGCTGGTGCGGGCATCCGGCAACGAAGTGCCGGTGCTGTTTCTCACCGCGCGTGACCGCGTCGAGGATCGCGTAAAAGGGCTGGAGCTCGGCGCCGACGACTATCTGGTCAAGCCGTTCGCCTTTTCCGAGCTGCTGGCACGGGTGCGCACCTTGCTCCGGCGCGGCAACGCGGCGGCCCTGCAGACGCAGCTGAAAGTCGCCGATCTGGAAGTCGACCTGCTCAAGCGCCGCGCGGTGCGCGCCGGCCAGCGTATCGACCTGACTGCCAAGGAATTCGCCCTGCTGGAACTGCTGCTGCGCCGGCGCGGCGAGGTGCTGCCGAAATCGCTGATCGCCTCGCAGGTGTGGGACATGAACTTCGACAGTGACACCAACGTCATCGAGGTGGCGATCCGGCGTTTGCGGGCAAAGATCGACGATGGCTTCGAGCCCAAGCTGATCCATACCGCACGGGGCATGGGCTACATGCTCGACGAGCCGGACACGCCATGAAGCGACTGTCGCTGACCGCAAGGCTGAGCCTGATGTTCATGCTGGCGGTAACCGGCGTGCTGGCGGCGGCCGGATACTTCTTCAGCCAGCTCAGCGAGCATCACTTCGACGAACTGGATCGCCATACGCTGCACGAAAAGCTCGAGGCAAGCCGACGCTTGCTGGGGGAGCTGGATGATCTGCAGGATTTCGAGCGCGTGCGCCCACAGCTGCAGGCATTGCTCGGCGGCCATAGCGAGATGCGCGGCTTCGTCTTCGACGGGCGCGGTGCTCAGCTGTTTCCTCAGCCGGGCGTTGATGAGGCGGAGCCGGCGTTGCTTGCGCTGATCGGCCGGGAGGCCGGGGAACTGACACTCGACGGGCACGTCTGGCGCGGTGAGGCCGGGCATGTCGCGATCGGTGCGCAGCGGCTGACCTTGCTGATCCTGCTCGATGTCACCGCGCACAAGGCCTTCTTTCATACGTTCAGCGGCTGGCTGTGGGCGGCGCTGGTGCTTTGCGCCTTGCTCAGCGGGTTGCTCGGCTGGCTGCTGGTGCGTAGCGGCTTGCGACCGTTGCGCGAGGTGACGCAGGTGGCGGCTTCGGTATCGGCCAAGTCGCTGCGTGAGCGCATCCCCGACGAGTCGACACCGGCGGAACTGCAGCAGCTGGTACAGGCCTTCAACGCCATGCTGGCGCGACTGGAAGACGCCTTCGTGCGGTTGTCGAACTTCTCCGCCGACATCGCCCACGAACTGCGCACGCCGCTGAGCAACCTGATGACCCACACCGAGGTGGCACTGACCCGCGCGCGCACGCTGGACCAGTATCAGGACAACCTGCATTCGAATCTGGAGGAGCTGCAGCGCATGTCGCGGATGATCGACGACATGCTGTTTCTGGCCAAGGCGGACAACGGCCTGATCGTGCCGGATGCCAAACCCGTCGCGCTGGAGGCGTTGTGCGCGCAGCTACTGGACTACTATCAGCTCTCGGCTGACGAACGCGGGGTGCGCTTCGAACTGTCTGGTGCTGGCACGATCCAGGGCGATCTGCTGATGCTGCGCCGGGCATTGTCCAACCTGTTGTCCAATGCGCTGCGCTACACACCTGATGGCGGGGTGATTGGCGTGCGCATCGAGCAGGGCGCCACTGGCGTGGCGCTTGAGGTGAGCAATCCCGGGACGACCATTGCGCCGGAACATCTGGACCGGCTGTTCGATCGCTTCTATCGGGGTGACCCGGCGCGCCGCGAAGGCAATCCGAGTAATGCCGGCCTGGGGCTGGCGATTACCCGTTCTATCGTCCAGGCCCATCAGGGTTCTATCGGTTGTGCCTCCGAGCAAGGCTGGACGACCTTCCGGTTGCAGTTCCCGGCCTGAGTGCGCGTTCAGGAAGCAGGGTCTGCCAGCTGAACGTGCATGCTGATCGCTCCGCTGACGCTGAGTCGGGCGACGAGATAGGCAGCGCTCTGCTCACCGATGCCCAGCGCGGCGGCCAACCCGGCCGCATCCAGCTCGCCTTTCTCGCGCAGGTGCTGCAGCGCATCGGCCTGCAACTGCTCAAGCCAGTCGCTGAACAGATGCTGCAGTTCCGGTGTGGCGAACGCAGCCATGTCAGTGGTGTGCTGAATGGCGGTCAGCATCTGCGAACACATGCCCATGCACATCTGCATCATCGGTGGGGCCGAGTTGCCGGCATCCCCGAGCATCTTTTTCATCATGCTCAGCGGGTCGGGGCCGGAGCCGCCCTTTCCCATTTGCGCCATCATCTTGCGGGCCATGGCGCGGCCCATCTCCATCGGGCAGCCGCTGTGCTCTTGCTCGTGCTCGTTAGCGTTCATGGCGATTTCCTCTTCGGGAAGGGCAAGTGCCCGAGATTCCGGCATTGGACGCCGAGGCGTGGTTCGCAGCCTTGATCTCGATCAGCGCTGCAGCGGCACGGTCAGCGATACGCGCAGGCCGTCGGGCTGGCTGTCGAAGGCGAGGGTGCAGTCGCAGCGTTGCGCGATCGCCTGGACGATGGCCAGACCGAGGCCACTGCCGCTGCTGCTGGTATGACGCCAGAAGCGACGGGTCAGATGCTGAAGATGCTCGGCCGCGATCCCTGGCCCCTGGTCGCGCACTTCGAAGCGCACCCGTGAGTCATCGCTGTGCAGCACAAGCAACACCGACGTGCCGGCAGCCGTGTGACGCTGGGCGTTCTCCAGCAGGTTGCGCAGCGCGGCGATGGCTAGCACTGGCGGCATCGCCAGTGGCGCAGCGGGCAGGTTCGCCGGTACCTGCAGCTGGATGGGCGCGCAATCGCCGCCATTGGCGTCCTGTATCGCCAGCCGTGCGACCTCGGCGGCCGAGCACTGCAGGCCGTCGTCGAAATCCAGACTGCCTTCCACCCGTGCCAGCAGCAACAGCTGCTCAAGCGTGCGTTGCAGCCGATCGGCACCGGCCTCGGCGTTGGCCAGTGCCTGCTCGGCGGCAGCGCCCTCGGTCATCCGCGCCACCTGAAGGTGGGTCTTGATCGCTGTCAGCGGGCTGCGCAGTTCATGGGCGGCATCCCCGGTCAGCCGGCGCTCGCGTTCGATGGCATCGCTGATGCGTTGGAACAGCTGATTCTGCGTTTGCACCAGCGGCAGCAACTCCGCTGGCAAACCGTCGAGCGGCAGCGGTTCCAGGGAGTCCGCGCCGCGCCGGGTCAACGCCTGGCGAATCCGTTGTAACGGCGCCAGCCCGCGGCCAAGGCCGAGCCATAGCAGGCCCAGGCTGCCGAGCAGGGCGACCGCCACTGGCAGCGCAGCGGCCAGCAACACCGAACGTTTCAGCGCGGCGCGCTCGTCAAGGCGATCGGCCGTGGTGATGCGCAGCTCGCCCTGCACCAGAGTGAAGCTGCGCCAGGGTACGCCATCGATCAGCTGGTCACGAAAGCCGTTCCCCTCCGCATCCAGCTGCTGATCGGGTGCACTGTGGCTGCGCGCGAGTACCTCGCCACGCAGCGAGCTGACCTGGCAGGCCAGGCCGTTGGGAATGCCCAGCTGCTCGGCGCTCAGGCGTTTCGCCGAGCTGTCACCGGGCAGTGGTTGCGGCAGCTGCACCAGCAGGCCGGCAACCATGCGCGCCGAGGCCGCCAGGCGCTGGTCGAGTGAGAGCATCATCTGGCTGCGCAGGTCGAGCAGCATCCAGGTCGCGGCCAGCGCCCAGAGCAGCACGAAGGCCGAGCCGAGCATCAGCGTCAGGCGCAGGCGCAGACTCATGGCGCGTCCTCGTCGCCGGCGGGGCCGAGACGATAGCCAAGCCCGCGCACGGTTTCGACGATACCGTTGCCTAGCTTGCGGCGCAGGTGGTGGATATGCACGTTCAGCGCGTTGCTCTCGACGTCATCGGCGAAGCCGTAAACGGCATCCTTGAGTTGCTCGCTGCTGAGTACCCGGCCCTGATTGTTGAGCAGCGCCTGCAAGAGCGCCTGTTCGCGGCGGGACAGATCCACCGGTTGGCCGTCCAGGCGCACCTCACATCGGTCTGGGTCGTAGCTGAGCCGGCCGTGCTCGATGATGTTGACGCTGCGCCCGGCCATGCGCCGCATCAGCGTGTGCAGGCGTGCGGCCAGCTCGCGCAGGTCGAAGGGTTTGAGCAGGTAGTCATCCGCACCTGCCTGCAGGCCGGTGACCCGATCACTGACCGCATCGCGCGCGGTGAGTACCAGCACCGGCAGCTCCATGCCCTGTTGACGCAGGCGTCGCAGCAGGCTGATGCCGTCTTCGTCGGGCAGGCCGAGGTCGAGGATGAGCACATCGAAATTGGCGGCGCGCAGCATCGCTTCGGCATTGGCGGCCGTAGTGGCATGGTCGACGGTCAGGCCCTGGGCATTGAGTCCGGCGACGATACCGCTGGCGATCAGCGCGTCGTCTTCGGCAAGCAGCACGTGCATGAAAGGGGTCCGGTGGCAAAGCTCAATAGTCGACCTTAACGATTAAGGCAGCGTTATGCAGCCCGTGCCGTTGCGTTAATGGCGCGTTAATCCCGCACCGGCATGCTGCGCGGCAGTCGTTTTACATAGAAGGTGTCCGATGCGTGCGTTGCTGCTGATGCTTCTGCTGCTCCTGCCGGGGCTGGCCCTGCCGGCCGGTGGCCTGTTCGGCGGTTCTGCGCGGCAGGATTTCCTGCCGGTGGAAGAGGCGTTCGCGCTGACCGTCAGTGCGCAGGACAATGGCGCCACGCTGCTGCACTGGCGGATCGCGCCGGGCTATTACCTCTATCAGCAGCGCCTGCAATTCGACGGGCTGCCGCCGGAGCGCCAGCCACAGCTGCCGGAAGGTCAGCCCTACAGCGACGAATTCTTCGGCGACTCGCAGATCTACCGCGACAGCCTCGAACTGATCATCCCGGCGGGCGCCGAGAACAACGTGCGTCTGGGCTGGCAGGGCTGCGCCGATGCGGGACTGTGCTATCCGCCGCAGACGCGTGAAGTGTCGCTGAGCGGTGACGGCAGCGCCTCGGCAGCCTCCGGGCAGGCCAGAGATCAGGCGCTGGCCAGTAGTCTGGCGGGCCAGGCGCTGGGCTGGAGTCTGCTGGTGTTCTTCGGCCTCGGCTTGTTGCTCGCCTTCACCCCCTGTTCGTTGCCGATGCTGCCGATCCTGGCAGGCATCGTGGTGGGCAGCGGCGCCACGTCGCGTCGCGGTTTCGCTTTGGCTTCGACCTATGTGGTCAGCATGGCGCTGGTCTACGCCGGGCTCGGTGTGCTGGCGGCGCTGCTCGGCGCCAACCTGCAGGCGGCACTGCAGCAACCCTGGTTGCTGACCAGTTTCGCCGTGCTGTTCGTGCTGCTGGCGCTGCCAATGTTCGGTTTGTTCGAGCTGCAATTGCCGGTGGCGCTGCGTGATCGTCTGCAGCGTGTCGGTGATCGCCAGCGCGGCGGTAACCTCGCCGGGGCTGGCGCGCTGGGCGTGCTCTCCGGCCTGCTGGTCGGCCCCTGCATGACCGCGCCACTGGCCGCCGCGCTGCTGTTCATCGCACAGGGCGGCAGTGCGCTGCAGGGTGGCCTGGTGCTGTTCGCGCTGGGCCTGGGCATCGGCACGCCGTTGCTGTTGCTGGTGACGGTTGGCCAGCGCTTTCTGCCCAAGCCGGGCGCCTGGATGGATCGGGTCAAGGTGGTGTTCGGCTTTCTCTTCCTGGCGGCGGCGCTGTTCGTCGCCCGTCCGTTGCTGGCCGACTGGCTGTGGCTGGGCCTGTGGGGCGCACTGCTGGTGGTGCTCGCCACCGCCTTGCTGAATGTGGCGCAGGCAGTGCAACGCCAACGCGTGCTCTGTCAGGCCAGCGGCGTTCTGCTAGGGCTGTGGGGTGCGGCGATGCTGCTGGGTGCCGCCGGCGGAGCGGATGATCCGCGTCGGCCGCTGGCGATCTATGCCGGCGGTGGGACGGATGCCATCTCCGTCGAAGCTCACGCGCTCGGTTTCAGCGATCCGGCCGTACTCGATCGTGAGCTGGCAGCGGCCAAGGCGCAGGGCCAGTGGGTGCTGATCGATTACTACGCCGACTGGTGCGTCTCCTGTAAGGTCATGGAGAAGGAGGTCTTCGGCAACGCCGAGGTCCAGGCAAGCCTGGATGGCGTGCGGGTGCTGCGTCCCGACGTGACGCGCAGTGGCGCCGCCAGTCGCGAGTTGCTGGACCGTTACCAGGCACTCGGCCCGCCAACGCTGGTGTGGATCGGCCCGGACGGCGTGGAGCGCCGCGAGCGCCGTATCACTGGCGAGGTCGGTGCCGAGGGCTTTCTGCAGAACTGGAACCAGACCCGGGAGCGAGGTTGATGCTGACTGTGAATATCGGGCCGCTGGCACTGGCGGTGCCTCATGTGATCTTGCTGGGCAGCCTGCTGCTGGCGACCCTGACCGGCTGGTGGGTCGGCCGCCGGAGCGAACGCAATCCTGAGCGGCAGCTGTTTCGCCTGCTGCTGGTGGCATTGCTGGTAGCACGCCTGGCGTTCGTCGCGCTGTACTGGGCGTACTACCGAGACGACTGGCTGAGCGTCATCGATATCCGCGATGGTGGCTTCATTGCCTGGCCGGGGCTGGTCGCTGCACTGGCGTTGGGTATCTGGTGGGGCTGGCGTGACCGGGAGATGCGCAAGCCATTGGGCATCGCGCTGACGGTGGGAATCCTCAGCTGGGGCTTCGGCAATCTGGCCTGGCATTCCTTCGAACAGGGCACGCGTCTGCCGGAAATGGCCCTGCGCGACAACCAGGGGCGTCCGGTGGCGCTCGAGGAGTACGCCGGTCAGCCCTTGGTGATCAATCTCTGGGCGACCTGGTGTCCACCGTGCCGGCGCGAGATGCCGGTGCTGGCCGATGCCCAGGCGCGGGAAAGCGACACCCTGTTCCTGTTCGTCAACCAGGGCGAGGGGGAAGGGGAGATCAATCGCTTTCTGGAAAAGGCCGGGCTGACGCTGGAAAACGTCCTGCTCGACAGTGGCGGGCGGCTCGGCCAGCACGTCGGTTCCACGGCGCTGCCGACCACGCTGTTCTACAACGCCGATGGCCGCCAGGTCAGCAGCCATCTCGGCGAACTCTCGCACGCCAGCCTGGCGCGCGCGCTGGAAAAACTGAAAGAGGAAGCTGCGCAGTGATTCGATTCAAGCCGTTACCCTACCTGTTGGCTGCCGTCAGCCTGCTGTTCCTGCCCACGGTCCAGGCCGAGGAACTGCCGGAGGCGATCAAGGCCGTCGAGGCGCGGGGCGCCGAGGTGGTCGGCCGCTTCGATGCTCCCGGTGGGCTCAAGGGCTATGCCGCGCGCTACAACGGTCAGGGCATGGCGTTGTATCTCACGCCGGACGGCGAGCATGTGCTGATCGGTAGTCTGCTCGATGCGAACGGCGAGGACCTGACCCGCGGGCAGCTGGAAAAACTGGTCTATGAACCGCTGGGCAAGGAAATGTGGACGCGCATGCAAGACAGCAGCTGGATCGCTGACGGCAAGGCCGACGCACCGCGCATCGTCTACATGTTCAGTGACCCGAACTGCCCGTACTGCAACATGTTCTGGAAGCAGGCGCGGCCCTGGGTCGAGTCCGGCAAGGTGCAGCTGCGGCACATCATGGTCGGCATGCTGCGCGCCGATAGCGCCGGCAAGTCTGCCGCATTGCTCAGCGCCAAGAATCCGCAGGCCGCACTCAACGAGCACGAGGCGGCGGGCAAGGCGAGCAAGCTCAAGGCGCTGGAGAAGATCCCTGCGGAGCTGGAAGAACAGCTCACCGCCAACCTGATGCTGATGGGCGAACTTGGCGCCCAGGCGACCCCGGCGATCTTCTACGTCGACGACAGCGGCCGCCTGCAACAGCATCAGGGCGCGCCGCGGCCCGAGGCCCTGGAAGAGATCATTGGGTCACGCTGAGTCGCGTCGGCCCCAACCGGCTGGCAAAAAGCCTTGCGCCCTCCGCTAGCCGGCTCGCTCGTGCGATCTGCGGAGTATTTGTCAGAGCGCGCCGAAAACTTTCTTCGCCAGGCTGGTGGCGGCAGCAGCGGGATTCTTGCGAATGCCCGCTTCCTGCTCGGCGATGACCGTGAACAGTCCGTCGAGCGCCTGTTCGGTCACGTAGCTTTCGATATTGGCGTAGCTGCCGTTCAGCCCGGCCGGGACCTTCGCCGCTACGGCGTTGTACTGCTGCGCCAGGCCGACCTGGTCGGTGGCCTGCTTGACGATGGGCAGGAACTTCGCGCGAATCTGCTCGCGGCTGGACTTGTTCAGGTACTGGGTAGCCGAATCGTCGCCGCCGGCGAGAATCGCCTTGGCGTCCTGCACGGTCATCTTGCGCACCGCATCCAGCAGCAATTGCTGGGCTTGCGGCACGGCCTTTTCGGCGGCGAGGTTCATGCTGTTTTCCAGCTGTTCAACCTGCGCGCCCATGCCGAGCATCTTCAGCATCCGCGAAGCCTTGCCGATGTTGCCCGGCAGCTCGATGCGCACGTTCGGGTCGCTGCTGAAACCACCGGGCCGGCCGAGTTGCTGCACCGCGACCTTGGTGCCTTGGCTCAAGGCATCCTTGAGGCCCGCGCTGGCGTCGCTCTGGGTCAGGTCGGCGAGGGACAGGGCGAAGGCGCTGGCAGACAGGATCAGGCCGGCGACGAGAGTGGTGATGCGAAGCATGGGGCGGTTCCTCTGAAAGGGTGGCGGCGAGCTTAGCAGGTTGCCGTGGCGCCTTGCCGGCGCTCAGCTGACGTCCGCGTTGGCCTTGCGCCAGAGCTGCGGCGCCGTTCCGCTCCAGCGCTTGAACGCACGCGAGAACGCGGTTTCGTCAGCGTAGCCCAGGTGCAGAGCAAGGTCAGTGATCGACTGGGCGGACAGGCGCAGCTGCTGCCTGGCTTCGGCGTAGCGTACCTGATCGAGCAGATCGCGAAAGCTGTTGCCCTGGCGCTGCAGCGCGATCTGCAGGCTGCGTGGATGCTGGCCGAGCAGTCTGGCGACCACCTCCAGCCGCGCCTCGCCGGTAGACAGGATCGACTGCAGGACATAGCGGATCTGTTCGGCGAGGTCCGTCGGCAGATGCTGGCTGTGATGGTACTGCTCGATCAGGTGCGACTTGAGCTGATGGCGCTGCTCCAGCGGGCGCAGGTTGAAGATGCCGCTATCGGTGACGAAGCCGCTGCTGCGCTGCTCGAACAGCACCGGGCAGGGAAACAGCCGTTCATATTCGCCGGCGTCGCCGAGTGCGGCGTGGCCGATCAGCAGCTGGCGCGGCTGCCAGCTGGCGCCGAACAGGCCGGCCATGGTCCGTTGCATCACGCCCAGGCCCAGTTCGCGCAGCTGGCGCAGGTCCACTGTGTCTTGCAGTTGCAGGCGGTATTCGACGTGCAGTCGCTCGCCCTCGCTGTGCAGGTGCAGGGCGATGCCCTGGGCATGCAGGTGCACGTACTGCTGGGTGAGTTTGAGCACCTCGGCGAAGCTTTCGGCCTGCGCCAGCAGCAGGCCGAACGGGCCGAATACCAGATAGTCGTGATACTCGCTCAACTGCAGGCCGAAACTGGGCGCCGGCCCTTCGATGGCGGCCAGGTTGAGCGCGCGAGCGAAACCGGCGTACGGCACATACAGGTCGGCGCGGCGCAGCACCAGCGGGTCGAGATCGCAGCGGCGCAGCAGTTCCAGCGGGTTCAGGCCGTAACGCCGGCAGAGGCTGTCGAAACCGACGAACACGGCGCTGCGGGCGATCTGCGTCATGCGTGGTGCGTCCGGGGGTTGGGACGTGCATTGCGGCGGGTTATTCGCAATATGTCAACTTGGCATTCGTGAAAAGTCAGGCTTCGCCGGCAAGGGTTGCCTAGTGTGGAGGCATCGAACAGGCACTTCTGTCAGGAGCCCGGCATGCAGCCATCGCATCATCGTTGTGAAACCGTGGTGATCGGCGCGGGCTTGGCCGGCATCAGCACGGCGCTGGAGCTGCTCGAGCAGGGGCGCCAGGTGCTGCTGCTGGACGCCTTACCCCGCAGTCAGTGCGGCGGCCAGGCCAACGATGCGTTCGGCGGCATGCTGCTCTGCGGTACGCCGGAGCAGCGGCGCAACAAGGTGCAGGACTCGCCCGAGCTGCTGCTCGTGGACTGGCTGCGGGTAGCCGCCTTCGACGCCGACGACCACTGGGGCCGGCGCTGGGCCGAGCACTATGCCGAGCGCAACAAGGCGGACGTCTACGACTGGCTGCGCCAGCGCGGCGTGAGTTTCTTCCCGGCGGTGCAGTGGGTGGAACGCGGCAACTTCGGCGACGGCAACGCACTGCCGCGCTACCACGTGGCCTGGGGCTGCGGCCGCGGCGTGGCGCAGACGCTGGTGCGCCGGCTGTTCGAACATGCCGGCCTGAGCTGCCTGTTCGAACATCGCGTGCTGGGCCTGGAGATGCGCAACGGCGCGGTGGTGGGTTGCCACGGGCGCAGCGGCGCAGGCGACTTTCGCATCGAGGCCGAGCACGTGGTGGTATGCAGCGGCGGCATCAATGGCGATCTGGCCAGGGTGCGCGTGCACTGGGACCCGCTGTACGGCCCCTATCCCGAGAACATCCTCAACGGCACCGACCCGCGCGCCGACGGTGCCCTGCACGCGCAGGTGCAGGCCGCCGGCGGGCAGGTGGTCAAGCTCGGGCGCATGTGGAACTACGCCGCCGGCATCGCCCATCCCGAACCGCAGTATCCGCAGCATGGCCTGAGCCTGATTCCCTCGCGCTCGGCGCTCTGGCTCGATGCCAGCGGCCAACGTATCGGCCCGCAGCCGCTGGTAGGCGGCTTCGACACCCATGACCAATGCAAACGCATCGGCCACCTGCCCGGTCAGTATGGCTGGCAGCTGCTCAACTGGCGCATCGCGATCAAGGAGCTGGCGATTTCCGGCACCGACAGCAATCCGCATTTTCGCGACCGCAAACTGTTGCCGCTGCTCTGGCAGCTCGCCACCGGAAACCGCGAGCTGGTGCGCTGGATGGTCGAACGTTGCCCGGATGTGCTGGCCGCCGACACGCTGGCGCAACTGGCTGAAAAGATGGTCGCGCTGACCGCCGATGGCCGTCTCGACCCCGACCTGCTGGGCGCTACGCTGGCGCGCTACGACGCCGGTATCCGCCGTGGCCCGGCGTTGTACAACGACGAACAGCTGCGCCGCCTGCAGCAGTTGCGGCAGTGGCGCGGCGACCGTGTGCGCACCTGCGCGCCGCGGCCGATCCTGGCGGCCGGCAGCGGGCCGCTGATCGCCATCCGTACCCGACTGATCAGCCGAAAGAGCATGGGCGGCATGCTCACCGACCTCCATTCGCGGGTGCTCGACGCCCACGGCGAGCCTCTGCCGGGGCTGTATGCGGCCGGCGAGGCGGCCGGCTTCGGCGGCGGCGGCATCAGTGGCATCCGCTCGCTGGAAGGCACTTTTCTCTCCAACTGCATCCTCAACGGTCGCCGCGCCGCGCAGGCCATCGCCGGCCACGCGTGACCCTCGCAAGCATAAGAACAAGGAGAACCACCATGAAGAAAACCGGCGCCGCACTCGCACGCTTTGCCCTGGAACAGCTGGGCGTCAGCCACACCTTCGGCATTCCCGGCGTGCACAACACCGAGCTGTACGACGAGCTGAACGCCTCGCCAAGCATCCAGCCGGTGCTGGTGACGCACGAATGCGGCGCGGCCTTCATGGCCGATGCCTTCAGCCGCACCGGCTCGAGCATCGGCACGCTGGTGATCGTGCCCGCCGCCGGCGTCACCCATGCCGCCAGCGGCATCGGCGAGGCGGGGCTGGATGGCATTCCCATGCTGATCCTCTCCGGCGGCATCCACAGCAAAAGCGGTCGGCAGTTCCAGTTGCACGACATCGACCAGCACGCGCTGCTGGCGCCGATCACCAAGGCGAGCTTTCGCATCCTCAGTCACGCCGAGGTGATTCCCACGCTGTATGAGGCCTACCGTATCGCCACCACTGGCGAGCCGGGGCCGGTGTTCGTCGAGCTGCCGTACAACATCGGCAACTTCCTCGGCGAGGTGGAGATGCCGGCCTTCGTCGCCGAACCGCCGGCGCCGCCGCTCGATCCAGCGCTGCTGCGCCAGGCCGCGCGGCTGCTGGTCGACGCGCGTCAGCCCGGGCTGTTTCTCGGCTGGGGCGCGATGGGCGCGCAGGCCGAACTGATCCAGCTGGCCGAACTGCTGGCCGCGCCGGTATGCACCACGCTGCAGGGGCTCAGCGTCTTCCCGGCCACGCACCCGCTGCATGTGGGCATGGGCTTCGGCGATTACGCGGTGCCGGCCGCGGCGAACGCCTTCGCCGGTTGCGACTGTCTGCTGGCGGTGGGCACGCGTTTCGCGGAAATCCCCACCGGCAGCTACAGCATGCCGGTGCCGGCCAACCTGATTCACCTGGACATCAACCCACAGGTGTTCGACGCCAACTACCCGGCGCGCATCGCCCTGGCCGGCGCGGCCGAGCAGGTGACTCCGGCGTTGCTGGCCGAGGTCCGCGCGTTGCGCAGCGCGCCGCCGCACAGCGAGCTGGCGCAACGGATCGCCGCCGACAAGGCCGCGTATGTGAAGGAGTGGCTGCAGCATGACAGCCATGGACGGGTGAACCCGGCGGTGTTCTGCCAGGCGTTGCGCGCGCAGCTCGGCGATCAGGCCATCCTGGTGGCCGACGATGGCAACCACACCTTTCTGCTGGCCGAGCTGATGCCGATCCACACCGCGCGCGGCTTCATCTCGCCCAGCGACTTCAACGCGATGGGCTACTGCGTGCCGGGCATGATCGGCGCCAAGCTGGCCAATCCGCAGCGCCAGGTGGTGGGCGTGGTCGGCGACGGCGCGCTGCGCATGACCGGCCTCGAGTTGGTCACCGCCAGCAGCCTGGGGCTCGATCTGGTGCTGTTCGTGTTCAACGACGGCGAGCTGTCGCAGATCGCCCAGGCGCAGGAGATTCCCTACAACCGCAAGACCTGCACCGTGCTGCGGCCGCTCAACCTCGCCGCGCTGGCCGAAACCACCGGCGCGGCGTTCGTCGCCATCGAGAACAACGCGCAGTGTGCCGACGGCATCACCCGGGCGCTGACGCTGGCCGGCGAGGGCAGGCCGGTGCTGGTGGATGTGCGTGTCGACTACAGCAAGCGCACGCGCTTCACCGAGGGCGTGGTCAAGGCGACACTCAAGCGCTTCACCCCGCGCGACAAGCTGCGTGTGGTCAGCCGTGCGCTGTGGCGGCGGGTGACCGGTTGAGGTGCGCGCCATGAACCCTGCGTCCTATCGCCTGGCCGCCAGCTGCGCCGACTACCGGCGCCTGGCCCGGCAGCGCCTGCCGCGCTTTCTGTTCGATTACATCGATGGCGGCGCGAACGATGAGCAGACCCTGCGCGCCAACTGCCAGGACTTTCAGCACCTCAACCTGCGCCAGCGCGTGCTACGCGACGTGGCCGACGTCGACACCCGCTGCGAACTGCTCGGCCAGGCCGCCAGCATGCCGTTGGCGCTGGCGCCGCTGGGCATGGCCGGCCTCTATGCACGCCGCGGTGAGGTGCAGGCGGCGCGGGCCGCGGCGGCGGCCGGCGTGCCGTTCAGTCTGTCCACGGTGGGGATCTGCTCGCTGGCCGAGGTGCATGCGGCCAATGCGCAGAAGTGCTGGTTCCAGCTCTACATGCTGCGTGACCGTGAGGCCGTGCTGGGATTGTTGCAGCAGGCGCGTCGCAACGGCTGCGACACGCTGCTGTTCACCGTCGATCTGCCGGTCGCCGGCATCCGCCGGCGCGACATACGCAACGGTATGCTCGATGCCAGCTGGCGCTGTCGGCTCGCCAAGGCCATGCAACTGGCGCAGCGTCCCGGCTGGCTGCTCGACGTGGGGATTCGCGGCAAGCCGCATCATTTCGGCAACCTCAGCGACCGCGTGGCCGACCCCAGCGACCTGCATGCCTTCAGGGCCTGGCTGGACGCCCAGTTCGATCCGCGCGTGAGCTGGGACGACATCCGCTGGCTGCGCGCGCAATGGCCGGGGCGGCTGGTGCTCAAGGGCATCATGGAACCGGACGACGCCTTGCGTGCGCTCGATTGCGACGTCGATGGCATCGTCGTTTCCAATCACGGCGGCCGGCAGCTGGACGGCGTGGCTTCGACCATTCAGCAGCTGCCGGCGGTCGCCGCGACGCTCGGCGGGCAGCTGCCGATTCTGCTCGATGGCGGCATTCGCAGCGGTGTCGACCTGCTCCGCGCGCTTGCCCTGGGTGCACGGGGCGTACTGATCGGCCGCCCCTGGGCCTGGGCCTGGGCGCTGGCGGCCGGCGGCGAGGCGGCAGTCGTCCGCCTGCTGGCCAGCCTGCAGGCCGAACTGGCCACGGCGATGGCGCTGTGCGGCGTCAACCGCCTCGAGCAGATCGACGCCAGTCTGCTGGAGCGTTAGCTCGGCTGTTGTGCCGTCTCGTCCTCGTGACGTTCCAGCGCCACCTGGCGGATCGACAGGCGAATCTCGGCCGGCAGCACACGCTTGGCTGCGCCCTCGGCGAGTTCGGCGAGCTTTTCGTGATAGCCGAGCCGGCCGTTCTCGTCCGGGCTGACCACGCCCTGTTCCTGCATGCTCTGGATAAAATGACGGAACAGCGTCTTGTCGAAGAACTCCGGTGCGTTGAGCCCGTGCAGGATCGACAGGCGCTGGGCCATGACGGTGCAAAGGGTTTCCAGTTCCTCGGCGGTTAGGCTGTTCTGCCCGCTGTTGAGCAGCAGCGAGGTGGCCATGTAGAAGCGCTGCAGGGTCTGCATGACCACCCGCGCGAGCAGCGTCAGCAGCACGAACTGGCGGGAGCTTGGGGCGGGACGCACGTAGTGTTGGCCGTCCACCTTGAGCAGGCCCTGTTCGACGAACGCAGCCAGCCACTGGTCGACCACCGCTTCCAGCTCTTCGACTTCCCAGCGGATGAACAGCTCGGCACGCAGATACGGATACAGCGCCTCGGTGAAACGCTGAATCTGCTCGCGGCTGATGCGCGAACTGCTCTGGAAGAAGCTCGCCAGCAGCGCCGGCAGGGCGAAGATGTGCATCACGTTGTTGCGGTAGTAGGTCATCAGGACAGCGTTCTGCTCGTCCAGATAGAGGATGTTGCCCAGGGCATCCTTCTGTTCGGCGAGCAGGTCGAGGCTCTTCACATAGGCGATCAGCGCGTTGCCGTCGCCTTCCGGCAACGTGGTGTGCGGCGAGTAGGGCACCGCACGCAGCAGGGTCTGGTAAAGATCGAGAATGCGCGCCAGGGATTGCTGATCCAGCGCCTGGCGGCTGGTTGAGAGCATCGCCAGCGCCACCAGATTGACCGGATTGACCGCCGCCGCCTCGTTCAGGCGTTGAGCGATGCGCTCGGCCAGGCGATTGGTCGTGTCGTTCAGCCATTCGGGACGGAAGTCCGGCGTGTGGCTCTGCTGGCGCCAGCCGGGTTGCTCCTGTTCGAGGAATTCATTGAGCTTGAGCGGTTCGCCGAAGTTGACCCAGACCTGACCGAAGCGCTGCTTGAGTGCGCCGATGACCTTGAAGATGTCGAAAATTGACTCCTTTTTCTTCGCCGCGCCGCGCAGTTCGCCAAGGTAGGTGCGGCCTTCCAGCACCCTTTCGTAGCCGATGTACACCGGCACGAAGAGGATCGGCAGGCGCGACGAGCGCAGGTAGCTGCGCAGGGTCAGTGCCAGCATGCCGGTCTTGGGCTGCAGCATGCGGCCGGTACGCGAGCGGCCACCCTCGACGAAGTACTCGACCGGAAAGCCGCGGCTGAACAGGGTATGCAGGTATTCGTTGAACACCGAGGTGTACAGCGGGTTGCCCTTGAACGAGCGGCGCATGAAGAAAGCGCCGCCGCGGCGCAGCAGGCTGCCGATGACCGGCATGTTGAGATTGATACCCGCGGCGATGTGTGGCGGTGTCAGGCCGTTGCGGAACAGCAGGTAGGACAGCAGCAGGTAGTCGATATGACTGCGGTGGCAGGGCACATAGATCACCTCATAGCCACGTACGGCCTCCTGCAGAGGCTCGATATGGTTGACGCGGATACCGTCGTAGATCTTGTTCCAGAACCAGGACAGCACCACTTCCAGGAAGCGCACGGCCGTATAGGCGTAGTCGGAGGCGATCTCGTTACCGTAGCGCAGCGCCCTGGCTTCGGCCCGCTCGATGGATATGTTCTCGCGTTCGGCCTCATCGCGGATCGCCTGCCGGACCTGTGGTGCATGCACCAGACCTTTGACCAGATTGCGCCGGTGCGAAAGGTCGGGCCCGATCACCGCGGTCTTCTGGTTGCGGAAATGCACGCGCAGCATGCGGTGCACCATGCGCAGGGTACGCTCGTGACCCTTGTTCAGGGCGATCAGCTCGTTGAGCTGGATTGGTGCGGAGAACTGCACGCGGGTCTTGCGCCCCAGCACCAGAATGCTGAGCAGTTTGCGCAGGCGCCCGGTGACCGCCCAGCTGTCGGCGAACAGCAGCTTCCAGGCGCTGGTTTCACGATTTGGCGACTGCCCCCAGAACACGCTGACCGGGATGATCTGCGCGTTCTCTACCGCGTTGTGTTCCAGCGCACCGACCAGGCGCACCAGCGCCGGCGGGGCCACCAGCCGCGTACGCCGGCCGAACCAGCTCGCGGCCGGGTTGAGAAAGAAGAAAGCGGCCGGCTCCACGTGCTCGCCCACCGCAACATCAGCCACGGGGCGCGGCAGCCCGGCCTTGGTGCATTCGACGTCAAGCACGGCGAGGTCGCTCAGTGAGGACTGTTGCAGTACGTAGAACACCGGCTTGCTGCGATCGAGCTTGAGGGTGAAGGCGGACTGGTTGATGGTTTCCGAGCGCACCCAGAAATACAGAACGCGGCGCAGCACGGAGAAAATCAGACGGCGAATGGGGGAGCGGGTCATACGACAGATTCGGCTTGGGAAGGGGGCGGTGCCCTCGAAGGCGGCAAGTGTGCCGCAAGCAGAACCACACCGCAAAAGCAGCAACGGGCGTGCCGCCGGGTTTGTTTGGTCTCAACAAACCCTTCGGCGGTATTCAGCTCAGCTGGCGGCGCTCGGGTAGCGATGCCGCCGGTACATCGATTATTCGTTGCCCCAGAATCGCCACCATTTGCGTCGTTCTTCGCGTGATTCCTGTCCCTGTTCCGAACCGCGCTCCAGTTCCTTCTGGACCTGGCCCTGTTTCTTGTCCTGCTGTTTCTCCAGGCCTTTGCCGTCTGTTTGATGCTCACGCGCGCGATCGCGTTGCTGAACAGTCTCCCGCTCCTTTTGCTGGAGCGTTTCACGTCGTTCGTTTGCCTTGGATTTCTCCGCCTGTCCCTTGCCAGCTGGCTGGCTCTGCTCGTAACGATTCTTGCCTTTGCCTTCCTGCCCAGGGCCTTGCGCATGGCTTGCCGTGGCAACTGCAATCGTGGCGGCGGCCAGGGTGATAAGAACTGTTCTGTTCATGAGATAGGGCTCGTTGGTGACATGAAACGCGGATCACAGGTCACGATCCGCACCGTCCTGTGAGTATAGAGGCTGCCATTCGAGTAGTTCAGGGCGGCCTGCTGACGCAGGCGTGCTGCGGCCCAATTGTGGCAGCTCATTCGTCAGGCGTTGCGGTGGGCTTCAGCCAGGTGTGATTCCAGCCCGTCTGCTCGATCCAGCCTTGTTCCACCATCCATTCGCAATACAGCACGCGCATCCATAGGCCTGGATCTGGCGGAACCCAGGCGCACTGCCTGGTCGGTGCATCGTGCTTCTGAACGATGCGAGTCACCCGGTTGGCTGTTGCGCGGTTGCCACTCGACGGCGGGGTGCCGGCGCGTACTTCGACGATATCGAGAGGCTCGATGACAAGCGAGGCGGGTACGAAAGCGTACTGGCGCGTTGGGTATTCTGCGCTGCCGCCACAGCAATAGACGCGCCCGATGATGATGTGACCGTCGCGGATATCGCTGCGAGGTATGCCGGTTCGCTCGAGCTCGGCAAGGAATATCTTGTCTTGTGCCAACGCGGCGCTGCTTGCAACGTCGACGACCTGAACCAACCGTAGCGAGCTGGGCGGTACATCATTGGGGTAGAGATGGGTCGAGCCACAACCGCTGAGCAACGATCCCAGCGCCAGCACAGCCAGAAGCGATCTGTTCATGACGGTACTCCAACTCGGTGGTTTGGATGACACGGTTGTCACAGCGTGGTTGCGGGATGACGGCCTTTTGCCAGTGTAGTGCCTTTGCGGTAGGGAGATGTGGCGATGCACGCTGCAAGCGAGCTGCCGTGCCGCCCTCAGCGTGGCGGAAGAAGCCCTTTGGCGCGCAGTGCCTGCAGAACGATCTGCTGGCGCAGCGGCAGATCCGTGGCGCCGCGGGTATCGATGTTCAAGGCGAACAGCCAGGTATTCTCGTCCAGCTCGACATAGCCGACATACCAGCCGATACCCGGCGTGCTGCGGGTAGCCCAGCCGGTCTTGGCATACAGGCGGTAAGCCGGCGTGCTGTCGACGAGCATGATGGTCTTGAGGGTGTCGTAACTGCTCGAACGGTACGGGAGGCTGCGCTCGACGATGCGCTGGAGAAATGCGACCTGCTGTTCGGCGCTGATGCTCAGCGAGCCATCCAGCCAGAACTCGGTGCCATTGAAGGGCTCGCGCAGCTGTCCGTAGTGTGCCTGGCGGATGTGGCGCGGATAGACTGCCGCGCCCACCCGCTGGGCCAGCCACTGGTAGCACCAGACGCAACTGACCCTGAATGCGCTTTTCAAGGTCTGGTCGCGGTTCCAGTCTTCGATCTCGTAGTGGGTGCCGTCCCACGCGATGACCTCGTCCGCCCTGGTAATGGCACCTTCCTCCAGCGCGATCAGGGTGTTCAGCACCTTGAAGGTGGATGCGGCGGTGAACGGCTGCTTTGCGCGGGCCTCGTTGTGCACGTAGCGCTGGCCGGTGGTGGCCGACTCGATCACCAGTGTCCCCTCGACGCCCGCACGTTCGAACAGACGGGCAATCGTCCCATCGTCCGCATAGGCGAAGCCGGGGGAAGCGAGCAGTAGCAGAGACAGCAGCAGGACAGGCACGACGGACACCGGAGTATGGAAGGCGGATGCTGCGGGCTAGCGTAGGTCGATGCAGCTGACACCGCGCAACATTGAGTCAGACAGAAGCACTTGCCGGCGGATAGTAACCTGATGGGAAGGGCGTCTAGGCTGCCAATCCTGCAACTTTCGGCAAGCTATCCATGCTGCTGGCCCGGTTGCATTCGTCCGGTAGCTGTTCTTATAGTTCCGCCGGCATTTTTGCAGGGTCTGGGCCGTGTCGCACGGGCGGCGCGCCAGGCCTTCAGCGCACTGGTGAGAGTCCATGATCGAAATAAGCAACCTGACCAAGCGTTTCGCCCAGCACACGGCGGTAGACGACCTGTCGTTCCAGGTCCAGCGTGGCGAGGTGCTGGGTTTCCTCGGCCCGAATGGCGCGGGAAAATCCACCACGATGAAGATGCTGACCGGCTTTCTCGCGCCGACCTCCGGCACTGCCAGCATTCTCGGCCACGACATCCAGACTCAGAGATTGCAGGCCCAGCGACAGATCGGCTATCTGCCCGAGGGCGCCCCCTGTTATGGCGACATGACCGTTCGCAGCTTTCTCGAGTTCATCGCCGAGGTTCGTGGCTTTCGCGGTGCGGACAAGCGCCAGCGGGTCGAAGCCGCAGTGGCGCAGGTAGAGCTGGAGAATGTGCTGGGACAGTCCATCGAGACGCTGTCCAAAGGCTTCAAGCGCCGCGTCGGCCTAGCGCAGGCAATTCTGCATGACCCCAAGGTGCTGATTCTCGACGAGCCTACCGATGGCCTCGATCCGAACCAGAAGCATCAGGTGCGGCAGCTGATCCAGGGCCTGGCGCAGGACAAGATCGTCATCATTTCCACGCACATTCTCGAAGAGGTCAGCGCGGTGTGCACCCGCGCGGTGGTGATCGCCCACGGCAGGCTGGTGGCCGACGGCACGCCGCTGGAGCTGGAAAGCCGTTCGAAGTATCACCAGGCGGTCACGCTGGTCAGCGACGGCCCCTTGGATGATGTCGCCCTGGCCGCGCTGCCGGGTGTCGCCGGGGTCGAGCGCAACGAGCGCGAGCACAGCCTGACGGTGCTGGCGCAGCCGGGGCAGGTGATCTTTCCGCAGGTCAACGCGCTGATCACTCAGCAGGGTTGGGTGGTGAGGGAGCTGGACGTCGAGCGCGGCCGGTTGGATGAGGTGTTCCGTAACCTGACCCGTGGGGAGTCGCTATGACCCAGTTGCCGGTTATCTTCAAGCGTGAGTTGGGCAGCTACTTCGCCACCCCGCTCGCCTATGTATTCATCGTCATCTTTCTGGTGCTGTCCGGGGTCTTCACCTTCTACCTGGGCGGCTTCTACGAGCGCGGCCAGGCTGATCTGACGCCATTCTTCAGCTTCCATACCTGGCTCTATCTGTTCCTGGTGCCGGCGATCGCCATGCGCCTGTGGGCAGAGGAGCGCAAGTCGGGCTCCATCGAATTGCTGATGACCTTGCCGATCACCCGTTTCGAAGCGGTTGGCGGCAAGTTCCTCGCTGCCTGGGTGTTCGCCGGGATCGCCTTGCTGCTGACGTTTCCGATGGTCATCACCGTCAACTACCTGGGCGAGCCGGACAACGGCGTGATCGTCGCCGGCTACCTCGGCAGCTGGCTGCTGGCCGGTGCCTTTCTGGCGATCGGTTCCTGCATGTCGGCGCTGGCGAAGAATCAGGTGATCGCCTTCATCCTCTCGGTAGCGGTGTGCTTCCTGTTTATCGTCAGCGGCCTGCCGATGGTGCTCGATGCGCTTGCCTGGGCCCCGCAGTGGCTGATCGATGCGGTGGCTTCGCTGAGCTTCCTGATCCGTTTCGATTCCATCAGCAAGGGTGTGATCGACCTGCGTGACCTGCTGTATTTCGTCACGCTGATCGTCGCCTGGCTGGCGGCCACTGCGGTGGTCGTCGATCTGAAGAAAGCCGCCTGAGGGAACAGATATGAAACGACTCATCTATTCCGGTGCCGGGCTGCTGCTGATCGCGCTGGCCTTCCTGGCGTTCAACGGTCTTTCCGGCACGCTTCTGACCAATGCCCGGCTCGATCTGACCGAGCAGAAGCTCTACACCATCTCCGAGGGGACCGAGCGCATTCTCGATGGCTTGCAGACGCCTATCGAACTGCACTTCTTCTATTCGGACGAGACCGCCAAGGACCTGGTAGCGCTGCGTAACTACGCGCGTCGTGTCGAGGAGATGCTCAAGGCCTATCAGCGTGCTTCCGGCGGCAAGCTCAAGCTGCACGTGATCGACCCGCAACCGTTTTCCGAGGAGGAGGACCGCGCGGCCGAGTTTGGTCTGCAGGCGGTACCGCTCAACCAGGGCGGCGACAAGGTCTACTTCGGTCTGGCTGGAACCAACGCCGAGGGCGGCACGCAGATCATCCCGTTCTTCCCGCTGGATCAGGAGGAGTTCCTCGAATACGAAATCAGCCGCTTGGTGCAGAGCCTGGCAGCCGGTGAACTGCCGGTGGTCGGTGTGCTGTCCGGATTGCAGCTGACCGGTGGCTTCGACATGCGCACACAACAGGCGACGCCGCCGTGGATGGTGCTGGAGGAGGTCCGCCAGCTGTTCCATATCGAGAGCCTGCGTCGTGATGTGGACCTGATCCCGACCAACGTATCGGTGCTGCTGCTGATTCATCCGAAGGATCTCCCGGAGCAGACGCTATACGCCATCGACCAGTTCGTCCTGCGTGGCGGCAAGCTGCTGGTGTTCCTCGATCCGCATAGCGAAGCGGACCCGGGCATGGGCATCGGCCCGGGCGAGTTCGGCGAGGAGCGTGCCTCGGACCTCGAGCCGCTGTTCAAGGCCTGGGGCGTGCGCATGGTGCCGCAGCGCGCATTGGCCGACGGGGCCTATGCCATGTCGGTGGGCATGGGCGCGGAACGCCATCCGGTGCGCCATGCGGGCTGGTTGAGCCTGCCGCGCAGCGCGCTGGACCAGGATGACGTGACCACCGCGGCGTTGGAGAACATCACCGTGGCCAGCGCCGGCATTCTCGAGCCACTGGAAGATGCGACGACGCGTTTCACGCCGCTGTTCAGCAGTTCCGAGTACAGCATGCCGGTCGAGGCCGAGCGCTTTGCCACGCTGGACAACCCGGAAACCCTGCTGCTCGGTCTGGAGCCGACCGGCGAGCGCTATACCCTGGCGGCACGCATCCAGGGCCCGGCGAAGACAGCGTTCCCTGACGGCATTGAGGGTCGGGAGAAGGGCATTCAGGAGAGCCAGAACATCAATGTCATCGCGGTGGCCGACACCGATATGTTGAGTGATCGGATGTGGGTGCAGGTGCAGGACTTCTTCGGTCAGCGCATCCCGCAGCCCTGGGCCGACAACGGGGCCTTCGTGATCAACGCGCTGGACAATCTGTCCGGCACCGATGCGCTGATCAGCGTGCGCTCTCGCGGTCGCTTCACCCGCCCGTTCGTGGTGGTGGAGGCCTTGCAGCGTCAGGCCGAGAACCGCTTCCGCGAGAAGGAAGAGGTCCTGCAGCAACGCCTGGCCGATACCGAGCAGAAGCTTGCCGAGCTGCAGAGCCCGGACCCGGAGCAGGCGCTGGAACTGACCGCTGAGCAGGAGCAGGCGTTACGCCAGTTCATGCAGGAAAAGGTGCGTATCCGCAAGGAACTGCGCGAGGTGCGCTACCAGCTCAACGCCGACATCGAGGCGCTCGGGCGTACGCTCAAGTTCGCCAATATCGCTCTGGTGCCGTTGGTGCTGACGCTGGGCGTGCTGGCGTTGTGGCTGTGGCGCCGCCGGCGCAGCGCCTGATCCAAGCGCCTGCCCCGGCGCTGATCGGGGCTGGCGCAGAGACAAGAAAGGGCCTTGGAAAAAAGAGGCTGACAGCCAAAATCGTTGTTTTATACTCCGGCAACGGCTGCGTTCGAGTCGCATTTGCGCTGAAGCAACTGCACGAGACGCGGTCGTAGACCCCTCTTCCGAGGAATAACAAAAAGCGAGTTGGAGAAGTGGTAATGGCTGAGCGCGAGACAGGAACCGTCAAATGGTTCAACGATGCAAAAGGCTACGGATTCATTCAGCGGGGTAATGGCGCCGACGTGTTCGTGCATTACCGCGCCATCCGTGGCGACGGCCACCGCTCGCTGGCCGAAGGGCAGCAGGTGGAGTTTTCGGTGACTCAGGGCCAGAAGGGCCTGCAGGCCGAAGACGTCGCCGGCGTCTGACTTCGGTTGCACAATGACAAAGCCCGTCCATGTGACGGGCTTTGTTTTCTACGCGCCGGGTAGTTCAGCCCGGCACCGATAAGCGATGAAGAAGGCCGCGGTCAGCCCGTGTGCCAGACGATCTCCTCTTCGCCGTCATCGCTGATGCGGATCCAGCGGTCGGCCACTTCGACGGCTTCCTCTTCCTGCCAGCCGCCCGGCGCGCAACGGATCTCCACGCCCAAGGCGGCGTGAGCGGCGCGGGCGCAAGCGAGGTCGTCCGCCCAAGGCGTGGCGTCGCTTTCCAGCAGCAGGCAATGCCATTTGCCCACCGCCTTCGGCAGCCAGGTCACTGGAATCCCGGCGGCGCTGCACTTGAAGGTCTGGCCTTTCTGCTGCCAGTCCGTGCACGGACCGATGGCCTGGGCCAGCCATTCACCAACCGCTTGTTGGCTGGCATCCCTGAGGTAGATCTCGATATCGGGTTGACGCATGGGCGACTGCCTTATGTGGTGAAGCAAGGTTCTTCAGTGGTCGAGCAAAAGACGAATGCTAGGACGTGCGTTCGATCCAGTCGTAGCGTATCGCAACCCGCACGCTGAGGTGACTTTCGATCACCGCCGCACGGCGTTCGGCGCTGGCGCGCCAGCCATGCGGGGTCATCGCCAGCAGGTCGGCACGGGCTTGGGCATCGTCCAGTTGCAGCTCGTAGCTGAGGGTTTCGCTATGGGCCAGGCGCATGCCTTCGGGAATCAGCGACAGGTGCTTCTCGTCATCGTAGTCGCGCACCTCGTCGTAGAGCCGCGCGCGCAGCTCCCACAGATGCTCGCGGGTCGGCCCCATGCGCAGCAGTCCGCCGCCGGGCGTGAGCAGGCGTCGCGCTTCCTGCCAGTCCAGCGGGCTGAACACGCTGGCCAGCAGATCGCAACTGGCATCGGCCAACGGCACCCGGGCCATGCTCGCGACCAGCCATTCCAGCTGTGGCGCCCGCTTGCAGGCGCGCTTGATCGCCTCGCGAGAGATGTCCAGGGCATAGCCGTCCGCGTGCGGCAATGCGTCGGCGATTTGCGCGGTGTAGTAGCCCTCGCCACAGCCGATATCCAGCCAGCGTTGCGGTGCTCGCTCGGCGGCCAGTCCGGCCAAGCGCCGGGCCAGCGGCGCGTAGTGGCCGCCGTCGAGAAAGCGTCGCCGTGCTTCGACCATGGCCTGGTTGTCGCCGGGGTCGCGGCTGTTCTTGTGCTGCACTGGGAGCAGGTTCAGGTAACCCTGGCGCGCGCGGTCGAAACGGTGGTTGGCCGGGCAGGCTACACCGTTGTCGAGCGCACTCAACGGCGCCTGGCAGATCGGGCAGATCAGCATGCGAGCAGGTTCACCAGGGTCAGATAGTAGATGTCGGTGAGCAGATCGAGATCGCTGGCGAGGATGTGCTCGTCGACCTGGTGGATGGTCGCATTCACCGGGCCGAGTTCGACCACCTGCGTACCGAGGGTGGCGATAAAGCGGCCATCCGAGGTGCCGCCGCTGGTGGATGGTGTGGTCTCACGGCCGGTAACGCTGCGGATCGCCTTGGCCACGCCGTCGAGCAGCGCGCCCGGCTCGGTGAGGAAGGGCAGGCCGGACAGGGCCCACTCGACGTTCCAGTCCAGGCCGTGCTTGTCGAGAATCGCCGCGGTGCGTTGCTTGAGCTGCTCGACGGTGGATTCGGTGGAGAAGCGGAAGTTGAATACTGCTTCCAGCGTGCCGGGAATCACGTTGGTCGTGCCGGTGCCGGCGTTCAGGTTGGAGATCTGGAAGCTGGTCGGCGGGAAGAAGGCATTACCATCGTCCCAATGCTCCGCGGCCAGTTCTGCCAGCGCCGGCGCAGCCAGGTGGATCGGATTCTTCGCCAGATGCGGATAGGCGACATGGCCCTGCTGGCCGCGCACGGTGAGTGTGCCGCCCAGCGAGCCGCGGCGACCGTTCTTCACCACGTCGCCTACCAGCGTCGTGCTTGACGGTTCGCCGACGATGCACCAGTCCAGGCGCTGGCCACGTTCGCGCAGGCGCTCGACCACGGCCTTGGTGCCGTGGTGCGCCGGGCCTTCTTCGTCGCTGGTGATGAGAAAAGCGATCTGCCCTTTGTGCTGCGGATGATCGGCGGTGAAGCGCTCCACCGCCACGACCATGGCTGCCAGGCTGCCTTTCATGTCTGCCGCGCCGCGTCCGTGCAGCATGCCCTGCTCATCAATGCGCGCGCTGAACGGCGGGTTCTGCCAAGCCTGCAGCGGGCCGGTAGGGACCACGTCAGTGTGGCCGGCGAAGCACAGCACCGGGCCTTCGTTGCCGCGAATCGCCCAAAAGTTTTCCACGTCCTCGATATGCATCGGCTCGATGGAGAAGCCGCAGGCCGCCAGGCGCTGGGTCATCAGCTGCTGGCAGCCTTCATCCAGCGGCGTCACCGATGGGCGATTGATCAGCTCGCAGGCGAGTTCGAGCGTCGGGGAGAGGGCAGGCGCGGTCATTACGGCTCCGGTGCGGCGGGGAAAGGGCGCCATATTAAAGCAAAGCCGCAGCTGCGGTGACGGCCGGATGCAGTGGTCGCGGCGTCGTGAGGTCTTATAATCGCCAGGTTTTTTCCGGGGAGTCGGCATGTCTATCGATGATCAGCGTTTCGGCGGCATTGCCCGCCTGTATGGCCGCGTCGGCCTCGAGCGGCTGACAACTGCGCATGTGGCGGTGGTCGGCATCGGTGGTGTCGGCTCGTGGGCGGCCGAGGCGCTGGCACGAAGCGGGGTTGGCGAGATCAGCCTGTTCGACCTGGACGATGTGTGCGTCACCAACACCAATCGGCAGATCCACGCCCTCGATGGCGCTGTGGGCAAGGCCAAGGTGGACGAGATGGCCGCGCGTATTCGCGCTATCAACCCGGCATGCCAGGTTCATGCGGTGGCGGATTTCGTCACCCGCGAGACGATGGTTGAGTACATCACCGAAGACATGGACTGCGTCATCGACTGCATCGACAGTGTGCCGGCCAAGGCGGCGCTGATCGCCTGGTGCAAGCGTCGCAAGATCCAGATCATCACCACCGGCGGCGCCGGAGGGCAGGTGGATCCGACGCAGATCCAGGTCGCCGACCTGAACAAGACCTTCAACGATCCGTTGGCGGCCAAGGTGCGTTCGCTGCTGCGGCGCGAATACAACTTCTCGCGCACGCCGGGGCGCACCTACAGCGTGCCGTGCGTGTTTTCCACCGAGCAGTTGCGCTACCCGAAGCCGGACGGCGGCGTGTGCCAGAGCAAGAGCTTCGTTGGCGAGGGGGTAAAGCTCGACTGCGCCGGAGGCTTCGGCGCAGTGACCATGGTGACCGCCAGTTTCGGCATGGTTGCAGCGGCGAAGGCCGTCGACAAACTGGTCGCCGGTGCCCGTCGCCCTAGCGAGCGCAAGCTGAATGGCTGAGCGCCACCGCCGCTCAGTGCGCTTTATGACGCGCTTAGGCGATTAGTTCCGCTGTCATAAAATCTTTACATATCAGCCATTTGGCTGACATACACCGTCGCCAAGATTCCCCCGAACACAAAGAGCCCATCTCGTGTGTTTCCGACGCTAAACATAAAGGGGAATTTTGGATGATCCGTAAGCACTTCGCCGGTTTCGCTGCCAGCGCTCTGGCTCTGGCCGTTTCCGCCCAGGCTTTCGCCGGTACCGTCACCACCGACGGCGCCGATCTCGTTATCAAGACCAAGGGCGGCCTGGAGGTCGGAACCACCGACAAGGAGTTCTCGTTCAAGATCAATGGCCGCCTGCAGGCTGATGCCGACAGCTTCGATGGTTTCTACACCCAGAACGGCGAGCGCGCAGACGAGACCTATTTCCGTCGTGCGCGTCTGGAGATTTCCGGTGTTGCCTTCACCGATTGGGGCTACACCTTCCACCGCAACTTTGGCAACGATTCCAGCGATTGGCAAGAGCTGGCCATCCACTACAACGGCTGGGAGCCGGTCCAGGTTTCGATTGGCCGTATCATTCCGACATTCGGCCTGGAGGAGGCGGTCAGCTCGAAGTGGATCACCGCCATCGAGCGCTCTGCGATCTATGACCTGGCGCCCTGGCTGAACGACCACGAAGACGGCGAAGGCATCCGCGTGCGTACCACTGTCGGCATGTTCCACGGCGAGGCCGGTGCCTATCGTCAGGATGGTGGCGACGGCGTCGACATGCTCGAGGACGAAGATGGCGCCAACAACACCAGCTTCGTGCTGCGTGGCGTGGTAGCTCCGATCGTCGAGAAGGACCAGGTGCTGCACTTGGGCGCGAGCTTCGGTCAGCGTGACCTGGAAGAAGGTTACCTGGAACGCATTCGTCCGCGCCTGTCCGTGCGTGGCACCACCGAAGACAGTGCCAACGGCAACCGCGCCACCTTCGGCGGCACTCGCACCGACGGCACCGATCAGGCCTGGGGCCTGGAGGCGGCCTACATGATCGGCCCGTTCTCGGTGCAGGGCGAATACCTGACCCGTACCGTCGACGCCATGGAAGGTTTCGAAGACCTCGAAGCCACCGGCTACAACGTCCAGCTGGCGTACACCCTCACCGGTGAGTCGCGCTCCTACAAGCTCGATGGCGGCAAGTTCGACAAGATCAAGCCGGAGAACAAGCAGATCGGTGCCTGGGAAGTGTTCTACCGCTTCGACGACATCACCGTCGATGAAACCGGTGTTGCACCGAGCGGTTATGTCGGTGCCCTGGATAGCGCAGAAGCAGGTGCGAAGACTCACACCATCGGTCTCAACTGGTACGCCAACGAGTCGGTCAAGCTCTCGGCCAACTACCTGAAGACCAGTGTGGATGACGTGGTCAACGCCAACGGCGACGACGATGGCGATGCCATCAGCCTGCGTGCCCAGTACGTGTTCTAAACATCACCCTCATCCGTGATGCTCCATTTGAGCCCCGCCTTGGCGGGGCTTTTTTTCGTCTGCGCGACAGGCCAGACTGCGATCCATGCCTATCCAGACCCTGCACCGCCTCGCCGAACTCGATCCCGCCGAATGGGATGCCTTGCTGGCCGATACCCAGCCCTTCCTGCGCCATGCCTTCCTCTCATCGCTGGAAGACAGCGGCAGTGTGGGCGGGCGCAGTGGCTGGCAGCCCGCCCATGTCCTGTTGCGTAACGAGCTGGGTGAGTTGCAGGCGGCGTTGCCGTTGTATCGCAAGAGCCATTCCTACGGTGAGTACGTGTTCGACTGGGCCTGGGCGGATGCCTGCCAGCGCGCCGGTATCGGCTACTACCCCAAGCTGCTCTGCGCAGTGCCGTTTACTCCGGTCACTGGCGGCCGATTGCTGGGTGATGTGGAAAGCGCAGGGGCACTGCTCGATGTGCTGACCGATGGGCTGGAGCGGCACGAGCTCTCCGGGCTGCACGTGAATTTCACCGAGCCCGAGGCTGACCAGCTGCTGGCGGGCCGGGACGGCTGGTTGGAGCGCATCGGCTGTCAGTTTCATTGGCATAACCGCGGCTATCGCGACTTTCAGGATTTTCTTGACGCACTGACCTCGCGCAAGCGCAAGCAGCTACGCAAGGAACGCGAACAGGTCGCAGGGCAGGGCATCACGTTCGATTGGCGCGAAGGCCATCAGCTCTGCGAAGCGGAATGGGATTTCGTCTATGCCTGCTACGCCAACACTTATCAGGTCCGCGGGCAGACTCCGTACCTGACCCGCCAGTTTTTCAGCCTGCTGGCCGAACGCATGCCGCAGGCGATTCGTGTGGTGCTGGCCCTGCAGGGTTCGCGGCCGGTGGCGATGGCCTTCAGCCTGCGCAACGAACAAGGCCTGTATGGCCGCTACTGGGGTTGTCTGGCGGAGTTCGACCGGCTGCACTTCGAGACCTGCTTCTACCAAGGTATCGACCAAGCAATCGCCGACGGGTTGCAGCGCTTCGACGCAGGAGCGCAGGGCGAACACAAGCTCATTCGGGGCTTTGAGCCGGTCATCACCCGGTCCTGGCATTACCTGCAGCATCCGGGCTTGCGTGCGGCGGTGGCGGATTTTCTGCTGCAGGAACGTGCCGGGATACTGGCTTACGCCGAGGATGCACGACAGGCGCTGCCGTATCGGCAGGCAGGTGAGTAGCGAGCCGCTGATCTGCTACTGGTAAGCGCCGATTTTTCGCCGTTGTTTTGCCGTGGCCCGGCTGTTTCGCCTGTGTTTCTGACATAGCTCGGGGCGTTGCGGATCACCCGTGGGAGGCGGCGCTGTTTTCCTCGTGAATCTGCAGCATTCTTTCCAGCTCGCTGCGCAACACTGGGTCCTGGCAGCCGGGCAGATATTCCCGCAGTTTGCGGATCACCCACTGCTGGCCCTTGTCGACGAACGGCAGGCGCTCGTCCAGCGACTCAATAGCCATGGCCTTGCCGTAGAAGGCTCCGGTGTCCTTGTTGGGTTCCAGGCCCAGGTGCTGCAGGCAGTTGAGCAGCAGCTTGCAGCTCTCGATCTCCCCTTGGCGGACCTGCTCGAGCAGCTGCCGTTGTTCCGGTGTGCACGGCTGTTGTAGCGACTCACCGGCAACCTTGGCGCCCGCGCGTTCAGCGCTGAGTAGATCCTGCAGCAGCTGGGCTTGGCCTTCCGGTGTGTTCAGCGGGCTTTGCGGGGTGGTCATGTCGCGATCTCCTGTTGGTTGAGGGGTTCGCAAAGGCGACGCCTTGTAAGGGCCGCCATAAAAGAGAAGGGCCGGCGAGCCGGCCCCTGGGGGATCAAAGCTTCTTCGCGGTGATGATTTTCACCGGGGTCAGCGGTACGTTTTGCATCGTGGCGCGGTTGCCCGTGGGTACCTGGGCGATCTGGTCGACCACGTCCATGCCGCGTACGACCTTGGCGAACACCGCGTAGCCGAAGTCACGGCTGCCGTGGTCGAGGAAATCGTTGTCACGATGGTTGATGAAGAACTGGCTGGTCGCCGAATTCACGTTCTGGGTCCGGGCCATCGCCACGGTACCACGCACGTTGTGCAGGCCATTGTCGGCCTCGTTCTTGATCGGGGCCTTGGTCGGCTTCTGGTTCAGGCCTTCGCCGAAGCCGCCGCCCTGGACCATGAAGCCCGGAATAACACGGTGGAAGACGGTGCCGTCATAGAAACCGCTGTCTACGTAACCGAGAAAGTTCTCGACGCTAATCGGTGCCTTTTCCGCTTCGAGCTCCAGTTCGATCTCACCCAGGCTGGTGTTCAACAGCACGCGGGGATTTTCAGCGGCAAGCAGGTTGCCGGCCAGCAGTAGGGAGCAGGCGGCGAGGGCGATGCGTTTCAACATGATTTCTTTCCTGATGTTGTGGGTGCGGTCAGCCGGCCAGTGTAGTGGCCTGCCCGGCATCGTACGTCTTGATCAGCTCGATGAGAATCCGGGTAGCCGGACCAAGTGGTCGATCATGGTTAGTGTAGAGATAGAACAGTGGCCGGCGAATGCTGCCTTGGACGAGCGGCAACGGCTTGAGAATGCCTTCGGCCAGCTCTCGCTCGATCAGGTGTTTCGGCAGCCAGGCGAAGCCCAGCCCGCTGCTGACGAAGGCCACCGACGTCGCCAGGCTGCCTACCGTCCAGCGCTGCTCAGCACCGAGCCAACCGGCATCACGGGGTTGGCGCAGACCGGTATCGCGCACCACGATCTGCATCTGGCTCTGCAGATCCTGCACGCTGAGCTTGCGCCCCAGCTGATGGAGGGGATGGTTGGCGTGCGCCACGGCGACGAACTCCACGGTGCTGAGCTCGCTGCCCAGGTAACCGGTGATGTCCAGGCCGCTGATCGCCAGGTCCGCGGTGCCGTCCTTCAACACTTCCTCTACTCCGGACAGCACCTCCTCGCGCAGTCGGATCCTGCAACCGCGGCTTTTCGGCATGAACTCGCTGAGCGCCTGGATAAGCTTGGCGCTGGGATAGGCTGCATCCACCACCAATCGCACCTCCGCTTCCCAGCCTTGCTCCATGTGGTGTGCCAGGTCTTCCAGCTGGCTGGCTTGAGTGACCAGCTGCCGGGAGCGGCGCAGCAGCACCTCGCCCGCTTCGGTCAACACGGCCTTGCGGCCATCAATGCGTAGCAACGGCACGCCGAGCTGCTCTTGCATTCGCGCTACCGTATAGCTGACCGAGGACTGTGACCGATGCATTGCTTCGGCGGCCTGGGCGAAGCCGCCGTGATCGATGACCGCCTGCAGGGTGCGCCACTGATCGAGGGTCACACGGGGCACTTTCATTCCTTCGGTTCCTTATAAGGTCTATTAACGTTGCGGCCCGAACTGCGGTGCTGCGCCAAAAGGCGTCAAGCCGGGATGGCGCTTTGCACACTCAACGCAGGCAACGGTGCACCCTTGCCCAGTCCCGCAGTTCCGTATGGCGCCGCTTGCTGCGCACTCCTTCGAGTCGGATGCACCTGTAAGCGGAGCTTCAACAGACCTTGTCGAGGTCTGTTACGCTGGCCTATCTGTCGAGGAGCCCAGCCAAATGAAAACAATCAGTTACCTGCTCTTTGCTCTGTTACCGCTTGCTGCCACTGCGGCTACCTATCCGGTGGATATTGATCAGCAGCTCAATGGTGCAGAGATAACCGTCACCCCCCAGACTATCGATCGCGACCTCGCCGGGCTCTTGCTGCTCAATTACGGAGAGACGGCGGCCGTGTGTACAGCAGTTTTCCAGAATGGCCCGGAAGCGCCACGCACGCGCCGTACGGAGTTGCAGCCCGGTGAGCGCAAGGCAATGACCTCTAAGTTCAAGCGTGATGTGATCCGCCTGCGGATCAAGCTCACCTGCGAGCCTCGATAGCCCGCGACCAGGCCGCCGCCAAAGCTGAGCCCGGGCGGCGCGCCATGGCGCATCAATCCAGCACGTTCTCCAGAATCTCGTAGACGATACCGGTAGCGATAGCGACCAGAATCACGTCGCGGCCCAGCTGTTTCCATTCATAGCCATCGTATCGAGGCAAATGCCCCAGCAGGCGGTTATCGATTTTTTTGGCGATGCCCGGCGGCAGCGGTTTGCCACGCGCCAGGTTCTTCTGGATGCCCGGAGGCAGGGAAGAGGCCGGCGCCAGCAAGTCGCGATGATCACGCAGGGTGATGCGAACCGCGCCGAGATCGATCGAGGGCCCGTGATGGCGATAATCCTGCAGTGCGCGTCCATTCCCATTGTCGCGATCGGGCTTGCCCTTGCCTGGATGCTCTCTGTCCGGCTGCGCCACACCGGTAGTGGCATGCAGCGCTAAGGAAAGCGCGCCGGCTAGCAATGCTATCCGCTTGGTCGAGATCATGCGTACCTCCTGGCATTAAGCCGCTACGCTTTTGTCAGCTTAGCCTGTGTTTCCAACGTAAAACATGCCGGCCGTTACAGAACGCGCCTTTGCCCCGCAGACGGGTTAACCTATGTCATCGTTTTTTTCCTCCGAGGTAGCTCCCTTGTTTGACCAATTCGCCCTGCACGAACGCCTGCTCAAGGCCGTCGCCGAACTTAAATTCGTCGAGCCGACCCCGGTGCAGGTGGCGGCGATCCCTCCGGCACTGGAAGGGCGCGACCTACGGGTGACGGCGCAGACCGGCAGTGGCAAGACGGCTGCCTTCGTGCTGCCGATGCTCAACCGGCTGATCGGTGATGCGGTGGTCCGTACCGATGTTCGTGCGCTGATTCTGCTGCCGACCCGCGAGCTGGCCCAGCAGACGCTCAAGGAAGTAGAACGTTTCTCGCAGTTCACCTTCATCAAGTCAGCGATGATCACCGGTGGCGAGGACTTCAAGGTTCAGGCGGCCATTATGCGCAAGGTGCCAGACATCCTCATTGGCACGCCGGGGCGGATGATCGAGCATCTGAACGCCGGCACGCTGATTCTCAAGGACGTCGAGCTGCTGATTCTCGACGAAGCCGATCGCATGCTCGACATGGGATTTGCCGACGACGTACAGCGCCTGGTGAACGAGTGCGCGAAGCGTCAGCAGACCCTGTTGTTCTCTGCAACCAGCGGTGGTACGGCGTTGCGGGAGATGACCGCCAGCGTGTTGCGCGATCCGCTGCACCTGCAGCTCAACCGGGTCAGCGAACTCAACGAGGGTACCCGTCAGCAGATCATCACCGCCGAAAACACCGAGCATAAGGAAAAGCTGGTGCACTGGCTGTTGGCCAACGAGACCTATAAGAAGGCCGTGATCTTCACCAATACGCGGGTGCAGGCCGATCGACTCTATGGAAGATTGGTCGCTGAAGGCGTGAAGGCCTACGTGCTGCACGGTGACAAGGACCAGAAAGATCGCAAGCAGGCCATCGACAGGGTCAAGGAGGGCGGCGTCAAAGTGCTCGTGGCCACCGACGTGGCGGCGCGTGGGCTGGATATCGAAGGCCTGGATCTGGTGATCAACTTCGATATGCCGCGCTCCGGCGACGAATACGTGCACCGCATCGGTCGTACCGGGCGCGCCGGCGCCGAGGGGCTGGCGATCTCGCTGATCTGCCACAACGACTGGAACCTGATGTCGAGCATCGAGCGCTACCTCAAGCAGCGCTTCGAGCATCGGGTGGTCAAGGGTCTGAAGGGCAGCTACATGGGGCCGAAGAACCTCAAGGCCTCCGGTAAGGCGGCCGGCCCGAAGAAGAAAAAGGACGACAAGAAGAAAGATGACAAGAAGAAGGCCAAGCCCACCGCCAAGCGTCCGAAGAACGCCAAGCGAGAAGCCCCATCACCAGTGGTGAGTCAGGACGGCATGGCGCCGCTCAAGCGCAAGAAGCCGACGGCCGAATGACCGTCGGCCGTTTGGCTCAGCGCTGCGTGTCGGCCGGCGGAATGTCGGCCTCACGCTCGGCTTCTTCTATCTGCTGCAGGCGTTTGTCATAGGCCTCGCACTCGTCGCCCAGCTGGTCGGCGGTGCGCTTGGCCTCCATCTGGCGAATCTCTTCGTTTATTTCCTTCGCGCGCTGTGGATTGCTCTCGGTGAGCTGGTTGATGCGCTGTGCCAGCTGCTCGGCCTTGGCATTCACCTCGTCGGTGGTGCAGGCCGCCTGCACCGCAGGGCTGGCCAGCAGGGCGGCGGTCAGCGTGATCGTCAGCAGTTTCATGGCATGTTCCTCGCTCAATCAGTCTGAACGGTGGATCGCAGCGCAGCCGCTTTAGTTCAGCGGCGAACCCCCTGGCACCACAGACGGTCGGTATATACAGGCGCCTCGTTTCTGGGGCGCAACCGTCACGGGAGAATGGCCATGAGCTACAACTGGGATCTGATCCAGCGCCTGCTGCATGAAGTGCAGACCAGCGCCAACGACAGCTTCAAGCCGCGCCGCTATGCCGAGGAGCACGCCGCGCAGATGGAGAGCGAAGGCCAGCCGATGCCGAACCTGGACAGCCTGCGCGCCGAAGCGGCCGACTACGAGAGCCTGCTGTTCGAGGGTGGGTTTATCGTCACTCGTCCGGAGGAACAGGGCGGCAACGGCGAGAACTTCGTCCTCACCGAGCGTGGCACGCGCTTGTTGGCGCTCCTTGATAATCCGCAGGACGTCGGTCAGCGCCAGCGTCTGATCGACAAGGGTGACGCGGCGCTGGTGCCGGAAGTCTTCGACGAGATGGCCGCCGGGCGCAGCTAACCTGCGTTACAGACGAAAACCGTCGACGATATAACCTGCAAGCGTTTCGCTGACCGGCGACTGCTGCTGCGGATTGCGCAGCAGCACGATGCTGGACTGCGGCAGCCGGGGCAGTCCTTCCGCTTCGCCGAGTATTTGCAGCTCCGCGGGAATCAGGCTTTGCAGCTGCGCGGTCAGCGCCAGTCCGGCACCCACCACGGCCATGATCGCCGATAGACTGGGACTGCTATAGGCGATCCGGTACTCCATCTCCCGCGCGTCCAGGGCATTGCATACCCAGGCCCGGCAGAAGCAATCGGTATTGAAGGTGGCCAGTGGCAAGGGACGGCGCTCATGCAGATCGAACCCCGGCGCAGCAGCCCAGACCACGTGTTCTTGCCGCAGTAGCTGGCCGATCTCGGTGCCTGGCTCGCGAGTCACGATACTCAGATCGAGGTCGCGCCGCTGCAATAGCTGGCTCGACGGTTCGCAATGCACCTCCACCTGTACCAGCGGAAATGCCTGGGCAAACCGCGCGAGAATGCCCGGCAGAAAACGCATGACGTAGTCATCGGGCGTGCCGATGCGCACTGCGCCAACCATGTGCGGCTGGCGCAACGTGGTCATGACTTCACCATGCAGCTTGAGAATCCGCCGTGCGTAGCCCAGCAGTATCTGACCTTCGGCCGTAAGCCTGACCTGGCGCCCGTTACGCTCGAACAAGGGGCGCTGCAACACGTCCTCTTCCAGGCGCTTCATCTGCATGCTCACGGCCGACTGGGTGCGGTTTACCGCAGCAGCGGCCCGTGTGAAACCGCCATGGTCGGCGATAGCGACAAAGCTGCGCAGCAGCTCGGTATCGATATTCGGGTAGTTGGCCACTCATCAATCCTCGAGATGCATGGCATCAGGAACATTCGTTGGATTGATCTTAAACCCGGCGAGAGACTGGTGCCAACCAAGAGGAGGGTGCCGTGATGAATACGCAGAAACTGACCTCACATAGTTTCCATCCAGCCAAGGCGGCGGCAAACCGGCCTGCAGCGTCACTGCTAGCGCAGGCCATGCAGACGCTGCGGCGCTGGAGTCAGTTGGCGCGCCAGCGGCGACAACTTGCCAGCCTCAGCGACGAAATGCTCAAGGACATCGGTCGCAGCCGCGCCGATATCGAGCAGGAGGCCGGCAGGCCGTTCTGGGATGATCCGGACCGGCGCTGATCAGTGACCCAACAGCAGCTTCTGCACGCCCAATGACAGACTGACGATGACCAGCATCAAGGCGAACAGCCGTTGCAGCAGGCTGCTGTTGAGATACTGCGCCAGGCGATTGCCGGCCAGCACGCCGATGGCGCCGCCAAGCGCCAGTCCGCCAAGCAGCGGCAGCGGTGGCTCGGCGTCGCTGAGATAGAGCAGGAAACCGCCGCCGCTGACCACGGCGATCACCGCCATCGACGTGGCCATGGCGCTCAGCAGTGACAAGGACGTGAACCAGAGCAGTGCCGGCACGATGAGGAAACCACCGCCAACCCCCATCAGCCCGGACAGCAGGCCAACGCCGACGCCAATACCCAGCAGCGCCAGCTGATGATCCTCGACGTTCTCCTTCGCCGGCAGGCTGGCGCCACACCACATGCGCCAGGCCGACCACAGCACCAGCAGGCAGAAGCCGATGATCAGCGCGCGTTCGGGAATGAACTGGCCCAGCCATTGGCCGGCGGCATTGCCCGGCAGGCCACAGATGGCCAGCAACATCACCGGGCGCCAGGCGACCTGGCCGAGACGTGCGCGGGGAATCGCGCCGATCAGCGCGGACATGGCGACCGCACCGAGGCTGACGCCGATCGCATCGCGCAAAGGCAAGTGCAGGCTGAGCAGCAGCGGTAGCGCGACCAGCGAGCCGCCGGCACCGGTCAGCCCGAGCAGCAACCCGAGGATCAGGCCGATACCCAGCGCTTCCAGCAGCAATACGTCCATCAGGCGAGATGACCCACCGGACGGGCGCGCGGGCTGTTTGGTGTCGCCGACTTCATTGGGATGCTCCGTCTGAAAACAGGGCCGTCGCTCATGACATTGGTACGTTCACGTCAACACGTGTTCCCAGCCACTAACGGCGAACCGAGACGGTATCACGTCATCCCGTATGGATCGGCAGTTCAGGGAGCCAGCGGACGGCTGAGGGTGAAGGCGCCACGCAGATCACCTTCACGGAAGCCACGTGCCTGGTCCTGCGGGTAATGCTGGTCGAGCAGGCTTAGCAGTTCTGGCTTGATCTTCTCGCCGTGGCAGTCCAGACAGGCTTCGGCAGTGCCGATCGCTTGCATGTAACGGTACTGACCATCGACCACCTCGGCGTGCCTGATCTCTTGGATTGGCTCGCCGGCCGCGGCGCGTTGGGCGAACTGCTCCAGCACGGAGCGTTCCCAGGCGTCCGGCGCGTTGTCCGGATTGCGCAACTTGAGCGCCGTGCGACCGGCTTTCCACGGTGCCTGGCTGTGTTGTTCGGCGATGCTCGGTGCCAGCGATTGGCATGCTTCGACAGCCTGAACCGGGCCGCCGTCGGTCATGGCCTGCTTCACCGTGCCGAGCAGCTGCTGCTGGAACGGCGGGATCAGGCTGGCTGCTTCGTTGCGCAGCTGCTCACTATCGACGGCAGGAGCTGCGTGCGCCCCTAGGGTGAACAAGCCAAGGGCGAACAGGGACAGCGATTTCATGGGGACCTCCGCATGCTTGTTTATATAGGGGGGGGAGTATCCGTTGGGCGCGGGCAGTGATGCAAGCCGCCGCGGCGAAACGGAGGCTTGCGAATGCGTGTTCTCAGCTACCGCGGATCAGCTTGCGCAGCAGAAAGCGATTGGGATGGCAGGCTTCGGCCACTTCTCGTGGCAGCGGCAGCGGTTCGTCATTCAGCCAGGCCGCCAGCAACTCGCCGGACAGCGGTGCGCTGATCATGCCGCGCGAGCCATGGGCGGTGTTGACGTACAGGCCCTCCAGCCACGGGCAGGCGGTGTGCAGGGATTGCCGCGCATTCTTGGCCAGCGCGGCATAGGTGTCGGCGAAGGCCTGCGGCTCGGCCAACGGGCCGATCAGTGGCAGGTAATCCGGACTGGTGCAGCGGAATGCAACGCGTCCTTGCAGTGCGGCGGTCTGCTGCGGGTCCGCCTGAAGTCGCTGATACAGATCGGATGAGATCTGCTCCAGCATTTCCAGATTTGCCTGATGCTCGGCGATGCTGGGGGCGTCGTCGGTTTGCTGGAAGTTGAAGCTTGCGCCGAGGGTGTGCGTGCCATCGCGTGGCGGTGCAACGTAGCCCTTGGCACAGAGGACAGTACGCAGCTGGCCGCTTTCGGCGTTGGCCGGCAGGCAGGAGATCTGCCCGCGAATGCGCTTGAGCGGCAGCCAGGCGCTCTGGCTGAAACGGGCTGCGTCAGCAGCACCTGCGAGTACCACCACGGGTGCGTCGGCGAGAACCTTTTCGCCAGCGAGCACCTGCCAGGACTGGCCGTTGCGTTGCAACTCGAGCGCTTCATGATGCTGCAGCAGCTCAATGCCCGGTTGCTGCAGCAACCAGTGGCACAGGGCGGGCGGGTTGGCCCAGCCGGCATCGGGATAGAACAGGCCGCCGGCGGGCAACCCGACCCCTGCCAGCGCTTCGGCCGCTTCGTGCGATAGCGGATGGACCAGCGACGCAGGAAAGGCTTCCGCCAGTTCGGCCTGACGCTCGCGCTCCTTGTCGTCGTAACAGAGCTGCAGGACGCCGCATGCCTGCCAGTCCCGGCCCGCTTGCAGGTTGGCAAGCAGGCGGCGGGTGTAGCTGAAGCCGATGACGACCAGCCGCGAAAGCGCGGTGCCGTGGGCGGATAACTTCAGATAGAGCACACCCTGAGGATTGCCGGAGCCTTCCTGTGCGGCCTCGGCGTGGCGCTCCAGCACGCTGACCTGCCAGCCCCGGGCAGCCAGCGATGCGGCGGTGGCGCAACCCGCCAGCCCGGCCCCGATCACGACGGCCCGGCGCTCGGTGATGCCATGGTTGGGACGGGCGAACCAGGGCTTGTCTGAAACCGGATTGGCGAGCGCCTGCAGGCGCCCGCGCAGGATCTCGCGCTTGTGGCCGTAACCGGGCACCCGCTGCATGTCGAAGCCGGCCTCGACCAGGCCGCGTCGAACGAAGCCGGCGCTGGTGAACGTGCCGAGGGTTGCGCCCGGTGCGGACAGTCTGGCCAGTTCGGCGAACAGCGCCGGCTGCCACATCTGCGGATTCTTGGCCGGTGCGAAGCCGTCGAGAAACCAGGCGTCGACCTGTGCATCCAGGCTGGGCAGGCAATCGAGTACATCGCCGATCAGCAGCGTCAGCACCACGCGCCCGCCGGCAAAGACGAAGCGCTGAAAGCCTGGATTCAGCGCGACGTACTGTTGCAGCAGCTGTGCCGCCTGCGGCTGGAGTTCCGGCCACAATGCCAGCGCGCGCTGCATGTCGTCGTGGTTCAGCGGGTGTTTCTCGACACTGACGAAATGCAGGTGCGCATGCGCATTGGCGGTGCGCTCGAACAATTGCCAGGCGCAGAGGAAATTCAGACCCGTACCGAAGCCGGTTTCGCCGATCACCAGATGCTGGTTGCTCTGCAGCGCGGCGAAGCGCCGAGCCAGCTCGTTCTGCGCAAGAAACACGTGCTCGGTTTCGGCGAGTCCGCTGGCGCGCGAGAAATACACGTCGCCGTACTGGCGCGATTGCGGCAGGCCGTTCTCGTCCCAGTCGAGTTCGGCATGCTGGAAGGTGTCGGGGGCAGGGTGATCGTTCATGCGGGTTCCTGAATTGGCGGGACAACGCGACGGGCTTGGTCAAGCGCTTCTGCGCCCCGGGAGGTCGATCAGTCGTCGACCTGGACTACCTGTTCCAGGCGGTCGATGGCTGCATCCAGTTCGTCCAGTGCGGCCTCGCTGTCCGGATGGTTTTGCTTGAGCAGGGTCTCGCTCTGCTGGCAGGCATTGCGCAACTGCGGAACGCCGCAATAACGGGTTGCGCCGTGCAGGCGGTGCACGCGCTCGATGAGCGCCTGGCGATCACCCGACTGCCTCGCCTCGCGAATGGTGCGGCGATCACCTTCCAGGGACTGCAGCAACATGCCGAGCATGTCATCGGCGAGGTCTGCCTTGCCGGCAGCCAGGCGTAGACCTTCTTCCTTATCGAGCACCTTGAGGCTGAGCTCTGGTTGCGAGGAAGGCTCCGAATGCTGCGGCTGGCTACGCAGGACCAGACCCGTCCACTTGAGTACCACTTGCGCCAACTGTCGGTCGCTGATCGGTTTGGTCAGGTAGTCATCCATGCCGCTTTGCAGCAACGAGCGCTTTTCGTTGGCCAGCGCATGGGCGGTAAGGGCAATGATCGGCAGTGGGCTGCTGCCGCTGGTGTGCTCCCAGTGCCGGATGGCTTCCGTGGTTTGGCGTCCGTCCATGCCGGGCATCTGCACGTCCATCAGGACCAGATCGAAGCTGTGCTGCTTGACCGCATCCAGTGCGGCGGGGCCATTGTCCACCGCAACGACCTCGGCACCCATGTCACCGAGCAGTGTCTTCACCAGCAGCAGGTTGGCGGGGTTGTCGTCGACGCAGAGAACCCGTGCGGCACGACTGGGAGCGGCGGCGACGGGGGTCGAGTAGGCCTGATTCGGGCGCACCAGCTCCACCAGAACCCGCTGCAACTTACGCGTGCAGGCCGGTTTGCCCTGTAGCTGCGTATAGCTGTGCACTTCCGGCAGCGTGTCGTGGTAATGCCCCTGCTCGGTGGTCGGGCAGAGCACCACGCATTTGCAGCCGAGTGCCTCGATTTCCATCAGCCGTCGGCTGAGGGCCTCCGGCTGGATTTCGCGAGCGGTGACGCCGAGCACGGCGAGGTCGATGAGCTGGCTGCTTTGGCGCTGTGCGCCGATCGCCGCCTGCATCTGATCGAGCGTATCGAAGGTATGCACTTCGAGACCGAGGCTTTCCAGCTGGTGCTGCAGGGCCTGGCGCGCCAGCGGATGCTGCTCGAGCAGGGCGATACGCCGGCCCTGCAGCGCCGGGTGAGGCAGGTCTTCGACATCATCGCGGGCTTTCGGCAGGCTCAGGCTGATCCAGAACTCGGAGCCTTCGTCGGGAATGCTGTCGACGCCGATCTCGCCGCCCATCTGCTCGATCAGGCGCTTGGAAATCACCAGTCCGAGCCCCGTGCCGCCTGGCTGGCGCGACATGGAATTGTCCGCCTGGCTGAAGGCCTGGAACAGCGCACGCAGGTCCTGATCGGTCAGGCCGATGCCGGTGTCCTGCACACTGATGCGCAGCTGGGCGCGATCGGCATTGTCGTCCTCGACCATCGCGCGCACGGCGATGGTGCCTTCGTTGGTGAACTTGATGGCGTTGCTGATCAGGTTGGTCAGCACCTGCTTGAGACGCAGCGGATCGCCTACCAGCGATAGTGGCGTGTCACGGTAGACCAGGCTGACCAGTTCGAGCTGTTTGGTGTGCGCTGCCGGTGCGAGGATGGTCAGGGTGTCCTCGATCAGGTCGCGCAGGTTGAACGGAATGCTGTCGAGCACCAGCTTGCCGGCCTCGATCTTGGAGAAGTCGAGAATCTCGTTGATGATCCCGAGCAGGCTGTCGGCGGATTTCTCGATGGTGCCCAGATAGTCCTGCTGGCGCGGCGTGAGGTCGCTTTTCTGCAGCAGCTGGGTGAAGCCGAGGATGCCGTTGAGCGGAGTACGGATCTCGTGGCTCATGTTGGCGAGGAACTCGGACTTGATCCGGCTGGCTTCGAGGGCCTCCTTGCGCGCCAGGTCCAGTTCGATGTTCTGGATCTCGATGGTTTCCAGGTTCTGCTGCACGTCCTCGGTGGCCTGGTCGATGCTCTGCTGCAGCTCCTCGCGGGCGCTGAGCAGCGCCTCTGCCATGCGGTTGATGCCGGACGCGAGTTCGTCCATTTCGTGACTGCCCAGCGGCGGCAGGCGGGTTTCCAGATGGCCGTCCTTGAGCTGGGCGACGGCGGCCTTGACTCGTTGCAGCGGCAGGCTGATGGCGCGGCTCATGCGCAGCGCCAGCAGGGCGGTGATGATCAGGCCTGCGCTGACCAGAAACAGGCTGGTCAGCAGGCTGCGATAGCCGCGCAGCAGGGTGTTGTGGTGGGACAGTTCCAGTTCCAGCCAGCCGATCAGCTTTTCGTCAGGCCCGCGGGCTTCGTCGGCGAGGTTGAGGTGGCGGCTGAGCACCGGCATCAGGATGCGCGTGTGATCCATGCTGCTGACGCGGGTCAGCCCTTCCGGATCGCCCGGTGGCGGCGGCGTCAGCATGCGTGGGCCGGCGTGCACGCGTTGTACCCGTTCCGGATCGAGGATGGTCACAGCCCGGACATCGGCCTGGTCCAGCACCTGGGTCAGGATGCGCTGCAGGCGCTTGTCGTAGCCGAGGTTCATCGCTGGCGCGGCTAGCGGCGCTAGCTGCTCGGCAATCAGTTGGCCACGCTCGTCGAGCTGGTGGCGCATTTCCGACAATTGCATCCAGGTGAAGTAGGCGCCGAGTACCACCGCCAGCAGGGTGCTGGGCAACAACGTCAGCATCAGTACGCGGCCACGAATTCCTAGGTCTTTCAGCACAGTCCGTCCACCGATCCTGGATTGCAGCGCGCTAGTGTAGCGGCTCGGACCGGTGGAATCTGCACGTCAGATCAAGCCCTGACGCCGCGCTGGTCAGTCCAGGCCGCGAATCTCCTTGCCGTTGAAGTCCGGCAGCTTCCAGTGGAAGGTCATCGCCAGCACGCGGAACAGGAAGCCACTGCCCAGCGCCGCCAGGGTGGCCAGGGTGGTATTGATCTCCAGCCACAGCATGCCGACGTAGAACACACCGGTGAACAGCGCCACGGTGGCGTAGAGCTCGCGCTGCAGCACCATCGGTACCTGGTTGCATAGCACGTCGCGCATCAGGCCGCCGAAGATGCCGGTGATCACGCCGGCCAGCACCACGATGGACGGATGCGCACCCATGCCCATTGCCACGTCGCAGCCGATCACCGTGAAGGCCACCAGGCCGAGGCCGTCCACCAGCAGGAAGACCATGCGCAGGTGATGCAGGTGGCGAGCGATGAAGCCGGTGACGATCGCCGCGCCGATGGTGAAGGTCAGGTATTCCGGATGGGCGATCCAGCCGACCGGGTAGTGGCCGAGCAGTACGTCGCGCGCCGTGCCGCCACCCAGTGCCGTCACCGTGCCGAGCAGGCAGATGCCGAACAGGTCCATGCCGCGGCGCATGCCCATGATGGCGCCGGACATGGCTTCGGCCGTGATTGCGATCAGGTAGATGGTATGCAGCAGTTCCACGACGATTCTCCGGGCGGGCTAGGCTGCACGCCGGTGGGGCGCTACAGCTCGAGGTGCGCGATTATGGGGCAAGCATGGCTAAATTTGTCGTGGCTAAGTATTTTTAGGCCATGCAAATATTTTCTTAATCGGCAGGCCCCATGAATCTTGATCCGAAGCAGACTGAAGCGTTTCGCACGGTCATCCGCACCGGCAGCTTCGAACAGGCTGCGCAGCGCCTGCATCTGACGCCACCGGCCATTTCGCAGCGGGTGCGCGCACTGGAGAGTGCGCTGGGCAGCGCCCTGGTAGTGCGCAGCCGGCCCTGTCGGCCTACCGAAACCGGGCAGCGCCTGCTGCAGTACCTCAAGCGCGCGACCTTGCTCGAGGCCGATCTGCTGGCCGACCTCGCCGAGCGTAGCGATGCGCCGCTGGTAGTGGTGGCGGCACTCAACGCCGACAGCCTGGGGACCTGGTTTTTCCCGGCGCTGGCCGAGGTGCTGATCCGCGAGCGGGTGTTGCTGGACCTGACGGTGGAGGATCAGGACCACACCTACAGTCTGCTGGAAACGGGCCTGGCAATCGGTTGCATCAGTACCGAACCCAAGCCCATGCGCGGCTGCACGGCCAGCCCGTTGGGCAGCATGCGTTACCGACTGGTGGCGTCGAGCGAGTTCCGGCAGAAGCACTTCGCCCACGGCCTGACCCGCAACGCGGCGCGCAAGGCGCCGGTGGTCGCCTATACGCGCAAGGACACGCTGCAGTCGTCGTTCCTGCTGCGTCGCTTCGGCCTGCCGGAAGGGGCTTATCCCTGCCACTTCGTTCCCGGCGCCGAGCCGCATTTCAGCGCGATTCGCTACGGCCTGGGTTACGGCATGGTCCCGGAACTGTTGCTGCATGATGCATTGAGCGCCGGTGAGGTGGTCGACCTGGCGCCTGACGAACCGCTGGAAATCGCACTGTACTGGCATACCTGGAAGGTGCAGTCGCCGCGGATGGAGCATCTTTCGCGGCAGATCATCGATGCCGCACCGAAGATTCTTGCGCGGCCCTAGCGAGGCCGGGTTGGGCGCTGCGGTCGAAGTACTGCCGGTCAGCCGAGACGGTCTGCCCGTCGTCGAGCGTTGCCGGTATCATGGCCACCTTTTCCGATGCCGTGCGACGCCATGACTACACACTATCCGACCATTGCCGATTGCATCGGCAACACCCCGCTGGTTCGCCTGCAGCGGATGCCGGGTAAGACCAGCAACACCATTCTGGTCAAGCTCGAGGGCAACAATCCGGCCGGTTCGGTCAAGGATCGCCCGGCGCTTTCGATGATCAACCGTGCCGAGCTGCGCGGCGACATCCAGCCTGGCGATACCCTGATCGAGGCGACCTCCGGCAACACCGGCATCGCCCTCGCGATGGCGGCGGCAATCAAGGGCTACCGGATGATCCTGATCATGCCGGACAACTCCACCGCCGAGCGCAAGGCGGCGATGACTGCCTACGGCGCCGAGCTGATCCTGGTGAGCAAGGAAGAGGGCATGGAAGGTGCCCGCGACCTCGCTTTGAAGATGCAGGCCGAAGGTCGCGGCAAGGTGCTCGACCAGTTCGCCAATGGCGACAACCCCGAAGCGCATTACAACAGCACGGGGCCGGAGCTCTGGCGGCAGACTCACGGCAGCATCACCCATTTCATCAGTTCCATGGGTACCACCGGGACCATCATGGGCGTGTCGCGCTACCTCAAGGAGCAGAACCCGGCGGTGCAGATCGTCGGGCTGCAGCCGATGGAAGGCGCGGCCATCCCCGGCATCCGCCGCTGGCCGCAGGAATACCTGCCGAAGATCTACCAGGCCGAGCGCGTCGACCGCGTTGTCGACATGTCGCAGGCCGAAGCCGAGCAGGTGATGCGTCGTCTGGCCCGCGAAGAAGGCATCTTCTGCGGCGTGTCCTCCGGTGGTGCCGTGGCCGCCGCACTGCGCCTGTCGCAGGAAGTCGAGAATGCGGTGATCGTGGCGATCATCTGTGATCGCGGCGACCGTTACCTGTCGACTGGCGTGTATGACTCGCCCAATTGAGCTGCTCATCGGCGGCGCGCTCCAGCGCCGCATGGCGACCCTTTTGACATTTCCAACGAACAGAACAGCGCGGGTTTCAGCTGATGGCCAAACGTAGCGGCGCTCTGCGCTTTCAACCCAGCGGTGGCGAGCGCAAGCCCCAGGTGCCGATCGGCAAGAAGCAGCGCCTGAATATCGAACGGCTGGCCAATGACGGGCGCGGCATCGCCTTCGTCGAAGGGCGCACCTGGTTCGTCGAAGGCGCATTGCCTGGCGAAGAGGTCGAGGCGCGTGTGCTGTCCGCACGTAGCCAGGTGGTCGAGGCGCGCTGCGAGCGCGTGCTCCAGGCCAGTGCGCAGCGGCAGGTCGAACCTTGCCCGCATGCTCGTCTGTGTGGCGGCTGCAACCTGCAGCATGCCCCTATTGCCGATCAGCTGGCACTGAAACAGCACACGCTCGCCGAGCAGCTCGCGCGGGTTGCCGATCTGCAGCCAGAGGCTTGGGCCGAGCCGCTGGTGGGGCCGGCCTTCGGCTATCGCCGTCGCGCCCGACTGGCGGTGCGCTGGGACGTCAAGAGCAAGCATCTGGACATCGGTTTTCGCGCCAGTTCCAGTCAGGAAATCGTCTCCATCCGCGAGTGCCCGGTTCTGGTACAGCCCTTGCAAACGCTGCTGCCGGGTTTGCTAACGGCGTTGCGTGATCTGAGCAAGCCGCAAGCGATCGGCCATGTAGAACTGTTCAGCGGCACGGCCGAGGCCGTGCTGATTCGTCACACCGCAGCTCTGCCGGAATCGGACCTGGCGCGCCTGCGCAGCTTCGCGACTGCTCATCGAGCGCAGCTCTGGTGGCAAGGCGAAGGTGAGCCTCAGCCAGACGACTGCGCAGCTTCGCTGGGCTACCGACTGGATGCCTGGGATCTGGAGCTGGCCTGGCGTCCTGGAGATTTTGTCCAGGTCAACGCGCCAGTCAATGACGCGATGGTCGCCCAGGCTCTGGAATGGCTGGATGCGGGCAAGGATGAGGCGGTGCTTGACCTGTTCTGCGGGCTGGGTAATTTCAGCCTGCCGCTGGCGCGCAGTGGTGCACGGGTGGTGGGTGTGGAAGGTGTCGAGGCGATGGTGGCGCGTGCGCAGGAGAACGCGCAGCGCAACGCTCTGGAGCACGCGCACTTTTATCGGGCCGACTTGTCGAAGCCGCTTGCCGATGCCCCTTGGGCAGGTAGCGGGTTCGCTGCGGTACTGCTCGATCCGCCACGCGACGGCGCGCTGGAAATCGTTCGACAAATGTCGATGCTGAAGGCGCAGCGCGTGGTCTATGTTTCATGCAATCCGGCCACGCTGGCGCGCGATGCGCGCGAGCTGGCCAGCCAGGGATATCGTCTGAAGCGTGCGGGTGTGCTGGATATGTTTCCGCAAACCGCACACGTCGAGGCCATGGCGCTGTTCGAGCGGGGTTAGCGCTCGATGCTGCATTCTTGACAGGCGCTTTGCCTGTGGTTCAACCGACCGGCACACAGAATGCCGGCGTTCATGGCGCAGCTGCTGCGCAGAAGGGAAGGTTAGATGGTACAGGTCAGAGCGCTTCAGCCGATCAATACGGACGGCAGTATCAACCTGGATGGCTGGCTCGATCATGTGCTGGGGATGGACCCGGCACTCGACCGCGCGGCCTTGAAAGAAGCCTGCGAGTTCGCCCGCGAGGCAGAGCAGCAGGCCAACGCGGCGCAGAATCTCTGGAGTGAAGGCACCTCCAGCTACCAGATCGGCCTCGAGATCGCGGAAATTCTCGCCGACCTCAAGCTGGACCAAGACAGCCTGGTCGCAGCCGTCATCTATCGTGGCGTACGCGAAGGCAAGATTCAGCTGGCCGATGTGAACCAGCGCTTCGGCCCGGTGGTGGCCAAGCTGATCGAAGGCGTGCTGCGCATGGCAGCGATCAGCGCCAGTCTCAATCCCCGCGAATCGCTCGTACTCGGTTCCCAGGCGCAGGTGGAAAACCTGCGCAAGATGCTGGTGGCGATGGTCGACGACGTGCGCGTCGCGCTGATCAAGCTCGCCGAGCGCACCTGCGCCATCCGCGCCGTCAAGCTGGCCGACGACGATAAACGGCAGCGCGTCGCCCGCGAAGTCTTCGACATCTACGCGCCGCTGGCCCATCGTCTGGGTATCGGTCATATCAAGTGGGAGCTGGAGGACCTGTCCTTCCGCTACCTCGAGCCCGAGCAGTACAAGCAGATCGCCCAGCTCTTGCATGAGCGTCGCCTCGATCGCGAACAGTACATCCAGAACGTCGTGCAGCAACTCAGGGACGAACTGACCGCTACCGGTATCCAGCCGGACATCGACGGGCGCGCCAAGCACATCTATTCCATCTGGCGGAAAATGCAGAAGAAGGGCCTGCAGTTCAGCCAGATCTACGACGTTCGCGCCGTTCGCGTGCTGGTGCCGGAAGTCCGCGACTGCTACACCGCGCTGGGGATCGTGCACACCCTCTGGCGGCACATTCCCAAAGAGTTCGACGACTACATAGCCAACCCCAAGGAAAACGGCTATCGCTCGCTGCACACCGCGGTGATCGGCCCGGAGGGCAAGGTGCTGGAGGTGCAGATCCGCACCCACGCCATGCACGAAGAGGCCGAGCTCGGCGTCTGCGCGCACTGGCGCTACAAGGGCACCGACGTCAATTCCGGCTCCGACCATTACGAGGAAAAGATCGCCTGGCTGCGCCAGGTGCTCGAATGGCACGAAGAACTGGGCGACATCGGCGGCCTGGCCGACCAGCTGCGCGTGGATATCGAGCCGGATCGGGTCTACGTGTTCACCCCCGACGGCCATGCCATCGACCTGCCCAAGGGCGCCACGCCGCTGGACTTCGCCTACCGGGTGCACACCGAGATTGGCCATAACTGCCGCGGCGCCAAGGTCAACGGCCGCATCGTGCCGCTCAACTACAGCCTGCAGACCGGCGAACAGGTGGAGATCATTACCAGCAAGCACGGCTCGCCGAGCCGCGACTGGCTGAACCCGAACCTGGGCTACATCACCACCTCACGCTCGCGGGCTAAGATCGTCCACTGGTTCAAGCTGCAGGCGCGCGACCAGAACGTCGCCGCCGGCAAGGCGCTGCTGGAACGCGAACTGGGACGGCTGGACCTGCCGCCGGTGGATTTCGACAAGCTGGCCGAAAAGGCCAACCTGAAGAACGCCGAGGACATGTTCGCTGCCCTTGGCGCCGGCGACCTGCGCCTGGCGCACCTGGTCAACATGGCGCAGCAGCTGGTCGAGCCGGAGCGCGGTTACGACCAGCTGGAACTGATTCCGCGGCGCTCGGCGCCGTACAAGCCGGGCAAGCGCGGTGACGTGCAGATTCAGGGCGTCGGCAACCTGCTGACGCAGATGGCCGGCTGCTGCCAGCCGCTGCCGGGCGATCCCATCGTCGGTTACATCACCCAGGGCCGCGGTGTCAGTATCCACCGGCAGGACTGCCCGTCCGTGCTGCAACTGGCCGGGCGCGAGCCGGAGCGGATCATCCAGGTCAGCTGGGGTCCGGTGCCGGAGAAGACCTATCCGGTGGAAATCATGATCCGCGCCTACGACCGTGCCGGCCTGCTGCGTGATATCTCGCAGATGCTGCTCAACGAGCGCATCAACGTGCTGTCGATGAATACCCGTTCGAACAAGGAAGACAGCACCGCGCAGATGACGCTGACCATCGAGATTCCCGGGTTGAATGCCCTGGGTCGCTTGCTCAGCCGTATTTCGCAGCTGCCGAACATCATCGAAGCCAAGCGCCAAAGGGCGACGTAAGGCGCAGCACAGCGGCGCCCAGCGCGCCGTGGTGGATGGGTGAAGCGTCAGCTACGCGCCCCGATCCACCCTGCAATCGGCCTGACATCCGTAGGGTGGATGTCGCTTTTTACATCCACCGGAACGCCGCTGCGATAGCCCGGCTTGAGGAATCCTATGTACCAACTCCCCGACCTTCTGCACCTGATGGCCCGGCTGCGCGATCCGCAGCATGGCTGTCCGTGGGACCTGCAGCAGAACTACGCGAGCATCGTGCCGCATACGCTGGAAGAGGCTTACGAGGTCGCGGATGCCATCGAGAGCGGCGACTTCGATCATCTGCCCGGTGAGCTGGGCGACCTGCTGTTCCAGGTCGTCTACTACAGCCAGCTGGCCCGTGAGGAAGGGCGCTTCGAGTTCGCCACGGTGGTCGATGCCATTACCCGCAAGCTGATCCGTCGCCATCCCCACGTGTTCCCGGATGGCGACCTGTACGGCTCGCCGGAGCTGCCGCGTCTCGACGAGGCGGCCATCAAGCAGCGCTGGGAAGAGATCAAGGCCGAGGAGCGTGCCGAGAAAGCCGCTGCTCCTGAACAGTTGTCGCTGCTCGATGACGTGCCCAGCGCACTGCCGGCACTCAGTCGTGCCGCCAAACTGCAGAAGCGCGCCGCCCAGGTCGGTTTCGACTGGCCCGAGGCGCTGCCGGTAGTGGACAAGGTGCGCGAGGAACTCGGCGAAGTGCTGGAGGCGATGAGCGAGGACGATCCGCAAGCCATTGCCGAGGAGCTGGGCGATCTGCTTTTCGTCGTGGTCAACCTGGCGCGCCATCTCAAGGTCGACCCGGAGAACGCCTTGCGTGCCGCGAATGGCAAGTTCGAGCGGCGTTTTCGCTTCATCGAGCGGGCCTTGCGCGAAGCGGGGCGGCCCATCGAGCACTGCGATCTGGATGAACTGGATGCGCTCTGGGGCGAGGCGAAGAAGGCCGAGCAATCGCCGTCCTGCGGCTAACAGTACTCGCCGGGCTGGATGTGGCTTTTCACATCCACCACAATGCCGCTCGGTGGAGCGATGCAGCGTCGCCCACCGGCGCCCACTTGAATTCATGACGAGACGAGCCGAAACATGAGTCTTTCCCTCCGTGATCAGTTGCTCAAAGCCGGGCTGGTCAACGAAAAGCAGGCCAAGCAGGCCGTCAAGCAGAAGCAGAAGCAGCAGCGCCTGGAGAAGAAGGGCCAGGTCGAGAAGGATGATTCCCAGCGCGAAGCGGCACTGAAGGCCCAGGCCGAGAAGATCGCTCGCGACCAGGAGCTCAATCGCCAGCAGCAGCAAAAGGCCGAACAGAAGGCCCGTACGGCGCAGATCAAGCAATTGATCGAGACCAGCCGCCTGCCGAAGCTGACCACCGAGGATTACTACAACTTCGTCGACGACAAGAAGGTCAAGCGGCTGTCAGTCAACAAGCTGATGCGCGACAAGCTGGCCAGTGGCTCGTTGGCGATCGTTCGTCATGGCGGCGGCTACGAGGTGATTCCGCGTGAGGCGGCACTGAAGATTCAGGAGCGCGACCCGCAGCGTGTGGTGCAGCTCAACACCCGTACCGAAGAGCCGGATGCTGACGATCCGTACGCCGCTTATCAGGTGCCGGACGATCTGATGTGGTGATGTCGCGGGGCGGGTGCGCACTCCGACGGAAGGTTGGATAGAAAAGGCCCGCCTGCATCTCTACTGCAGACCTGCCCGCCATCGCGGGCACATGCAGTGGAGAAGATCATGGCCGCGCAGACGATTCGCTATACCCCCAACGCCGATACTCTGTACTGGCGCGCCGCTGGCGTGCCGGGCGACCCGGAAGAGCCTGGCGTTCCGACACAGCCTACCGAGCCGGGTGAGCCTACCGTGCCGGATCAGCCACCGCCCGCTCCGGTTGCCTGAACGTCCTCGAGCCGTAACCTGCGCCGCCGTTGGCACGATGTGGCGCAGGGCATCTGGCGTCAGCGCAGCTGGTTTGCGCGGCAACGCTCATTCGCCGAACGGATAGGTGTCCGGCACCATCTCTGGATTGATCTGTTGCGGGCCGATCGGTGTCACCGCGCCGGTCTCCTCCAGCCATATCAGCGCATCGAACTGCTCTGCCAGGATGGCGCGGAAGTAGTGCGACTGGCGCTCCGTCAGTGGCCGGTAAATCACCCCGATGGCGCGCTCGAGCCGTGGCTGGGCGAGCGCCGGACGCAGTTCGCTCTGCTCGTTGCGCCAGTCGGTCAGTGATGCCGGCACGCCGGCTCGCAGGAACAGTTGTTCCCAGCTGTCCGCCCTGGACGGGATGACCTGCTTGACCTGCATAGGCTCGTCCCAGTTGTCCGCTGCCGCCACCTCACCGCGATCGGTCGCCATGCCGATCAGCACCGCGTCGCGACCGAAGGCGGTGCGGCACAGTTCGCCGATATTGAACTCGCCGCCCCAGCCCATCGAAGTTGCCGAGGCATTGCCAATGTGCGAGTTGTGCGCCCAGACCACCGCCTTGGCGTCCGGTCCGCGGTGTTCGAGCAGTGCTTTCAGGGTGTCGAACATGTGGCGGTCGCGCAGGTTCCAGGATTCGGTCGAGCCGCGATACATGGCGCGGTAGTAATGCTCGGCGGCAAGTACCACTCGCGCATTGCGCTCGGCATTGAAGAAGCGCTCGCCGTCCTGGCCAATGTACTCCAGGCGCTGCGTGAGCAGGTCTTGCAACTGCTCGACCACCGCCGTTTCGCAGGAAGGCTGGCCGAGCATGACGTTGCGGCCGTAGACGGCGGGATCTTCCTGCCACGGGCTCAGGCAGCCATAACGTCGCCGCGCCGCGGCAGCCGCGTCCGGGTCGATGCGGTCCAGGTAGCGCAGTACCTCGCGGATCGAGCTGCCGAGGCTGTAGACATCCAGGCCGCGGAATTCGACCCGCTGCCCGGCCGGCAGTGCCGCGTTGTGCTCGCGCAACCAACGGACGAAGCCTTCCACTTCGCGGTTGCGCCACATCCAGGTTGGAAAGCGCTTGAACGCATCCTCCACCCAGGCGACTGGTTGCCGTTGCCGGCTGTAACAATCGATTCGTGCCGCGTCCGGCCAGTCGGCTTCGACCGCGATGATGGAAAACCCGTGTCGCTCGATCAGCCGCCGGGTGATCGCAGCGCGGGCCTGGTAGAACTCGGATGTGCCGTGGCTGGCCTCGCCAATGAGCACCACCCGAGCGTCGGCGTAGCGCTCGAAGGCGTCGGCAAAGTGCGGGTCGTCTAGCGCGGGCAAGGGTTCGGCATGCTGGCGCAGCAGAGCAATGAGCTGTTCCTCGGATAGCTCGGGCAGATGGGCACGCGAAGCGCTCATATGGTTCGGCCTCCTCATGCAAGGGCTTCACGGATGACTGAGCATCCGGTTGGTTGTTCCTCGTCCTCCAATTAAAGCTGCTAACTTTGAAGCGAGGGACCGAACTGCCGGCGCCGGATGGGTCTAAAAACTTACAAAAACCAAGATGAGCGTTATTACGCCCGCATGGGTTTATTCAAGGCGAGGGGCATTCCATGACGACCTGGATCATTGCGTACAACAAAGACGGCAACACTTCGACGCTGAAGATCGACTCCGAGCATCAGCCTGACATCGACGAGGCAGTCGATCTCGTCACGCGCAAGGCAGCAGAGCTGTATCCGGATCAGGAGATCGAGCATGAGCACGAGCCTGATCTGGAGGACACGCCAGCTACCCGGCTGGCTGAGCGTTACGGCATCACCATCACGGGCATATCCCAGGCCTGAGCGGCGCCGAGCGCCTCAGCGGCCAGACTTCTCCATCCCCCACCACATAAATCTGCCAGTGGTCTTCGGCTGTCACCGTCATCGTGCCGGTGAAACTGCCGAAGGCCGGCAACAGGCTGAGCCGCTCACCGATGCAGAAGCACGGCAGGCGCAGGCTCTGCCGTCCGCGGCCGTTGAGGCGAAACGCCGGATGCAGGTGGCCGGCGAGCACATGGTGGCTGGGATGCGGATCGGCTTCGTGCTGCAAGGCGAACGGGCCAAGCAGCAGCGGCTCGGGGACGACGTTCATTCCCAGGCTCGTTGGCGGATCTCCGGCGCGGCGATCATGGTTGCCGCGAATCAGCGTGATCGTCAGTTCGGCGTGACTGGCACGCCAGTCGTGCAGCTGGTTGAGCGTGGCAGGCGTCTGCGATTCCGGTGCGTGCAGAAAGTCGCCGAGGAAGATCAGCTGCTTGCAAGGGTAACGGGCAAGCAGGGCATCGAGTCGTTGAAGATTGGCCTGGGTCGTACCGTGGGGCACGGGTTGACCTAGGCGACGGTAGGCGGCGGCCTTGCCGAAATGGATATCGGCTATCAGCAATGCCTGCTGCGCCGGCCAGTAGATGGCCTTCTCGGCAAGCAGCCAGAGTTCGGTTTGTTCCAGCTCTATGGGCAGGTGAGAAGTCATGCGGCAGAGTTTATCGCGTGCGGTGGCGGGTTCCCACGCGCCGGGCGCTGGTTGTGCATGTGCGGTCCTCTGGGAGAGCAACCAACGGGCCAGGATGGCGCGATTGTGGGCGGACTCGGTTGAACAGCATCCGGGTCGCATTAACCCGGCGCAAGGAGCGCTCACCTTGCTTGCCTATCGGGTCGTGCGGCGCGCCTTTTTTGGCCGTGGCGAGCCGTCCTTGGTCGCGCGGGGTTTGCGCTTCGGGCTGCTGTCGCGTTCGACATCAATGCTCGCGTCCGCCTGCGGCTGATAACCACCAGGGCCGGCGGCCTTGTCGAGTTCGGCAACCATTCGCCGGATGCGGTCGGCAAGCTTTTCCGAGCTCATGCTTTCGCGGAAACGTTCGACCATCAACGGAAACGCCAGCGGTGTGGTGCGTTTGACCTGATGAATGTCCAGCTGTCGTTGCTGCAGCCGCTGCAATGTCTGCTGCAGCCGCTCGACTTCTAGCTCCTGGCGCAGAACCTCTTCTTCAGCCTGGGTCAGCAACAGGTTGGCCGGGTCATATTGGCGGAAGACGTCGAAGAACAGCCCGCTAGAGGCCTGCAGCTGACGCGCGCTCTTCTGCGCACCGGGGTAGCCGGAAAACACCAAGCCGGCAATACGTGCGATCTCACGAAAACGGCGGCGCGCCAGTTCGCCAGCGTTAAGACTGGCGAGCACGTCGTGCAGCAGGTTGTCTTCGCTGAAAAGCTCCGGCGTCAGCCAGTGCATCCAGTCCACCTCGGTTGCCGAGAGCAGCTCGAAGCCGTAGTCGTTGACTGCAATGGAAAAGGTCAGCGGTCGATGCTGGCCCAGGCGCCAGGCCAGCAGACTGGCCAGCCCGAGGTGCACGTGACGCCCGGCGAACGGGTAGAGGAACAGGTGCCAGCCTTCGCGGGATTTCATCACCTCGGCCAGCAATGTGGTCTCGGTGGGCAGCGCCGACCAGTCCATCTGTACCCGCAGTAAGGGTTCGACCAGGCCCATCTCCGGGCTTTCGAAATGGCCGCGCGAGGCCGCACCGAGCTGCTCGACCACGGCATCGGCCAGCTCGCTGGAAAGGGGCATGCGCCCGCCGTTCCAGCGCGGCACCGCGGCTTTCCTGCCCGTCGCGCGGCTGACGTAGGCGGTCATGTTCTCGACGCGCACCAATTCCAGCAGACGACCACCGAAGAGAAAGTTGTCGCCCGGTCGCAGGCGCGCGATGAAGCCTTCCTCGATGGTGCCGAGCGAGCGCCCGCTGCCACCCTTGGCCCAGAATTTCACGGACAGGCTGGCATCGCTGACGATGGTGCCGATGCTCATGCGATGACGCAGCGCCACGCGGCGACTCGGCACCTTCCACAGCCCAGCCTCGTCCGGCTCGACCCGCTGGTAGTCGGGGTAGGCCGTCAGCGAATGCCCACCGTGGCGGACAAAGGCCAACGCCCATTGCCAATGGTCTTCGTTCAGGTCGCGGTAGGACCAGGCCTGGCGCACTTCGGCAAACAGTTCGTCTGGTCGAAAGCCGCCGCCCAAGGCCATGCTGACCAGGTGCTGCACCAGCACATCGAGCGGGCGGTGCGGTGCGCTGCGGGCTTCGATGCGGCGTTCGCCGATGGCCACCTGAGCGGCGGCGGCTTCCACGACTTCCACGCTATGAGTCGGCACCAGCGTTACCCGCGAGGTGCGTCCCGGCGCATGTCCGGAACGTCCGGCACGCTGCATGAGCCGCGCCACGCCCTTGGGCGAGCCGATCTGCAGAACGCGCTCGACCGGCAGGAAGTCCACACCCAGATCCAGACTGGAGGTGCAGACCACGGCCTTGAGCGCGCCCTGCTTGAGGCCCTGCTCGACCCAGTCGCGTACTTCGCGGGCCAGCGAACCATGGTGCAGAGCAATCAAGCCTGCCCAGTCCGGCCGCGCATCGAGCAGCGCCTGATACCAGATTTCCGACTGCGAGCGGGTGTTGGTGAACACCAGGGTGGTCGCGGCCGAATCAATCTCCTCGACCACCTGCGGCAACATGCGCAGACCGAGATGCCCAGCCCAGGGGAAGCGCTCGATGCTCGGCGGCAGCAGGGTGTCGACGCGCAGATTCTTGTCGACCTTGCCTTGCACCAGCCTGCCGCTGCCGGGATACAGCAGCACGTCCAGCGCGTGGGGCTGGTTGCCGAGGGTGGCGGAAAGGCCCCAGACAATCAGCTCCGGCATCCACTGGCGCAGCCGGGCTAGCGCCAGTTGCAGTTGCACGCCGCGCTTGTTGCCCAGCAGCTCGTGCCATTCGTCCACCACCAGCATGCGCAGCCCGGCGAAAGCCTGGCGTGCATCGGCGCGGGTCAGCAGCAGGGTCAGGCTTTCCGGCGTGGTGACCAGCGCGCTGGGCAGGCGCCGCCCCTGCCGCGCACGTTCGGCACCGCTGGTATCGCCGGTGCGCAAACCGATGCTCCAGTTGATGCCGAGGTCGTCCAGCGGGGCCTGCAGAGCGCGAGCGGTATCGGCGGCCAATGCACGCATAGGGGTGATCCAGAGCATCGTCAACGGCGCCGGCTTGTCCGTCGTGTTAGAGCGCGGTGCCTTGGTTGCGAAGCGATTCAAAGCCCCGAGCCAGACGGCGTAGGTCTTGCCAGAGCCAGTGGTGGCGTGCAGCAGTCCGGACTCGCCTCGGTCGATGGCTTGCCAGACTTCCCGCTGAAACGGAAAGGGCAGCCACTCTCGGCTGGCGAACCACTGCTCGCTCAACAGTCCGGCTGCATCATTCATGGGGCAGCCTGTTGGAGCCCGAGCGCGAGGTTCGCCTCGTGGAAGCGGCCTTGGCCGCGCATATGGGCGACGGCCCGGGTAGGCGGCGGGCCTGGCGACTCATCCAAGCAGCTCCTTCAGCGTCTCCAGGGTATCGGCTTCCTGCACCGGCTTGTCGAGACGCCAGCGCAGCATGCGCGGGAAGCGCACGGCGATGCCGCTCTTGTGCCGGCTGCTGGCGGCGATGCCCTCGAAGCCGAGCTCGAACACCAGGGTCGGGGTGACGCTGCGGACCGGGCCGAACTTCTCTGCGGTGGTCTTGCGCACGATGGCGTCGACCTTGCGCATCTCCTCGTCGGTCAATCCGGAATAGGCCTTGGCGAACGGCACCAGCTTGCGCTCCGGGTCGCCCGGCTCTCCGTCCCAGACGGCAAAGGTGTAGTCGGTGTATAGGCTGGCGCGGCGGCCATGACCGCGCTGGGCATAGATCAGCACGGCATCGACGGAGTAGGGGTCGATCTTCCATTTCCACCAGACGCCGACATCCTTGGTCCGGCCGACGCCGTACTGCGCGGCGCGGGCCTTGATCATCATGCCCTCGACGCCGCGCTCACGGGAAGCTTCGCGTTGGCGCGCCAGATCGGCCCAGTCATCGCCGCTCACCAGCGGCGAAAGCATCAGCCGCGGGTTGGGGCATTGCCCGACCACCGCTTCGAGCTGTTGCCGGCGTTCACGATGCTCGCGTTGCCGCCAGTCGTCACCCTGCCATTCCAGCAGGTCGTAGGCGAGCACCGCGACCGGGGCGTCCTGCAAGACTTTCGCTGTGAGGTTTTTGCGGCCGATACGCTGTTGCAGCAGGGCGAAGGGTTGCACGCCGAAGCGTTCGGTTGTGTCGGCGTCATCGCTCTCTGGCTGCGCGAAGAGTTCTGCCGAAGGCCCGTCGGGCGCGTGCTTCCAGACCAGGATCTCGCCGTCGATCACCGTGCCGTCGGGCAGGCAGCCGGCCAGTTCGCAGAGCTCCGGAAAGCGCTCGCTGACCAGCTCTTCACCGCGCGACCAGACCCAGATCTGCCCGTCGCGCTTGACCAGCTGTGCGCGGATGCCGTCCCACTTCCATTCGATGAACCAGTTCTCCGGCGCACCGAGCAGCATGTCGAACTCCTCGACCGGCGCCTGCAACGAGTGGGCGAGAAAGAACGGGTAGGGCTGGCCGCCACGCTGGGCGTGCTCATGCTCGGACTCCTCGGCGATCAGCGCGCGGTAGCCCTCGGCGCTCGGCCGATGGGACAGATCGGTGTAGCCCACCAGCCGTTGCGCGACGCGCTTGGGGTCGAGATCGACCAGCGAGGCCAGCGCGCGTGTCACCAGCAGCTTCGACACGCCGACGCGAAAGGCGCCGGTGATCAGCTTAATGCAGACCATCAGGCTCAGCCGGTCCAGCTGTGCCCAGAGCGCCGGCAAGCGTTCAGCCAGCTGCTCCGGCGGCTGCCCGCGCAGCGGCAGCAGCTTGTCCTGCATCCACACGGCCAGCCCGTCGTCGGAGCTGTGTTCGGCCTCGGGCATCAGCAGCGAAATGGTTTCGGCCATGTCGCCGACCGCCTGGTAGCTTTCCTCGAGCAGCCATTCCGGCAAGCCCGACGCCTGCATGGCGGTTTCGCGCAGCACGCGGGTCGGAACCAGCTGGCGTGGCCGTCCGCCGGCCAGAAAGTAGACCGCCCAGGCGGCGTCGGCCGGATCGGCGTCACGAAAATAGTCGCGCATCGCCGCGAGCTTGGCGTTGCTCGAGGTGGTGGCGTCGAGGCGGCTGTAAAGGGTGGCGAAGGCTTTCATACGCTGCGTCCCGCTCGCCATGGCGCGGCCGGGTTGCGAGCCTGCACGGGTCTATGGGAAGCGATGTTGGTGCGCTGGCTCATTCGGCCTCCTGGGTGGCATCGTCCTCTTCGCCGTATTCGGTCGCGAAGGCCTGGGCATCGAGGCCGCGCATTTCGCGCAGGTAGCGCACCAACACCGCAACGGAACCGTGGGTCACCATCACCCGTTCGGCGCCGGTCTGCTCGATGGCCCAGAGCAGGCCTGGCCAGTCGGCATGGTCGGAGAGCACGAAGCCGCGGTCGACGCCGCGCCGGCGCCGGGTGCCGCGCAGCATCATCCAGCCACTGGCGAAGGCATCGGCGTAGTCGCCGAAACGGCGCATCCAGGTGCTGCCGCCAGCGGAGGGTGGGGCGAGGATGATGGCGTGCTTCAGGCGCGGGTCGCCTTTTTTCAGGTCTCCGGCATACACCGTCGGCGGCAGATAGATGCCACCCTCGCGGTAGACCTTGTTCAGCGGCTCGACCGCGCCATGCACGACGATGGTGCCGATGCTCTCGTCCAGGCCGTGCAGGATGCGCTGTGCCTTTCCGAAGGCGTAGCAGAACAGCACGCTGGCGCGCCCGGCTGCCGCATTGGCGCGCCACCAGTCGTTGATGTCGCTAAATACCTCGGCCTGAGACGGCCATTTGTAGATCGGCAGGCCGAAGGTCGATTCGGTGATGAAGGTATGGCAGCGCACCGGCTCGAAGGGTGCGCAGGTCCCGTCCGGCTCGACCTTGTAGTCGCCGGAAGCGACCCAGACTTCGCCTTTGTACTCCAGGCGCACCTGCGCCGAGCCGAGCACATGGCCGGCGGGATGGAAGCTGAGCTTTACGCCGTGATGCTCGATGGATTCACCATAGGCCAGCGTCTGCAGCGGCATATCGGCGGCGATCCGCGAGCGCAGAATGCCTTCGCTGTCGCTTGAGGCCAGGTAATGGCTCATGCCCCAGCGCGCATGATCGCCGTGGGCGTGGGTGATGACGGCGCGCTCCACCGGGCGCCAGGGATCGATGTAGAAATCACCGGGTGGGCAATAAAGGCCTTCGGGGCGGGCAACGACGAGGTCCATGAATACAGGCACTTTGCGGGCTTGTAGGTTGGAGCGTGGCGCGGCGCTGTGAGTTCGCTGGATAACGCGCGGCCGGGTTCAGCCAACCCGACGGCGGTGTGCGCAGCAGCGTGCTGCGTCGAATATACAGCTGCGCGGGGGCGAGGCAGCGTTCTGCTTCAGCCCGGCGCCTTCGTAATGCGGCGATCAGTCCTGCAGTTTGATGTGCGAAATGTCCGGTACAGCGCCTGCCGTGTCGCGTGGCAGTTCGCCCATGTCGCTGCCCACCGGGGCCAGACTGAACTGGGACAGGTCCACCCGTGGTGCCTCGGGCTCGGGACGGGCATCCTGCAGGTCGACTCCCACCGGCGCGATGCCAAAATCGGGCGCCTCGACGTCGGCGAAGGCGGCCATGTATTCGTCACGGGGCGTCACCTTCAGCGCAGCCGGGGCGGCGTTTGCGCTGGTGACGGCAGGTGGCGTGGGCGCGACGCTTGCCGCTGGGGTTGCGGGTGGTGGCGGCGCCAATTCGATTTCCTCGACATCCACCGGCATCGGTTTGACCTCTACCTGCGCACCGGCACGTTCCATTGCCTGCCGGTACTTCTCCACCGCAGCGAAGTCGAGGTTCTGCTTGATGACGATGCGTCGTCCGGAAAACAGCAGTGCGATGCGCTGCGCATCCGCCTGGAACAGTTTGGTCAGGTTGGCTTCGACCTGCTCGAGCCTGGCGCCGGGGAGCAGTTGGCCAGAAAAGGCGATTTCGTAGAGGCTCATGGGTGCTGCTCCTTGTGGCGCTACCGGTGACGGGGCGGCGGACCGCCGCAGGTTGGAACGTTAATCGAGATGGCGATGATCTGGCAAAGCGCAAAGTGCTGCCCTTGCCGCTGTCACAAGTTCGTCAGCTGGAGTGCCTGGTTCACGGCAACGGGGCAAACAGGGCGTCGATATCCTGCTCGCCAAGCTGCCAGCCGGCATCGCCGGAACCCTCGAGCACACCAGCGGCCAGTTCGGCCTTGCGCGCCTGCAGCTGGCGAATGCGCTCCTCGACGGTGCCGCGGGTAATCAAACGATAGACGAACACCGGTTTGTCCTGGCCGATGCGGTAGGCACGGTCGGTCGCCTGGCTCTCCGCAGCTGGATTCCACCAGGGGTCGTAGTGGATCACGGTATCCGCGGCCGTCAGGTTGAGCCCGGTGCCGCCAGCCTTCAGGCTGATCAGGAACAATGGCACTTCACCGGCCTGGAAACGCTCGACCGGCGTGCGGCGATCATCGGTTTCACCGGTCAGCTTGACGTAGGCAATGCCGCGCTTGTGCAGCGCCTGCTCGATCAGCGCCAGCATCGAGGTGAACTGGGAAAACAGCAGCACGCGACGGCCTTCGCTCATCAGTTCGTCGAGCATCTCCAGCAGGCTATCCAGCTTGCCCGAGCTGCTGCCGCGTACGGCCCGCGTCGACTCGCCCTTGAGCAGGCGCAGATCGCAGCAGACCTGGCGCAGCTTGAGCAGCGCCTCGAGAATGACCATCTGGCTGCGCGCCAGGCCCTTGCGCTCGATCTCGTCACGCACCTTGCGATCCATTGCCAGACGCAGCGTTTCGTAGAGCTCGCGCTGGGCATCGTTGAGTTCGACCCAGTGGACGAACTCGTTCTTCGCCGGCAACTCGGTGGCCACCTGTTCCTTGGTGCGGCGTAGCAGAAACGGCCGGATGCGCGCGCGAAGGTGCGCCAGGCGAGGCTCGTCAGCATGCTTTTCGATGGGATTGCGGTAGTCCTGGGTGAAGCGTTTGGCGTCGCCGAGCCAGCCGGGCATGAGGAAGTGGTACAGCGACCAGAGCTCGCCAAGATGGTTTTCCAGCGGCGTGCCGGTCAGGCACAGGCGCTGACGCGTCTGCAGAGCCCGCGCGGCTTGGGCCGCTTTGCTGGAGGGATTCTTGATGTGCTGGGCCTCATCGAGAATCACCACATGCAGCGGCTGTTCGCGCAGCACGGCGATGTCGCGGGTCAGCAGCGCATAGCTGGTCAGCAACAGGTCGTGCTCGGCAAGTTCGCCAAAGTGCTTCTGGCGACTGGTGCCGGTCAGGGTCAACACCCGCAGTTGCGGTGCGAAACGCCTGGCCTCGTCCTGCCAGTTGGGTATCAGGCTGGTCGGCATCACCACCAGCGCCGGTCGGTCGAGCCGGCCGGCCTGTTTTTCGACCAGGATGTGGGCGATGCTCTGCAGCGTCTTGCCGAGGCCCATGTCATCGCCAAGGATGCCGCCGGCGCCCAGCTCGCGCAGGGTCTGCATCCAGGCCAGCCCCTGCAGCTGGTAGGGGCGCAGCGTGGCGTTGAGCGCGTCCGGTGCCGGGCATGCCTGGGCGCTCGGGCTGTTCAGTCGCCCGGCGAACCGACGCAGCCGCTCGCCCCCTCGCCAGTCTGGCCTGAGCTCCTCCAGCCCGGCCAGCCGCGCGCCGTCGGCCTTGCTCAGCCGCAGCGAAGCGCCATCCATCGGCTCACGCAGGTACAGCTCGCCAAGGGTCGCCAGGATCGGCTTGATTCGCGCGAACGGTAGGGCGACCTGCAGGGTTTGCCCGTCACGCTGGCCAGGCCGATCGAGCTGGACGCGCAACTGCTCCTCGCCACTGCGCTGGGCGAGGGCGCGCGGCGTCAGCAATTGCGGGTTCTGGCGGATCAGGCGCAAGAGCACCGGCAATATGCCGATGCGCTGACCGTTCACGACGATGCCCAGATCAAGATCGAACCAGTCGTCATCGGCTGACTCATCAATTTCCGCATACCAGCTGTCGATGGCCGCCAGGTCATAGGCGAAGCCTGGATGGATGTCGATTTGCCAGCCCTGGCGGCGCAGTTCGGGCAGCTGCTGCTGAACGAAACCGAGCCAGGCTTCTTCTCCGGGCAGCTGGAACATTTCCGCCGAGTCCTTTGGCAGCGCCAGGCTCTGGCGCAGTGCCGGGCGAAATCCGAGCTGCTCCAGGTGCTTGCGTAGTGCCTGTTCGGCCTGGGCATGGCGGGCGATCAGCTGCAGCTCGTCACCGGCCAGATGGCGGATGCGCTCGCCGTCGCGCTTGCCATGGACGCAGGCATCGCCGTAGATGAACGACAGCCCGGCGCGATGCTGATGTTCGCTGACCATGCGCTGGTTGCCTGGCTGGTAATTGGTTGCCAGGTGGCTGCCGAGGCTGAGCAGCGGGACTGGGCGCAGGTCGTCGATCAGTCGCTCCTTGCGGGGAGCCAGAGGAGGGGCCAAGGCTCAGCTCCTCCCTGCAAATGCGAGGTGCACCAGGCCAGTCTTGGGCTGGGAAAAGCGGCGGCGCTTGCTCATAGCCGCTTCAGTTCGATCAGCAGCCCGAGGCTGTCGTGATCGATATAAGTCAGCCGGCCAGGCACCAGGCGTACCCGCTGGGTCAGACGCTCGCTGGCGAGCAGCTGGCCATAGTCGCCGAAACGGTTTACCCAAAACGTCACATCCGTCCGCATATAGCGTCCGGGGCTTATTTTCAGTACGCCCTGAATCGGGTAGTGCTCGAAGTGGCGCGGTCCCTGATGCAGCGCAATTGCCTTGCCGTCATCGCTGATCTGCTGTCGCCAGGCCCGGTGCAGCAATAGCTGATAACCGGGCTCGGCGGAGAGTCTTTCGGCGATGGCGTCCAGCATTGGTTGACGCTCTGCGTTGCGTTCCAGCATCTGCGTGCCTTTCGCCCATCCAGAGGGCGCACGCTGACTGGCCAGCAACGGAGCGTCGTGGCGAAACAGAAGTACCTCGACCCGATACAGCGACTCGGCAAACGCCGAAGGCGCGCAGAGGACCAACAGCCAAAGCAGCCAACGAACCGGCATCTAGGATCCTTGCTCATTGGGCGCCAGCCGCTCAAGCAGCGCTTCCAGCGTATTGAAGCGTTCCTCCGGGCGTTCCATCGGCACCTGGAATTTGAACAGCGTAGCGCCTTCGAACTTGTAGCGCTTGGGCTGACTCTGGATCAGCTTGATCAGCACCATTGGATCGACCGAGGTATCGGCCGAGAACTCGATGCGCCCACCCTGCGGGCCGGCGTCGATCTTGGTGATGCCGAGCTTTTCCGCCTGCAGCTTGAGCAGCGTCAGGCGCACCAGATTCTTGGTTGGCTCGGGCAGCAGGCCGAAGCGGTCGATCATCTCCACCTGCAGCTCCTTCAAGCCATCCTCGTCGGCGGCATTGGCGATACGCTTGTAGAGGATCAGACGGGCGTGCACGTCCGGCAGATAGTCCTCCGGAATCAGTGCCGGCAGGCGCAGGTTGATCTCCGGCCCACCCCCCAGCGGCTGCTCCAGGTTCGGCTGCTCGCCCTTGCGGATGGCTTTGACCGCGCGCTCGAGCATTTCCATATAAAGAGTGAAGCCGACGGCCTGGATCTGTCCGCTCTGGCCCTCGCCGAGCAGCTCGCCGGCGCCGCGTATTTCCAGGTCGTGGGTGGCCAGGACGAAGCCTGCGCCGAGGTCCTGGGCATTGGCGATGGCCTCCAGGCGCTTCTGCGCGTCGTCGGTCATTGCCTTGCGAGTAGGGGTGAGCAGATAGGCATAGGCCTGGTGGTGACTGCGCCCGACCCGGCCACGCAGCTGGTGCAGCTGGGCCAGGCCGAACTTGTCGGCGCGCTCGATGATGATGGTGTTGGCGCTCGGCACGTCGATGCCGGTTTCGATAATGGTCGAGGCCACCAGCACGTTGAAACGCTTGTGGTAGAAGTCGCTCATGACCTGTTCGAGGTCACGCTCGCGCATCTGCCCGTGGCCGATCGCGACGCGTGCCTCCGGCACCAGTGCCTGCAGGTCGGCGGCGCATTTCTCGATGGTCTTCACATCGTTGTGCAGGTAATAGACCTGGCCGCCACGCAACAGCTCGCGCAGCAGCGCCTCCTTGATCACGGTGTTCTGCTGTTCCATGACGAAGGTGCGCACCGACAGGCGGCGCGCCGGTGGCGTGGCGATGATCGACAGGTCGCGCATGCCGGCGATGGACATGTTCAGCGTGCGCGGAATCGGCGTGGCGGTCAGCGTGAGGATGTCTACCTCGCTGCGCAGCGCCTTGAGCTGTTCCTTCTGGCGTACGCCGAAGCGATGCTCCTCGTCGATGATGACCAGGCCCAGGTTGCTGAACTTGACGTCATCCTGCAGCAGCTTGTGGGTGCCGATGAGAATGTCGATCTTGCCCTCGGCAAGCTCGGCGATAGCGTTCTGCACTTCCCTGGCGGATTTGAAGCGGCTCATCACCTCGACCCGCACCGGCCAGTCGGCGAAGCGGTCGCGGAAGCTGTTGTAATGCTGCTGGGCGAGCAGGGTGGTCGGCACCAGTACGCCAACCTGCCGGCCGCCATGGACGGCGATGAAGGCGGCGCGCATGGCCACCTCGGTCTTGCCGAAGCCGACGTCACCACAGACCAGACGGTCCATCGGCTTGGCCGAGAGCAGGTCCTCGCGTACCGCGTCGATGGCGGCCTGCTGATCGGGTGTCTCCTCGAACGGAAAGCCTGCGGCGAACGTTTCGTAGTCGACCTGCGGGTCTTTGAAGGCATAACCCTCGCGTGCGGCGCGGCGGGCGTATATATCCAGCAGCTCGGCGGCGACGTCGCGCACCTGCTCGGCCGCCTTGCGCTTGGCCTTCTGCCAGGTTTCCGAACCGAGCCGGTGCAGTGGCGCGAGCGCGTCGTCGCTGCCTGTATAGCGGGCGATCAGGTGCAGGCTGGCGACCGGTACGTAGAGCTTGGCGTCCTCGGCGTACTGCAGCAGCAGGAATTCCTGCGCCTGGCCTTCAATCTCCAGGGTGACCAGGCCCTGGTAGCGGCCAACACCGTGGTCGATGTGCACCACTGGCGAGCCTTCACGCAACTCGGTGAGGTTCTTGATGACGTTCTCGCCGCCGTCTCGACTCTTCTCGCGCCGGCGACGCTGCATGACGCGCTGGCCGAACAGCGGGCTTTCCGCGACCAGTGCCACGTCGTCCAGTTGCAGGCCTTCGTCGAGCGGGGCGATGGTGATGGCCAGACGTTGGTCGCTGGCGAGGAAGTCTGTCCAGCCGTCGACTTCCTGAGGACGCAGTTTCAGCCGTGCCAGCAACTCCAGCAGCACCTCGCGGCGACCAGCGGATTCGGCAGTGAACAGCACGCGCCCGGGGTAGCTTTCGAGGAACTGCCGCAGCTTGCCCAACGGCTCGCTGGCCTTGGACTCGATGGCCAGTTCTGGCAGCGCCTGGGCATTGAAGCGTTCACGGCCGATACCTGGCTCGACGTCCTGCTGGCTGGCGACCACGCGCGGCCAGAGTTTCAGGCGAGCGAAGCAGTCCTCCACCGGCATGAACAGCTCGGCAGGCGGCAGCAGCGGCCGCTCGGGATCGACTCGACGCTCCTCGTAGCGATTGCGTACATCACTCCAGAACTGCTCGGCGGCCTGTTCGATGCCGGGCAGCGAGAACACCTGGCTGTCTTCGGGCAGGTAATCGAACAACGTCGCGGTTTCTTCATAGAACAGCGGCAGGTAGTACTCGATGCCCGCCGGGGTGATACCGGTGGAGAGATCCTGGTAGATCGGGCAGCGGCGGAAATCGACGTCGAAACGTTCGCGAAAACGCGCGCGGAAGCCGGTGACCGCCTCCTTCTTCAGGGGGAACTCGCGTGCCGGCAACAGGCGGATCGATTCGACCTTGTCGATCGAGCGCTGATTTTCCGGATCGAAGGTGCGCAGCGTCTCGATCTCGTCATCGAACAGGTCGATGCGATAGGGCAGGGGGCTGCCCATGGGGAACAGATCGATCAACGCACCGCGCACGGCGAACTCGCCATGTTCGTAGACGGTATCCACGCAGCGGTAGCCGGCTGCTTCCAGGCGCAGGCGCATCTGTTCGACGTCCAGCTTCTGCCCGACGTCCAGCACCAGACTCGAACCCAGCAGGAAGCGCTTCGGCGCCAGCCTGTGTAGGGCGGTGGTGATCGGCACTACCAGCACGCCGTGGCTCAGTTCCGGCAGTTGGTAGAGCGCGGAAATGCGCTGGGAGACGATGTCCTGATGTGGCGAAAATATGTCGTAGGGCAGCGTTTCCCAATCGGGGAAATGCAGCACCGGCAGTCCCGGCGCGAAGAAGGCGAGCTCTTCCTGCAGGCGCTCGGCACTCTGGCTGTCGGCGGTGAGGAGCAACGTGAAGCGTTTGGCGTTGCTGGCTGCTTCGGCAATCGCCAGGCTCAGCGCGGCTCCTGGAAGATTGCCCCAGTGTTGCTTGCCGCTGGCGGCAGGCAGAGGGGGAAGGCGCAAGACGGACACGAGTGGGCGTGGCTCCGATGGAAAAATAGGCCGCCGGGATTGTAACTATCGAGGCGCTTGGCTGTCAGTGTTTCGTCCGCTGCAGATTGCCGGCGCTAGGGTGCGCCGTCATAATGTAGCCCCTTTTCTCAGCCCCTACATGTTGGAAGGAACTGCCCGTGACTCAGAAGCCCGACCAGTGTCTTGGTGAATGGATTGACCGCGAAGCCCTCGCCGAAGCGATGATTCCGCTGATTGGTCAGCTGTACCGCAACAACAACGTGGTGACTTCGATCTACGGCCGTGGCCTGATCAACCGCTCGGTGATTGCCATCCTCAAGGCGCACCGTTTTGCGCGCCACCGCATTGCCGACGAAGCCGAGTTGTCGGTGCACGACACCTTCCAGATCCTCAAGACCATGAGCGAAATGAACCTGGGCGCCGCTTCGGTGGACCTGGGCAAGCTGGTCGCCAAGTACAAGGAAGCGGGCAACGGTCGCAACCTTGAGCAGTTCGTTCGCGAAGAACTGGCCGAAGTAGCTGACAAGCGTCACGCCGCCTCCGGCCACAAAGGCACCGACGTTGTGCTGTACGGTTTCGGTCGTATCGGTCGCCTGCTGGCTCGTATCCTGATCGAGAAGACCGGCGGTGGCGACGGCCTGCGCCTGCGTGCAATCGTCGTACGCAAGGGTGCCGACAACGATCTGGTCAAGCGCGCCAGTTTGCTGCGTCGCGATTCGGTACATGGTCCGTTCGATGGCACCATCACCATCGATGAAGAAAACAACACCATCACCGCCAACGGCAACCTGATCCAGGTGATCTACTCCAACGATCCTTCCGCGGTGGATTACACCCAGTACGGCATCGAGAACGCCCTGCTGGTCGACAACACCGGCAAGTGGCGCGACGCTGAAGGCCTGGGGCAGCACCTCAAGTGCCCAGGTGTCGCTCGCGTAGTTCTGACCGCGCCGGGCAAGGGTGAGCTGAAGAACATCGTGCATGGCATCAACCATGGCGACATCACGGCCGATGACAAGATCATCTCCGCTGCGTCCTGCACCACCAACGCCATCGTCCCGGTGCTCAAGGCGGTCAACGATCAGTACGGCATCGTCAACGGTCACGTCGAAACCGTGCATTCCTACACCAACGACCAGAACCTGATCGACAACTTCCACAAAGGCAGTCGTCGTGGTCGCAGCGCAGCGCTGAACATGGTCATCACCGAGACTGGTGCCGCCACTGCTGCCGCCAAGGCGCTGCCAGTGCTCAAAGGCAAGCTGACCGGCAACGCGATCCGTGTTCCGACGCCGAACGTGTCGATGGCCATTCTCAACCTGAACCTGGAGAAGGCCACCAGCCGCGAAGAAATCAACGAGTACCTGCGCCAGATGGCCATGCACTCGGATCTGCAGAAGCAGATCGACTTCGTCAACTCGCAGGAAGTTGTATCCAGTGATTTCGTCGGCTCGCGTCACGCTGGTGTAGTGGATGCTGAAGCGACCATTTGCAATGACAACCGCGTCGTCCTCTATGTCTGGTATGACAATGAGTTCGGCTACAGCTGCCAGGTCGTACGCGTTATGGAAGACATGGCTGGGGTCAACCCGCCGGCGTTCCCGCGCTAAGCGCGGCGGGCGGTAAGCAGAAACGGGAGCCTCGGCTCCCGTTTCGCGTTTCTGGGTAACGGCAACAGCGGAAGCAGCGGCGGTTAGGCGGTCGAATGCTCGAATCGATAGCGAGCCACGTTAATTTTGCTTCTCTTGTTTCGGGTCAAAAATCCGCAATGCTTGGGTGGTCAGTCAAGGTCAGTGACCTCTATAATCGGGCGGATTTTTTACCTGGGTCCGCGACATGGTGTCGCGTCAATAACGTATTGGCGCGCGCGGCGCAATCCTACTTTGCGCCATGCCGCTGGGCCTGCCAAAAAAGCTTTCTAAAATCAGTGGTTAGGCAAACCGATGATCAATATAAAACGAGGGCTTGATTTGCCCATAGCCGGTGCGCCGGCGCAGCGTATCGAGGCCGGCAGGCCCGTGCGCAGCGTCGCCGTCGTTGGCTTCGACTATCCGACCATGAAGCCGACCATGGCTGTTCAGGTCGGTGATCGGGTTAAGCTGGGGCAGATCCTTTTTTCCGACAAGAAGTCCGACGGCGTGCACTACACCTCGCCCGGCGCCGGTATCGTCAGCGCAGTGCATCGCGGTGAGAAGCGCGTGCTGCAGTCGGTGGTCATCGACCTCGACGGCGACGAGGAAATAACCTTTGCAAGCTACTCGCCTGCCCAGTTGGATGGGCTGAGCAGCGAGCAGGTCCGTGAGAACCTGCAGCAGTCCGGCCTGTGGACTGCGCTGCGCACGCGCCCGTTCAGCAAGGTTCCGGCCGTCGATGCCACGCCTGCGTCCATTTTTGTGACGGCGATCGACACACATCCGTTGGCTGCTGATCCAGCGGTCATCATCGCCGAGCAGGCGGAAGCTTTCGAAGCGGGCCTCAAGGTTCTCGCCAATCTGGCCAAGGTGTTCCTGTGCAAGGCTCCGAGTGCCTCGCTTTCTGGCGAGTCCCTGGCAAAGGTACAGGTCGAAAGCTTCAGCGGTCCGCATCCTGCAGGCCTGGCTGGCACTCACATCCATTTCCTCGATCCGGTGAGCGCCAGCAAAAGCGTCTGGACCATCGGTTATCAGGACGTGATTGCCGTCGGCAAGCTGTTCACCAGCGGTCGCCTGTCGGTGGAGCGCGTGGTGTCGCTGGCCGGTCCGGTGGTGGAGAAGCCGCGTCTGGTGCGTACCCGTCTCGGTGCCAATCTCGATGAGCTGACCGCCGGTGAGCTGCAGCCCGGTGCCAACCGTGTTGTCTCCGGCTCGCTGCTTGGCGGTCGCACCGCCCATGGCGCGTTCGCCTATCTCGGTCGCTACCACCAGCAGGTTTCCTGCCTGCGTGAGGGCAAAGAGCGCGAGATGCTCCATTACATGCGTCCAGGCGTCGAGAAGCACTCGATCCTCAACATCTATATCTCCAAGCTGATGGCCGGCAAGAAGTTCGCCTTCTCTACCTCCACCAACGGTAGTCCCCGTGCGATGGTCCCGGTAGGCAACTACGAAGAGGTCATGCCGCTGGATGTTCTGCCGACTCAGTTGCTGCGTGCGTTGATCGTGGGCGATACCGAGGTCGCGCAGAAGCTTGGCTGCCTGGAGCTGGACGAAGAAGATCTGGCGCTGTGCAGCTATGTCTGTGCCGGGAAATACGAATACGGCCCGATCCTGCGGGACAATCTGACCCGCATCGAGAAGGAGGGTTAAGGCATGGGCATTCGCGCATTCCTCGACAAGATCGAGCATCATTTCGAAAAAGGCGGCAAATACGAAAAGTGGTACGCGCTGTACGAAGCAGCCGATACCTTCCTTTACCGTCCCGGCAGCGTTACCAAGACCACCGCTCACGTGCGCGACGGCATTGACCTCAAGCGCATGATGATCACCGTCTGGATGTGTACCTTCCCGGCGATGTTCTTCGGCATGTGGAACACCGGCTACCAGGCCAACCTGATCTTCGCGCAGAGTCCTGATCTGCTGGCGGCCCAGGAGGGCTGGCGCTTCGGTCTGATCGGTGCGCTCGCCGGTTTCGATCCGAACAGCCTCTGGGACAACTTCATCCAGGGCGCAGCCTACTTCCTGCCGATCTATGCGGTGACCTTCATCGTCGGCGGTTTCTGGGAAGTGCTGTTCGCCTCGATCCGCAAGCATGAAGTCAACGAAGGTTTCTTCGTCACTTCCGTGCTGTTCGCGCTGATCCTGCCGCCGACCATCCCGCTGTGGCAGGTCGCTCTGGGCATCAGCTTCGGCGTCGTGATTGGCAAGGAGATTTTCGGCGGTACCGGCAAGAACTTCCTGAACCCGGCGCTGACTGCGCGGGCGTTCCTGTTCTTCGCCTACCCGGCGCAGATGTCTGGTGATGCGGTCTGGACCGCGGTCGATGGCTATGCCGGCGCAACCGCGCTGAGCCTGGGCTTCGCCGGTGGCATCGAGAACGTCATCGAGAGCGGTATCACCTGGATGGACGCTTTCGTCGGCACCATTCATGGCTCGATCGGTGAGACCAGCACGCTGGCGATCTTCATCGGTGGCGTCATTCTAATCGGCAGCAAGATCGCCTCCTGGCGCATCGTTACTGGCGTGATGCTGGGCATGATCGGTCTGAGCACACTGTTCAATCTGATTGGCTCCGAGACCAATCCGCTGTTCGGTATGCCCTGGTACTGGCATATGGTCGTTGGCGGTTTCGCCTTCGGCATGATCTTCATGGCGACCGACCCGGTATCGGCTTCCATGACCAATACCGGCAAGTGGGTGTTCGGCATCCTCATCGGTGTAATGGTCGTGCTGATCCGTGTGGTCAACCCCGCCTTCCCGGAAGGCATGATGCTGGCGATCCTGTTCGCCAACCTGTGTGCGCCGCTGATTGACCATTTCGTCATTCAGGCCAATATCAAGCGGAGGCTGGCACGTAATGTCTAGTCAGAAAGAATCCACCGTTCGCACGCTGACGGTAGCCCTGCTGGTCTGCCTGGTGTGCTCCATCTTCGTGGCTGGCGCCGCCGTGGCGCTTCGTCCTACTCAGCAGGAAAACCGCCTGCTGGACAAGCAGCGCAGCATTCTGGCCATCGCCGGTCTGGGTGAGGCGGGTATGTCCGGCAATCAGGTCAAGCAGCTGTTCAACGAGCGCATCGTGGCTCGTCTGGTCGATCTGGAAACCGGCAAGTTCAGCGACGAGTTCGATGCCAAGACCTTCGATCCGCTGGCGGCAGCAAAGGATCCGCAGCTGTCCAAGCGCCTTCCTGGTGAGCAGGATATCGCCTCGATCAAGCGTCGCGAGCGCTACAGCACTGTTTATATCGTCGAAGGTCAGGGTGAGGGTGAAATCGATACGCTGATCCTGCCGGTTCGTGGTTACGGTCTGTGGTCGACGCTCTACGGCTTCATGGCTGTACAGGGCGATCTGGATACCGTTGCCGGCTTCGGCTTCTACCAGCACGGCGAAACGCCGGGCCTGGGTGGTGAGGTCGATAATCCAAAGTGGCGCGGCCAGTGGCCGGGCAAGGAACTGTTCGACGACAACGGCAAGCTGGCCGTGCAGATCGTCAAGGGCGGCGTCGATCCGCAAAGCCCGCGCGCCACTCACCAGGTCGACGGCCTGGCGGGCGCGACCCTGACCAGCAACGGCGTCAATTCGCTGCTGCAGTTCTGGCTGGGCGAGAACGGCTTCGGTCCATTTATCGCTAATCTGCGCGCTGGGGAGGCTTGATCATGTCGCAACCCACTGTCAAAGAAGTTCTGCTCAATCCGATCTTCAATAACAACCCCATCGGCCTGCAGATTCTCGGAATCTGCTCGGCGCTGGCGGTCACCTCCAACCTGAACACGGCGCTGGTGATGTCCGTCGCGCTGACCCTGGTGGTGGCGTTTTCCAACCTGTTCATCTCGATGATCCGCAGCCAGATCCCCAACTCGATCCGCATGATCGTGCAGATGGTGATCATCGCCTCGCTGGTGATCCTGGTGGATCAGGTGCTCAAGGCCTATGCGTTCTCGCTGTCCAAGCAGCTGTCGGTGTTCGTTGGGCTGATCATCACCAACTGTATCGTGATGGGGCGTGCGGAAGCCTTCGCCATGCAGAACCCGCCGCTGCTGTCGTTCTTCGACGGGATTGGTAACGGTCTGGGCTACAGCGCCATGCTGATTGCGCTGGGTTTCATTCGCGAGCTGACCGGTGCCGGCAAGCTTATGGGTTACACCATTCTGCCGTTGGTAAATGACGGTGGCTGGTATCAGCCCAACGGCATGATGCTGCTGCCGCCATCGGCATTCTTCCTCATCGGTCTGTTTATCTGGGGCATCCGCGCCTGGAAGAAGGAGCAGGTCGAGAAGCCTGCCTTCAAGATGGCGCCGCAAGTCTCGAACAAGGAGGCTTACTAATGGAGCATTACCTCAGCCTGTTCGTCCGCGCCGTGTTCATCGAGAACATGGCCCTGGCGTTCTTCCTCGGTATGTGCACCTTTATCGCGATTTCCAAGAAAGTGGAGACTGCGATTGGTCTGGGTATCGCGGTTATCGTGGTGCAGGCCATCACCGTGCCGGCCAACAACCTGATCTACACCTACCTGCTCAAGAGTGGTGCGCTGGCCTGGGCCGGCCTGCCTGAAGTGGACCTGAGCTTCCTTGGTCTGCTGAGCTACATCGGCGTGATTGCGGCCATCGTGCAGATCCTCGAGATGACCCTCGATAAGTACGTGCCCAGTCTTTACAACGCCCTGGGTGTGTTCCTGCCGCTGATTACCGTGAACTGCGCCATCATGGGTGGCACCCTGTTCATGGTCGAACGCGATTACAACCTGGGCGAGAGCGTGGTGTACGGCGTTGGCTCCGGCCTGTCCTGGGCGCTGGCGATCGCTTTGCTGGCCGGTATCCGTGAGAAGCTGAAATACAGCGACGTCCCGGATGGTTTGCAGGGTCTGGGTATCACCTTCATCACCATCGGACTGATGTCGCTGGGCTTCATGTCTTTCTCTGGCGTACAGCTGTAAGGACGGGACGAACTGATGAGTTACGAAATTTTCCTCGCCATCGGTATGTTCACCGCCATCGTGCTTGCGCTGGTGGTGATCATCCTGGCAGCGCGCGCCAAGCTGGTTTCCAGCGGCGACGTGTCTATTGAAATCAACGGCGAGCGGACTATCACCGTACCCGCCGGCGGCAAGCTGCTGCAGACGCTGGCCTCCAACAACATCTTCCTCTCGTCCGCCTGCGGCGGCGGCGGCACCTGCGCACAGTGCAAGTGCATCGTCGAGAGCGGTGGCGGCGAGATGCTGCCCACCGAGGAGTCGCACTTCACCCGTCGCGAAGCGGGCGAGGGCTGGCGCCTGTCCTGCCAGACTCCGGTCAAGGCGGACATGAAGATCGAGGTGCCGGAAGAAGTCTTCGGCGTGAAGAAGTGGGAATGCACCGTCGAGTCCAATCCGAACGTCGCGACCTTCATCAAGGAGCTGACGCTCAAGCTGCCGGAAGGCGAGAACGTCGATTTCCGCGCTGGCGGTTACGTGCAGCTGGAATGCCCGCCGCATGAGGTGCGTTACAAAGACTTCGACATCCAGGAAGAGTACCGCGGCGACTGGGACAAGTTCGATCAGTGGAAGTACGTATCGAAGTGCGACGAGACCGTCATTCGTGCCTATTCCATGGCCAACTACCCCGAAGAACGCGGTCTGGTGAAGTTCAATATCCGTATCGCTTCGCCGCCGCCAGGGCGTGACGATATCCCGCCGGGCAAGATGTCGTCCTACGTGTTCAGCCTCAAGCCGGGTGACAAGATCACTGTTTATGGACCGTTCGGTGAGTTCTTCGCCAAGGACACCGACAACGAGATGGTCTTCATCGGCGGTGGTGCCGGCATGGCGCCGATGCGTTCGCACATCTTCGACCAGCTCAAGCGTCTGAAATCCACGCGCAAGATGAGCTTCTGGTACGGTGCGCGCTCGATGCGCGAAGCGTTCTACGTCGAAGAGTACGATCAGCTGCAGGCTGAGAATCCCAACTTTCAGTGGCATCTGGCGCTATCGGACCCGCTGCCGGAAGACAACTGGGAAGGCCCGACCGGCTTCATTCATAATGTGCTGTACGAGAACTATCTGAAGGATCACCCCGCTCCGGAAGATTGTGAGTTCTACATGTGCGGTCCGCCCATGATGAATGCGTCGGTGATCAAGATGCTCACCGACCTGGGCGTCGAGCCAGAGAACATTCTGCTCGATGACTTCGGCGGCTAGCATGATCCGAGCGTCACTGCGGCCTGTCTTCGCTGTCGTGTACCTCCAGCCCGTCATCGCTGTCGCTCTTGCGACAGCCCTGACGGGCTGTCTGTTTCAGGACAAGGTCGAAGTCTTTACCGGCCCCACGATGGGCAGCACCTATACCGTCAAGTATGTTCGCGGTGGTGATGGCCCCTCCAAGGAAGAGCTGCATGGCGAGGTCGAAGTCATTCTCGGTGACGTCGACAAACAGCTTTCCACTTATCGCAACGATTCCGACGTCGAGCGCTTCAATGCCCTGCCTGCCGGCAGTTGCGAGCCGATGCCGGAGATAGTGCGTGAATTGGTCGCAGCAGGCGATCAGCTATCAGCCGACAGCGAGGGCGCATTCGATCTTACACTCGAGCCTTTGTTGAACCTCTGGGGCTTTGGTCCCCAGGGGCGTGGCGAACGCGTTCCGTCGACAGAGGATATCGAGGCGGCGAAAGCATTGACGGGCCACCGTCATTTGCGCATCGAGGGAGATCGGTTGTGCAAGGCTGCTGCAGTGCAGTTGGACTTCAACAGCATTGCTGCCGGTTACGCCGTGGATCGCGTTGTTGATCGCTTGAAGGCCCTGGGCGTGCAGAGCTACCTGGTGGAAATCACCGGTGAACTCAAGGCGGAGGGCCGCAAACCCGATGGTTCGCCTTGGCGCATTGCCATCGAGGCGCCCAGGGACGACCAGCGCGTTGCGCAAAAAATCGTCGAACTCGATGGTCTGGGCGTGTCCACGTCCGGCGACTATCGCAACTATTTCGAACAGGACGGCCGGCGCTATTCGCATACTCTGGACCCGCAGAGCGGCCGACCGATTGAACATCATCTGGCGGCAGTAACAGTGATCGACAGATCGACTTTGCGCGCAGATGGATTGTCTACCGCGCTGATGGTGCTAGGCCCCGAGCGGGGGCTGGCATTGGCCGAGCGCAACGCGATTGCCGCTTTCTTTGTCGTCCGTGAAGGGCAGGGCTTCGCAACAATGAGCACCAGGGCTTTTGATGAGCTGTTCGGTGCGGGAGTAGAGCAATGACTTGGTTACTGGTTTTTGTGGTGATGCTGCTTGTGGTCTTCGGCATGGCCATCGGTGTGATCATGGGTCGAAAGCCCATCGCGGGTTCCTGCGGTGGCATCGCCAACCTGGGCATCGAGAAGGAATGTTCCATCTGTGGCGGAAGTCGCGAGAAGTGCGAGGAAGTGAACGAGGCGAAGAACGCGGGGAATACCGATCTCGCCTATGACGCCACCAAGCGTTGATGCGCCGCGCCGCTCGGGCGCTTTCCATCGCACTTTGCCAAGTGCGACGGCAAGCGGTGCTCGAGAAGCTGGCGATGCTGCTTCCTTGACCTTCGGCGAATTTGTTGACAGCAGCGGTGTATCCCGCTGCGTTTTCAGGAGTGTATATGGCGGTCTATAACTACGATTTGGTTGTACTTGGTTCCGGTCCGGCCGGGGAGGGCGCGGCGATGAACGCCGTGAAGGCGGGACGCAAGGTCGCCGTGGTGGACAATCGACCGCTGGTAGGAGGCAACTGCACGCACCTGGGCACCATTCCGTCGAAGGCTCTGCGCCATTCGGTACGGCAGATCATGCAGTACAACACCAATCCGCTGTTCCGCCAGATCGGTGAACCACGCTGGTTTTCCTTCCCCGACGTGCTGAAAAGCGCCGAGAAAGTCATCAGCAAGCAGGTTACCTCCCGCACCGGCTACTACGCGCGCAACCGCATCGACACGTTCTTCGGTACCGCCAGCTTCTCCGACGAGCAGAGTGTGGAAGTTGTCTGCCTCAACGGCATGGTGGAGAAGCTTGTTGCCAGCCAGTTCGTCATCGCCACGGGTTCGCGCCCTTATCGACCGGCTGACGTCGACTTCAGCCATCCGCGTATCTACGACAGCGATACCATTCTCACTCTCAGCCACACGCCACGTCGGATGATCATCTACGGAGCCGGTGTGATCGGCTGCGAATACGCGTCCATTTTTAGCGGCCTTGGCGTGTTGGTCGATCTGATCGATAACCGCGAGCAGTTGCTCAGCTTCCTGGATGACGAGATTTCCGACGCGCTCAGTTATCACCTGCGCAACAACAACGTGCTGATTCGTCACAACGAAGAGTACGAGCGGGTCGAGGGCTTGGAGAATGGCGTCATTCTTCATCTGAAATCCGGCAAGAAGATCAAGGCCGACGCCTTCCTCTGGAGCAACGGGCGTACCGGTAATACCGACAAGCTTGGCCTGGAGAATATCGGTCTCAAAGCCAACAGCCGCGGACAGATTCAGGTCGACGAGCATTACCGCACCGAGATCGGCAACATCTATGCCGCAGGCGACGTGATCGGCTGGCCGTCGCTCGCCAGCGCTGCTTATGATCAGGGCCGCTCAGCGGCGGGCAGCATCGTCGAGAATGACTCCTGGCGCTTCGTTGATGATGTGCCAACCGGCATCTACACCATTCCCGAGATCAGCTCGATCGGCAAGAACGAGCGGGAACTGACCCAGGCCAAGATCCCTTATGAGGTCGGCAAGGCCTTCTTCAAGAGCATGGCGCGGGCGCAGATTTCCTTCGAGCCGGTGGGCATGCTGAAGATACTGTTCCACCGCGAGACGCTCGAAGTGCTCGGCGTGCATTGCTTTGGCTATCAGGCCTCGGAGATCGTGCACATCGGCCAGGCGATCATGAATCAGAAGGGGCCGGCGAACAGCATCAAGTACTTCGTCAACACCACCTTCAACTACCCAACCATGGCCGAAGCCTACCGGGTCGCAGCGTTCGACGGCCTTAACCGGCTTTTTTGAGCGGCTCCGGCCGCCGGCCTGAGGCGGCTGGAGAGGGTGGCGACTCCCGCGACTGGCATTGGCCAAACCGGGAGAGCTTCTGATCAGGTAAGAGGAATCCGGCAGCGCTCTGGCTGCCGGGTATTCTTGATGTTCGAGGCTCGCTGTCAGGAACGCGCCAGCGTGCTGACCGCCAGGCCGGGGTAATCGGTGATCAGGCTGTCGACTCCGAAGTCTGCCAGGCGGCGCATCAGTGCAGGCTCGTTTACCGTCCACACCGATACATGCAGGCCCTGTTTGCGGGCTTTTTCCAGGCGCTCCGGCGTGCACAGTGTCCACTTCAACGCCAGTAGGTCACAGCCGTACTGACGGGCCACCTTGAGTGGATCGAGCCAGCTGTATTCTGCGACCAGGCCTCGCGATATTTCCGGTGCGAGCCGGTTCAGTGCGCGCAGCACTTCGCGCGAGCTGGACGTCACGGTAATGCGGTCGAGCAACCCATGACGCGCGGCCAGTTCTTTGATGGCCATCACCGTGCGAGCAGCGCGCACTCTCGACGCGCTCTTGACCTCCAGCTGCCAATGCTCGAAATCACACTTCTCAAATAACTCGCTCAGCCTGGGTATGGGGCAGGGGACCTTCCAGCCAGGCCCTCCCAATCTTGCGTCGTAGTTCACCAGTTCGTCGGCGTCATGCTGGGCCACTTTGCCCCGGCGACCGGTGGTGCGTTTGAGCGTCGGATCGTGAATGACCAGCAGTTCGCCGTCTTGGGACAGGTGCAGATCGAGCTCGCAGCGACGTACGCCATGCTGCAAGCACTGCTGAAAGCTCACCAGCGTGTTTTCCGGCGCTTCGCCCTTGGCGCCGCGATGGCCATAGATGAGTGTCACGGTTGTAGGTTTTCCTTGGGCGGTGATGGGATACGTTGGTGATGGCGCACGCTGTTGATGACCCGGTCGCCTTCGAAGTACACCGAAAACTCCCGGTAATCCCAGCGGCTGATCGGCGGTTGGCCGACGGCGGGACGCTCCTCATCAGCCAGGCCGAAGCGATCGAGCACCAGGTTCTTCGAGTCGCCACGGGCCGGCATCGGCATGTCGGGCAGGCCCTGCTGGCCAACCGGAATGCGAATGTCTTCGGCGAAAAGGGCGGGGCTGAATGTCAGCGCGAACAGTAGGGTTGCCAGGCGGCGCATCGATCAATCTCCTTGCAGGCTTTCCAGGGCCAGACGCCGCTCCAGCGCCTGTTTCTGCAGGATATGCCGTGCAAGCAGCTGCCGCTGTGCATCAGTCAACGCTTCGAACTCGGTACCGATGTCATAGCGTCCGTCCTCCATGGTCGTGCAGTAGATGACGCGAGCCGCAAGCAGCAGACCGAGCCCTTGTGGCAGCAGAACCAGCTTGAGCGTAAGAACCGTTCCTTCTGCCTGTGGCTGGTCGCAGGCGAAGCTGATGCCGCCTTCGGAAAGCACCACCGGTTGCGGAGCGCCTTGATCTTTCAGCAGGTCTTGCGCCAGGGCCTGGCCCAGCAGTTCGATTCGTTTGTTCTGCACCTTCAGGTAATTGGCCAGCGTTCGGTTGCTTTCGGCAATCTGACGCAACAAATGCTGTGCTTCGAAATCGAGCTGGTGCAGTTCGCCGAGCAGGCTGAAAAGCGCTGGCAGAGGCTCGGTAGCCTCGGTGTGGTCCGGGTTTGCCGGCATGATTTCCAGTGCCACACGATCCTCGATACGGTAGTATTCGCGGCGTTCTTCAGTGTCTTGTGTCGGCATGGCGGTACCCGGATAGCAGTAATGGCCAGAGTGTATCAGGCCCCGTGGTTGCGTCAGCTGCATGTTGTTTTTCCCGCCAGCGAACCCGTCGATTTATGTTCAGACCGCTGTCCGTATACATCGGTGCGCGTTACACCCGCGCCAGACGTCGTAGCCTCTTCGTCTCCTTTATCTCCCTGACGTCCATGATCGGCCTCGCGCTTGGTGTGCTGGTAATGATCGTGGTGCTGTCGGTGATGAATGGCTTCGATCACGAGATGCGCACCCGTGTGCTCGGCATGGTGCCGCACGCGACCATCGAAAGCCCGACGCCGATCAACGACTGGCAGTCGCTGGGTGCGCGCCTCGAAGGCCATCCGCAGGTCTCTGCCAGTGCACCTTTCATTCAGAGCCAGGGGCTGCTGACGCATCAGGGGCAAGTCACCAAAATCTTGATCAATGCCGTGGACCCCAAGGCCGAACGGCAGGTCTCGATCATCGATCAGTTCTTCCGCGAAGGTTCGCTGGATGACCTGGCCGCTGGTGATTTCGGCATCGTCATCGGCGACAAGGCCGCCGCCAAGCTCGGGGTTGGCGTAGGCGACAAGATCACCTTCGTCGCGCCCGAGGTCACTGTGACTCCGGCAGGCATGTTCCCGCGCATGAAGCGTTTCACTGTGACTGGCATCTTCCATGTTGGCGCAGGTGAGATTGACGGCTATGTCGCGCTGGCGAACATCGCCGACATGGCGCGCCTGCAGCGTTGGCAGCCGGACCAGGTGCAAGGCCTGCGTCTGCGTTTCGACGACCTGTTCCAGGCGCCGCGGATTGCCTGGGAGCTGGCCGGTCAGCTCGGCGATGATTTCTATTCCCGTGACTGGACCCGTACCCACGGCAACCTTTACCAGGCGATCCGCATGGAGAAGGCCATGATCGGACTGTTGCTGCTGCTGATCGTGGCGGTGGCGGCGTTCAACATCATTTCGACGCTGGTGATGGTGGTGACCGACAAGCGTGGGGATATCGCAATCCTCCGTACGCTGGGGGCGACGCCGCAGCAGATCATGGCGATCTTCATGGTGCAGGGTACGGTGATCGGCGTCGTCGGCACCTTGGTTGGCGCGCTGCTGGGTATGTTCGCGGCGGTCAATGTCAGCAGCTGGATCGCTGCCCTGGAGCGGCTGATCGGCCACAAGTTTCTCAGTGCGGATGTCTATTTCATTGACTATCTGCCTTCACAGCTGATGGCTGCCGATGTCATTCAGGTCTGTGTTGCCGCGCTGGTCCTTAGCTTCCTCGCGACTCTTTACCCGGCCTGGCGCGCCGCGCGCACCCAGCCGGCTGAGGCGCTACGTTATGAGTGAACAGGTTATGAACGAGTCTTCGCAAAAGCACGCGGTGCTGAGCTGCCGCAATCTCGGCAAACGCTATGAGCAAGGCCCGGAATCGGTGGAGGTGCTGTCCGGACTTCAGCTGGAGCTGTTTCCAGGGCAGCGCGTGGCTATCGTCGGCAGCTCCGGCTCGGGCAAGAGCACGCTGCTGAATCTGCTTGGCGGCCTGGACACGCCCAGCGAGGGCAGCGTCTGGCTGGCCGGCGAAGAGCTTTCGGCCCTCAACGAGAAGGACCGTGGGCTATTGCGTAACCGGGCCCTGGGTTTCGTCTATCAGTTCCACCATCTGCTCGCAGAGTTCACGGCGTTGGAAAACGTCTGCATGCCGTTGTTGATCGGCCGTACGCCGATTCCTGAAGCACGTCAGAAGGCAGCCGCCTTGCTCACTCGGGTCGGCCTCGGCCATCGCCTCGAGCACAAACCGGCCGAACTGTCCGGTGGTGAGCGTCAGCGTGTGGCCATTGCCCGGGCATTGGTAAACGAGCCCGCCCTGGTATTGCTCGACGAGCCGACCGGCAACCTCGACCACCACACCGCGCAAGGTATCCAGGACCTGATGCTCGAACTCAGCAATTCCCTGCAGACCGCCTTTCTGGTGGTTACCCATGACCGCCAACTGGCCGCACAGATGGACCAGATCCTGCGTCTGGAAGACGGACGCCTGGTGGCTGAATGATGTTCAGGCCCCTGAGTGTCTTCATTGGCAGCCGCTATACGCGGGCCAAGCGACGCAACCATTTCATCTCGTTCATCTCGCTGACTTCGCTGATCGGCCTGGCGCTGGGCGTGCTGGCAATGATCATGGTGTTGTCGGTCATGAACGGGTTCCAGCGTGAAATGAGCGCGCGGATCCTCGGCATGGTGCCGCACGCCACCGTGATCGGCGATCAGCCGCTGGATGATTGGCAGGCAGTCGCGGCGCGTCTGTCGGAGCATCCACAGATCGTCGGTATGGCGCCGGTTACGCAGCTCGAGGGCATGTTGTCATTCAAGGGCAGCATGCAGCCGATCCAGATCAGCGGCATCGACCCGCAGGCCGAAGCGCAGGTATCCATCGTGGGCGAGCGACTGGTCGGTGGCAGCCTTGATCAGCTGAAGCCAGGCGAGTTCGGTGTGATCATCGGCCTGATGACAGCCCGGCGGTTCGGGCTGAAGCTGGGCGACAAACTGACGTTGATCGTGCCGGAAGTCAGTTCGACACCCGGAGGCGTGACGCCGCGTATGCAGCGTCTGAATGTCGTCGGTGTGTTCAAGGTCGGAGCCGATCTGGACGGCAGTCTGGGGATGATCCATCGCGCCGACGCCGCACAGATCCATCGATGGGCACCGGAGCAGGTCCAGGGCGTGCGGCTCAAGTTGAGCGATCTGTATCGTGCACCGGAAGTGGCTGCGCAGGTTGGCGCCACGCTAGGCGACGGTTACCGAGTGGAAGACTGGTCGTACACCCAAGGCAGCTTGTTCAGCGCGATGAAAATGGAAAAGACCATGATCGGCTTGTTGCTGATGCTGATCGTCGCGGTGGCGGCCTTCAACATCATCGCAACGCTGATCATGGTGGTAGCCGACAAGCGCGCCGATATCGCTATCCTGCGCACCCTGGGCGCAACGCCGCGGCAGATCATGGCGATCTTCATGGTGCAGGGCAGTATCATCGGATTCAGCGGCACCGTGATTGGCGTCGTCCTCGGCGTACTGGGTGCGTTGAATGTCAGCGAACTGGTTAACTGGCTGGAAAAAGTCTCCGGCCAGCATATCTTCAGTTCGGACGTTTACTTCATCAGCACCCTGCCATCGGAGTTGCGTCTGGAGGATGTGGTGCTGGTATCGGTAGCGGCATTGAGCCTGAGCTTTCTTGCCACCCTCTATCCGGCATGGCGTGCGGCGCAGACTCAGCCAGCCGAGGCGTTGCGCTACGAGTAATTCCCCTACCGGCGGCCGTTCTGCCGCCGGCGCCAGCTGCGACCAACCCACCAACGCCAGTAGGCTTGGGTGAAGGCGTAACCGAGAATCGCGAGAATGATCCCGGTGACAAGGGACCCGAGATACAGTGGCTGCCAGTTGTGTTCCAGCATGTGGCGTACCCAGGCCAAGCTCAACTCGGCGGGCATGTTGTTGGCCGGCGTGTCGAGCAGCCAGGTCCCGACCTTGTAGTTGCAGTAGAACACCGGTGGCATGGTCAGTGGATTGGTCAGCCAGACCAACCCCACCGCGATCGGCAGGTTCGCTCTCGCAGGCAATGCACACAAGGCTGCGGCGAGCATCTGCAGCGGCATCGGAATCATTGCCCAGAACAAACCGATCGCCATGGCGCGCGCTACCGAGTGCCGATTGAGATGCCAGAGATTGGGATCGTGAATCAGCGCGCCGAGAAAGCGCAGCGACTTGTTAGTCTTGATGCGATCAGGGTGCGGCATGTAGCGTTTGAAAAAACGACGCGGCATGAAGGTTCTCTGGCAGGCAGCAGCCCGGCGATTATGCCTCGAATCGCAGTGCGACGCTGACAGTAGTTTTGTGACATTAGGTCTACGCCTGCGACAAATTGACCATCCGCAAACAGCGGTCCCGGAATGGATTCCAGGAGTCTGAATCATGCGCACATGGATGCTGGCGCTTGCCGCCGGCCTTGTTCTCCCTCGCTTTCTGCCAGCTCTGCCTGCGAGTTGGATCTGCGCAGCATTTGCCGCGGTAGGCGCGCTGATGCTTATGCGCAGGAGCTGGTTCCCGTTTGGCTTGTTCCTCCTTGGTTTGGGCTGGGCCTGTTATCAAAGCCAGAACGCCCTTGCTGACCGCCTGCCTGTAGCGATGGATGGCCGCACGTTCTGGATCGAAGGGCGGGTGGTCGACCTGCCTGCTGCGATTGGCGAGGTGGTGCGCTTCGAGCTCGCCGATATCGAGTCGCGGCATGTCGGGTTGCCTTCTAAGGTTCGCCTTTCCTGGTACGGCGGCCCGCAACTGCGGGCCGGTGAGCGTTGGCGGCTGGCGGTACGGTTGAAGCGTCCGCGCGGCCTGGTCAACCCACAATCGTTCGACTACGAAGCCTGGCTGCTGGCGCGTGGTATTGGCGCCACCGGCACCGTCAAGGCTGGGGAGCGTCTCTCGGCTTCGGCTGCCACCGACGGCTGGCGTGACCGGCTGCGGGCGCGCCTGATGGATGTTCCGGCGTTCGATCGGCAGGGCGCGATTGCCGCGCTGGTGGTGGGAGATGACTCAGGTTTGAGCCGCAGCGATTGGCAGGTGCTGCAGGACACCGGCACCGTGCACCTGATGGTCATCTCCGGACAGCATATCGGCATGCTCGCGGGGTTACTGTATGGATTGGTCGCCTTGCTGGCGAGGTTGGGCGTCTGGCCGCGGCCCTGGCCATGGCTACCTTGCGCGTGCGGGCTGGCGCTTGCTGGCGCCCTTTCTTACGGATGGCTCGCAGGCTTTGACGTTCCGGTTCGCCGTGCCTGCTTCATGGTTGCGGTGGTGTTGCTCTGGCGCTTGCGTTTCCGGCATCTGGGCGTCTGGCAGCCGCTGCTGCTTGCGCTCAATGGTGTTCTGCTGATCGATCCGCTGGTGACGCTGCAGCCAGGGTTTTGGCTATCGTTCGGAGCGGTTGCGGTGCTGGCGCTGGCCTTCGCTGGCAGACTTGGCCGGTGGATTTGGTGGAAGACGCTGCTACGGGCCCAATGGGCCGCGACCCTAGGCCTGCTTCCTTTGTTGCTGGCGCTGGGGCTACCGGTCAGCGCCAGCAGTCCGCTGGCCAACTTGATCGCGGTGCCCTGGGTAAGCCTGACGGTTCCCTTTGCGCTGCTCGGCACGATCCTGCTGCCGCTGGGGGGCGTAGGTGAAGCGATTTTGTGGCTGGTGGGCGGCTCTCTGGCTCTGCTGTTCGAGCTGCTGGGCCTCATCGCGTCCTGGCGACCAGCCTGGTTTGCCGTTGGCTTACCCTGCTGGGTGTTCTTGATGATCGGACTGGGCGTTTTGCTGTTGCTGATGCCTGCCGGCATCCCACTGCGCGCGTTGGGAGTGATGCTGCTGTTGCCCTTGGCGTTCCCGCCGCGCATGGAGGTGCCGGAGGGCCGTGCGCAGGTGTGGGTGCTGGACGTGGGGCAGGGATTGTCGGTGCTGGTGCGCACGCGAGAGCACGCGCTGCTCTACGATGCCGGTCCGCGGCAGGGCGACTTCGATGCCGGTGAACGGGTCGTCTTTCCGTCTATACGAAGCCTGGCTGTGAGTCGGTTGGATATGCTGCTCCTCAGCCATGCCGACAATGATCATTCAGGCGGTGCCCAGGCTGTTCAGCACCTGATGCCGGTTGCGCGGATCATTAGCGGAGAGCCGCAACGACATGCGGATGGTCTGAATGCAGAGCCGTGTGAGAGTGGTGCGCAGTGGCAGTGGAACGGTGTGCGCTTCACCCTTTGGCAATGGCAGGCCGCGCGGGACAGTAATCAGCTGTCATGTGTTCTGCTGGTCGAAGCCAACGGTGAACGCCTCTTGCTGACGGGCGACATAGAGCAGGCCGCGGAGCAGGCGTTGCTACGCAGTGGGACGGAAGTGCAGGCACAATGGTTGCTGCTGCCGCATCATGGCAGTCGCAGCTCCTCGTCGGAGTCGTTTCTACGTGCGGTGGAACCGACTACGGCGTTGATCTCCCGTAGCTTTCACAATGCCTTCGGGCATCCTCATCCAAGCGTGACCACGCGTCTCGCGGCTCTCGGGGTCGGTACCTACGACACCGCCCTGCATGGCGCAATTCGAATCGATCTGGGCGATTTCTCGGCGGCCGAGGCGCAGCGTGCGGAACGCCGATTCTGGCGGGAAAAATGAGAACGGCGGCCGTCGGCGACCCTGCGACCCTATGCTAGAGTGGCGCCACTTTTTCGAGGGGGATTCATCTCGTGTGGGAGCTGGTCAAAGCAGGCGGCTGGATAATGCTGCCAATCATCCTGTGTTCCATCGCAGCGGCCGGCATCATCGCCGAACGCCTGTGGACGTTGCGCCCGAGTCGCGTCACACCTCCGCACCTGCTTGGCCAGGTCTGGAAGTGGATCAAGGACAAGAAACTCAGCAACCAGAAGCTCAAGGAGCTGCGCGCCGATTCCCCGTTGGGTGAGATTCTCGCCGCCGGCCTCAGCAACTCCAAGCGTGGTCGCGAGATCATGAAGGAGTGCATCGAGGAGGCGGCCGCGCGCGTCGTTCACGACCTGGAGCGCTACCTCAACGCCCTTGGCACCATTGCCGGCATCGCGCCCTTGCTTGGTCTGCTGGGAACGGTGCTGGGCATGATCGAGATCTTTAGCGCCTTCATGGGCTCTGGCATGGCCAACGCGCCGCTGCTCGCCGGCGGTATCGCCAAGGCGCTGATCACCACAGCCGCTGGCCTGATGGTTGGTATTCCCGCGTTGTTCTTCCATCGCTTCCTGCAGCGTCGCGTTGACGAACTGGTCGTCGGAATGGAGCAGGAGGCAATCAAGCTGGTGGAAGTGGTGCAGGGCGACCGTGATGTCGATCTGGGTGAGGACAAGGCGTGAAATTCCGTCGCAAACCTCGTGAGAACGTGGAGATTGGGCTGGCGCCGCTGATCGACGTGGTGTTCATCCTGCTGTTGTTCTTCGTGGTCACCACTACCTTCACCCGTGAAACGCAGCTCAAGGTCGATCTTCCGGAAGCGGCCAGCGGCACCCCGCCGCAGGATGCCGAGGTGCGCCAGCTGGAAGTGCTGATCGATGTGGCAGGCAATTATTCGCTCAACGGCAAGGCGCTGTTGAAAAATGACCTCAACTCCCTGATGGCAGCCTTGAGCAAGGAATCCGGCGGCGACAATCGGATGCCGATGATCATCAGTGCCGATGGCAAGACGCCGCACCAGGCGGTCATAACGGCCATGGACGCCGCTGGCAAGCTGGGTTTCGGCCAGCTGCGCATCACCACTGTCGAGGCGCAGGCGTCGCCCTGATGTCATTCGCCGATCGCCTGCAACGCGCGTGGTACCAAGGGCATCCTGCCCTGCGTTTGCTCGCTCCGCTGGAGTTGCTCTACCGCCGCGTGGTCGAGGCCAAGCGGCGGCGTTTCCTCAAGGGCGAAAGCGCTACCTATCGGGCTCCGGTGCCCGTCGTCGTGGTGGGCAACATCACGGTCGGCGGAACCGGCAAGACACCCTTGATCCTTTGGCTCATCGAACACTGCCGAAGCCGTGGTCTTCGCGTCGGCGTCGTCAGTCGGGGTTACGGTGCGACGCCACCATCGTTGCCTTGGCGGGTTCGCGCGGAAGACTTGGCGCAAGACGCTGGCGACGAACCGCTGTTGATCGTCCAGCGTACCGGCGTGCCGCTGGTTATCGACCCGGATCGATCTCGCGCCATACGTAGCTTGTTGGAAGCGGAGACCCTCGACCTGATTCTTTCTGACGATGGGCTGCAACACTATCGCCTGGCCCGTGACCTCGAGTTGGTACTGATCGATGCCGCGCGTGGGCTGGGCAATGGGCGCTGCCTGCCGGCTGGGCCTTTGCGTGAGCCGGCCGAGCGCCTGGAGAGCGTGGACGCGGTTCTGCTCAATGGTGCCAAGGCAGACTCGACCGCAGGCTATGGGTTCAGTCTTCAGCCTGTCGCGCTGGTCGAACTGATCTCTGACGAGCGCTGGCCCTTGGATCATTTCCCTGCCGGGCAGCAACTGCATGCAGTGGCCGGGATCGGTAACCCGCAGCGTTTCTTCACCACGCTCGAAACGCTACACTGGCGACCGATTCCACATGCCTTCTCGGATCACGCAGCCTACAGTTCAGAGCAGCTGAAATTCAGCCCTGACCTGCCACTGGTGATGACCGAAAAGGATGCGGTGAAATGCCGGGCTTTCGCCCCGCCAGGCTGGTCGTATCTGCAGGTGCAGGCTGTGCCCTCAGCTGCCTTTGTTACCTGGTTCGACGGTCAGTTGACGCGTTTACTGCCCGATCACACTTAAGCCGCTCGCACTGCCATCGCAGTCGAACGCTTTCAAGGACTGCGCATGGATACCAAATTGCTCGATATTCTGGCTTGCCCGCTATGCAAGGGGCCGCTGAAGCTGACCGATGATAAGTTGGAACTGATCTGCAAGGCCGATGCTCTGGCCTTTCCGGTGCGTGACGGCATCCCGGTGATGCTCGAGAGCGAAGCCCGCACCCTGGACGTGGACGAGCGCCTGGACAAATGAGCATTGCTTACACCGTCGTGATTCCCGCGCGCTATGCATCGACTCGTCTGCCAGGCAAGCCGTTGCAGGATATCGCTGGCAAACCGATGATCCGACATGTGTGGGAGCAGGCCAGCAAGAGCGGCGCTCAGCGTGTCGTGGTCGCCACCGATGACTCGCGCATCGTCGAGGCCTGTTCGGCATTCGGTGCGCAGGTCGTACTGACCCGTGCCGATCACAACTCCGGAACCGATCGACTCGCCGAGGTTGCCGAACAGCTCGGGCTGCCAGGCGATGCCATTGTGGTCAACGTACAGGGCGATGAGCCGCTGATACCTCCGGCTGTGATCGATCAGGTCGCGGCAAACCTGGCAGCGCACCCGGAAGCTGCCATCGCGACACTGGCTGAGCCGCTCACCGATGCCCAAGCGCTGTTCAATCCCAACGTGGTGAAAGTCCTTTCGGACGTCGACGGTCTCGCGCTGACCTTCAGTCGGGCGCCGCTTCCCTGGGCGAGAGACTCGTTCGCGGCAGATCGCAGTCAGTTGCCCGAAGGTGTGCCCTATCGCCGCCACATCGGCATCTATGCCTATCGCGCCAGCTTCCTGGCCGACTTCGTTTCCTGGGGACCCTGCTGGCTGGAGGACACGGAGTGTCTTGAGCAGCTGCGTGCGCTCTGGCACGGGCGGCGCATCCATGTCGCCGATGCCATCGAGGCGCCGCCCGCCGGGGTCGATACGGCGGAAGATCTGGAGCGGGTTCGCCGTCTGCTGGGTGGCTGAGATGAAAGTGCTGTTCGTCTGCATGGGCAATATCTGCCGTTCGCCTACGGCCGAGGGCGTGTTTCGCCAGCGGATCGAGCAGGCCGGTCTTGGCCCGCGAGTCGAGATCGACTCTGCCGGAACCGGGGACTGGCACGTTGGCAAGGCGCCAGACCGGCGTGCGTGCGAAGCGGCGAAACGGCGCGGGTACGTGCTCGACGCTTTGCGCGCGCGCCAGGTTTCCACCGCGGACTTCCAGCACTTCGATCTGATCCTGGCAATGGATCACGACAACCTGGCACGGCTGCAGGCCCTGCGCCCGAAGCACGGTGCCAAGGCGGAAGTCGACCTGTTGCTGCGCCGCTACGGGCTTGGCTGCGACGTAGTGCCCGATCCTTATTACGGCGACACCGACGGCTTCGACGATGTGCTGGACCTCATCGAAGAAGCCAGCGATGCGCTGCTTGCCGAGATAAAGGGTCGACTGTGAGTCTCACCATAGAAGCCAACCGTTCGTTGAAGTCGTTCAACACCTTCGCCGTTGATCAGCGCGCGCAGTATTTCGCCGCAGCGCATGGGGACGGTGATGTGCGCGATGCGCTTGCCCGTGCTCGCCAGCTTGATGTGCCACTGCTGCCCATCGGCGGGGGTAGCAACCTCTTGTTGACGCGTGACGTACCGGCGCTGGTGCTGCACATCGCCAGCCGCGGAAAGCGCATCGTCGAGGAGGCCACAGAGCAGGTACTGGTCGAGGCTGAAGCGGGGGAGCCGTGGCATCCGTTCGTGCTCTGGACGCTGGATCAGGGCTTGGTCGGGCTGGAAAATCTCAGTCTGATACCAGGGACGGTTGGCGCTTCCCCGATTCAGAACATCGGTGCATATGGTGTCGAAATAAAGGACGTTTTCGCCGGGCTCACCGCGTTGGATAGCCACACGGGCGAGCTCTGCGAATTCGCCCTTGAAGATTGCGCCTTCGGTTACCGCGACAGCCTGTTCAAGCAGCAGCCGGGTCGCTACCTGATTTTGCGCGTGCGCTTCGCGTTGCATCGCCAAGCGGCCTTGCATCTTGAATACGGCCCGATTCGCCAGCGTCTGGCGGAGCAGGGGCTCGTCGCGCCGACCGCGCAAGATGTCAGTCGAGCGGTTTGCGCCATCCGTAGTGAAAAATTGCCGGATCCGCAGCAGCTTGGCAACGCCGGTAGCTTCTTCAAGAATCCTTTGGTCACGGCTGCCGTTGCGCGAGCGCTACGCGACCGCCATCCTGACCTGGTTGCCTATCCGCAGGGCGACGATAAGGTGAAGCTGGCGGCGGGCTGGCTGATCGAGAAATCCGGTTGGAAAGGGTTTCGTGAGGGTGATGTTGGCGTACATCGACTGCAGGCGCTGGTGCTCGTCAATTACGGTCGGGCCACTGGTGAGCAGTTGCTGCAGCTGGCGCGGCGAATCCAGGCCGACGTCCTCGAGCGTTTCGGTGTTGCGCTGGAAATCGAGCCGAACGTAATTTGAACTGCGCTCTCGGCTCGCCCTCGCGCTGGTCAGCCTCCGCAGTTTCGCTGTGTACAACGCACCCAGCTCTCGCCTGGGCTGCTGACCCCATGGCAGGGTAGGACGCTGCGTCTCTAGCCGTCCCAGCCCACCTTTATCGGTCTATCTTTGTGCTTGTCATGCCTTTAGTGAGGGTCGGTTCGGGCGTCGCTGGGACGCCGTGAAGCACCCTTCGGTTTGCATAAGGCGTATCGCGAGCTCTCTATACTCGGCCCCTTTTACCTGATGACGGCGCGCTGAGCTGCGCAGTTAGGCTCGGATGGTTTGGTTGTCTTAATAAAGTGTCGGCGTGAGGCGGAACGCGCCCATAAAAAAGGGATGCCGAAGCATCCCTTTTTTTGCCATCAGTGCTTAGCCTTGTGGCTTCTCACGATTATCTGGCTCGTCGCCTTCAGCAGCTTTTTCCTCAGGGGCAGTTTGAGGTGCCTCCTCGGATACCGGTGCTTCTGGTTTTTCCTCGACTACTTCCGCTACTGGTTCCGTTACTGGCGTTTGCGCCTGCTGAGTGGGCTCGACAGTCGGACTGACCGATGGCTCTTCGCTGGCAAGTTGTTCAGCAGCAGGGGCGGACTCTACCACCTGCTCCGGCTGGGCATCGCTGGCTACTGGCTGCGCAATAGCTTCGGTCTGCGTTTCTTCAGCCGGTTCACTAGCAACGATTTCCGGGCTGGCCAGCGGCTGCGCGGCTGCGGCCTTGGCTTCGGCTTCAGCTGCTTCCTTGGCCAGGCGCTCGGCTTCGCGCTGACGGCGACGGACTTCGCGCGGATCGTTTGGTGCGCGGCCGCTAGGCGTCAATGCGGGTGCGGCAGCCGGTGCTGCTTCGGTTTTCTCGACAACTGGCTCGGAGGCTGGTTGCGGAGTTACGTCGGTCTGCACGGCAGGCACCTCGCTTGGTGCAACTTCGCCTGCTGCAACTTCGGTCGGTTGTACCGGAGCCTCGACTGCAGCTTCGACTACTGCAGGTTCCTCGGCAGCCGTGCGCTCGTCAGTAACCTCTGCAACAGCGGCCTGCTCGACGATGGTTGCGACGCCTTCGGTGCTGGTCTGGATCACGGCGTCATCGGCAAGCTTGACCTGCGGTGCGGCTTCGGTGTCGGTAGTGTTTGCGGCTAGCGCGGCTGCGGTTGCCGCAACAGCGATCTCCTCGGTCTTGACCGGTGCGTTGCTTTCGTCGACCTCGTCGATCTCGTTGCCGTTGGCATCGCGCTGGCGCTCGCGACGGTTGCTGCGGCGACGCTGGCCACGAGAGCGGCGGCGTGGACGCTCGCCATCGTTGCCTTCGGAAGCCTCGTTTGTATCTTGTGCGTCCTCGGCTTCGTTGGCGTCTTCGGTTTGCTGCAGCAGCTCGTCGGCGGCAGCGACAGCCTGCTGTTCGGCACGCGGCTTGCGCTCTTCACGTGGCGCGCGGGGCTGGCGCTCAACCTGCTCTTCTTCTGCTGCGGTTACCGGTGCTTCATCAATCGGCGCACGCAGTTCGCGTTTACGCTCCTCGCGGGGCTTGCGCTCTTCACGCGGAGCTCGCTCGCGGCGCGGTTGGGCCTCGGTGGCTTCAACTTGCTCGCGTGGTTTGCGCTCCTCGCGCGGCGGGCGTGGCTGGCGCTCTTCCCGTGGCTGGCGGTCATCACGCGGCTGACGCTCTTCGCGGGGTTGCCGTTCTTCGCGCGGCTGACGCTCCTCACGCGGCTTGCGCTCTTCGTCACGGCCACCGCGTGAATCACGGCGGCGGTTCTGCTGCCGTCCACTGCGGCGCTCGTCGTTGCGCTGCGGCCGGGGAGAGGCAGGCTTCTTCTCCACTTCGGCAGCGGCTTGCGGCTCTTTCGCCTCGCCTGCGAACAATCCGACCAGGGATTTGATCAGGCCTTTGAACAGACTTGGCTCTTGTGCCGGGGCGGCGGCGGGTGCTTCGGCTGGAGCTGCGGCGGCTGCTGGTGCTGGTGCAGTGCGCTGCGGTGCGGTCTTGACGGCCGCTTCCTGGCGAACAAGGGTGCGAGTGGAACTGACCGGCTGCGCTTCCTCGGCTTCGGTCTGGCTCATCTCGTAGCTTGCCTGGCCGGCCAGAATCTCTGGGCTGTCGTCACGCAGACGCTGTACTTCGAAGTGCGGCGTTTCCAGATGGTCATCCGGCAGGATGAAGATGCGCGCGCGAGTGCGCAGTTCGATCTTGGTGATCGCGTTGCGCTTCTCGTTGAGCAGGAAAGCGGCGACCTGGAACGGCACGCGGGCGCGAACCTCGGCGGTACGGTCTTTCAGCGCTTCTTCTTCGATCAGGCGCAGAATAGCCAGCGACAGCGATTCCACGTCGCGGATGATGCCTTGGCCATTACAGCGCGGGCAGACGATGCCGCTGGTCTCGCCAAGGGATGGACGCAGACGCTGGCGGGACATTTCCAGCAGGCCGAAGCGTGAGATGCGACCGACCTGGATGCGTGCGCGGTCGGCTTCAAGCGCTTCGCGCATCTTTTCTTCAACGGCGCGCTGGTTCTTGGCTGGCGTCATGTCGATGAAGTCGATGACGATCAGGCCGCCGATGTCGCGCAGGCGCAGCTGACGGGCGATTTCTTCCGCCGCTTCCAGGTTGGTCTGCAGCGCGGTTTCTTCGATATCGCCGCCCTTGGTGGCGCGCGCAGAGTTGATGTCGATGGACACCAGAGCTTCGGTCGGATCGATGACGATCGAGCCGCCGGAGGGCAACTTCACTTCACGCTGGAAGGCTGTCTCAATCTGGCTTTCGATCTGGAAACGGTTGAACAGCGGAACGGAGTCTTCATACAGCTTGATCTTGCTGGCGTACTGCGGCATGACCTGCTGGATGAAGCTCAGTGCTTCGTCCTGGGCCTCCACGCTGTCGATCAGTACTTCACCGATGTCCTGGCGCAGATAGTCGCGGATTGCGCGGATGATGACGTTGGATTCCTGGTAGATCAGGAACGGTGCGGCGCGATCCTTGGACGCATCCTTGACTGCGGTCCAAAGTTGCAGCAGATAGTCGAGGTCGCATTGCAGCTCTTCGCTGGAGCGGCCCAGGCCGGCGGTGCGCACGATGAGGCCCATGTCGGCAGGGATATCGAGGCCATTCAGGGCTTCGCGCAGTTCGTTGCGTTCTTCGCCTTCGATGCGGCGCGAAATGCCGCCGGCGCGCGGATTGTTCGGCATCAGCACCAGGTAACGCCCGGCGAGGCTGATGAAGGTGGTCAGTGCGGCGCCTTTGTTACCGCGCTCTTCCTTTTCGACCTGGACGATGACTTCCTGGCCTTCGCGCAGGACGTCTTTGATGTTCACGCGGCCTTCAGGCGATTTGCTGAAGTACTCGCGGGAGATTTCCTTGAGGGGGAGGAAGCCGTGGCGCTCGGCGCCGAAATCGACAAAGGCGGCTTCGAGGCTTGGCTCTACGCGGGTGATCTTGCCTTTGTAGATATTGGCTTTCTTCTGTTCGCGGGCGCCCGATTCGATGTCCAGATCGAACAAGCGTTGGCCGTCGACCAGTGCGACACGCAACTCTTCAGGCTGAGTTGCGTTAATTAGCATTCTTTTCATGTAGTACCGTCGGTTTCCGTGGCATCCGGAAACGGCGTTCGGCACACACGACTCTCGCGGTCGGTGTCAGGTGAGTCAGGAATGGTTGTAAGGCACTCCAGTGTCCAGCGATGTGCGGCCAGATGGGCCGGCGTCGCGACGACGTCTCCTGCTTACTGTCGGAACAGAAGCAATGGTTCGGGAGGAGGAATCAGGCATCGGTAGCGGACGGAATGAAGCGTCTGTGAAAGCCTTTGCTACGCAATCCGATGCTGTGCATCTCCACCCAACACGCATACTTTGAAAATCGGGTGCCGCTCGCAGAATCCGGGGAGCGGTTGTCGATTATCGCGATTCCCCAAACGGGGGCACGCATCATGTCTTCAAGGCTTGTTTCGCAACTTCACCGCTACTTGAGGGAAGCTCCGTCGGACGGCCTCACGTCCTAGAACAGATTTTTTGCCGGCTCGGGTTGGCGATATCGCTGGCATCCCGGGGCCTGTCCGCTTTTGGCGGCGTTCGCGACTATAACAGCAATGTTTAAGTGCTTCAAATCCATGAAAATTGCTATGATGCCCCGATGACCAATACCCCCTCCCAGACCTCCGGTGTGCAAATACTTGAGGTCGCGCCGGAACTCGCCGGCCAGCGAATCGACAATTTTCTCCGTAACCAGCTCAAAGGCGTGCCCAAGACGCTGATCTACCGCATCCTGCGCAAGGGTGAAGTACGGGTGAACAAGGGCCGCATCAAGCCGGAGTACAAACTGCAAGCCGGCGATCTGGTGCGTGTGCCGCCGCTGCGGCTGGCTGAGCGTGACGAGCCTGAGCCGCTGGCTCAGGGGCTACTGGAGAGGCTCGATAAGGCCATTGTCTATGAGGACAAGGCGCTCATCGTGCTGAACAAGCCGGCCGGCATAGCAGTACACGGCGGCAGCGGGCTCAGCTACGGCGTTATCGAAGCCTTACGGCAATTGCGACCCGATGCCAAGGAACTCGAGTTGGTGCATCGATTGGATCGCGATACGTCCGGCTTGCTGATGGTCGCTAAGAAACGCAGCATGTTGCGGCACTTGCATCAGGCTCTGCGTGGCGATGGTGTCGACAAGCGCTACATGGCACTCGTCCGCGGGCGGTGGGAGACATCCAAGAAGCAGGTCAATGCACCGCTGTTGAAGAATACGCTGCGCTCCGGTGAGCGGATGGTCGAGGTGACTGAGGATGGCAAGGAGGCGCTGACGCTGTTTCGCGTACTTCGTCGCTTCGGAGAGTTCGCAACGCTGGTCGAGGCCAAACCTGTAACCGGACGCACTCACCAGATTCGGGTGCATGCGCGCCACGCAGGGCACAGCATTGCGGGAGACAGCAAGTACGGGGACGAAGAATTCACTCGCGAAATTCGCGAGCTGGGCGGCAAGCGTTTGTTCCTCCATGCATATGCCTTGAAGGTTCCGTTGCCGGATGGGGGTGAATTGTCGCTAGAGGCGCCGGTCGACGAAATGTGGGCGCGAACGCTGGAGCGTCTCGGTGAGTAAGTATCAGGTCCTGATATTCGATTGGGATGGCACGCTGGTCGATTCAATTGGCCGTATCGTCGAGTCCATACATGTTGCTGCTCGCAGTTGTGGGCTACCGCAAGTCGACGACGACCTGGTCAAAGGCATCATTGGGTTGGCTCTTCCCGAGGCTATTACAGAGCTGTACCCGGAACGGGTCGATATCGGGCTAATCGACGATTTTCGCCATTTCTACAGCGAACACTATCTTGCCCTGGAAGCTCAGCCTTCGGCGCTGTATCCGGGCGTGGCCAAGGCGCTGTCGGAATTTCGAGATTCAGGGTATTTGCTTGCGGTTGCGACCGGCAAAGGGCGGCGGGGTCTGGATCGCGTTTTGGCCGGGCGGGGTTGGGAGGATTTCTTCGATATCACCCGCTGCGCGGACGAGACGGCGAGCAAGCCTGATCCCTTGATGATTGAGGAGATTCTCGCTCATTGCGGTGCTCGTCCGGAGCAGGCCCTGATGGTCGGTGATTCGATATTCGATCTACAGATGGCGCGGCGAGCCGGAGTGGACAGTGTGGCGGTCGCCTATGGTGCGCAACCGCTGCATATCCTGCGGCGGCATGAGCCTCGCGCTGTGATCAATCACTTTTCGGAGCTCGGCAGTTGGCTGCGCTCCGCGGCTGGTACTGAGGTGCATGTAAATGTCGGATGAGTGGAAGGCTCCGGTGGACGAATCCAAGGAAGATCGCAATAGCTGGAAGCTGCTGGAAAAGACGCTGCTTGCGGGGGTTCAGGAGCAGCGGCGCGCCAGGCGCTGGGGCATATTCTTCAAGCTGCTGACATTTGTATATCTGTTTGGTGCGCTGGCCTTGTTTTCGCCAGCCTTGCAGTTCGGTAAAAGCAAGGGGGCGCAGGAAAGCCATACGGCAGTGATCAACGTGCGCGGAATGATCGCGGATGAAGAGTCTGCCAGTGCCGACAATATAGTCGGCGCCTTGCGGGCCGCTTTCGAAAATGCCAACACCAAGGGTGTGGTGCTGCGCATCAACAGTCCTGGGGGCAGTCCCGTTCAGTCAGGCTATATCTATGACGAGATCCGGCGTTTGCGCAGTGAGTATCCGGCGATCAAGGTTTATGCGGTGATCACCGATCTTGGTGCGTCGGGTGCTTATTATATTGCCAGCGCGGCGGATGAGATCTATGCGGACAAATCCAGTCTGGTGGGATCGATCGGCGTGACTGCTGCCACTTTCGGCTTCGTCGATACGATGGCCAAGTTGGGAGTCGAGCGCCGGGTTTATACAGCTGGAGAACACAAGGCGTTCCTTGATCCTTTCCAGCCAGAAAAGCCCGAGGAGAGCCAGTTCTGGCGTGGAGTGCTCGCCACCACTCATCAGCAGTTCATTGACGCCGTCAAGCGTGGGCGTGGTGATCGTCTTCAGGATGCTCAGCATCCCGAGCTTTTCTCCGGGCTCGTCTGGTCCGGAGAGCAGGCCTTGGAGCTGGGGCTTATCGATGGTCTGGGTAGCACTGCTCATGTGGCTCGCGAAGTGATTGGCGAGCCGGAGATGGTCGATTTCACGATCAAGGAGTCGCCGCTCGATCGCTTCACCAAGAAGCTGGGCGCTGGTGTTGCTGAGCGGCTGGCAATCCTGGTGGGATTGCAGGGGCCGGCTCTGCGGTAGTGCGCCCGCTTCACGGGACTTCGATGCCTGCGTTCAGAAGCATGTCCACCAGCCGAATCAGTGGCAGACCCACCAGGCTGGTGACGTCTTCGCCTTCGGTGGTGCGGAACAGGCTGATGCCCAGTCCCTCGGCCTTGAAGCTTCCGGCACAATCGTAGGGTTGTTCTGTTTGCAGGTAGCGCTCGATTCGCGCTTCATCCAATGACCGAAAATGCACGGTGAACGGCACGCATGCCACCTGCAATCTGCCGTTCATGCTATCGAGAAGGGCTAGGCCGGTAAGAAATCTGACGCTGCCGCCACTGGCGGCCAGCAGCTGCTGCTTGGCTCGTTCGAACGTATGTGGTTTTCCGATTATCTCTTGATTCAGTACCGCCACCTGATCTGAGCCGATGATCAGGCTATCTGGGTAGCGATCGGATAGTGCGTGGGCCTTGCACTCGGCGAGTCGGCGCACGAGGTGTTCTGCGGTCTCGCCGGGGAGGGCGGTTTCGTCGATTTCCGGCGCACAACTGTCGAAAGGCAGTCGTAGGCGGGATAGCAGCTCCTGACGATACCGTGAGCTGGATGCGAGCATTAGGTGGCGCATGATTCCCTCCTATATATAGGTAGAAAGATTCTATGCGTTGCGTCGCGAACGCGGGCGGAATTCCTTTGACAGGTCGCAGGTGCGTCCCTAGAATGCCGCGCTTATGTTGAAAGGACCGATACCTCCGCACGTTGATCCGCGTAAGCTCGCTGACCGAGCGGCCACCCTTGACGGTGAGCTGCCATTGTCACGGCTCAAGCGGCTCACTGATCCTCTTGAAGATGATCAGGGTGCGGTGCGCGCCGGTTTTACTTTCGGGCGTGATGAACAGCGTACTGCGGTTATCCACAGTGAGCTCGATGTTGAAGTCAAGATGATTTGCCAGCGCTGTCTGGAGCCGGTTGTTCTGCCGATTCACAGTGAATGCGATTATGCCGTTGTGAATGAAGGGGCGAGCAGCCAGCACCTGCCTAAAGGGTATGACGTGCTGGAAGTAGGAGAGGATCCTCTGGATCTGCTGGCGCTGGTCGAAGACGAGCTGTTGCTCGCTCTGCCGATTGTTCCACTCCATGACCCTGAAATTTGCCAGCCGCCGGTTGGGCCAGATGAGCCTGAGCCGAGTGAGGACGAGGTAACGCGGTCCAACCCGTTCAGCGTACTGGCGCAGTTAAAGCGTGACCCAAACGTTTAGGAGTTGATCCAAATGGCTGTTCAGCAGAACAAAAAATCCCGTTCCGCCCGTGACATGCGTCGTTCGCATGACGCTCTCGTGCCGAACGCTCTGTCCGTGGAAAAGAGCACCGGTGAAGTTCACCTGCGTCACCACGTTTCCCCGGATGGTTTCTACCGTGGTCGCAAGGTGATCGACAAGGGCGCTGACGAGTAATCCTTGTCTGCTCCGATCATCGCGATTGATGCAATGGGTGGGGACTTCGGTCCCCACTGCATTGTTCCGGCCAGTCTTTCCTGCCTGGTTGAAAACTCCTCGCTGCATCTGGTCCTCGTCGGCCAAGCCTCTCTACTCGAACAGCTCGTTGCCCAGCATCCAGGGATCGATCGGTCGCGCCTGAAAATCGTCGATGCGCCCGAAACGATCGGCATGGACGAGCGCCCTGCTCAGGCGTTGCGCGGCAAGCCTCGTTCATCAATGCGAGTTGCGCTAGAGCAGGTACGCGACGGGAAGGCGAAGGCCTGTGTGAGTGCTGGCAATACCGGGGCGCTTATGGCGCTGGCGCGTCAGATACTGAAGACTCTCCCGGGTATCGACCGGCCGGCGATGGTGACAGCGCTACCCACGCAGGGTAACCCCTGTCTGTTGCTGGATCTCGGCGCGAACGTCGACTGCCCGGCCGACCAGCTATACCAATTCGCGGTGATGGGGGTGGTCGCAGCCGAGTCGCTGGGGCTGGATCAGCCAAGAGTTGCGCTGCTGAATGTCGGCACTGAAGAAATCAAAGGTACCCAGCAAGTCAAGCAGGCAGCTGTCCTTTTACAGCAGGCGCCGGATATCAACTACCGGGGCTTCATCGAGGGGGATGGGCTTTATCGCGGTGAGGCGGATGTCGTCGTTTGCGACGGCTTCGTCGGCAACGTATTGCTCAAGTCCAGCGAGGGGCTGGCGGGCATGCTGGTCGCCAAGGTTGAGGCGCTTTTCAGGCGGTCACTTGGGGCGCGTATCGTCGGTGCTATGGCGTTGCCGCTTTTACGCCGGCTCCGCGCAGAGCTGAATCCTGCGCAATACAACGGTGCCAGTTTTCTCGGCTTGCAGGGCATCGTCGTCAAGAGTCATGGCGGTGCTGGTGCGGACGGCTTCAAAGCAGCCGTTCGGCGTGCGGCGGAGGACGTCGAGCATGATCTTCCCGGGCAGCTGGCGCGTCGACTGGGGCATTATCTTGGTGGCGCTCGTCCTTCCGTTGCGGGTGATGATGTGACTGCAGCTGATGGCGAGCCATCCAACTGAAATTCGCTGCGCCTGTCACTGGCGTATTCTTCAGACGAACAGAACCACAAGAGAGTCGTTTTCATGTCCGCATCACTTGCTTTCGTCTTTCCCGGTCAAGGGTCTCAGTCCCTTGGCATGCTGGCCGAACTGGGTGCTCAGCAGAGCGTGATCGTCGATACGTTTGCCGAAGCTTCCTCGGCGCTGGGCTATGATCTCTGGGCATTGACCCAGAACGGCCCGGAAGAGCAGCTGAATCAGACCGACAAGACCCAGCCAGCGATTCTGGCGGCTTCGGTTGCAATCTGGCGTCTGTGGCTGGCTGAAGGTGGTGCGCAGCCTGCCTTCGTTGCGGGGCACAGCCTCGGAGAGTATTCAGCGTTGGTGGCCGCCGGCAGTCTTCCGTTCGCCGATGCAGTCAAACTGGTTGAGCTGCGTGGTCAGTTGATGCAGCAGGCCGTACCGGCAGGGCAGGGTGGTATGGCCGCCATTCTCGGGCTGGACGATGCAGATGTGCTGGCGGCGTGTGCCGAGGCGTCGCAGGGTGACGTGGTCAGCGCTGTCAATTTCAACGCTCCCGGCCAAGTCGTGATTGCAGGAAGTGCTGCAGCCGTAGAGCGTGCAATCGAAGCATGTAAGGCGAAAGGCGCCAAGCGTGCAATGGCGCTGCCGGTGAGTGTTCCGTCCCATTGTGATCTGATGCGTCCAGCCGCAGAGCGTTTTGCCGCCTCGGTGGAGGCGATTGCCTGGCAGGCGCCGCAGATTCCGCTGGTGCAGAACGTCAGCGCGGCCGTGGTGGCGGATCTGGATGCGCTCAAGCGCGATCTGCTGGCGCAGCTGTACAGTCCGGTGCGCTGGGTCGAATCGATGGTGGCCCTGGGCGAGCGTGGCGTGACTTCCTTGGTCGAATGTGGTCCCGGCAAGGTCCTTTCGGGCCTTAACAAGCGCTGCGTCAAGGGCATCAATACTTACAATCTCGATACCCCCGAGGCCTTTGCGGCCGCTCGTGCGGCACTGGCTTGAACAAGGAGAATGCTATGAATCTGCAAGGTAAGGTGGCGCTGGTTACAGGTGCGAGTCGCGGTATCGGCCAGGCCATTGCCCTTGAGCTCGGGCGCCAGGGCGCAATCGTGATCGGCACTGCTACCACTTCTTCTGGCGCCGAGCGTATCGCCGAGACTCTTAAGGAAAACGGTGTCGAAGGTGCCGGCCTGGTGCTGGACGTCGGCAATGACGAGTCGGTCAGCAGTACTCTGGAACACATTCAGCAGCATCTCGGGCAGCCCGCAATTCTGGTCAACAATGCTGGTATCACCCGCGACAATCTGATGCTGCGCATGAAGGATGACGAGTGGCACGACGTCATTAATACCAATCTGAGTAGCCTGTATCGTCTGTCCAAGGCCGTGCTGCGCGGCATGACCAAGGCCCGCTGGGGGCGAATCATCAATATCGGTTCGGTGGTTGGTGCCATGGGCAACGCCGGACAGGTAAACTACGCGGCAGCCAAGGCCGGTCTGGAGGGTTTCAGTCGTGCATTGGCTCGTGAGGTCGGTTCGCGCGGTATCACGGTGAATTCCGTGGCGCCTGGTTTCATCGATACCGATATGACTCGCGAGTTGCCGGAAGCCCAACGTGATGCGCTCCTGGGGCAGATTCCCCTGGGACGTCTCGGTCAGGCCGAAGAAATTGCCAAGGTCGTTGCGTTTCTCGCTTCGGACGGCGCTGCCTATGTCACCGGGGCTACTGTTCCGGTGAACGGCGGCATGTACATGAGTTGATGTGACACCCGGCGAAGGAGGACAGTCTTAGGGCTGTCTTTAAATTAGCTATAAAACATCAGCTGGTTTATAGACAGATGGTTGAAGGCGGTATCATGCTTGCCTGCTTCCAGCTTGAAATGCGGAAAACGCTTTCTATACACTACCGCGCAAACCAGCTGCCTGATTTTTCCATAGGAGTGAAAACAAGGTATGAGCACCATCGAAGAACGCGTCAAGAAAATCGTTGCCGAGCAACTTGGCGTTAAAGAAGAGGAAGTAACCAACAGCGCTTCCTTCGTCGAAGACCTGGGTGCCGACTCTCTTGACACCGTTGAGCTGGTGATGGCTCTGGAAGAGGAATTCGAGACCGAGATCCCGGACGAGCAGGCTGAGAAGATCACCACCGTTCAGGAAGCCATCGATTACATCAATGCGCACGCGCAGTAAGTTGTAATCCGCTTCGGAAACAGGAAAGCCGCACTGCCTTGATCGAGGTAGTGCGGCTTTTCTTTGAGAGAGATTCATCTGGGTCACGGGGTGCTATCCGGCACTCGATCCAAGGATCGTTCCTGTTACGACGGGAGCCGAGCCGAGCACGTTAGGTATAGGAGTAATCGCTGTGTCGCGTAGACGCGTCGTAGTCACCGGGATGGGCATGCTTTCGCCACTGGGTAACGATGTGCCGAGCAGCTGGCAGGGTATTCTCGCCGGCCGTAGTGGTATCGGCCTGATCGAGCACATGGACCTTTCTGCCTATTCCACTCGTTTTGGCGGGTCGATCAAGGGCTTCGATGTCGAGCAGTATCTGCCGGCTAAGGAAGCACGCAAGCTCGACTTGTTCATTCAGTACGGCCTCGCTGCGAGCTTTCAGGCCGTGCGGGATTCCGGTCTTGAAGTCACTGACGCCAATCGGGAGCGCATCGGCGTCGCGATGGGGTCTGGTATCGGTGGTCTGACCAACATCGAAAACAGCTGCAAGGCGCTGATTGAACAGGGCCCGCGGCGTATTTCGCCCTTCTTCGTGCCGGGTTCCATCATCAACATGGTGTCTGGCTTCCTGTCGATCCATTTGGGATTGCAGGGCCCGAACTATGCGATCGCCACTGCCTGTACCACGGGCACCCACTGCATCGGCATGGCCGCGCGCAATATCGCCTATGGCGAGGCGGATGTGATGGTCGCTGGTGGATCCGAAATGGCTGCCAGCGGGCTCGGTATTGGTGGCTTTGCAGCGGCGCGGGCGTTGTCCACGCGCAACGACGATCCCGCTGCGGCCAGTCGTCCGTGGGATAAGGAGCGTGATGGCTTCGTTCTGTCCGACGGTGCCGGTGCCCTGGTGCTCGAGGAGTTGGAGCATGCCAAGGCCCGTGGCGCGCATATCTATGCGGAGCTGATTGGTTTTGGCATGAGTGCCGACGCCTTCCACATGACGTCGCCACCCGACGATGGCGCCGGTGCTGCGCGCTGCATCCGTAACGCGCTGCAGGACGCTCAGCTTAATGTCGAGCAGGTGCAGTACATCAACGCGCATGGGACCTCCACGCCGGCAGGCGACAAGGCCGAGGCTGCTGCGATCCGCAGTGTGTTTGGCGATCATGCCTATGAGCTGTCGGTGAGTTCGACCAAGTCCATGGTCGGCCACCTGCTCGGTGCCGCCGGTGCTGTCGAGGCGATCTTCAGCGTTCTGGCCATACGTGATCAAGTCGCACCGCCGACCATCAATCTGCATGAGCCTGACGAAGGCTGCGATCTCGACTTCGTACCGCACCAGGCCAAGCCGAGGCCGATCGACGTCGCGGTGTCCAACTCCTTCGGCTTCGGTGGAACCAACGGTTCGCTGGTATTCCGCCGGTTTGCCGAGTGACATCGAGCTGGCTGAACGGGCAACCCTGTATAGGGCTGCCCGTTCATGATCGCGGCCTGGCCTATGGAGATGGGCTATTCGAGACGATACGGGTCGCGGATGGTCAGGCTCCGCTGCTCGATCGCCATCTGCAGCGATTGCGCGATGGCTGTCAGCGCCTTGCTATCCCAATTGATACCGATGAGCTGCGCAACGAGTTGGCGCGGTTCTTCCCAGTCCTGGGGCGGGGTGTTGCCAAGCTCATCGTCACACGCGGCACCGGGCAGCGCGGTTATGCCCCGCCCGAGCCCTGTCAGCCGCAACGGCTGCTTTTAGGCTCGCCTCTTCCCGCCTACCCGCCACAGAACGCCCTCGCCGGGATCCGGCTTTTTCCTTGTGAGACACGCCTGGCCGAGCAGCCACGGATCGCCGGCATCAAGCATTTGAATCGGCTGGAGCAGGTGTTGGCGCGTGCCGAATGGCACGATCCCGCCTACGCCGAGGGGTTGATGCGCGATATGTCTGGCAGGGTGGTGGAGGGCGTTTTCAGCAATTTGTTCATGGTTGTCGACGGTGAACTGCGCACCGCGTCGCTGGTACGGTGCGGAGTTGCGGGTGTCATGCGAGCGGAGATCATGGCCCGTGCATCGCAGCATGGGCGCACCGTGGTCGAGAGCGACATCAGCTATGCCGAACTGCTACAGGCTGACGAAGTGTTCCTTTGCAACAGCCTCTACGGTATCTGGCCTGTTACAGCTTTGGCCGAACGTGTCTGGCCGGTCGGTCCGCTGACCCGTAAACTGCAGGCCGTTGTTGCCGACCTGTTGAGTGATTCGTGATCCGTAAAATTCTCATTCTGCTGCTGGCCGTAGTGCTGTTAGCGGCAATCTCGCTCGGATTGTTCGCCTGGAAGCAGCATGCTGCGCTCGAGCAATCGCTGGTCGTGACAGACGAGGCCCTGCTGCTCGATGTGCGTCCGGGCGATACGCCCAGCGGCGTTTTTCAGCGCCTGGAAGCGGAAGGTGTGTTGGATGATGCAATCTGGTTGCGGCTGTACTGGCGGCTGAACCTGTCCGGGCAGAGCCTGCACAGCGGTGAGTACCGTCTGACTCCGGGCATGACCGCGCGCGACATGATCGGATTATGGAAGCGTGGCGAAGTTGTGCAATACAGCCTGACGCTCGTCGAAGGCTGGAATTTCCGCCAGCTCCGCAGCGCCCTCCTGAATCAGCCCAAACTGCAGCAGACCCTGGACGGGCTGTCTGATGCCGAGATCATGGCGCGCATCGGCGCACCGGATGTGCATCCGGAAGGGCGGTTCTTCCCCGACACCTATCGATTCACCCGCGGCACGTCCGATGTAGATCTGCTGCGACGTGCCTATGCGCGTCTGGAGCAGGTGCTCGAAGAAGAGTGGCAGCAGCGCGCCGAAGGCTTGCCGTATCAGGACGCATATCAGGCGCTGATCATGGCTTCGATCATCGAGAAGGAAACCGGTGTGCCGGAAGAGCGGGGCGAGATCGCAGGTGTCTTCGTGCGCAGGTTGGCACGGGGCATGTTGCTGCAGACTGATCCGACCGTGATCTACGGTATGGGCGATGGCTACAAGGGGCGGATCACTCGCACCGATCTGCGCACGCCGACGCCCTACAATACCTACACCAATGCCGGCCTGCCGCCGACCCCGATCGCCATGGTTGGGCGCGAGGCGATTCATGCCGCGCTGCATCCGGCAGACGGTACCAGTCTCTATTTCGTTGCTCGCGGTGATGGCAGCCATGTCTTCAGCGATACGCTCGATCAGCACAACCGGGCGGTGCGCGAGTACCAGCTCAAGCGGCGTGCCGACTATCGTTCCAGTCCGCCGCCGCGGCAGGCGCCGGTCAACAGCGAGAGCGCGCAATGAACGGACTCTTTGTCACACTCGAAGGCCCCGAAGGGGCCGGTAAGAGCACCAATCGTGAATACCTCGCCGAACACCTGCGAGCGCGCGGCGTGGATGTCGTGCTGACCCGCGAGCCCGGTGGCACGCCGTTAGCCGAGCGTATTCGTGAGTTGCTGCTGACCCCTGCCGACGAACCGATGGCGGTGGATACCGAGCTGCTGCTGGTGTTTGCAGCGCGGGCTCAGCATCTGGCACAGGTCATCCGGCCAGCGCTCCAGCGGGGGGCGGTGGTGCTCTGTGATCGCTTCACCGATGCCACTTACGCGTACCAGGGCGGCGGACGCGGACTTTCGGTCGAGCGGATCGCGCAACTGGAGACCTTCGTACAAGGGGATCTGCGTCCTGACCTGACGTTGATCTTTGATCTGCCGATCGAGGTGGGGCTGGCTCGAGCGGCTGCCCGGGGGCGCCTGGATCGCTTCGAGCAGGAAGGCATGCGCTTTTTCGAGGCGGTACGACATGCCTACCTGGATCGCGCCGAGGCCACACCGGCACGCTATCGGATCATCGATGCCGGGCAATCGCTTACCGCAGTGCAGCGTGATGTCGAGGCGCTGATTCCAGAGCTGATGGAGCGCCTTGATGGCTGACGTTCTTCCCTGGCAGGCCGAGCTCTGGCGACAGCTGGCAGGGCGCTCGCAGCATGCCCATGCCTACCTGCTGCATGGTCCTGGCGGCATCGGCAAAAGGCTGCTGGCCGAGCAGCTGATGGCGCTGCTGCTTTGCCAACGCCCGGTGAATGGCATGGCTTGTGGCGTGTGCAAGGCTTGCCAGTTGTTGGCGGCACAGACTCATCCAGATCACTACATTCTCGAGCCGGAGGAGGTCGACAAGGCCATTCGCGTCGATCAGGTGCGTGATCTGGTCGGCTTCGTCACTCAGACGGCGCAGCTGGGCGGGCGCAAGGTGATATTGCTGGAGCCGGCCGAGGCGATGAACCTCAACGCGGCCAACGCATTGCTCAAGAGCCTTGAGGAGCCGTCTGGCGATACGGTGCTGCTACTCATCAGCCATCAGCCAAGCCGCTTGCTACCGACCATCAAGAGTCGCTGTGTGCAGCAGGCCTGCCCGCTGCCTGGGCGGCAGCAGAGCCTCGATTGGCTGGCAGGGCAACTGCCTGAACTGGCTCCGGAGCTGCGTGAACAGTTGCTGACGCTGGCGGCGGGGTCGCCTCTGGCAGCGCTGAAGCTGCATGAGCAGAAAGTGCTGGACCTGCGCGCCCAGGTCGTCGAAGGGGTGAAGAAGCTGCTCAAGCAGCAACAGTCGCCCAGTCAGCTCGCCGAGGGCTGGAACGCGTTGCCGCTAATTCTGCTCTTTGACTGGTTTTGTGAGTGGGCGCATCTGATTCTGCGTTACCAGATGGCCGGTGATGAAGTGGAGCTCGGTGCTGCCGATATGCAAAAGGTATTGCAGTACCTGGCGCAGAAGTCGCCGCAGCATAAAATCATGGCGTTGCAGGACTGGCTGCTCGAACATCGGCAGAAAGTGCTAGGCAAAGCCAACCTCAACCGTGTGTTGCTTCTCGAAGCGCTGCTGGTGCAGTGGGCAACGCTGCCCGGCGCGGGCTAGAATCGACCGGAATTTTCGTTAGGAACACCGCATGAGCCTGCCAGCAAATCTTGGTCCGCGTAATGGCATCCTGTCCCTGACCATCAAGGACAAATCGGTGCTCTATGCCGCGTTCATGCCTTTCATCAAGCATGGCGGTCTGTTCATCCCGACCAACAAGAGCTATAAGCTTGGCGACGAAGTGTTCATGCTGCTCAACCTGATGGACGAGCCGGAAAAGATTCCCGTAGCCGGAAAGGTGGTCTGGATCACCCCCAAGGGTGCCCAGGGCAGTCGCGCCGCGGGAATTGGCGTGCAGTTCAACGAGGGCGACAGCACCGCGCGCAACAAGATCGAAACCTATCTGGCCGGTGCCCTCAAGTCGGATCGCCCGACCCACACCATGTAACGCAAGCGTCCTGTGCGGCCAGGCAGGCCCACTGTCCTTCCCTGAATACCGGTCATTTGCTCTACAATCGCTCCTTTTTTCGCGATAGCAAGTAGTGCTTTTCATGCTGGTAGATTCCCACTGTCACCTCGACCGCCTCGACCTCACTGCCCACGACGGCTCACTGGACGCCGCGCTGGACGCTGCACGATCGCGTGGTGTCGGGCATTTCCTCTGCATAGGTGTCAGCGCCGATAACGCAGCGGCGGTCAGGGCGTTGGCCGAGCGCTATGCGGATGTGGACTGCTCGATCGGCGTGCATCCTCTGGATCTCGAGCCGACGAGCCAGCCGGTGCTGGACTGGTTGCTTGGCGAGCTGCAGCACCCGCATGTGGTTGCGATCGGCGAGACAGGGCTGGATTACCACTACGAGCCGGAAGCTGCGCAGATGCAGCAGCAGTCGTTTCGCCTGCACCTTGAAGCCGCCAGGCTGACAGGTAAGCCGGTGATTGTGCACACCCGGGCAGCCCGCGCCGATACGCTGGATCTGCTACTTGAAGCGGCGCTGCCGCAAGCTGGTGTGCTGCATTGTTTCACCGAGGACTGGGACATGGCCAAGGCGGCACTTGATCTCGGTTTCTATATCTCCCTGTCCGGGATCGTTACGTTCCGCAACGCCGATGCGCTGCGCGATGTAGCCCGCAAGGTCCCGGCAGATCGCTTGCTGGTCGAAACCGATGCGCCTTATCTGGCGCCGATTCCCCACCGTGGCAAAGCCAATCTGCCGCAGTACGTGCGTGAGGTTGCCGAGTTCCTCGCGCAGCTGCGTGGTGTCCCGTTCGAAGTGCTGGCTGAGCAGACCACTGCCAACTTCAAGACGTTGTTCCCGCTGGCCAGAGTGACTGGCTGACGTAGCCCCGCGGAAAGTTGATGCTTGCCGAGCAAGCCTGATGCGCTGCCTTGTTTCTTGCCTGCATGGGCGGCGGCGCTTTTCTTGCCTGAATATCCACAAGGTGGTGTATGACCGCTGAAACGCTGCACACCGGATCGCTCCAGCGCGGTCTGAAGAATCGCCACATCCAATTGATCGCTTTGGGCGGGGCGATTGGCACTGGGCTATTCCTGGGCTCGGCCGGGGTTCTGAGAAGTGCCGGCCCGTCAATGATCCTGGGCTACGCGATTGGTGGCTTCATTGCTTTTCTGATCATGCGTCAGCTCGGCGAAATGATCGTCGAGGAGCCGGTTGCAGGCTCCTTCAGTCATTTCGCACACAAGTATGGCGGTGGCTATGCAGGGTTTCTTTCCGGCTGGAACTATTGGGTGCTCTATGTCCTGGTAGGTATGGCCGAGCTCACGGCGGTCGGCAAGTACGTACAGTTCTGGTGGCCCGAGGTTCCGACCTGGGCTACAGCCGCAGCGTTCTTCGTGCTGATCAACTTGATCAACCTCAGTAACGTCAAGGCCTTCGGCGAAACCGAGTTCTGGTTTGCCATCGTCAAGGTCGCCGCGATCGTCGGCATGATCCTGCTCGGGCTTTTCCTGCTGGTCAGCGGTAAGGGCGGCGAGCAGGCGAGCATCAGCAATCTGTGGAGCCACGGTGGTTTTTTCCCTAACGGCTTTAGCGGGATGCTGCTGGCTTTGGCGATCATTATGTTTTCCTTTGGTGGGCTGGAGCTGGTGGGTATCACCGCGGCGGAAGCGGCTGAGCCAAAAACCGTGATTCCCAAGGCAATCAATCAGGTCGTCTATCGCATCCTGATTTTCTATATAGGTGCGCTGACCGTTCTGCTGGCACTTTATCCCTGGGATGCGTTGCTGCTGACGCTCGGCGCCGCGGGCGACCCCTACAGCGGCAGCCCCTTCGTGCAGATCTTTTCGCTGATCGGCAGCGACACTGCTGCGCACCTGCTGAACTTCGTCGTACTCACCGCGGCGCTATCGGTCTACAACAGCGGGGTGTATTGCAACAGCCGGATGCTGTACGGCCTGGCCGAACAAGGCGATGCGCCGCGCAGCCTCATGAAAATAAACTCTCGCGGCGTGCCGGTCCTCGCGGTAGGGGTATCCGCGTTGGTGACGCTGCTTTGCGTGGCGGTGAACTACCTGTTTCCGCAGGGCGCGCTCGAGTTACTCATGTCTCTCGCGGTGGCTGCGTTGGTGATCAACTGGGCGATGATCAGTCTTGCGCATCTCAAGTTTCGACGTGCCATGCAGCAGCAAGGGGTCGAGCCAAGCTTCAAGGCGTTCTGGTTTCCATTGAGCAACTACCTGTGCCTGGCCTTCGTTGCCGGCATACTGATCATCATGCTGTGGTTGCCAGGGATTCGCATGTCGGTATTCGCCATTCCCGTCTGGGTTGGCTTTCTCTGGCTGTGCTATCGGCTGCGGGCTCGTTTGCTGGCGAGGGCGGTATAGCGTTCACGGTAAGCCAGGGCAAAAAAAACCCGGATTCCAGAGAAGCCGGGCCAAGACCATTAGGAGTATGAAATCGCAATCCTAGCGACCTCATCTGGCTGGGCAGTGGGGGGATTGCCCGGCCAGTTACTCAAGTATTAGCGCTGCATCTGCGCTCTGCAGGCGGATTTGTGCGGTTTTTAAACGCATTTGGAATACATGTCTCGCTGGTTGATCGCGGTCAGTGCGCAGCCAGCTTTCGTAACAGGGCGAGCGTTTCGTCGATTACCCGCGCTGGTGTGTAGAAATGTGGAGAGAGGCGGATGCCGCCGCCGCGTAACGCACACACGACTTGCTCCGCCTTGAGGTGTTCGAACAGTTCAGCATTCGTCCAGCCAGCGAGCCGGAACGTAATAATGCCTGAGCGGCGTTCCGTCTGGCGCGGTGACAGGATGTCGATTCCGTTCAGGCCGTGGAGTCCCTGGGCAAGCCATTCGATTCGCTCGTCCAGCAACTTGGCGACTTGCTCCATTCCCACTTCCTCGAGCAGCGAAAGACTGGCTTCGAGCGCCATTGCCCCCAACAGGTTGGGGCTGCCGCACTCGAAGCGTCTGGCGCTGCGTGCGGGCTCCCAGTCGGTGCGGTCGTAGTCGCCGGCGTGTTCCAGCATATGCCAGCCGTATTCGTGCAGCTTCAGCCGTTCGCGTAGGTCGCTGCGGCAATAGAAAACGCCGAGCCCTTCCGGGCCGAGCATCCATTTATGGCCGTCAGCCATGGCAAAGGCGCAACGGTTCTGCTGCACATCGAAGGGCAGGGCGCCCAGCTGCTGGATCGCATCGATACACAAGAGCACGCCGCGGTGCTCGCAGCCTTCACCCAGACGGACCAGATCCAGGCGCATGCCGCCGGCGTATTGAACGGCACTGATCGCCATCAGGCGTACCCGTGGGCCACAGGCCGCCAGCAGATCGCCTTCGGGGTCGGTGCCCTTGAGGTTGACCTGAACCACCTCGACACCGTAACGCTGCAGCGCTTCCCAGACGACGCGGTTGGACGGAAACTCCTCATCGCTGATGACGATCTGGTCACCGCTTTTCCAATCCAGCCCGAATGCAACGAACGACAGTGCTTCGGAGGTGTTTTTCACCAGCGCCACGTCGGCGCTGCCTGGGGCATTCAGCAATCGTGTCAGGCGCTGACGCAGGCTTCGTTCTACTGTCAGCCAAGTTGGATAGTCGCGCGCACCGAGGGTCGCGTTCTGTTCGGCAAAAGCGCTGACGGCGCGCGCTGCTCGCAGCGGCCAGGGCGCGACGGCGGCATGGTTCAGATATCGCAAACCGACTATTTGCGGAAATTCGTCATTTATTTGAATCATTTTTGGACGCCCCGTGCATTTCATGACCGGTTAGGCATAATGGCTGCCTCGACTCAACCTTCAAGCAGCCTTCCTATGCAGAATGAACCTCGTAAGGTCCGCGAATTTCGCCGCCGCGAACAGGAAATCCTCGATACAGCGTTGCAGCTTTTTCTCGAGCAAGGAGAGGATAGTGTTACCGTCGAGATGATTGCCGATGCGGTCGGTATCGGCAAAGGCACCATCTACAAGCACTTCAAGTCCAAGGCCGAGATCTACCTGCGGCTGATGCTCGACTACGAGCGCGACCTGAACCAGATCCTTCACTCGCCTGATCTGGACCACGACAAGGAAGCGCTTTCGCGCGCCTACTTCGAATTCCGCATGCGCGATCCGCAGCGCTATCGCCTGTTCGACCGCCTCGAAGAAAAAGTGGTCAAGGGCAACCAGGTGCCAGAGATGGTCGAGCAGCTGCACAGCATTCGTGCCTCCAACTTCGAGCACCTGACCCAGCTGATCAAAGGCCGCATCGCTGAAGGCAAGCTGGAAGACGTGCCACCGTACTTTCACTATTGCGCTGCCTGGGCACTCGTGCATGGCGCCGTCGCGCTGTACCACTCGCCGTTCTGGAGCAACGTGCTGGAAGATCAGGACGGCTTCTTCCAGTTCCTGATGGACATCGGCGTGCGCATGGGCAACAAGCGCAAGCGTGACTGAAACGCAGGCCGATCGAACGGACGTGGTAACCATGAACGCGAGCGAGTTTCCCATCCGCTACATAGAGCCGGTATTTCGGCCGCCCAGCGAAGCGCATTCGCTGATCCTGCCAGTGACCAATGGTTGCTCCTGGAACAGCTGCACCTTCTGCGAGATGTACACCGCGCCGCAGAAGAAATTCCGCGCTCGCGATGAAGCCGAAGTGCTCGACGAAATCCGTCGCTGTGGTGAACAGCTGATTGTGCAGCGCGTGTTTCTCGCCGATGGCGATGCTTTGGTGCTGCCGACCCGCCGACTTTTGAAGATCCTCGAGCAGATTCGCCAGTGCCTGCCGGAGGTGCAACGTGTCTCCAGTTATTGCCTACCACGCAACCTGCGCAAGAAGTCGGTGGAGGAGTTGCGAGAGCTGGCGGATGCCGGTCTCGGCATGGCCTATGTCGGCGCCGAGTCTGGCGACGATGAGGTGTTGGCGCTCGTCAACAAGGGTGAGACCTACGAATCGACCCTCAGTGCGCTGGATAAGCTCGGACAGGCTGGCATCGCGCGCTCGGTAATGATTCTCAACGGGCTCGGCGGTCGGCGTCTGAGTCGCCAGCATGCACGTAACTCGGCGCGCCTGATGAATGCCGCGCAGCCGGAGTTTCTGTCGACGTTGGTGGTCAGCTTTCCGCAAGGTGAAGATCGCTTCCGGCAGACTTTTGAGGATTTTGAATCGCTGCCGCCGGATGAGCTGCTTCGTGAGCTGGAATGGTTCTTGGACGATCTCGAACTGAGCGATACGGTTTTTCGCAGCGACCATGCATCCAACTATCTGGTGCTCAAGGGTGTGCTGGGGGCTGACAAGACGGGTTTGCTGCGCCGCGTGCGTGAGGCTATCGAGGATCCACGTAACGCTCCGCTGCGCCAAGAATGGCAGCGCGGGCTCTGACCGAATGCGCGTCGCCTCCTTTCGAGAGCCGGAGTTCGGGCGGAAGCGCTACCTGGCGTGGATGCTGCATTGCCAGTCGAATCGCCGGTTTTTCGTCGCCGGCACCTGGAGGTGAGATCCATGCGTTTTCTGTTTGGAATGTCAGGCCTGCTGGCGGTACTCGCACTCGCGGGCTGCATGAAGGTCAGCGACATGGCCGAGGGCACCCGCTATCACCTGCGCGACGCCGGCATTCTCGATCATAGCGAGACACGTCGTTCCAGCTCCTGGCGGCTGCAACCTGACTCTTTCATCTATATCGCCCAGGGCCATTTCGTGCCGCCAGGGGACGTCTATCCAAGGCCGAACGTCGTGGCGGAAGAAGCCTTCAACGGCTTCGTCGAGTACTTCCCGATGGTCCGGCGCGCGCGTGAGCCCGCGGGTCTGGAGGAGGCTATGGGGCAGGCTGCGGCGGCTGGCGCCCATTACCTGCTGTACCTGCGTTTTGCTGCGGCCGATGACCGTATCGGTAGCTTTGATGAGCTGAACGATCAACGCGCACTGGACCGGCTTGGCGTCGACAGTGGGGTGATACAGCTGATGCTGGTGGAAACCGGTACGCGTTACCTGGTCGATACGGCCCGTATCCGCAGCCGCGGCGGGGTCTTGGGTATTTACGATGCCAGGCCCGAGCATCTGCTGCGTCCGCCCTTGCAGGACTATGCTCGTCGCCTGTTGGGCCTGTCGCGCTGAATGATGTGGCAGTATCGGGCAGACGAGTTCAAGTACCCTCCGAGGAGAACCGAATGACCGATACAGGCAAAGCCGGCGACCTACTGGCGCAGCTTTCGGCTGGCGAGAAGAAAGGGCTGCCCCCGGTACATCTATGGAACCCGCCTTTCTGCGGCGATCTGGACATGCGTATCGCGCGCGACGGCACCTGGTACTACCAAGGCACCCCGATCGGGCGGCCGGCGATGGTGCGTCTGTTTTCCACCGTTATACGGCGCGACGGTGAAGACTACTTCCTCGTGACTCCGGTGGAGAAGGTTGGCATTCAGGTCGAGGATGCCCCGTTCATTGCGGTCCGCCTGGATGTGAGCGGGCAGGGCCGCGAACAGCGCCTGCGCTTCATTACTAACGTCGACGATGAGGTCGAGGCAAGCGAAGAGCATCCGTTGCGTGTGGTCACTGATCCGCAGACCCAGGAGCCAGCGCCTTACGTCCATGTGCGCGCCAATCTCGAGGCATTGATTCACCGCAATGTGTTCTATGAGCTTGTGGAGCTGGCGGTGCCTGGCGAGGTTGATGGCCAGAGATGGCTCGGTGTCTGGAGTGGTGGTGTGTTCTTTCCCATCGGCCGTGCCGAATAGCGATCAATGCAGGCCGGTTTCAGCGGCAATGAAAAGGCTCCCGAGGGAGCCTTTTTTGTTGCTTACATGTTGGGGTAGTTTGGCCCGCCAGTACCTTCCGGCGCCACCCAGGTGATGTTCTGCGCCGGGTCCTTGATGTCGCAGGTCTTGCAGTGCACACAGTTCTGCGCATTGATCTGGAAGCGCTTGCTGCCGTCGTCGTTGCTGACCACCTCGTAGACGCCAGCCGGGCAGTACCGCTGTGCCGGCTCGTCGTACATCGGCAGGTTCTTCTCGATCGGAATGCTCGGATCGGTCAGCTTCAGGTGAACCGGCTGCTCTTCCTCATGGTTGGTGTTGGAGAGGAATACCGAGGAGAGCTTGTCGAAACTCAGCTTGCCGTCCGGCTTGGGGTAATCGATCTTCTTCGACTCTGCTGCCGTCTTGAGGCAGGCATAGTCCGGCTTGGTGTCGTGCAGCGTGAAGGGAATCTTGCCGCCGAAGATGTTCTGATCGATGAAGTTGAACGCGCCACCCTTGATTGCGCCCCACTTGTGGATCGCGGCGCCGAAGTTGCGGCTCTTGTACAGTTCGTCGTACAGCCAGCTGTTCTTGAACCCTTCTTCGTAGGCAGTCAGCTCGTCACCACCTTCGCGTCCGGCCAGCAATGCATCGGCAGCGGCTTCGGCAGCCAGCATGCCGGACTTCATCGCCGTATGGCTGCCCTTGATCTTGGCGAAGTTCAGAGTGCCGGCATCACAGCCGATCAGCGCGCCGCCGTTGAAGACCATCTTCGGCAGGCAGTTGATGCCGCCCTTGGCGATCGCGCGTGCGCCATAAGAAACGCGCTTGCCGCCTTCCAGGTACTGCTTAATCACCGGATGGTGCTTGTAACGCTGGAACTCGTCGAACGGCGACAGATACGGGTTGCTGTACGACAGGTCGACGATCAGACCGACGACCACCTGGTTGTTTTCCAGGTGATAAAGGAACGAGCCACCAGTGTTATCGTCGTTCAGCGGCCAGCCCGCGGTGTGCACCACCAGCCCCTGCTCGTGCTTGGCGGGGTCAATGTCCCACAGTTCCTTGATACCGATGGCGTAATGCTGCGGGTCGACGTTGGCGTTGAGCTGGAAGCGGTTGATCAACTGCTTGCCGATGTGGCCACGGCAGCCTTCGGCGAACAGCGTGTACTTGGCACGTAGCTCCATGCCTGGGGTGTACATGCCTTCCTTCGGGTTGCCTTCGCGGTCGACGCCAAGGTCCCCGGTGACGATGCCACGAACGATACCGTTTTCGTCGATCAGCGCTTCCTGAGCAGCGAAGCCCGGGTATATCTCGACACCCAGGTTCTCCGCCTGCTGGGCCAGCCAGCGGCACAGGTTGCCGAGGGAAATGATGTAGTTGCCTTCGTTGTGCATGGTCTTAGGGACCAATGCGTTGGGCAATTTGCTGGCGGCTTCGGCGGTCTTGAGCAGGTAGATGTCGTCACGCTTGACCGGCGTGTTGAGCGGGGCGCCAAGTTCCTTCCAGTCGGGGAACAGTTCATTCAGCGCGCGCGGCTCGAAGACTGCGCCGGATAGAATGTGGGCGCCTACTTCGGAGCCTTTCTCAACGACGCATACACTGATTTCCTGACCAGCGTCGGCGGCTCGCTGCTTCAATCGGCAGGCTGCGGATAGGCCTGCAGGGCCGGCGCCGACGATGACAACGTCGAATTCCATGTATTCGCGTTCCATTGGCTTTCTCCTACTCAAGGCTTGGTTGTTATATAAGTGGTGGAGGGCTGTGATCGGTCCCTGACCGAGCCGGGCCGGCGCATTATATATAGACGCTCGAATCGGTCCAATACAAACGTTTGTTTGAATTTTCTGGAAGCCTGTTAGAATCGCCCGAACCGCGACGTTATGACGGGTCATATGCGTTGTTGACCCCGTCCGCAGCCAGCGGTCAAGATACGGACGGTTTGCACTCGCCGAACAGGGCAGCGGCTTTCAAAACCCAAGCCACGAGCAAGGCTCGGTTCGCCTCGGCGGAATTCTATTCACCGGAGAGTAACGAGGAATCCATGAAGGTTCTTGTAGCTGTCAAACGAGTGGTCGATTACAACGTCAAGGTTCGCGTCAAGGCGGACAATTCCGGCGTTGACCTCGCCAACGTCAAGATGTCGATGAACCCCTTCTGCGAAATTGCCGTGGAAGAAGCCGTACGCCTGAAAGAGAAGGGCATTGCGAGCGAAATCGTTGTCGTCTCCATCGGTCCGACCGCTGCCCAGGAGCAGCTGCGCACCGCGCTGGCGCTGGGCGCCGACCGCGCCGTGCTGGTCGAGTCCAGCGATGAACTGAACTCCCTGGCGGTCGCCAAGCTGCTCAAGGCCGTGGTCGACAAGGAGCAGCCGCAGCTGGTCATCCTCGGCAAGCAGGCGATCGACAGCGACAACAACCAGACCGGGCAGATGCTCGGTGCACTGACCGGCTACGCCCAGGGCACTTTCGCCTCCAAGGTGGAAGTGGCTGGCGACAAGGTCAACGTGACCCGCGAAATCGACGGCGGTCTGCAAACCGTTGCGCTGAGCCTGCCGGCGATCGTCACCACCGACCTGCGTCTGAACGAGCCGCGCTACGCGTCGCTGCCGAACATCATGAAGGCCAAGAAGAAGCCGCTGGAAGTGCTGACTCCCGATGCACTGGGCGTAGCCACCAACTCCACCGTGAAGACCCTGAAAGTCGAAGCGCCGGCTTCCCGCAGCGCCGGTATCAAGGTCAAGTCCGTGGCTGAACTGGTCGAGAAACTGAAGAACGAGGCGAAGGTAATCTAAATGACTATCCTGGTTATCGCTGAACACAACAATGCCGTCCTCGCGGCCGCTACCCTGAACACCGTTGCCGCCGCCAAGGCCATCGGTGGCGACATCCACGTACTGGTAGCCGGCAGCGGTTGCGGTGCCATCGGCGAAGCAGCCGCACAGATCGAAGGCGTAGCCAAGGTGCTGGTCGCCGACGATGCGGCTTACGCCAATCAGCTGCCGGAGAACGTCGCGCCGCTGATCGCCGACCTGGCGAAGAACTACAGCCACGTGCTGGCTGCAGCGACCACCAACGGCAAGAATTTCCTGCCGCGCGTTGCTGCTCAACTGGATGTCGATCAGATCTCCGAGATCATCGCGGTTGAAAGCGCCGATACCTTCAAGCGCCCGATCTACGCCGGTAACGCCATCGCTACCGTGCAGTCCAGCGCTGCTGTGAAGGTCATCACCGTGCGCGCCACCGGCTTCGATGCCGTGAATGGCACGGGCGGCTCGGCTGCGGTCGAGCAGATCTCCGGGACTGGCGATGCGGGCAAGTCCGCCTTCGTCGGCGAGGAGCTGGCCAAATCCGATCGTCCTGAGCTGACTGCTGCCAAGATTGTCGTGTCCGGCGGCCGTGGCATGCAGAACGGTGACAACTTCAAGCACCTGTACTCGCTGGCCGACAAGCTTGGCGCTGCGGTCGGTGCCTCTCGTGCCGCAGTCGATGCTGGCTTCGTGCCGAACGACATGCAGGTCGGTCAGACCGGCAAGATTGTCGCGCCGCAGCTGTATATCGCGGTCGGTATCTCCGGTGCCATCCAGCACTTGGCGGGCATGAAAGACTCCAAGGTGATCGTTGCGATCAACAAGGACGAGGAAGCGCCGATCTTCCAGGTTGCCGATTACGGCCTGGTGGGCGATCTGTTCGAGATCGTGCCGGAGCTGGAAAAGCTCGTCTGAAGTCGATCGCTGCAAGGAAAGAACCCGCTCATGTAGCGGGTTTTTTCATGGGCGATGGATGGGGGCGGCGGTGTAACATCGGCGAACCCGATCGGTACCGGTTCACTCACAGCAAGGGGATCTTCATGCGTTTCGCTTTTCCGAAATTAGCTCTGGCCGCGCTGGTGCTGGCAACGCCGCTCATGGCAACGGCAGCGGGAAAGTGTGATCGTCTGGTCGCTACCGGGGCGGCCGACAACCCACCGTTCTTATGGCGAGATCCGCAGAACCCCAAGCGCCTGGTTGGGGCCAACGCCGATCTGCTCGGGCAGATCGCCAAGTCTCTCGACCTGAAGCTGGATCTGCTTTACACAGGCGATCGCGCCAAGGCGCTCGAGGAGGTACGCAGCGGCCGGGTCGACGTACTCGCGGACGCGACCCTGACCGTGCAGCGGCTCGAAGAGCTGGATTTCGTTCACCCGCCCATCCTGCAGCTACAGACCGTGGCCTGGGTGCGCAATGAGCCGGGTTTCTTCTACGCGAGTCGCGAGGATCTGCGAGGCCATACCGGCATGACCGTCGGCGCCAGCCGACTGGGGAGTGAATTCGATGCCTTTGCAAAGAGCGATCTGAAATTGCAGCAGGTTCCCGGTCTGCCTCAAGGGCTGCAGAAGCTGGTGTCCGGCGGTGCCGACTATCTGTTGCATGAGCGCTACAGCGCCGTCGTTGCAGCCGATGCGGCGGGCGTTCTGGACAAGGTTCAGCGTCTCGAGCCGCCGGTCGTCGCGCGGGACATGCACCTGGCTATTTCCCACGACTCTGCCTGCAATGATCCCTGGTTGCGAGGACAGCTGGCGCGGAAGATGACAGAATTGCGTGCGGCCGGCGTGCCCGAGCAGCTGGTGGCGCATAATTTGACAGTCTGGAAGAACCAGCAGTTGGAGCGGGTAAACGCTCCGAAGAACTAGGATCCGCCGTGTTGAAACAGCTTTTCCCCAGCGTATTGTTGGCTGTCCTCCTGATGAGCGGGTGCGCGAGTGACCCAGCCCCGATCGAACAGCTGCGTCTGAGCGAACAGGCCATCGAGCAGGCGCGCTCCGTGGATGCCTCCGAGGCCTACGAAGAACTGATTCTTGCCGAGAGCAAGCTGAGCGCGGCTCGCGCCGCCCTGGAAGCAGGTGACAACCGCGAGGCGCGCGTACTCGCTGAACAGGCAGAACTGGATGCCCGTCTGGCCGAAGCCAGGGTGCTCAAGGACAAGCGCCAGGCGCAAGTGGACGATCTTACCCGACGTATCCAGCGCTTACGCCAGCAACTGGGAGAGGTCCGGTGAGAAGCCCATTAGTCATGGTGGTTGCCGCTCTGCTGTTGGCAGGTTGCGTCAGTCAGGAGACCGAGCGCGAGATCAGTCAGGCCTCCACTACGTTGGAGCGCGTGCAGGCCGACAGCATGACTCAGCGTGCTGCACCGAAGGATCTACAGCGCGCACTGGAAACGCTGCAGCGCGCGGAACGCTTCAACGAGTACTGGGGCGGCACCGCGGACGCGCGCCATTACGCTTATCTGAGCCAGCGCTACAGCGAGATTGCCGATCAGCAGGGCGCGTTGTTGCAGCATCAGGAGCAGGTTGCCCGGCTGGAAATGGAGCGTGACCGGCTGCGCCGCATGTTGCAGGACGCCCAGTTGATGACGGTCGAACAGCAGGGACGGTGGCTGGAAGATCAGATGATGAGCCTGGCGGCGAGCGAGACTGATCGCGGGATGGTGATGACGCTGGGCGACCTGCTGTTCCATGCCGGCAGTGCCAGTTTGAACAGCTCCGCCAACCGGACCTTGCTCAAGCTCGTGCACTTCCTCCAACTCAATCCGCAGCGCAAGGTGCGCATCGAGGGTTACAGCGACAGTCGCGGCGACCCGCAAGCGAATCTCGCACTGTCCTTGGCCCGGGCGCAGACCGTGGCCGACTTGTTGGTGAATCTGGGTATCGCGGGCGAGCGTATCGAGGTGCGCGGTTACGGCGAGCGATTCCCGCTGGCCGAGAACGCGTCGGCCCGGGGCCGCGCGCAGAATCGTCGAGTCGAAATCCTGTTCTCCGACGCCGAAGGCAATCTCGGCCCTGATCGCTAGCGACGCTACGTCTACTGTTTCGCCCACACTCAGCGCAACTGTATTGGTTTCATTCGGGGTTACTGAGCTACTGTTACGGTTCAGTTGGCAGGAGACCGACGAAATGACCAATCTGTTGCTCTATCAGCGCATTGCCCAGCAGCTTGCCGAGGACATCCGGCGGGGCGTCTATCGACCCGGCGAGCGTGTGCCTTCTGTGCGCAAGATGAGCCGACAGCTCAGCGTCAGCCACGCGACGGTTTTGCAGGCGTATGCCAACCTCGAGGATCAGGGCATGATCCGCGCGCGTCCGCAATCCGGCTTCTATGTTCACCAGACACCGGTTCTTACTGCGCCGACGCCGGATATCGCCCAGGTCGAGAGGCCGACGCTGGTCACTCGCAGCAGCATCATCAATCAGGTGCTCAGCGAGTCGCGTCGCGAGGGTCTGATTCCTTTGGGGGCAGCGGTACCCCACGTCGATTACCTGCCGGTGCGGGCGCTCCATCAGCAGCTCGCCAAAGTCACGCGCTTCCAGAGCCCGCGGGCGTTCAGCTACATGTTCAGCCCAGGTTACGAGCCGTTGCGCCGCCAGGTCGCGATCCGCATGCGCGACGCGGGGGTGGTGGTCGATTCCAGTGAGATCGTCATTACCCATGGATGTGTCGACGCGTTGCAGATGTCTCTGCGCGTACTGACCAAGCCCGGCGATCTGATTGCGGCCGAGTCACCGACTTACTATGGGCTGTTGCAGTTGGCCGATCTGCTCGGACTCAAGGTCATCGAAATCCCCAGTGATCCCGATACCGGAATGAGTCTGGAGGCGTTGCAGCTGGCAGCGGGGCAGTGGCCGATCAAGGCGTTGGTGTTGACCGCGCGGCTGAGCAACCCGTTAGGCGTGAGCATGCCTGACCATCGGCAGAAGCAGCTGCTGAGTTTGGCGGCGCGCTTCGACATTCAGATTGTCGAAGACGATATCTATGGCGAGCTGATGTTCGAGCAGGATCAGTACAAGGCGCTCAAGTCCAATGACCGTGAGGGGCGGGTTATCTACTGCTCGAGCTTTTCCAAGACGCTTTCGCCGGGCGTGCGGATCGGCTGGGTCATTGCCGGTCGGTACCAGCCGGAGATCGAGCGGTTGCAGACGTTCAGTACCCACTCCGCCTGTAGCGTGACGCAAATGGGGGTGGCTGCCTATCTCGAGAACGGTGGCTACGACCGGCATCTGCGAGCGATTCGCCAGGAATACCGCAAGAACCTCAGCGCCTTTCAATTGGCGGTACAACGCTATTTTCCGGAAGGCACCCAGATGACGCGGCCCAAGGGCAACTTCATTCTCTGGGTCAGCCTGCCGGTACGGGTCAATACGCAGGACCTCCACGTGAGGGCGCTGGAGCAGGGCATCAGCATCGCGCCGGGGCTGATCTTCAGTAACACTGAACAATTCAACCACTGCATTCGTCTCAATTGTGGGCTCCCCTGGAATAACGAGACCGAGCGGGCGCTGCGTACACTCGGGCAGCTGGCTTTGGAGCTGTGCCGGGACGCACAATAGTATTTCTACCCCCGCAGTTCTGAGGTACGTCCCCATGCAAAGGCCGCTGGTGCTGTTGTTATTGTTGGCCTTGCTGGGCGGATGTGGTGATGATGATTCGAGGTCCGAGCCTGAGGATGTGCCTGCGCCAAGCGAGCCATCGGCGCAGGCTCCGGTTGTCTCCGAGCCTGCCGAGGCGCCGCCGGATCTGCAGATTGAACTGGCGGCACCCGAGGAATCTGCCGATCCGGCTTTGCCAGACGTGCAGATCAAAATTCCTGAACCTGAACCTGAACCTGAACCGCGGCCTGTTCCAGCCAAGCGCCCTGCGCCTCCGAAAGAGGAGGAGGTTCAGCTTGCCGAGCCTGAACTGGATCTGCACCTGCCGGAGGAACTCGTCGAGGAGCTGATGCCCGCTCCTAGTGCAGAGGCTGCGCGGCTGCTGCCGCCGCTTTTCGAGAACGGCAAGGCGTCTCAGTCGATGCAGATCGGCGGCCGCCTCATATCGGGCGAGAACGATGACGAGGCGTTGATCGACGGAGCTGAAATCCGTTTCGAGTTCAAGCGCTGAACTCAGGCGCCTCGGTGACGAGGCGCGGTGTATCAATGGACGTCAGCCTGCACCCGCAAGCAGCCGCCTCAATTCCTCGGCGGGCATGGGCAGGCTCATGTGAAAACCTTGCACTTCGGTGCATCCGTCATCGGTCAGCAAACGCAGTTGTTCTTCGGTTTCCACTCCTTCGGCAGTCACGCGCATCTGCAGCCCTCGGCCCAGCTCGATCAGGGCGCGCACGATGGAATGATCTTCCATCGACTGTTCGATGCCGGCCACGAAGCTGTTGTCGATCTTTATCACATCGAACGGGTAGTGGCGCAGGCTGGTCAGCGACGAGTAGCCGGTGCCGAAGTCGTCCACGGCCAGGTGTACGCCGAGCGCCTTGATGCGCTTGAGCAGGTCCAGTGTGCTTTGGGTTTCCTGTAGCAGCGCACTTTCGGTGATCTCCAGTTCCAGACGCTCGCCCGCCAGGCCGTTGTCGCGCAGTGCCTGGCTTATCTCGTCCAGCAGGCGATCGTCATGCAGCTGCAGCGGTGAGAGGTTGACCGATACGACCATATCGACCGGCCAGGTGGCGGCCTGCTGACAGGCTTGCTGCAAGACCCAGCGGCCGAGCGGGATGATCAAGCCGGTTTCTTCGGCCAGCGGGATGAACTGCTCGGGCAGCAGCAGGCCGTGGGTGGGATGATGCCAGCGAACCAACGCCTCGGCGCCGATGATCCGCATGCCCTGGCTCAGGTAGCGCGGCTGATAATGGACTTCCAGGTGCTGTTCGGCGATCGCAACGCGCAGTTGCTCCTCGCGCCTGAGTCGTTCATGCAGCCGCTGGTCCATGTCCCGCCCATAGGCGCGCCAGGTTCCACGGCCGGCATCCTTGGCCTGATACAGGGCGATGTCGGCGCAGCGCAGTAGTTCGTTGGCCTGGGTCGCATCCATAGGCGCCAGAGCCACACCGATGCTGGCGCCGATACTGATCTGATGGTTCTCATAGGCGAACGGCGCGCTGAGCGCCTCGATGATGCGGTTGCACAGCCGGTCGATGTCTTCGTCTTCGCTCATGCGATGCAACGCGACGACGAACTCGTCACCACCCAGGCGCGCCACCAGATCGCCGTCGCGTGTGCGTTCGCGTAGCCGCGAGGCTACGCCCATCAGTACCTCATCACCCGCCGCATGGCCCAGGGTGTCGTTCACCGGCTTGAAACGATCCAGATCGATGTAAAGCAGCGTCATCGTCGAGCCGCTGCGCAGTGATGCCAGGTTCTGCTCCAGGTAGTCACGCAGCCGGCTGCGGTTGGGCAGGCCGGTCAGCGGGTCGTGCTGCGAAAGGTACTGGATTCGCGCCTGCGCCTTGGTTTCCTCGGTGACGTCGCTGGCCGTGCCGCGGTAGCCGACCAGCTTGCCGTCATGCTGAATGCTGCGGGCCGCCAGCCGGCAAAAGCGCTCACAACCGTCTGCTGCCCGATAGCTGCTGCGCAGCGGTGTAATCTCCGGTGCTTCGAGCCAGCTGTGCAGGGCTGCGCTGTCGGAAATCAGCAGCTCCAGCAAGGGGCGGCCTAGCCACTGTCTGGGTTCATGGCCGGTGATTTGCCGAAAGCGGTTGGAGAGAAACGTCAGCCGCGCCTGGTCATCGGTCTCCCAGATCCAGTCGGAAGCCGCCTCGGCGACATCGCGAAAGCGTTCTTCGCTTTCGGCTAACGCGCTTCGGCTGGCTGCGAGCCGTGCGTAGCTGACATCAAGCAGATGCATGGAGCGCAGGGCGTGGCGCATCAGTAGCCAGGCCAGCAATCCCAGACCGAGCGCGACCGCTGCCAGAATTGGCAGGGTTACCCAGAGCAATAGGCGACCAGGTTGGGGGGCGGTCCAGGTGAAGTGGATGGCTGAGCCGTTCTCCATCGTCTGCGCGATGCTGGGACCATCCAGTGGCGCCAGACCGCCGGCCAAACGCAGATGCTCGATTGCATACTGCGCGCCGATTTCTTCCAGCCGCGCTGCATCCAGCAGGTCGACGAAGAGCAGAATAGATGAGGGGCCGTCGATCTCCTCGACGTTGGCGCCGCCTGTGCTCAGCACCGCCGCGGCGACCAGTGCTGGCTGGCCTTCTGACCACAGTAGCGAGGACACGCCGACATCCTCTTCCACCGCGGTGCGGGCGCGCGCCAACAGCTCCGGCAAGCCGCCCTGCAGGTACTCGCGGCTGTCTACCGGCTGCAATTTGCCACGGACTACCGAGTAGGCCGTTTCGCCATCCGGATTTATCACCAGTACCGCTTCGTAATCGAAATCCTTGTAAAGCGAGGGGCCGAGGTTGGCCTGTGTGTATGCCCAATCCGTATCGGGCTGCCCGTTGAGATGCCTGTAGGCGTCACCCCAGAAGGCGTAATCGACGATGGAGCGATTCATCCAGTCGTGCTGGGCCTGCAGCGCCTTGCTGGCGAGGAACTGACTCTGTGCCAATGCATCCCGGTCGATATGCCGAGCTATGTTGATAAGCGCAAGCGCTGCTGCAACCAGTGCGGCGACGAGTAGCGCAACCATGCTGGGCAGGATACGTCGGGCGAACAGTGTTCTGGCCTTCGGCTTCATCGGGCCGTTGCCATTGGAAGGAGCGTGCATGCGGGGGTCCTTACTAGAACTGCAATGATCGCGGTTATGAAGGCCTTAAGCCACTACTGGCTAGCGAAAACTCGTGTCAGGTGCACGGGGCCGGGTTATCGATCACGCGATTCCTGCGCATCCGCTTCGGCATTGCGCTGGGCAATGCGTTTCTTTTGTTCTTCGGTTAACGGGATCTTGCGTGCGGTCGAGCGCAGCATCAGCAGACTGCCGACAATCGATCCGAGTGCGACGAGCAGAATCAGCCAGAAATACCAGGGCATGCTGTTTCTCCAGGCGAGTGGTTGATGGGGCGCTCGAGCTGCGACCTGTTGTGCACTTTACGGCGGCGCGCACGTGGGGTCACCAATCCGGGTCAAGCTCCTGCATGGATTTTGACCTTGTGTGAGGGCTTTCGTCGCGCTCGGTGTTTTCTGCGACAATGCGCGCCGACTTTTCCGAGGACGTGTCATGACCTGCCAGACTCCGATTATCGTAGCGCTCGATTTCCCCTCTCGCGATGCCGCGTTGGCATTGGCGCGGCAGCTCGATCCCAAGCTGTGCCGGGTCAAGGTCGGCAAGGAGCTGTTCACGCGTTGTGGTCCGGCGGTGGTCGAGGCACTGCAGGGAATGGGCTTCGAGGTGTTCCTCGATCTCAAGTTTCACGACATTCCCAACACCACCGCGATGGCGGTGAAGGCCGCTGCCGAGCTGGGTGTGTGGATGGTCAATGTGCACTGCTCCGGCGGGCTGCGGATGATGGCGGCGTGCCGTGAAACGCTTTCCGGTATGGCCGGACCCGCGCCGCTACTGATTGGCGTGACGGTGCTGACCAGCATGGAGCAGGACGATCTCGCCGGCATCGGTCTGGACGTTGCGCCGCAGGAGCAGGTATTGCGGCTCGCTGGGCTGGCAGCGCAAGCGGGACTCGACGGGTTGGTTTGTTCGGCGCAGGAGGCAGTACCGCTCAAGGCGCAGTACCCGGCACTGCAGCTGGTCACCCCCGGCATCCGCCCGGCCGGTAGTGCGCAGGACGATCAGCGGCGCATTCTCACGCCAGCCCAGGCTATGGCAGCAGGCTCTGATTATCTGGTGATCGGCCGGCCGATCGCGCAGGCGGCCGATCCGGCGCGAGCGCTGGCAGCCGTGGTGGCCGAACTGGCATGACGAAAAAAGGCTGGGCCTCACGGCTCAGCCTTTTTGACGCAGCGGACAGGTGCTCAGCTGACCTTGAGCACCAGCTTGCCGAAGTTGCCGCCGGTAAACAGCTTCATCAGCGTATCCGGGAAGGTCTGTAGCCCCTCGATGATGTCTTCCTTGCTCTTCAGTTGGCCGCTCGCGAGCCATTCGGCCATGTCGCGCATTGCCTCGGAATAGCGCGAAACGTAGTCGGTTACCACCATACCTTCCATCCGCGCGCGGTTGACCAGCAGCGACAGGTAGTTGGACGGCCCCTTCACCGCTTCCTTGTTGTTGTACTGGCTGATGGCGCCGCAGATCACTACCCGCGCGCCGACGCTGATGCGTTGCAGCACGGTATCTAGGATGTCGCCGCCGACGTTGTCGAAGTACACGTCCACGCCTTTCGGGCATTCGCGCTTCAAGCCAGCCGCCAGATCCTCGTTCTTGTAGTCGATGGCACCGTCGAAGCCGAGCTTCTCGGTAAGAAAGCGGCATTTGTCCGCGCCGCCGGCGATGCCCACCACGCGGCAGCCTTTGAGCTTGGCGATCTGCCCGGCGATGCTGCCGACTGCGCCGGCGGCGCCGGATATCACCACGGTTTCGCCGGCCTTGGGCTGACCGACTGAAAGCAGCGCGAAGTAGGCGGTCATACCGGTCATGCCCAGCGCCGACAGGTAGCGCGGTAAGGGCGCCTGCTGTGGGTCGACTTTATAGAAACCTTTCGGCTCGCCCAGGTAGTACGCCTGCACGCCCAGGGCACCGTTTACGTAGTCGCCTTCCTTGTAGTCCGGGTGCTGCGAGGCGATCACCTTGCCGACGCCCAGCGCGCGCATCACTTCGCCGATGCCAACCGGCGGAATATAGGACTTGGCATCGTTCATCCAGCCGCGCATGGCAGGATCGATGGACAGGTACTCGACCTTGACCAAGATCTGATTCGGGCCAGGCTCGCTCACCGGCTTCTCGACGTAGTCGAAGGTTTCCCGGGTCGGCGCACCGATCGGCCGCTGGGCTAGCAGGAATTGCTGGTTGAGCAGGGTCATGAAATAAGCCTCGTGTATGCGAAAGGTTTGGTTTAGCCCGCTTGGCTCTGCATCGCAAGGAATGCGAGGGCACTGGAATGCACGGGCATCCAGTTCGGTGATATGACCGTGGCGGCAGTTAAATGCGCGAGCGCATAACGGTATAAGTTCGACCGGGAAGCCTTATGTGGTCATTTCGCGGCCACAAGGCGAGTCGAATTCTTCGGGAAGAACAATCATGAGCATGACATTCTCCGGGCAGGTCGCCCTGGTAACCGGCGCAGCGGCAGGTATCGGTCGCGCTACCGCGCAGGCGTTCGCCGAGCAGGGTCTCAAGGTGGTGCTGGCGGACATCGATGAGGCCGGCATCCGTGACGGTGCAGAAAGCATTCGTGCCGCTGGCGGTGAGGCGTTCGCCGTACGCTGCGACGTGACGCGCGATGCCGAGGTCAAGGCGCTCATCGAGCAAGTGCTGGCGCAATTCGGTCGGCTCGATTACGCATTCAACAACGCCGGGATCGAGATCGAGCAGGGTCGGTTGGCCGAAGGCAGTGAGGCGGAGTTCGACGCGATCATGGGTGTCAACGTCAAGGGCGTGTGGCTGTGCATGAAGCATCAGTTGCCGGTGATGCTCGCGCAGGGCGGAGGTGCCATCGTCAATACCGCGTCGGTCGCGGGGCTGGGCGCCGCGCCGAAGATGAGTATCTATGCGGCGTCCAAGCACGCGGTGATCGGCCTGACCAAGTCGGCGGCAATCGAGTACGCCAAGAAAAAGATTCGTGTGAATGCCGTATGCCCGGCGGTGATCGATACCGACATGTTCCGCCGCGCCTACGAGGCCGATCCGCGCAAGGCTGAGTTCGCCGCCGCGATGCACCCGGTCGGGCGCATCGGTAAGGTCGAGGAGATCGCCGCCGCAGTGTTGTACCTGTGCTGCGATGGTGCAGCGTTCACTACCGGCCAAGCGTTGGCGGTGGATGGTGGTGCGACGGCGATCTAGCGAGCCTGGCCCGGCCTTCTCTGGGCCGGGCAACACTTTTGACGCGGCCTAGCTGCGGCGGCTCAGAATCACCAACGTCAACACCCCCGCAATCAGCCCCCAGAGCGCCGCGCCGATTCCGAACAGGGTCAGCCCCGACGCCGTCACCATGAAGGTGATCAGCGCCGCTTCGCGCTCGCTGGGTTGCTGCATGGCCTGGGTCAGGCCTGAGCCGATGGAGCCGAGCAGCGCCAGTGCGGCGACCGACAACACCAGCGCCGCCGGAAAGGCGGCGAACAACGCCGCCAGGGTTGCGCCGAAGATCCCGGCGATTCCGTAGAAAACGCCGCACCAGGCAGCCGCCGTATAGCGTTTGTTTGGATCGGGGTGGGCTTCAGGACCCGCGCAGATCGCCATCGTGATCGCCGCCAGATGGATGCCGTGGGAACCGAAGGGTGCCAGCAACACCGAAGCGATACCTGTCGTCGAGATCAGCGGCGACGCGGGTACCTGATAGCCCTCGGCTCGTAGCACAGCCAGCCCAGGCATATTCTGCGAGGCCATGGCAATGACGAACAGCGGAATGCCGATGCTGAAAATGGCGGCAAAGGACAGTGCTGGCGTGGTCCATACCGGAATCGCCAGCTGCAGACTGAAACGCTGAAAATCCAGCAAACCGGAGACGCCGGCGATCAGGCAGCCGACCAGTAGCGCGGCGAGCACGGCGTAGCGTGGCTGCAGCCGTTTGGCCAGCAGGTAGCTGAAGAACATCCCGAGCACCAGCGCCGGCTGGACCTCCACAGCCTTGAATATCTCGATGCCGATATTGAACAGCACGCCCGCCAACAGCGCGGCGGCCAACGATGCCGGCACACGCCGCATCAGTCGCTCGAAACTGCCGGTCAGGCCGCACAGGGCAATCAGTGCCGAAGCGAAGATGAACGCGCCGATCGCTTCGCCGTACGGCACGCCAGGCAGGCTGGTAATCAGCAGCGCAGCACCAGGAGTCGACCAGGCGACCACCACCGGGGTGCGAAAGCGCAGTGACAGGCCAACGCTGCAGATGGCCATGCCGATCGACAACGCCCAGATCCACGATGAAATCTGCGCCGCACTCAGACCTGCTGCCTGGCCAGCCTGGAACATCAGTACCAGCGAGCTGGTATAGCCGGTGAGCATGGCAATGAAACCAGCCACGATGGTCGAGGGCGAACTATCGCTCAGGGGGCGCAAGGCGGTGCGGCTGATCTCAGTCATTTTGCTTTCTACTTATTAAAGATGCGGCGGTGCGCAACGGCGAACCTGGCGTACAAGCCTATTGGCCTCTGCGGGCTGCGTCGCGGTACAGCCGCGAGTGCATCGGACGTAACAGTCGCCAGCCAGGGTGCAGGTCATCGCCGTACCAGGGCGATGCGCTGCAATCTGGCACCCTTGTTGCTATCTAGTCTTTGCCTGCTGCGAAGCGTCAAAAAAACCGCAGCTGTTGGAGGGTTAGATGAGTCAGGGTGTTCAATTCAATCGCTTGATGCTGGAAATGCGGGCCATGCAGACCGATGCAATGGCGCGCAGCAAGCCGGAGGTCCAGACCCAAGAGGTCGGCGCTCCGAGCTTCTCCGACATGCTTGGCCAGGCGGTGAACAAGGTTCACGAAACCCAGCAGGTTTCGAGCCAGATTTCGTCTGCCTTCGAAATGGGGCAGGGCGGTGTCGACCTGACCGAAGTGATGATCGCCTCGCAGAAGGCCAGCGTTTCCTTTCAGGCCATGACCCAGGTGCGTAACAAACTGGTTCAGGCTTACCAAGACATCATGCAGATGCCGGTGTGAGGTGGATTGAATCATGGCTGAAGCGTTGAGCAACGTTCCGGTGCCGACTACCGCCGAGGATGCCAAGAAGCCCTTGCTGGGCCTGTCCTTTCTGGAAAACCTGTCGGATATGTCGATGCTGCGGCAGGTTGGCCTGTTGGTCGGTCTGGCGGCCAGCGTGGCGATCGGTTTTGCCGTGGTTCTCTGGTCGCAGCAGCCCGACTATCGCCCGTTGCTCGGCAGCCTGGCGGGGATGGATGCCAACCAGGTGATGGAAACCCTCGCCGCTGCGGATATTGCCTATACCGTCGAACCCAATTCCGGTGCCCTGCTGGTCAAGGCCAACGATCTTGCGCGCGCTCGTCTCAAGCTGGCCAGTGCGGGCATCGCGCCGGCCGACAGCAATATCGGTTTCGAGATTCTTGACAAGGATCAGGGCCTCGGCACCAGCCAGTTCATGGAAGCGACCCGTTATCGTCGCGGCCTCGAAGGCGAACTGGGCCGGACCATCTCCAGCCTGAACAACGTCAAGGGTGCCCGCGTGCACCTGGCCATTCCGAAAAGCTCGGTGTTCGTCCGTGACGAGCGCAAGCCAAGCGCTTCGGTGCTGGTCGAGCTGTATCCCGGCCGCGCACTGGAGCCGAGCCAGGTGATGGCGATCATCAACCTGGTGGCGACCAGCGTGCCGGAACTGAACAAGTCGCAGATCACCGTGGTGGATCAGAAGGGCAACTTGCTGTCCGATCAGCAGGAGCTGACCGAGTTGAGCATGGCCGGCAAGCAGTTCGACTACAGCCGTCGCATGGAGAGCCTCTACACCCAGCGCGTGCACAACATCCTGCAGCCGGTGCTCGGCAGCGGCCGCTACAAGGCTGAAGTCTCGGCGGATGTGGACTTCAGCGCGGTCGAGTCCACCTCGGAGACTTTCAACCCCGATCAGCCGGCGCTGCGCAGCGAGCAGAGCGTCAACGAGCAACGTCAGAGCAGCCTGCCGCCGCAGGGCGTGCCGGGCGCGCTGAGCAATCAGCCACCTGGACCGGCCGCTGCGCCTGAACAGGCCAATCAGGCCGCCGCTGCTGCTGGTGCTGTGGCCCCTGGTCAACCGCTGCTGGATGCCAATGGTCAGCAGATCATGGACCCGGCAACGGGCCAGCCGATGCTCGCACCGTTCCCGGCGGACAAGCGTGAGCAGGCCACGCGAAATTACGAGCTCGACCGCTCCATCAGCTATACCAAACAACAGCATGGTCGCCTGCGTCGCCTGTCGGTAGCCGTGGTGGTTGACGATCAGATGACGCTGAATGCGGCCGGCGAGATGGTTCGCGTGCCCTGGACTGCAGACGATCTGGCGCGCTTTACCCGCCTCGTGCAGGACTCGGTAGGCTTCGATGCAAGCCGCGGCGACAGCGTCAGCGTGATCAACACGGCCTTCGTGGCGGACAGTTTTGGCGAAACCTTCGAAGAGACTCCGTTCTACTCGCAACCCTGGTTCTGGGATGTCGTCAAGCAGGTGCTCGGCGTGCTGTTCATCCTCGTGCTGGTGTTCGGTGTGCTGCGTCCGGTGCTCAAGAGCCTGACCAATCCCTCCAGTGGCAAGGAGCTGCAAGTCGCCAATGGTCCGGGTGATCTGGGTGACGAGGAAGGCCTGGAATCCGGCCTGTCGAATGACCGGGTCAGCCTGAGTGGCCCGCAGAACATCCTGTTGCCAAGCCCCAGCGAGGGATATGAAGCCCAGCTGAATGCGATCAAGAACCTGGTGGCCGATGACCCGGGACGGGTAGCCCAGGTGGTGAAAGAGTGGATCAACGCTGATGAATGACAATCGACTTCCCGCCAAGCTCAACAAGGTCGACAAGGCAGCCATCCTGCTGCTCTCGCTGGGTGAAACCGATGCCGCGCAGGTTCTGCGCCATCTCGGTCCGAAGGAGGTGCAGCGGGTCGGCACCGCCATGGCGCAGATGCGCAATGTGCAGAAGACGCAGATCGAACAGGTGATGAGCGAGTTTGTCGAGATCGTCGGCGATCAGACCAGCCTGGGTGTCGGCTCCGATGGCTATATCCGCAAGATGCTCACCCAGGCCCTCGGTGAGGACAAGGCGGGCGGCCTGATCGATCGTATCCTGCTGGGCGGCAATACCAGCGGGCTGGACAGCCTCAAGTGGATGGAGCCACGGGCGGTGGCCGATGTGATCCGCTACGAGCACCCACAGATCCAGGCCATCGTGGTTGCCTACCTCGACCCGGATCAGGCCGGCGAGGTGTTGTCGCATTTCGACCACAAGGTGCGGCTGGATATCGTGCTGCGCGTTTCCTCGCTCAATACCGTGCAGCCCGCTGCCCTGAAGGAGCTGAACCTGATTCTGGAGAAACAGTTCTCCGGTAGCACCAACACCAGCCGGGCCAGCCTGGGTGGCGTGAAGCGTGCCGCCGACATCATGAACTACCTGGACAGCTCCATCGAAGGCCAGCTGATGGACGCGATTCGCGACGTGGACGAGGATCTGTCCAGCCAGATCGAAGACCTTATGTTCGTCTTCGACAACCTTGCCGAAGTCGACGACCGTGGCATTCAGGTGCTGCTGCGTGAGGTATCCTCCGACGTGCTGGTGATGGCGCTCAAGGGCGCCGACGACGGCATCAAGGAGAAGGTCTTCAAGAACATGTCCAAGCGCGCCGGCGAGCTGCTGCGCGACGATCTGGAAGCCAAGGGACCGGTGCGCGTCAGCGATGTCGAAAACGCGCAGAAGGAAATCCTCACCATTGCTCGCCGCATGGCCGAAGCCGGGGAAATCGTCCTGGGCTCCAAGGGCGGCGAAGAGATGATCTAAGCAGGTACGAACCCTACACATGGCCAAGGACAACCCCAGCGACCTCATTCGCGCGAAGGACGTCAGTTTGTTCGATCGCTGGTCTTTGCCCAGTTTCGATCCGCAAGGTGAAGAACAGCTGGTGCCTGCGGCGGCGGTCGTGGAGCAACCGGTCGAGGAGTTGGCGCGCAGCGAGGACGTTCCGGTCGAGGAAGTCAAACCGCTGACGCTCGACGAGCTCGAGGCGATCCGCCAGCAGGCTTACAACGAGGGCTTCGGCACCGGCGAGAAGGACGGTTTTCACGCCGGGCAGCTAAAGGCCCGTCAGGAAGCCGACGCGGCGCTGGCGCCTCGCGTGGAAAGTCTGGAGCGGCTGATGGGTCAATTGCTCGACCCGATCGCCGATCAGGATCGCAACCTCGAACATGCGATGGCCACGCTGGTCAGCCATATGGCGCGCGAAGTGATCCAGCGCGATCTGCTGATCGATTCCAGCCAGATCCGCCAAGTGCTACGCGAAGCGCTGAAGCTGTTGCCCATGGGTGCCAGCAACGTGCGCATTCACGTCAATCCGCAGGACTTCGAGCTGATCAAGGCACTGCGTGAGCGGCACGAGGAAAGCTGGCGCATTCTCGAGGACAGCAGCCTGCTGCCTGGCGGCTGCCATATCGAAACCGAACACAGCCGGATCGATGCCAGCATCGAAACGCGCCTCACCCAGGCCATCAAGCAGCTGTTCGAGCAACAGCGCGAAAATGCCACTCATCCACCGCCGGCGGATCTGACGATCGATCTGGATGTTTCCGATGCGCCTTGAGCGGGTCAGCTTCGCCAAACGTTTCGAGGCTTATCGCGCAGCGATCAATTTGCCCAGCCAGCCGCTGCTGGAAGGACGCTTGTTGCGCATGGTCGGCCTCACGCTCGAGGCGGAAGGCCTGCGCGCGGCAGTCGGTAGCCGCTGCCTGGTGATCAACGACGATAGCTATCATCCCACCGAGGTCGAGGCCGAGGTGATGGGCTTTTCCAGCGGCAAGCTGTATCTGATGCCGGTCGGCAGCCTGGCGGGCATCGCACCTGGCGCACGGGTCGTGCCGTTGCTCAATACCGGGCGGCTGCCCATGGGCATGTCCATGCTCGGTCGCGTGCTCGACGGGGCAGGGCGCGCGCTGGATGGCAAGGGCGGCATGAAGGCCGAGGACTGGGTGCCAATGGATGGGCCGGTGATCAACCCGCTCAAGCGCCATCCGATCAGTGAACCGCTGGATGTCGGCATCCGCAGCATCAATGGCCTGTTGACGGTCGGGCGCGGTCAGCGTCTCGGTCTGTTCGCCGGCACCGGTGTCGGCAAGTCGGTGCTGCTGGGCATGATGACCCGCTTCACCGAGGCCGACATCATCGTGGTCGGGCTGATTGGTGAGCGCGGCCGCGAGGTCAAGGAGTTCATCGAGAACATCCTCGGCGAGGAGAGCATCAAGCGTTCGGTGGTAGTCGCGTCGCCGGCCGACGAGGCGCCGCTGATGCGGCTGCGTGCCGCGCAATATTGCACACGAATCGCCGAGTATTTTCGCGACAAGGGCAAGAACGTGTTGCTGCTGATGGATTCGCTGACGCGTTACGCCCAGGCCCAGCGTGAGATCGCCCTGGCCATCGGTGAACCCCCGGCGACCAAGGGATACCCGCCGTCGGTGTTCGCCAAGCTGCCCAGTCTGGTCGAGCGCGCCGGCAATGCCGAGCAGGGCGGTGGTTCCATCACGGCGTTCTATACCGTGCTGTCGGAAGGCGATGACCAGCAGGACCCGATCGCCGACGCCGCTCGTGGGGTCCTTGACGGGCACATTGTGCTGTCGCGCCGGCTGGCCGAGGAAGGCCACTACCCGGCCATCGATATCGAGGCCTCCATCAGCCGGGTCATGCCGCAGGTGGTGAGCGCCGATCACGTGCGCGCTTCGCAGCGCTTCAAGCAGTTGTGGTCGCGCTATCAGCAGAGCCGCGACCTGATCAGCGTCGGTGCCTACGTGCCGGGTGGCGATCCGGAAACCGACATGGCGATTGCGCGGCAGGCTGAAATGGTCCGCTATCTGCGCCAGGGGCTCGATGAAAGCGAAAACCTGGACCAGAGTGCCGCGCAACTGGCTGCGGTCTTCAGTCCACGGCAGGCGGGCTAACCGATGGCGGCCAGTCGAGCGGCGCGCCTGGCGCCGGTCATCGAAATGGCCGAGCGCGCGGAACGTGATGCCGCGCGCCTGCTGGGGCAGGCGCAGACGCAGCTCGCGCAGGCTGAAACCAAACTCGCCGAGCTCGATCAGTACTTTCGCGATTATCAGCAACAGTGGATGCAGCAGGGTAGCCAAGGCGTTTCCGGTCAGTGGCTGATGAACTACCAGCGTTTTCTGTCGCAGCTGGAGTCGGCCATCGGCCAGCAGCAGCGCAGCGTCAACTGGTATCGCGACAATCTGCTCAAGGTCCGTCAACAGTGGCATCAAAAGCATGCGCGCGTGGAAGGCCTGAGCAAGCTGATCGAAAGCTATCAGCGCGAGGCGCGCATCGCGGCAGACAAACGTGAACAAAAGTTGCTCGACGAATTCGCTCAGCGGCTTGCCGGGCGTGCTCGCGACCTATGACCACGCCTGCCATGCTTCGGCGCGATCCGGCCGGATTCGTGCTTGCCGTGTTGTAGCTTGAATGATAAATCTTCACCCGTTTTCCACGCAGCGACCATCGACCCTGGATAGACGTTCGATCCGGCCCGGTACGGTCGCTGCACATCCAGCCCGAATACGGCTGTCACTACGCTTAAGCGACGGCTGCCAATGCGCGCGGCCTCAAGACGTTCCGGATCAGGGAGTGCCACATGACCATTAACTCGCAGCCTTCGGTGGATGGGCAGGAGCTGACCATTTCCATTAGCGGACGCTTCGACTTCAATGCGCATCAGGCCTTCCGCGATGCTTATCAGCGTCAGGACGTGAACCCTCAGCGTTACGTGGTGAATCTGCAGGGCACCACCTACATGGACAGCTCCGCGCTGGGCATGCTGCTGTTGCTGCGTGACCACGCCGGCGGCGATGAGGCCGACATTCGTCTGCTCAATTGCAGCCCTGATGTTCGCAAGATTCTTTCGGTATCCAACTTCGAACAACTGTTCGTGATTGCCTGACATGCCCATGCGGCTGTCGATTCTGATCGCCGAGGACAGCCCGGTCGATCGAATGCTGCTTTCAACGATCGTTACCAGGCAGGGACATCGGGTACTTACCGCGGCGGATGGTCAGGAGGCGGTCGAGCTGTTCCAGCAGGAGCGGCCACAGCTGGTGCTGATGGATGCCCTGATGCCGGTGATGGACGGTTTCGAGGCAGCACGACGGATCAAGCAGCTCGCCGGTGATGAGCTGGTGCCGATCATCTTTCTGACTTCGCTGACAGAAAACGAAGCGCTGGTGCAGTGCCTGGAAGCAGGTGGCGACGACTTCATTGCCAAGCCTTACAACCCGATCATTCTCGAAGCCAAGATCCAGGCCATGCACCGCCTGCGCCGACTCCAGGCGACGGTGCTCGAGCAGCGCGACCTGATTGCCAGGCGCAACCAGCAACTGCTCGCCGAGCACCGGGCGGCCAAGGCGATCTTCGACAAGGTTGCCCATGCCGGTTGCCTGAGCGCGCCGAATATCCGTTATCGCCAATCGCCGCAAGCCCTGTTCAATGGTGACCTGCTACTGGCGGCCCAGGCGCCGGCAGGGCAGATGTTCGTCCTGCTCGGCGATTTCACCGGGCATGGTCTGCCCGCGGCCATTGGTGCCATGCCGCTGGCAGAGACTTTCTACGGGATGGCCGCCAAGGGCTACTCCGGCGCCGATATCCTTCGTGAGATGAACGCCAAGCTCAAGCAGATCCTCCCGGTGGAAATGTTCTGCTGCGCGATGTTGCTCGACATCAATCCCAAGCAGGGCAGCCTGCGTGTGTGGAACGGTGGGTTGCCGGATGGTTACCTGATAGGTGCCAATGGCCAGCGCACCGCTCTGGTGTCGCGGCATCTGCCGTTGGGGGTGGTCTCTGCTGCGGCGCTCGACGACAAGTTCGAGCATTACCCGCTGGCACCCGGCGACCGACTGCTATTGCTGTCCGATGGCGTGGTGGAGAGTCGCAACGCCGACGATGAACTGTTTGGCGAACAGCGCTTGCTGGCTGCGCTGACTGCCAATCGCGATCCGGCGCAGCTCTTTGATGAGATCGAGCAGGCGCTGCTGGATTTCCATGGTCAGCAGCACGACGACCTCAGCCTGGTTGAGGTCGTGGTCACCGATGAGGCGATGGCAATGCCGCTGGTTGCGCCGGCTACTGCGCATCGTTCGCGGCCCATGGACTGGTCGGTGCGGCTCGAGTTGCGCGCCGAGAGTCTGCGTAGCGGGAATCCGTTACCGATGCTGTTGCAACTGCTTCTGCAGGTCAACCAGCTGCGCCCGCGTGCGGGTGCGATCTACGCAGTGCTGGGCGAGCTGTACTCCAATGCGTTGGAGCACGGGGTGCTTGGCTTGGATTCGGCACTGAAACGTGACGCCGAAGGCTTCCAGCGCTACTACGACCTGCGTCAGCAGCGGCTGCAGGCGCTGGCGGACGGATATGTTCATCTGGAACTGGCCATCAGCACCGATAGCCAGGGCGGGCGCTTGCGCATTTCCATCGATGATAGCGGTGCCGGGTTCGACGTGACGCGAGCGCTGCAGGGTCAGCTGGGTAGTGATCGTTTCAGTGGTCGCGGGCTGTATCTGGTGCGCCAGTTGAGCGACGGATTCGACTGGCAGTCGGACGGCCGCGGCCTGAGCGTGGAGTTCGTCTGGCGGCCTGATGCATAATCCGCCGCTTTCAAGCAGGAGGGTGTCGGTGTCCAACACTCATCTCGACAGCGCTGTGCTGGCCACGCTGCAGGACGTCATGGAAAGTGAATATCCGGCGCTGCTGGATACCTTCCTTGCCGATTCCGAAGAGCGCGTTCGCCTGCTGCGGCAGGCCTATCAGGCCGAGCAGGCGGAAACTCTGCGTCGCGCCGCACACAGCTTCAAGGGTAGTTGCAGCAATATGGGGGCGGTGCTCCTGGCGGAGCTTTGTCAGGAACTGGAAACCGCTGCGCGAGGTGAGCAACTTGCCTTGGCCCCCGCGCTGATTGCCTCCATCGAGCGTGAATTCGCCATTATCGGCATCCTGTTCCGGGCCGAGCGTCAACGCTACGGTTGAGCGGCCAAATCTCTGACGCATTTGTAGCCTCGGTTCGCCTGATGACGATCTGCTGAGTGCAACTACAGGCACATCGGCGTGATCTGAACCGCTGGTCATGCTGCTTCCGCCCTGGCCCAAAACTTGCTCTGCTACTGCCACGATCCATCCGTAGCGGAATGACCTCATGGCTGTTTCCCCCGACCTGTTACTCAAAACTCCTTCAGTCGATGCGCGTGCCAAGGCTTCGACCAAGGCTCCCGACGCGCCACGCGAGGGGCGGGATAGCGGCAGCTCCAGCTTTTCCGACGTTTATGCGAAGGAACGCCAGACCAAGCCGGTCGAGCGCCAGGCACGCAACGACACCAGTCGTGACAAGCCAGTGGATGACAAGGGTGGGCAACCGGCTGCCGAAGCCGCCAGTGACGGAAAGCCGGCGGTTGCCGAAAGCGGCAATCCGTTGCCGTCGGAGGCCCCCTCCGAAGAGCTGCCGGGCGCCGAGCTCGATCCCCTTTTGCTGCTGGGGTTGGGAGGGCAGTTCGTAGCGCAAACCGAGGCTCAGCCTGCCGCGGAACTGCCGGCTGAAACGCTGTTGGTCGGGCTGCCGCTGACCCCGGGCCTCATTTCAGGAGAAGCCGAGCAGGTGGCGGATGAGCCGCTGATCACCGGCTTGCAGGCCGCGGATGAAATGCCGGCCGGGGTGCAGAAGCCAGTTCAGCAATTGCAGAATCCGCTCGCCGATGCGCAGGCCAAGACCGAGGTGGATGATGGCTTCGCTAGCGTTTTGCTGGCGGGCAAGGAGTCGCCTGATAGCGAGGAAACCGACTTGGATCTGGCCGGGAAAGATCTCCTGGATGCAGTCGACGGTCCCAAGGAAAGCCGCTCTTCCAGCGCCAGTGAGCTGGCCGCAGCGCGTCTCAACCCCTTGAGCCAGGCGATCACGCAGCAGGTCCAGCAGGCGCAGCGGCCGGGGCTGGTGCCAGGTCAGCCGGTACAGATGCAGCAGGCTGGCTGGAGCGAGGCCGTGGTCGACCGGGTGATGTGGTTGTCCAGCCAGAATCTCAAATCGGCCGAAATCCAGCTCGATCCCGCTGAGCTTGGCCGCATGGAAGTGCGCATCGACCTGACCAAGGACCAGGCCCAGGTCACCTTCCTCAGTCCGCATGCCGGGGTTCGCGAGGCGCTGGAAGGGCAGATGCAGCGTTTGCGTGAAATGTTCACCCAGCAGGGCATGAACCTTATGGACGTCAACGTCTCCGACCAGTCGCTCGCCCGCGGCTGGCAGGGTGGCGCCGATGGTGGATCTTCCCGTGGTGGTTCCTCGGCTGAAGGCGAGGCGGACGACGGCGAGCTCCAGCTGGGTGTCAGCGAGGTTGCCGGCAATCGCAGCGCTGGGAACCGCGGGCTGGTCGACTTCTACGCTTGACCGTCGGATCGGCGCTCGCCGATTCGCGCCGACGTGGCCGCAGCGTGCTGCGTCGGTTTTCTGCCGCCTGTCGCTACGAGGCGTCGGGCACCACCAGTCCCCGCCATATGAATCTTTGATTCCTGATACGGTGTTGGCTCGGTAACGCAGCCTTGTACAGCGGCTGTGTCGAGGCGTTGGCACAGCTGTTGCTCTTAACTCAGAAAACCAGAACTAAACGCTGTTGATGACGGATATTTGGCATGGCTAAGAAACAGGCTCCAGCGGCAGTGCCGCCAACCGGGCCGGAAGCGGCTTCGGCAGGCAAGGGGCGGTTGAAACTCATCATCGTGATCGTGGTCGCCATGTTAGTGGCCGTGGGGCTTTCCATCGGCGGCACGCTGTACTTCATGGGTAAAGGTGATGACCTCGATGCCAGCAAGGCGCAGGAAGCGGCGGCAGCCGTGTCCGGCAAGCAGCCAGCTATCTACGAAGTGCTGATGCCGGCTTTCGTGGTCAACTTCAGCCATAACGGGCGGCAGCGCTACATGCAGGTCAGCATCGCGTTGATGTCCCGCGATCAGGCTGCGCTGGATGCCCTCAAAGTGCATATGCCGTTACTGCGCAATCGCCTGGTCATGCTGTTCTCCAGTCAGGACTTCGAGGCATTGAAAACGCCGGTCGGCAAAGAGATGCTGCGTCAGCAGGCGACGGCCAGCGTGCAGGAGCTGGCACAGAAGGAAATTGGCAAGCTTGCCGTCGAGCAAGTGCTGTTCACCAACTTCGTATTGCAATAGAAGGCTGCCCAGATGGCTGTTCAAGACCTGCTCTCGCAAGACGAGATCGATGCGCTCCTGCACGGGGTCGACGACGGTCTGGTGGATACCGAAAGCGATTCCGAGCCGGGGTCCATCAAAAGCTACGACCTGACCAGTCAGGACCGCATCGTGCGTGGGCGCATGCCTACGCTGGAAATGATCAACGAGCGTTTCGCCCGTTACACCCGGATCAGCATGTTCAACCTGCTGCGCCGTTCGGCCGATGTGTCGGTCGGTGGTGTCCAGGTGATGAAATTCGGCGAGTACGTGCATTCACTGTATGTACCGACCAGTCTCAATCTGGTGAAGATGAAGCCGCTGCGTGGCACGGCGCTGTTCATTCTCGACGCCAAGCTGGTGTTCAAGCTGGTGGACAACTTCTTCGGCGGCGACGGTCGCCACGCCAAGATCGAGGGGCGTGAGTTCACCCCGACCGAGCTGCGCGTGGTGCGCATGGTGCTGGATCAGGCCTTTGCCGATCTCAAGGAAGCCTGGCATGCGGTACTGGACGTCAACTTCGAGTACGTCAACTCGGAAGTGAACCCGGCGCTGGCCAATATCGTCAGCCCCAGCGAAGTGGTGGTGGTTTCCACCTTCCACATCGAGCTGGACAGCGGTGGCGGCGATCTGCACGTGACCATGCCCTATTCGATGATCGAGCCAATCCGCGAAATGCTCGACGCCGGTTTCCAGTCGGACGTCAGCGATCAGGACGAGCGCTGGGTCAAGGCCCTGCGCGAGGACATTCTCGACGTCAACGTGCCGCTGGGCGCCACCGTCGTCAGGCGGCAACTCAAGCTGCGCGACATTCTGAACATGCAGCCCGGCGACGTGATCCCGGTGGAAATGCCGGAAGACATGATCATGCGTGCCAATGGCATGCCGGCATTCAAGGTCAAGCTGGGTGCCCACAAGGGCAACCTGGCGTTGCAGGTGCTGGAACCCGTGGTTCGCCCACGTTGAACCAGCCCTTTACTCAATTCGAGCCTATCGAGGATTAACGATGGCAGACGAACACGACAACACTTCTCCCGAAGAGCAGGCGCTGGCTGATGAGTGGGCGGCAGCCCTGGCCGAAGCTGGTGATGCCAGTCAGGACGACATCGATGCGCTGCTGAACCAGGCGCCCGCTGCTGCGGCGCCGGCTGCGCCGCGCGCACCGCTGGAAGATTTCGCCAGTGCACCGAAAGCCACCGGTGTGCCGCTGGGGCTGGAAGGGCCGAATCTGGATGTGATTCTGGATATCCCTGTTTCGATTTCCATGGAGGTCGGCAGCACCGAGATCAGCATTCGCAACCTGCTGCAGCTCAACCAGGGTTCGGTGGTCGAGCTGGACCGCCTGGCCGGTGAGCCGCTCGATGTGCTGGTCAACGGAACGCTCATCGCGCATGGCGAAGTGGTGGTGGTCAACGAGAAGTTCGGCATCCGGCTGACTGACGTGATCAGCCCCACCGAACGTATCAAGAAGCTGCGTTGACATGCGTGCGCTTGCATTTCTGAGCGCCCTGGTCGCGCTCCCGGTGCTGGCTGCGGAGCCTGCCACCAGCATGAGCAGTACCGATATGGGTGCGCAGCTGACCAAGCTGATGCTCGGCCTGTTGCTGGTGGTCGGGCTGATCTTTCTGCTCGCCTGGCTGTTGCGTCGCGTGCAGCAGATGAACCCACGCGGCACCCAGGTGATCAAGTTGGTTTCCAGTCAGGCGCTAGGGCCGCGCGAGCGCCTGGTGCTGGTGCAGGTTGGCAGCGAGCAGGTACTCATCGGTCTGAGTGGCGGCCGTATCACGCCGCTGCATGTGATGCAGCAACCAGTGCATCTTCCTGACGCCGAGCCGGCCAATCCCGAATTTGCCCAGCGTCTGATGGAGCTGCTCGGCAAGGATCACAAGGACAAGCCTTGATGTTGCGCATTCTGCTAGTGGCGGTGCTGATGCTGTGCGGCCCGCTTGCCATGGCGCAGGAGCCGTCCGGCATCCTGGCGCAGGGCAACAACCCCTTGTCGATTCCTGCGATAACGCTGACTACCGACGCCGAAGGGCAGCAGGAATACTCGGTCAGCCTGCAGATTCTGCTGATCATGACGGCGCTGAGCTTCATTCCGGCGTTCGTCATGCTGATGACCAGTTTCACCCGGATCATCATCGTCTTTTCCATTCTGCGTCAGGCCCTGGGGCTGCAGCAGACGCCGTCGAACCAGATTCTCATTGGCCTGACGCTGTTCCTCACGTTGTTCATCATGGCGCCGGTATTCGACCGGATTAATCAGGACGCGCTGCAGCCTTATCTCAGCGAGCAGATACCGGCACAGGAGGCAATCTCCCGCGCCGAGGTGCCATTGAAGAACTTCATGCTGGCGCAGACCCGCGAGAGCGATCTGGAGCTTTTCGTCAGGCTTTCGCGACGTACCGACATCGCTTCGCCGGAAGCCGCACCAATGACTATCCTGGTGCCGGCCTTCGTCACTTCGGAGCTGAAGACGGCCTTCCAGATCGGCTTCATGATCTTCATTCCGTTTCTGATCATCGACATGGTGGTGGCCAGCGTGCTGATGGCAATGGGCATGATGATGCTCTCGCCGCTGATCATTTCGTTGCCGTTCAAGATCATGTTGTTCGTCCTGGTGGATGGCTGGGGGCTGATCATCGGTACTCTCGCCGGCAGCTTCGGCACCCTTTAGGGAAGCAAGCAGATGACTCCTGAAGTAGCGGTGGACCTGTTTCGTGAAGGGCTGTGGATGACCGCGATGATCGTCGGCGTGCTGGTCGTACCGAGTCTGCTGGTGGGCCTGGTGGTGGCCATGTTCCAGGCGGCCACCCAGATCAACGAGCAGACGCTGAGCTTCCTGCCGCGCCTGCTGGTGATGCTGTTGACGCTGATCTGGGCCGGTCCCTGGCTGGTCCGTGAGCTTATGGAGTACACGCAGAACCTGGTCCAAAACATCCCGCTGCTGATCGGATAGCCGAACGTGCTGGAGCTGAGCAATGCGCAGATCGGCGGCTGGGTGGGGCAGTTTCTGCTCCCGCTGTTTCGCATCGCTGCGCTGTTGATGAGCATGCCGATCATCGGCACCCAGCTGGTTCCGGTTCGAGTGCGGCTCTATCTGGCTCTGGCCATTGCGCTGGTGCTGGTGCCGACATTGCCGCCAATGCCGGTGGTCGAATCGCTGAGCCTGGCCTCGCTGCTGCTGATTGCCGAACAGCTGCTGATCGGCGTCATGCTTGGTTTTGTCCTGCAGCTGTTCTTCCACGTCTTCATCGTGTCCGGGCAGATGCTGGCGATGCAGATGGGCCTCGGTTTCGCTTCGATGGTCGATCCGGCCAACGGCATCTCGGTGCCGGTGCTCGGTCAGTTCTTCAATATGCTGGTGATCCTGCTGTTTCTCTCGGTCAACGGCCATCTGGTAGTGCTTGAAATCCTCGCCGAGAGCTTTGTCACCCTGCCGGTAGGCGGGGGGCTATCGACCAATCATTTCTGGGAGGTGGCGGGCAAACTTGGCTGGGTGCTGGGCGCGGGCCTGCTATTGGTCCTGCCGGCGATCACCGCGCTGCTGGTGGTCAATCTTGCGTTCGGTCTGATGACGCGGGCCGCTCCGCAGCTGAATATCTTCTCCATCGGCTTTCCGCTGACCCTGGTGCTGGGTCTGATCATTGTCTGGATCGGTATGGCCGACATCTTCGCGCAGTACCAGATCTTCGTCAGCGAGGCGCTCTTGATGCTGCGCGAGCTGGCGGGTGCTCGCTGATGCCTTGCTTCCCGTATCTGCCGGAGGTCGCTCATGGCTGAGAGCGAAAGCGGCGCCGACAAAAGCGAGGAACCCACAGAGAAACGCCTGCGCGAATCTCGCGAGAAGGGGCAGCTTGCGCGCTCCCGTGAGCTCAGTACGGTCGCGGTGACGCTCGGTGGCATCGGCGGGCTGCTGGCTTCCGGCGGGAGTCTGGCGCAGACCCTGATGGCAATGATGCAAGGCACCTTCGAACTGAGCCGGGAAACGCTGCTCGACGAAGGGTCGATGGTTCGTTTGTTGATGGGCAGCGGCCTGATGGCGCTGGAGGCCATCATGCCGCTGCTCATCGCGTTGCTGATCGCCTCGATTGTCGGGCCCGTCTCGCTGGGTGGCTGGCTGTTTTCCGCCAAGGCCATGGCGCCGAAGGTCAGCAGGATGAACCCGGCTGCCGGGCTGAAACGCATGTTCTCCACCAAGGCGCTGGTTGAGCTGCTCAAGGCCCTGGGCAAATTCCTCGTGGTGCTCGGCGTCGCGCTGCTGGTGCTCTCGGCTTATCAGGACGACCTGCTGTCAATCGCCAAGCAGCCGTTGGACCTGGCGATCATGCACAGCGCGGAGATCGTCGGCTGGTGTGCCTTGTGGATGGCCTGCGGGCTGATCGTCATCGCCGCGGTGGATGTGCCATTTCAGCTCTGGGACAACAAGCAGAAGCTGATGATGACCAAGCAGGAGGTCAAGGACGAATACAAGGACTCGGAAGGCAAGCCGGAGGTCAAATCGCGGATTCGTCAGCTGCAGCGCGAGGCTGCGCAGCGGCGCATGATGCAGGCGGTGCCCGAGGCTGACGTGGTGATCACCAACCCGACGCACTTCGCTGTCGCGCTGAAATACGACGGCGACAAGGGCGGGGCGCCCCGGCTGGTGGCCAAGGGCGGCGACTTCGTGGCGCTGAAGATTCGCGAGATTGCCCAAGAGCACAAGGTCACGGTGCTGGAGTCGCCGGCGCTGGCGCGGGCGGTGTATTACTCCACCGAGCTGGATCAGGAAATTCCCGCCGGCCTTTACCTGGCGGTGGCGCAGGTCCTGGCCTATGTCTATCAGTTGCGTCAGTACCGCGCCGGCAAGGGGCGTCGGCCGGACCCGTTGAACGACGTGCCCATCCCGCCGGATCTGCGTCGCGACGAATGAACCGTCACGCGGCGGCTCATCGTGAAGCGCGCCGCGTATCGCTGCGGTTACTCGATCACGCCACAGGCAACCCGTGCGCCGCCACCGCCGAGTGGTTGCGGATGGTCGGCGTGGTTGTCGCCGCCCTGGTGGACCATCAGCGCCAGCCCCTTGATGTCGCCAAGGCTCTTCAGGCGCGGAGCCAGCACCGGTTGGCTGGCCTTGCCTTCGCTGTCGACATAGAGCGCGGGAAGATCGCCCATATGTCCGTCACCCCATGGCTCGCCGTGCTTGCCGCTGTTCTTCGGGTCCCAGTGACCGCCCGCGGCACCTGCCGGGGTCAGTTTGCCGTCAACCTCTGCAGGCTCGCAGCTGCCTTTGGCATGGACGTGGAAGCCGTGAATGCCAGGTTCCAGACTGGTTAGTTCGGGTTGGAACACCAGCCCGTACTCGCTGCTTTCGATCTTCACGCTGCCGACGGATTCGCCGATGCCCTGGGCGCTTACGGTGTTGACCTTGACGCTCAGTGTTTCGGCTTGAGCGGCGAGGGCGGTGCAGCCGGCCAGCGCGGCGATGATCCACTGTTTCATCTGAAAGCTCCTTTGCACAAACGGCGACGGGCTGTCGCCGGTGCTAGTGTGACTGTCAGTTGCCGGTCGCGTTCGCGAGTTTTGCCGTATCGCCTGTAGGGCGGGCCAAAACCGTACGGCGGGCTCTGGGGCGCGCCGAGGAAGTTGGACCCCTTCTTGCTATAACCCGGGCGAGGCGCATTTTGCGTCAAGAATTCGTTCTGCACGCCGGGGGCTACGTTGGATCGCACGCAACTCATCAATATTCGCAATGGCCTGACGGGCGCGGGGCGCGGCAACCTCGGCGTGCCGCTGCTGCTGCTCGTGATGATGGGCATGATGATGTTGTCGGTGCCGCCGTTCCTGCTGGATCTGCTATTCACCTTCAACATCGCGCTGTCGATCGTCGTGCTGCTGGTCAGTGTCTATGCGCTGCGGCCGCTGGATTTCGCCGTGTTCCCGACCATTCTGCTGGTCGCCACCCTGATGCGTCTGGCGCTGAACGTGGCGTCGACCCGTGTGGTGTTGATCAACGGCCATGAAGGTGGCTCCGCCGCCGGTCACGTGATCGAGGCCTTCGGCAACGTGGTGATCGGCGGCAACTACGTGGTTGGTATCGTGGTTTTCGCGATCCTCATGATCATCAACTTCGTCGTGGTGACCAAAGGCGCCGGACGTATTTCCGAGGTCAGTGCGCGCTTTACCCTGGATGCCATGCCCGGCAAGCAGATGGCCATCGACGCCGACCTCAACGCCGGCCTGATCGATCAGGAGGAAGCCAAGAAGCGCCGTGTCGAGGTTTCGTCCGAGGCAGACTTCTACGGCTCGATGGATGGTGCGAGCAAGTTCGTGCGCGGTGACGCCATTGCCGGCCTGCTGATCCTCTTCATCAACCTGATCGGCGGTGTCGGTATCGGCATGGCCCAGCACGGCATGAGTTTCAGCGAAGCGGGCCAGGTGTACGCCCTGTTGACTATCGGTGACGGTCTGGTTGCGCAGATCCCGTCCCTGCTGCTGTCCACCGCGGCAGCGATCATGGTGACCCGCGTCACCAGCTCCGAGGACATGGGTCAGCAGGTGCAGCGGCAGATGTTCGCCTCGCCCAAGGCACTCGCGGTGGCTGCGGCGATCATGATTGCGATGGGACTGGTTCCCGGCATGCCGCACCTGTCCTTCCTCGGCCTTGGCGCTGCCGCTGCGGCGGGTGCGTACTGGATCTGGCATCGCAAGAAGCAGGGTGAGAAGAAAGCCGAGCAGGAAGTGCAGAAGCAGCAGGAAATGCTGCCCGCCCAGCGCTCGGCGGAAACCAAGGAGCTGGGTTGGGATGACGTGACCCCGGTGGATATGGTCGGACTGGAGGTCGGCTATCGGCTGATTCCGCTGGTTGACCGCAATCAGGGTGGTCAGTTGCTGGCGCGTATCAAGGGCGTACGCAAGAAGCTGTCGCAGGATCTTGGCTTTCTCATGCCCTCGGTGCATATCCGTGACAACCTCGACCTGTTGCCCAACGCCTACCGGTTGACCCTGATGGGTGTCAGCCTGGCCGAAGCCGAGGTGTATCCGGACCGTGAGTTGGCGATCAACCCGGGACAGGTGTTCGGCCCACTGAACGGCATTAGCGCCAGGGACCCGGCGTTCGGCCTGGAAGCGGTGTGGATCGAGGCCAGCCAGCGTGACCAGGCGCAGTCGCTGGGCTATACCGTGGTGGATGCCAGCACCGTGGTCGCGACACATCTGAATCAGGTGCTGCACAAGCATGCCCATGAGCTGCTCGGCCACGAAGAGGTTCAACAGCTGCTGCAGCTGCTGGCGAAAAGCTCGCCCAAGCTGGCCGAAGAACTGGTTCCGGGGATGGTTTCGCTTTCCACCCTGCTCAAGGTGCTGCAGGCGCTGCTGCAGGAGCAGGTGCCGGTGCGTGATATCCGCACCATTGCCGAAGCCATCGCCAACGTCGCTGCGAAGAGTCAAGATCCCGCCGCAATGGTCGCGGCTGTGCGGGTGGCGTTGTCCCGTGCAATCGTGCAGAACGTTGTGGGACTAGAGCCGGAGCTGCCTGTCATCACGCTGGAGCCACGGTTGGAACAGATCTTGCTCAACAGCTTGCAGAAGGCCGGGCAAGGTTCCGAAGACGGAATTCTGCTGGAGCCAGGAATGGCCGAAAAGTTGCAAAGGTCTCTGGTAGAAGCGGCACAGCGTCAAGAAATGCTCGGCAAGCCGGCAGTTCTGCTGGTAGCCGGCCCGGTACGGGCGATGCTTTCGAGATTCGCGCGTCTGGCAGTGCCGAACATTCATGTTCTGGCCTACCAGGAAATACCGGACAACAAGCAGGTCACCATCGTCTCGACGGTGGGTCAGAATTAACCGAGGGTACAGGCCATGCAGGTCAAACGTTTCTTCGCCGCCGATATGCGCATCGCCATGAAAATGGTGCGTGACGAGCTGGGCGCCGATGCCGTGATCATCGGCAATCGCCGGGTGGCCGGCGGCGTCGAGCTGACTGCCGTGCTCGATTACCCGATGCAGTCCGCTCCGGCCGCGAACAAGCCCAATCCGGCGCTGGAAGCCGAGCTGCGCAAGACCCAGGCGCGTCTGGCCAATGCCCACGCCGAGCTGAGCGCCGCCCCGCGTGCGAAAATGCAGGATCGTCAACTGGTTGACGAGAAGCCCGCAGCCGTGAGCATCCCACAGCCTTCAGCCGTGGCTGAAGCTGCTGCTGCGGTCGATTCCCGCGCGATCGAGGCGATGCAGTCGGAACTGCATGGTCTGCGCGAACTGATCGAAGTCCAGCTTGGCTCGATTGCCTGGGGCCAGGAACAAAGCCGTCGTCCGCAACAGGCTGGCCTCTGGCGCCGCCTGCAGCGCCTGGGCCTGCCGGCCGAGCTGTCGCGCAGCCTGCTGGAAAAGGTTGCGGGTATCACCGAGCCGCGCCAGGCATGGCGCATGGTGCTGGCGTACCTGGCACAGGCGATCAAGGTCAGCAAGACCGAACCGCTGGAAGAGGGTGGCGTCATTGCCTTGGTTGGTCCGGCAGGTGTCGGCAAGACCACCACTCTGGCCAAGCTCGCAGCACGCTACGTATTGAAGTATGGCGCGCAGAACATCGCGCTGGTCAGCATGGACAATTATCGGATCGGCGCGCAGGAGCAGCTCAAGACGCTTGGCCGCATCCTGGATGTGCCAGTGCTGCAGATCGATCCGAGCCAGTCGTTGAGCAAGACGCTCGCTCCGCTGGCGCGCAAGCGCGTGATCCTGATCGACACCGCTGGCCTGCCCGCCAGCGATCCGACACTGCGCATGCAGCTCGAAGCGTTGTCGGACCGCGGTGTGAAATCGAAGAATTATCTGGTGCTGGCCGCGACCAGTCAGAGCCAGGTGCTCAAGGCGGCGTGGCACAACTATCGTCGCTGCGGCCTGGCTGGTTGTATCCTGACCAAACTGGATGAAGCCGGCAGTCTCGGTGATGTACTCGGCCTCACGATCAGCCAGCATTTGCCGATAGCGTACCTCGCGGATGGCCCCCGGATTCCGGACGACCTGCACCTGCCGCGCAGCCATCAGCTGGTCAGTCGCGCGGTGAGTTTGCAGTCCGGCGAGGAACCGAGCGAGGAAACCATGGCCGATATGTTCGCCGGGCTGTACAACAGCTCGTCACGGCGGGCCGGATGATGCTGCGAGAGCAGTACCTGAATGAATCAGATGCGTGCCATGCGGGCGCATCGCCGGCCGCAAGGCCCCAGCAAGATATAGGCATGTGAACATGGGAATGCATCCCGTACAGGTGATTGCGGTGACCGGCGGCAAGGGTGGCGTCGGCAAGACCAATGTGTCGGTCAATCTGGCACTGGCGCTGGCCGATCTCGGCCGGCGTGTGGTGTTGCTTGACGCCGACCTTGGCCTGGCCAACGTCGACGTGTTGCTGGGGCTTACCACCAAGCGCACCCTGGCCGACGTTATCGCCGGTGAATGTGATCTGCGCGACGTGCTGATCCAGGGGCCGGGTGGCATCCGCGTAGTGCCAGCCGCATCCGGCACGCAGAGCATGGTGCAGCTGTCTTCGCTGCAGCACGCCGGATTGATCCAGGCGTTCAGTGAGCTGGGCGACGAGCTCGACGTGCTGATCATCGACACCGCCGCAGGTATCGGCGACTCAGTAGTGAGCTTCGTTCGCGCCGCGCAGGAGGTACTGCTGGTCGTGACCGATGAACCGACCTCGATTACCGACGCTTACGCGCTGATCAAACTGCTCAATCGTGACTACGGCATCAGTCGCTTCCGTGTGCTGGCCAATATGGCTCACGCCCCGCAGGAAGGTCGCAACCTGTTTGCCAAGTTGACCAAGGTCACCGAGCGCTTTCTCGACGTGGCGCTGCAGTATGTCGGCGCCGTGCCTTACGATGAGGCCGTACGCAAGGCAGTACAGAAGCAGCGTGCGGTCTACGAAGCCTACCCGCGGTCCAAGTGCGCGCTGGCATTCAAGGCCATCGCGCAGAAGGTCGATACCTGGCCGTTGCCCGCTACGCCGCGCGGTCATCTCGAATTCTTCGTAGAGCGCCTCATCAGCCCCGCTTCACAAAGCCACGAATGACAGGTGCCGGATCCGCTATGTATTACAGCAAGGCTCAGGCAAAGGATGCGCAGTACCGCCTGATTGATCAGTACGCCCCGTTGGTCAAGCGAATCGCTTACCACCTGCTGGCGCGTCTGCCTGCCAGTGTGCAGGTCGACGATCTGATTCAGGCTGGAATGATCGGACTGCTGGAAGCAGCTAAGAAATACGACGCCGGCAAGGGCGCCAGTTTTGAAACCTACGCCGGTATCCGCATTCGCGGCACGATGCTGGACGAAGTGCGAAAGGGCGACTGGGCCCCGCGCTCCGTGCACCGCAATTCGCGCATGGTCAGCGAGGCGATTCGGACGATCGAGGCGAAAACCGGGCGCGACGCTAAAGATCACGAGGTTGCGGCCGAACTTAAGCTAAGTCTCGATGAGTATTACGGCATTCTCGGCGATACGCTGGGCAGTCGTCTGTTCAGCTTCGATGATCTGCTGCAGGAAGGGGAGCACGGCGAGCTGCAGGAAGACGCCGCAAGTCTCCATCCTGAGCCGTTTCGTGATCTCGAAGACGAACGCTTTCAGCAGGCCCTGGTTGATGCCATTGCCAACCTGCCCGAGCGCGAGAAGCTGGTGCTGTCGCTGTATTACGACGAAGAATTGAACTTGAAGGAAATTGGGCAGGTGCTGGGAGTCAGCGAGTCGCGTGTGAGCCAGTTGCATAGCCAGTGTGCTGCGCGCTTGCGTGCACGCCTCGGCGAATGGCGCGCCAATTGACGATTGTTTGCGGTATGACGTGCTCGGTTTGCTGAGGCATTTTGGGACTTACGGAGGTCGACTTGGACAAGAACATGAAAATCCTCATTGTCGATGACTTCTCGACGATGAGACGAATCATCAAGAACCTCCTGCGTGATCTGGGGTTCACCAACACCGCCGAAGCGGATGACGGCACCACTGCGCTGCCGATGCTCAAAAGCGGCAGCTTCGACTTCCTCGTGACCGACTGGAACATGCCGGGCATGAGCGGTATCGATCTGCTGCGCACCGTGCGCGCCGACGAGCGCCTCAAGCACCTGCCGGTGCTGATGGTGACCGCTGAAGCCAAGCGCGACCAGATCATCGAAGCGGCACAGGCCGGAGTTAACGGCTATGTGGTCAAGCCTTTCACTGCCCAGGTGCTCAAGGAGAAGATCGAGAAGATCTTCGAGCGCGTCAACGGCTGAAGCAGCAACGCCGCGAGGGCACTATGACGCAAGCAGACCAAAGCCTGGCAGAGTTCGAAGCGACTCTGAAGGCGCATGCACCCAAGTTGATCGAAAGTCTGCAACAGGGCCGCTTCGATGAAGCGACGCAGATGTTCAATGAGCTCAATCAGGTGCGCAATCACGGGCTCTATCAGGAAGTTGGCAAGCTCACCCGCGAGCTGCACAACGCCATCGTCAAGCTGGAGATGGACACCTGCGCGACCGGCGGTGATCCGTCACCCATCACCGACGCGACTGATCGATTGTCGTACGTGGTCGAAATGACCGAGAAAGCCGCCAATCGCACCATGGATCTCGTCGAGGAGTCCGCGCCGCTGGTCAACTATGTCAGCTACGAGGCGCAGAGTCTGACGGCCGACTGGCAGCGCTTCATGCGTCGCGACATGAATGCCGAGCAGTTCCGCGAGCTGGTCAAGCGTATCGACCAGTACCTGCAGCGCAGCATGAATGACGGTAGCCAGCTGTCGCAGAACCTCAGCGAAATCATGCTGGCTCAGGATTTCCAGGATCTCACCGGCCAGGTGATCAAGCGCGTTACGCGCCTGGTGACCGAGCTCGAAAGCAACCTGCTCAATCTCGTGCTGATGGCTGGACAGGTCGACCGTGTGGCCGGCATTCAGCATGACCGGGACGCGATGCGCGCCGAGCAGGAACAGCAAAAACAAGAAAAAGAGCCTTCCAAGGGTGAAGGTCCGCAGATGCATGCCGATATGCGTGAAGACGTCGTTTCCGGCCAGGACGATGTCGATGATCTGCTTTCAAGCCTGGGCTTTTAGGGGAAGTGAATATGAGCTTCGACGCCGATGAAGAAATCCTCCAGGACTTCCTGGTAGAGGCCGGCGAGATTCTCGAACTATTGTCCGAGCAACTCGTGGAGCTGGAAAGCAGCCCCGATGACATGGCGTTGCTCAATGCGATTTTTCGCGGGTTCCACACGGTAAAGGGCGGTGCAGGATTTCTTCAGCTCCACGAGCTGGTGGAGTGCTGCCACATCGCTGAAAACGTCTTCGACATCCTGCGCAAGGGTGAACGTCGCGTCGACTCCGAATTGATGGATGTCGTTCTGCAGGCGCTCGATTCCGTGAATGAGATGTTTGGACAGGTTCGCGAGCGCGTCGAACCGACTCCCGCTTCACGTGAGCTGCTGGCCGCATTGGCGCGCCTGGCAGAGCCTGCTTCCGCCGACGAGCCGGCCGTGCCGATCGAACCCCCGACTGTTGCCAAGCCTCAGATCGAAGCCGTCGATGCCGAGTTCGAGCAGATGCTCGCAGCCGTTCAGTCGTCAGACAGCGAACCGGCAGCCGCGCAGGTCAGCGGTGGTGGCGACGAAATCACCGACGATGAATTCGAGTCGTTGCTCGATCAACTGCATGGCAAGGGCCAGTTCTCGGTCAGTGCCGCCAGCGCCGCACCGGAGCCCGAGGTCGTCGTCGCGCCGGCCAGTGACGAGATTACCGACGACGAATTCGAAGCACTGCTCGATCAGCTGCACGGCAAGGGCAAGTTCGAGCCGGTGGGTAGCACCAGTACCGAGCCGGCGACGCCAGCGGCTGCTGCGCCTGCGAGTAACACCAGTGCCAGTGATGAAATCACCGACGACGAGTTCGAAGCATTGCTGGATCAGTTGCATGGCAAGGGCAAGTTCGAGCCCGCGGTTGCCGAGGTAGCACCGGCTGTGCCGAGCAAGCCGGAGCCCAAGCCGGAGCCCGCCCGTGCTGCCCCAGCCAAGGCTGCACCGGCTGCTGCTGTCAGCAAACCGGCGGCTGTTGTGGCTGAAAAAGCCCCAGCCGAAGCCGAGACGACGGTACGCGTGGATACCGCACGGCTCGATGAAATCATGAACATGGTTGGCGAACTGGTACTGGTGCGTAACCGCCTGGTGCGCCTGGGTTCCAATAGCGGCGACGAGGCCATGGCGAAGGCTGTGTCCAACCTCGACGTAGTGACCGCCGACCTGCAGAGCGCGGTGATGAAGACCCGCATGCAGCCGATCAAGAAGGTGTTCGGCCGCTTCCCGCGGCTGGTACGCGATCTGGCGCGCAGCCTGAAGAAAGAGATCAACCTCGAGCTGGTCGGTGAAGAAACCGACCTCGACAAGAACCTGGTCGAGGCCCTTGCCGATCCGCTGGTGCACCTGGTGCGCAACGCGGTCGACCACGGTATCGAGATGCCCGAGGAACGCGAGGCTGCCGGCAAGCCGCGTACCGGTCGAGTGGTGCTGTCCGCCGAACAGGAAGGTGACCACATCCTGCTGATCATCAGTGATGACGGCAAGGGTATGGATGCCAACGTCCTGCGCGCCAAGGCCGTGGAAAAGGGCATGTTGGAAAAGGATGCCGCTGACCGCCTGAGCGATCTGGAATGCTACAACCTGATCTTCGCCCCTGGCTTCTCGACCAAGACCGAGATTTCCGATGTGTCCGGCCGTGGCGTCGGCATGGATGTGGTCAAGACCAAGATTTCCCAGCTCAACGGGACCGTCAACGTGTTCTCCACCAAGGGCCAGGGCTCTCGGGTGGTGATCAAGGTGCCGCTGACGTTGGCGATCATGCCGACCCTGATGGTGATGCTCGGCAATCAGGCGTTCGCTTTCCCGCTGGTCAACGTCAACGAGATCTTCCATCTCGACCTGTCGCGTACCAACGTCGTCGACGGCCAGGAAGTGGTGATCGTGCGCGACAAGGCACTGCCACTGTTCTATCTCAAGCGCTGGCTGATCCAGAGCGCTGCCGAGGAAGAGCAGCGCGAAGGTCACGTGGTGATTCTCAGCGTCGGCAACCAGAGCATCGGATTCGTCGTGGATCAACTGGTCGGGCAGGAGGAGGTGGTCATCAAGCCGCTGGGCAAGATGCTGCAAGGCACGCCTGGCATGTCCGGCGCAACGATCACCGGCGATGGCCGCATCGCTCTGATTCTCGATGTTCCGAGCATGCTCAAGCGTTACGCACGCCGGATTTGATTCAGTCAGGCGGCGCGGCCCATCGTGGGGCGCGCTGCCGCTAGGAGTGATGTATGGCAGTCAAGGTCCTGGTGGTCGACGATTCGGGCTTCTTTCGTCGGCGCGTCTCGGAAATCCTTTCCTCTGATTCCAATATCCAGGTCGTCGGCACTGCCACCAACGGTCGTGAGGCGATTGACCAGGTGCTGGCGCTTAAGCCGGACGTCATCACCATGGACTACGAGATGCCGATGATGGATGGCATCACGGCGGTGCGGCAGATCATGCAGCGGTGTCCGACGCCCGTGCTGATGTTCTCTTCGCTGACTCACGAAGGCGCGCGAGTCACCCTCGATGCGCTGGACGCCGGCGCGGTGGATTATCTACCGAAGAATTTCGAAGACATTTCGCGCAACCCGGAAAAGGTCAAACAGATGCTTTGCGAAAAGGTGCATACCATTTCGCGGAGTAACCGGCGCTACAGCACCTTTTGTACCTCAAGCGTCAATCCGCCTCCGGCTCCGTCGCGAGGTGCCGTGCCGAACGCGTCCACCAATACTCTGCGCTCCACCGGAGCGGCTCCCGCTGCGCCGGCTGCGCGTTCGCCTGCACCCAAGCGCAAGGCATACAAACTGGTAGCCATCGGAACCTCTACCGGCGGCCCGGTAGCGCTGCAGCGCGTACTGACGCAACTGCCGGCCAATTTTCCGGCGCCTATCGTGCTTATCCAGCACATGCCGGCGGCATTCACCAAGGCGTTCGCCGATCGCCTGGACAAGCTTTGCCGTATTCGGGTCAAGGAAGCGGAGGATGGTGACGTTCTACGCCCCGGGCTCGCGCTGCTGGCGCCGGGCGGCAAGCAGATGATGATCGACTCCCGTGGTGCGGTGCGCATCCTGCCGGGCGATGACCGCCTGAACTACAAGCCTTGTGTCGACGTGACTTTCGGCTCGGCGGCCAAATCCTTCCATGACAAGGTACTCGCCGTGGTGTTGACCGGCATGGGTGCCGATGGCCGCGAAGGCGCGCGCTTGCTCAAGCAGAGCGGCAGCCAGGTGTGGGCGCAGGATGAAGCTAGCTGCGTGATCTATGGCATGCCGATGGCGGTGGTCAAGGCCAACCTTAGTGACGCCGTCTACGGCCTCGACGAGATCGGGCGCAACCTTGCCGAGGCCTGCATCTGATGGATGTACTCAGCCTTATCGGGCTGTTGCTGGCGTTCGTTGCCATTGTCGGGGGCAACTTTCTCGAGGGCGGCCATATCTCCGCGCTGCTCAACGGACCGGCGGCATTGATCGTGCTTGGCGGCACCCTGGGCGCGGTGCTGTTGCAGACCCCTATCGCCGTTTTCATGCGCGCGATGAGCATCGGGCGCTGGATCTTCTTTCCGCCGCGCATCGACCTGGCTCGCGGCATCCTGATGGTGACCACCTGGAGCAATACGGCGCGTAAGGAGGGACTGCTCGGTCTTGAGCCTGTCGCCGAGACGGAGCCTGATCCCTATGCGCGCAAGGGCTTGCAGTTGCTGGTTGATGGCGCCGAGCCGGAAGTGATCCGCAGCATCCTCGAAGTCGATCTGTACACGCAGGAAAGCCGCGACCTGCGTGCCGCCAAGGTCTACGAGAGCATGGGTGGCTACTCGCCGACCATCGGCATCATCGGTGCGGTGATGGGCTTGATTCATGTGATGGGCAACCTTGCAGATCCCAGCCAGCTGGGCAGCGGGATCGCTGTGGCATTCGTCGCAACCATCTATGGCGTTGCGTTCGCCAACCTGCTGGTACTGCCGATTGGTAACAAGCTCAAGAGCGTGGTCCAGCGACAGACTGCCTATCGCGAGATGCTGCTGGAAGGTGTTCTGTCCATTGCTGAGGGCGAGAATCCCCGTTCCATCGAGATGAAGCTGCAAGGCTTCATGGACTGACCGCCATGGGCAGACGCAGAGCGCCGGAAGAGCACGAGAATCATGAGCGGTGGCTGGTCTCCTACGCCGACTTCATCACACTGCTGTTCGCTTTCTTCGTGGTGATGTACTCGATTTCCTCCATCAACGAGGGCAAGTACAAGATCCTTTCGGATTCCCTCGTTGGCGTGTTCAATCAGGTCGATCGTTCGGTCAAGCCGATCCCGATCGGTGAGGAGCGACCGCGTACCACCGAGCCCGATGTCTCTCAGGTCGACGATCCATCCGCCCAATCGGTACTGAGCGGGGAGCCGGTGTTCGATCCGCTGGAGCGTATCGCGCAGAGCATGCGCGAGACTTTCGGTGAGCTGATCGCCAACGAGCAGCTGACAGTGCGCGGCAATGAGCTATGGATCGAAATCGAGCTGAACTCCAGCCTGCTGTTTCCCAGCGGCGATGCGCTGCCCAACGACCACGCATTCGCCCTCATCGAGAAGGTAGCCGGGATTCTGGCGCCCTTTGACAACCCGATTCATGTCGAGGGCTTTACCGATAACCTGCCCATCAGCACCGACAAGTTTCCGACCAACTGGGAGCTTTCTGCCGCGCGGGCTGGCAGTGTGGTACGAATGCTCGCGGCGCAGGGCGTAGACCCGTCGAGGTTGGCGGCGGTGGGCTACGGCGAGTTTCAGCCAGTGGCCGATAACGCGACCGCTGCCGGACGGGCGCGCAATCGTCGGGTGATTCTGGTGGTGTCGCGCAATCTGGATGTGCGCCGCAGCGTCAGCGGCATGGGCAGCAGCAATGCACGACCCGACGATGCGCTGCGTAGGGCTGGCACACAACCTGCACCGGCTCGGGCCATGTAGGCGTCCGTAGGCGCAATCGTCAAAAAAACACCGTCGCGTTACCTTTAGCAGGTAGTGCAATGCCGGTCAGCAGCGAACCGGGTGGAAAAGCATGAGAGTCTGGGCTGTAGCCAATCAAAAGGGTGGGGTGGGCAAGACCACCACGTCGATCGCGCTGGCAGGTTTGCTGGCCGATTCCGGCAAGCGCGTCGTGGTGCTTGATCTGGACCCGCATGGTTCGATGACCAGCTATTTCGGTCACGATCCGGACAACCTGGAACATAGCGTCTTCGACCTGTTCCAGCATCAGGGCACCGTGCCCGAGGGTTTGCCCTGGCAACTGCTGCTGGCGACCAGTCACGAGCGTATTTCGCTGATGCCTTCCAGCACCGTGCTGGCAACGCTGGAGCGCCAGTCGCCCGGCCAGAACGGTCTTGGCCTAGTGATTGCCAAGAGTCTGTCGCAGCTGTGGCAGGACTTCGATTACGCGATCATCGACAGTCCGCCGCTGCTCGGTGTGCTGATGGTCAATGCGCTGGCTGCCAGTCAGCAGCTGGTGATTCCGGTACAGACCGAGTTCCTGGCGATGAAAGGGCTGGAGCGGATGGTCAGCACGCTGGCGATGATCAACCGTTCGCGTAAGCAGGCGCTGCCTTACACCATCGTGCCGACGCTGTTCGACCGCCGCACCCAGGCCTCGATGAATACACTCAAAGTTTTGCGAGCCGGTTATGCCGATCACCTCTGGCCCGCGTTCATCCCGATCGACACGCGCCTGAGAGACGCCAGCCGTGCCGGCCTCACGCCTTCGCAGTTCGATCCGGCAAGTCGCGCAGTTCTCGCTTACCGGGCATTGCTCAAGCACCTGCTGGCTTCGCAAGCCGCGCCACAGGTGGCGTGAAATGCCGTGCCGTTCGGCGCCTGACAGCTCAAGTTTGTCGCGCAGTTGGCCGATAGCCTGTTCAGATTCTCTTCTCGAGTTCGTTCCATGAGCCGCACCGTCCTCACAGAAACCCGTTCCCAGCTGGCGCTGCAGTCCTATCTCGATGGGTTGCTGCAGGACGCTGCCATCGAGCTGGCGGATTCGGTCAGTCAGGACGAGTTTCAGGCTGCAGTGCTCGAGGAGCAGCTGCGCGACACCCGCCAGAGCCAGCCGCCGCGCCTGGAGATTGTTCAGCCGGCAGCGCCGGTGCCGCCTGCGGTCGTCGTGCCGGAAGTGAGGCTGCCATCGACGCCGAACGTTGAGCCGGTGGTGAGGGTAGAGGTAGTGCCACAAACTCCGGCTGCGCCCGTCGCTGACGGTCAGCCGGCCTGGGCCGAGGAGCCATTTGAATGTCTGCTGTTCGATGTTGCCGGTTTGACGCTCGCAGTGCCGCTGGTATGTCTGGGGTCGATCTACCCGCTGGCCGACCAGGAGCTCACACCGCTGTTCGGTCAGCCTGACTGGTTTCTTGGCATACTGCCCAGCCAGGCGGGCAATCTGAAGGTGCTCGATACGGCGCGCTGGGTAATGCCGGATCGTTACCGCGAAGACTTCCGAGAAGGTTTGCAGTATGTGATTTCGGTGCAGGGCTACGAATGGGGGCTGGCGGTGCATCAGGTCAGCCGCTCGATTCGCCTTGACCCCAGTGAAGTCAAATGGCGCACGCAGCGCAGCCAGCGCCCGTGGCTGGCCGGTACGGTGATCGAGCACATGTGCGCCCTGGTCGACGTGACCGCACTTGCCGAATTGATCGCCAGCGGAGCAGTCAAGCAGCTGCCTGGTGCTGCAAAGCCTCGAGCGCACTGAATACATTCAAATATGGTCGCGCCCTGCGCGCGGCCCAGCGATAGAATCGACCGCCATAGCGGTAACTGAAGAAGGTGGGACTATGAAGATGACGTCTGCGCAGGGTTCCGAAGATCCTGTTCTGCAATGGGTGACCTTCCGTCTGGACAACGAGACGTACGGCATCAACGTAATGCAGGTGCAGGAAGTGCTGCGCTACACCGAGATCGCTCCGGTGCCGGGCGCGCCTAGCTATGTGCTCGGGATCATCAACCTGCGCGGCAATGTGGTGACGGTGATCGATACGCGTCAGCGCTTCGGTCTGGACACTGCGCCCGTTTCCGACAACACCCGTATCGTCATCATCGAGGCGGACCGTCAGGTTATCGGCATCATGGTCGATAGCGTTGCCGAAGTGGTCTATCTCCGGCAGTCCGAGATCGAAACCGCGCCAAACGTCGGCAACGACGAATCGGCCAAGTTTATCCAGGGTGTCTGCAACAAGAACGGCGAGCTGCTGATTCTGGTCGAACTCGACAAGATGATGAGCGAAGAAGAATGGGCCGAGCTTGAGAGCATCTGATACATGCTGATCGCGTCGCTGGTCGCATCGCTGGTTGCGCTGGCATTCTGCTGTCTGGGACTGTTGGGCTTCTGCCTATGGCTGCTCAGACGGCAGCGCCTGCTGGCAGAACAACAGCAGCAGCGCGATGCGAGCAGGGACAAGCGAATCAAGGAGCTGAGCAGCCGTCTGGATGCCTATCTGGAAGGCAGCTTGCGTATGGGCGACGAACTCCGCGAGCTGAGTCGTATGGTTGCGCCCTTGCCAGAGAAACTCTCTCAGCTCGAGCAGCGAGACCCGAATAATTTTGCCCTGTCCCAAGCGGCCAAACTGGTCGGCATGGGCGCTAGCATCGATGATCTGACGCAAACCTGTGGCCTTTCGCAGTCCGAGGCCGAGCTGATGAGCAAGTTGCACAAGGCTCGCCAGAAGCCCTGAACCCAATCAACTTCGCTTTTGACCGTCGTCCCGTCGGTCACTCGGAACCTCCAGCATCCCGCCCATTCCAAACCTCATCGGCTCAGCGTTATTGAGCGCGTCCATGTCTCGGACTCGGGACGAGGAGGGCAGTGATGCGGTGCGTACTGATTCTGCTGTTTTGCGTGGTTTCTTCTGCCTCCGTACAGGCCGCCGAAGCGCCCGATAACGTCGACGGGGCGCTGACCATCAACGTTTTTCAGGCCAAGCGATTGCACGAGCTGGGTGCTGTGTTCATCGATGTGCGTTCTGACCGCGAATGGCTATGGGGCCATGTCGAAGGCGCGGTGCATTTCGATCTCGCCAGTGGTTTCGCCAATCTGGCGGCTCGGGAGTGGCCCCGCGAGCTGCCGCTGGTTATCTACTGCGACAGCGAGATATGTCCGCGAAGCGCGGAGGCCACACGCTTGGCTGTTGCCTGGGGCTACCAGCAGGTTTTCTATTTCCGCTCGGGTTATTTCGCCTGGCAGCTGCACGATTTTCCGCAGATCACCAGCGAAGATCGGGCTGGCGCAACGCTCAATGCCCAGGCCCATTGAGTAACGGCAGCGGTGACGCAGACGGCTCGTGCTTCGCTGCCTGAAACCCTGGCGGACACTTGCCCTTCAGATACCAGGCGAAGGCGATGATCTCGGCAATGGTCCGATACAGCGCTTCAGGGATTTCGTCGCCTAGCTCCAGCCTTGCGAGCAGCCTCACCAGATCGGCGTTTTCGTAGATTGGCACCTCGTGTTCCCGGGCGATCGCCAGAATTGCCTCTGCCAGCTCATCGTCTCCTTTGGCGCTCAGGCTCGGTGCATTGACGCCGTCGTAGCTGAGAGCGATGGCCTGGCGCGGCGGTTTGTCGGTCATGCTTTTTCGTCCACGAAGCGTTGTTCGAGCGTGGTGCTGGGACCCTGCGGTGGTGTGCCCTGTCGACAGGACAGTTCGCCGACGTTCAATCCCGCTGCCTGCAGTCGACCGCGAAGATGGGTGAGTTCGGCGGCGACCAGTTGGGCCGTCGCGCCGCGTTCGGCCCAGAGCTGGCTGGACAGGGTGCCGCGTGTCAGCTGCGCCTGGACCTGCAGCGGGCCGAGGGGGGCGACATCGAACGCGAGTTCGATCTTCCAGAGCGGCTCGCCACGTTCCTTGTCATTCCTTTTGGGCTGATCCTCGCGCTGCATTTTTATCTGCAGCGGCACGATGTCGCGCTGATCGCGCATCGGCAACTCCAGCTGCCAGGTGGTGAGCAGTGCTCCATCCGGGCCGATCTGAGTCTGGGCGAGGCTGGACAGCTGATGAGTCTGCAGTCTCGATACCGCAGCGGCTGCGAGCTTGAGCAGCATCTCGAGGTCCGCCTCGTCTTCCAGGCCGGGTGGCAGCCGGGTCGGTAGCGGGAAGCCGGTTGCAAGCTGGCGAGCGCTGCTCTGTGCCAGAGAGCCCAGGGCCTGGCGGGCGAACGCTGGCAGTGCCTGGCCGAGCGTTGCTCCCGCTTGGGCGCCGGCCAGCGGCGTGCTGCCGGGAAGGTTGGGCATCTGTGCGAGCAGGCGCAGCAGTCCGGCCTTTAGGTCACCCTGCAGTCCGTCGGTTTGCCCGGCCAGCAGGCGCGCCTCAAGGAATACGCCACTTCTTCCAAGCGCGGCCGCGAGGGCCTTTGCGTCGCCAAGCTGCTGCATCTCCGGTATCGATCCAAGCAGTTTTTCGGCTGCTCCGCGCAGCCCATCCGGTAAACCGGAGGCTGTGCCCTGCAGCGCCTTGAACAGCCCTTCCAGTGAGGCCTGGCGGTTCTGTTGAGCCCCAAGCTGTTCGCCAAGATGCAGTTGATCAAGGCGTCCGCTCAGCGGGAGAAAGGCCAGTGATTGCCCGCCCTTGACCTGCGCGGTCAGGAGGCTGCCGAGTGCGAGCGGGCTTGCCGACTCGAGGTTCAGTTTCTGTCCGGCTACTGACGAGTTGAGCAGGCTGATGACTGCCTTGAAAACCTTCTGGCCGTCATCTGACTGCTGTTGGCTGGTCGCGACCACCCGGCCTTGAATGACGCTGCCAACGGGCAACTGTTGAAGATCAATCATCGACGCAGGCTGACGTCCCGCCGGTTGCGCTGAGGCGAGCAGACGGGTGTCCGACAGTGCGGTGATGATGTACGCGGTGCCGGGAGGCGGGGCCTTGTTGCTGCTGACCTCAACGGTTGCCTGGCGCCCGCTGCCCATGGTCAGGCGCAGCACCAGGCGGAATGCCTGCGCCGCCTCTCTGATGCTGATGACCTCCGCCTCGGCATTTTCACCCGCCGCGAGCAGGCCCTGCATTGGTTGAAGCAGCTTCAAGGCGAGGTCGCTGGCCGCTATCGCCGGGCGTTGCGCGCTGGCTGGTGGCAGAGCGGTGGTACTCTTGATCTCGGTCATCTTTCCTCAAATGCTCTTACAACCTTTCGCGTTTGCGGCCCTCGGCTCCGAGGGTTGCCATGTATAATTCCGCCCGCCAGGCCCTGCTCCCGAAGTATAGCGGCCAGGCCCATTTCATCTTGAGGTGTCGCTAGCGTGTCAACTCCCTTCCTCGAAGCTGTAGCGCTCGCTTGTGAGCGGGATTGGCGGCTGCTTTTCGACAAACTCGACCTGCGGCTCGAGAGCGGAGAGATGCTGCAGATTTCAGGGCCCAACGGCAGTGGCAAGACCAGTTTGCTGCGTTTGCTTTGCGGACTGATGCAGCCGACTGCTGGCGAAGTATTGCTCAATGGCCAGTCACTCAATGCCCAGCGTGGCGAGCTGGCGCGCAACCTGTTGTGGATCGGCCACGCAGCCGGAATCAAGGGCTTGCTGACGGCCGAAGAGAATCTCACCTGGCTTTGCGCATTGCACCAGCCGACCAACCGTGAAGCCATCTGGCACGCTCTTGCCGAAGTAGGACTGCGTGGTTTCGAGGACGTGCCCTGCCACACCCTTTCTGCTGGCCAGCAACGTCGCGTAGGCCTGGCGCGTCTTTATCTCTCACCGCCGCCGCTGTGGATTCTCGACGAACCCTTTACAGCCCTCGACAAACACGGTGTAGCGCAGCTTGAGAGGCACCTGGCTGCGCATTGCGAACAGGGTGGGTTGGTCGTGCTCACCACGCACCACAGCCTGACGGAAAAGCCTGCCGGTTATCGTGAACTGGATCTGGGGCAGCGTGCCGCATGAGTAGCGTATTCACATTGCTGCTGGCGCGGGAAACGCGCCTGTTGTTCCGCCGTCCGGCTGAGCTGGCCAACCCGCTGGTGTTCTTCGCCATCGTCATCGCTTTGTTTCCATTGGCGGTAGGGCCGGAAACGCAGCTGCTGCAAACCATTTCGCCTGGCCTGGTATGGGTCGCTGCGTTGCTGGCGGTGCTGCTCTCGCTCGATGGACTGTTTCGCAGCGATTTCGAGGATGGGTCGCTCGAGCAGTGGGTCGTTTCGCCGCACCCCCTCGCGCTCCTGGTGCTTGCCAAGGTGCTGGCACACTGGGCTTTTTCCGGTTTGGCGCTGGTTCTGCTGGCGCCGCTTTTGGGCTTGATGTTGGGGCTGCCGCTTGGGACCATTCCGGTGCTGCTGATCTCGCTGCTGCTTGGCACGCCGATTCTGAGCCTGCTCGGTGCGGTTGGCGCAGCACTGACAGTAGGGCTCAAGCGCGGCGGGCTTCTGCTGGCATTGCTCATCCTGCCTCTCTACATACCGGTATTGATCCTCGGCAGCGGTGCGCTTCAAGCGGCGCTGCAAGGGCTACCGGCAGTCGGGCATTTGCTCTGGTTGGCCAGCCTGACCGCGCTGGCCGTTACTCTTACACCCTTTGCGATAGCTGCCGGGCTGAAGATCAGCGTCGGCGAATAGCGACACACCAGATGGCCGGCGCTTGCGCCTGGTCGATGTAACGAATCTCGAGCCCCTGTCAGTCAGGGGCTCGCTGGACGATGAGTCATCCGATGAACTGGACATGGTTTCACAAGCTGGGCTCACCCAAATGGTTCTATGAAATCAGCGGTCGCTGGCTGCCCTGGCTGGCCTGGGCAGCCGTTCTGCTGGTCAGTGTCGGCGTGATCTGGGGGCTGGCGTTTGCGCCCGAGGATTACCAGCAGGGCAACAGTTTCCGGATCATCTACATCCACGTGCCGGCTGCGTTCCTGGCCCAGTCCATCTACGTCATGCTCGCCGTGGCGGGTGTGGTGGGGCTGGTCTGGAAAATGAAGCTCGCCGACGTCGCCTTGCAGCAGGCTGCGCCAATCGGCGCCTGGATGACCTTCATCGCACTGCTTACCGGCGCGGTTTGGGGCAAGCCGACCTGGGGTGCCTGGTGGGTCTGGGATGCCCGCCTGACCTCGATGCTCATTCTGCTGTTCCTGTACTTCGGCATCATTGCGCTCGGCCAGGCCATCAGTAATCGTGACAGCGCGGCCAAGGCTTGCGCGGTGTTGGCCATCGTTGGTGTGGTGAACATCCCGATCATCAAATATTCGGTGGAGTGGTGGAACACGTTGCACCAGCCCGCCACCTTCAAGGTCACCGAGAAACCAGCCATGCCCGTGGAAATGTGGCTGCCACTGCTGGTGATGGTGATCGGTTTCTACTGCTTCTTTACCGTGGTGCTGCTGATGCGCATGCGTCTGGAAGTGCTGCGCCGTGAATCGCGTGCCAGCTGGGTGAAGAATGAGGTCAAGGCTCTGGTAGGAAACAACTCGTGAACTTTTCGTCCTTCGCCGATTTCATCGCCATGGGCAATCATGGCGTGTACGTCTGGACCTCTTACGGCATCAGCCTGGCTGTCCTGATTCTCAACGTCGTACTGCCTGTAGTGGCCCGTCGACGTTACCTGCAAGATGAGGCGCGTCGTTTGCGCCGGGAGGAATCGAAGTGAATCCGGTGCGCAAGAAGCGTCTTTTCATCGTCCTGGCGATTGTCGCTGGTGTCGGTATCGCCGTGGCGCTGGCGTTGTCCGCCCTGCAGCAGAACATCAACCTGTTCTACACGCCGACCCAGATCGCAGCGGGTGAAGCGCCGGAGGGCACCCGAATCCGTGCGGGGGGGCTGGTCGAGGAAGGATCGGTCAAGCGCACCAACGATTCGCTGAGCGTCGCCTTCCGTGTCACCGACGGCGCCCAGGCGATCACCATCACCTACCAGGGGATCCTCCCGGACCTGTTCCGTGAAGGGCAGGGCATCGTCGCGCTGGGTCGGGTCAATGCCGACGGCGTGCTGGTGGCCGACGAGGTACTGGCCAAGCATGACGAAAACTACATGCCGCCCGAAGTGACTCAGGCGCTGGAGAAGAGCGGCATGATGAAACACTACGAGGGTGGCAAGCAGGAGTATGCGAAATGATTCCTGAGCTCGGCCATCTGGCGATGATTCTGGCGTTGTGCCTGGCGGTGGTGCAGGCCACGCTCCCCCTGATCGGTGCCTGGCGCGGCGACCGGCAGTGGATGGGCCTGGCGCAACCGGCTGCCTGGGGCCAGTTCGCCTTTCTCGGCTTCTCCTTTGCCTGCCTGACCTATGCATTCATGGTCGACGACTTCTCCGTCGCCTATGTCGCGCACAATTCCAACAGTGCCTTGCCCTGGTACTACAAATTCAGCGCCGTCTGGGGTGCGCACGAAGGCTCGCTGTTGCTGTGGGCTTTCATCCTGGCTGGCTGGACCTTCGCTGTGGCGGTGTTCTCCCGTCAGCTTCCGGAGGACATGCTGGCGCGCGTGCTGGGCGTCATGGGGCTTATCAGCATCGGCTTCCTGCTGTTCCTGATCGTCACGTCCAACCCCTTCGAGCGCCTGCTGCCTCAGGTTCCGATGGATGGTCGCGACCTCAACCCGCTGCTGCAGGATTTCGGCCTTATCGTCCACCCGCCGATGCTCTACATGGGCTATGTGGGCTTCTCTGTAGCCTTTGCTTTTGCAATCGCCGCGCTGCTCGGCGGTCGCCTGGATGCCGCTTGGGCCCGCTGGTCCCGTCCGTGGACGCTCGTTGCGTGGGCGTTCCTGGGGTTGGGTATCGCACTGGGTTCCTGGTGGGCGTATTACGAGCTCGGCTGGGGCGGCTGGTGGTTCTGGGATCCCGTGGAGAATGCCTCCTTCATGCCTTGGTTGGTCGGGACCGCGTTGATTCACTCGCTTGCGGTTACCGAGAAGCGTGGCGTGTTCAAGAGCTGGACAGTCTTGCTGGCAATCGCTGCCTTCTCCCTGAGCTTGCTCGGCACCTTCCTGGTTCGTTCGGGCGTACTGACGTCGGTGCATGCATTCGCTACTGACCCCGAGCGCGGCGTCTTCATTCTGGTCTTCCTGCTGATGGTGGTCGGCGGTTCGCTGACCTTGTTTGCGCTGCGCGCGCCGGTGGTCAAGAGTCAGGTCGGCTTCGGCCTCTGGTCTCGCGAAACGCTGTTGCTGGTCAATAACTTGCTGCTCGTCGTGGCCACCGCAATGATTCTGCTCGGCACGCTCTATCCGTTGCTACTGGATGCGTTGTCCGGCGCCAAGCTCTCCGTTGGGCCTCCGTACTTCAACGCCATGTTCGTGCCGCTGATCGGCGCGCTGATGGTCACGCTCGGCGTAGGCATCCTGGTGCGCTGGAAGGACACGCCGCTGAAGTGGTTGCTCGGCATGCTCACGCCGGTGCTGATCACCAGCGTGGTGCTCGGCGGGCTGGGCTCGTTGCTCTTCGGCGACTTCAACTGGGCGGTGCTTGCAGTGTCACTGCTGGCGGCCTGGGTGGTCATCGCCAGCATTCGTGATCTGCTGGACAAGACTCGTCACAAGGGCCTGCTCAAGGGTGTGCGCAGCCTGGCACCCAGCTACTGGGGGATGCACCTGGCGCACCTCGGGTTGGCTGTCTGTGCCATTGGCGTGGTGCTCACCAGCCATCAGAGTGCCGAGCGCGACCTGCGCTTGGCCCCCGGTGAGTCGCTGTCGCTTGGCGGCTACGAGTTCGTCTTCGAAGGCGCCGTGCACCATGAGGGGCCGAACTTCACCTCGGACAAGGCGACCATTCGCGTGCTCGATGGCGACAAGCAGATCGCGACGCTGCATCCGGAGAAGCGCCTGTACACCGTGCAGCAGATGCCAATGACCGAGGCCGGCATCGATGCGGGATTTACCCGCGATCTCTATGTCGCGCTGGGTGAGCCACTGGGCGACGGCGCCTGGGCTGTGCGCGTGCACATCAAGCCCTTCGTGCGCTGGATCTGGCTTGGCGCATTGATGATGGGGCTAGGTGGTGTGCTGGCGGCGAGCGATCGTCGCTATCGAGTCAAGGTGAAGACCCGGGTGCGCGAGGCGCTGGGTATGGCCGCGCAAGGAGCCTGATGTGAAACGATTGCTGATGTTGCTGCCGCTGGTGATTTTCCTGGTGGTAGCCGTGTTCCTCTATCGCGGCCTGTTTCTAGATCCGTCAGAACTGCCTTCGGCGTTGATCGGCAAGCCGCTACCGGCCTTTTCGCTTCCGTCGGTGGAAGACGAGCAGCGCGTGATCACCGCTGCTGATCTCAAAGGCAAGCCGGCATTGGTCAACGTCTGGGCAACCTGGTGTGTCGCCTGCAAGGTCGAGCACCCGGTGCTGAACCGCCTGGCCGCCCAGGGCGTGGTGATTCACGGGGTCAATTACAAGGACGACAACGCTGCGGCACTCAAATGGTTGAGCGAATTCCATGATCCCTATCAGCTGAACATCCGTGACGAGCGCGGCAGTCTCGGCCTGGATCTGGGCGTTTACGGTGCACCCGAAACGTTCCTGATCGACAAGCAGGGCATCATTCGTCACAAGTTCGTAGGTGTGATCGATGATCGCGTCTGGCGCGAACAGCTGGCAGCGCTTTATCAGGAACTGGTGGACGAATGAAGCGACTTATCCACGGTATGTTGCTTGGCCTTTTTCTGGCCACGACTGCCCAGGCTGCAATCGATACCTATGAGTTCAGGGATGAGGCTGAGCGCGAGCGTTATCGGACATTGACCGAAGAGCTGCGCTGCCCCAAGTGCCAGAATCAGAATATCGCTGATTCCAATGCGCCAATCGCCATGGACTTGCGCCAAGAGATCTTCCGCATGCTGGAAGAAGGTCAAAACAATGACCAGATCATCAATTATCTGGTGGACCGTTATGGCGACTTCGTGCGCTACAACCCGCCGGTGAATGCCAAGACGCTCCTGCTTTGGTACGGGCCGGCCGGCTTGCTGGTGCTGGGCTTCGGTGTGCTGACCATGATCCTGGTGCGCCGTCGTCGGGTCGAGAAGGCCCCAGCGTCGAATACCCTTTCCGAGACCGAGCGCGAGCGTCTCGCCCAGCTTCTGGATAAAAAAGACTCATGACCGATTTCTGGATCGCCGCCGGCGCCTTGCTGCTGGTGGCATTGGCTTTCCTGCTTATTCCGATTCTCCATGGCCGTCGAGCCCAGTCCGAGGAGGACCGTACCGCGCTGAACGTAGCGCTGTACGAGGAACGTCTGGCTGAGCTCGTTGCTCAGCACGGCGCCGGCACCTTGAGTGACGCGCAGCTGGAGGCCGGGCGGGCCGATGCTGCTCGCGAGCTCCTTGAGGATACCGAGGGCAGCGAAACACCCCGGATCGCCAAGCTGGGCCGCAGCGTACCCCTGATCGCCGCGGTGCTGGTACCCCTGGTGGGCTACGGGCTCTATACGCACTGGGGCGCCAGTGACAAGGTGCAGATGGCTCGCCAGTTTTCTGAGCAACCGCGCACAGTCGAAGAAATGACGGCTCACCTGGAGCAGGCCGTGCAGGATCAGCCAGATTCGGCCGAGGCCTGGTATTTCCTCGGGCGCACCTATATGAATCAGGAGCGTCCAGGCGATGCGGCCAAGGCTTTTTCACGCGTCGTGGAAATCGCCGGGCGCCAGCCTGAGCTGCTTGGCCAATGGGCGCAGGCCCTGTACTTCGCTCGTGACCGTAAGTGGTCCGAAGAACTGCAAGCGCTCACTGACGAAGCACTACAGAGTGATCCGCAAGAATTGACGAGCCTTGGCCTGCTCGGCATCGCTGCGTACGAGGAGTCGCGTTATCAGGACGCGGTACGTTTCTGGGAGCAGCTGGTAGCGGCACTGCCTGAAGAGGACCCTTCGCGGGAAGCTATCCGCGGCGGTATCGAGCGTGCACGGCAGCAGATCGATGGCGATTCCGCGGTCGAGCAAGCACAGTCAGCTGCCAATGCAGGCACCACGCTGGAAATTCAGGTGGCATTGGACCCCAAGGTTGTGGAGTCTGTGTCGCCGCAAGACACCGTGTTCGTTTTCGCTCGGGCGGTTTCGGGACCTCCGGTTCCGCTGGCAGCCAAGCGTCTGACGGTTGCGGATCTACCAGCAACCATCACCCTGGGTGACGCCGATGCCATGGTTCCTTCGATGAAGATCTCCAGTGTCGAGCAGGTCATGGTGATGGCGCGGATATCACGTTCCGGCGACGCAACAAAAGGGGAGTGGATGGGTCAAAGCGAAGCCGTCGCTACCGGCGGCGACCAGAGCGCCGTGCGTCTGGTGATCGATCGCGCCGAGGCTCGCTGATTCACTCATGAGGTAAAGATGGCAACGTTAACGTCAGTACGCCCGTTAATGCCTGTGCGGCTAGGTCTGCGTGCCACCCTGCTCGGACTGACGCTGTTGCTCGGTGCCTGTGCGGGGAGTCCCTATGATTCCACGCCGCAGGCGCCAATGCCTGCCCCTGTCCCCCGCGCCCCAGAGCCGAGCGGTCCGGTGATCGCACCCCCGCCCATCAAGGCACCGTCGGTACCGCGAGCGCCTACTACCCAGAAGAGCCATCCGCGTTACGCACCTCCGCCGCATGTACCAGCGCACTGGGACAACAGCTTGGGGGTCTACGTCGTGGAGGGTCGTGATCTCTTCTATCGCGAGCGACTGTACTACCGCTGGGACGGAGACTGGTTCTGTGCAGGGCGCCCGGACGGTCCCTGGGAACCGGTCGCGCCACCCAGCGTTCCGCCAGGCCTGCGTGACCGTTTCTGAGCGGGCAGCGCCGGTCGAGACTTTTACGCTCCTTGCTAAAGGCGAATCGTTGTTTGCCGATACAGGGTCAGCAGCGTTGCTTTGCAACGTCCCAGCTGATTCGGCAAACGCCGTCGCATCGGGTCTAGGCCCAGGAGTCGATCATGATTGCTTCCCTCAAGCGCCTCGAAGAAACCGGTACTGCGCTGCGCGATGCGCTGGCTCAGCAGAACTGGGCGGCGATCGGCTTGCTTGATCGCGAATGTCGGCACGCTGTGGATGAGGCAATGCAAGAGCAAGAGCGTGACAACGATCAGGTGCGCCAGCGCCTGCAGGAACTGTTGGACCTCTACGGCGAACTGGTAATGACTTGTCAGCTCGAGCGGGTCCGCGTCGCTGGCGAGCTGCGCCAGTTGAATCAGCCAAAGCAGATCGCCAGGGTTTACAAATTATTTGGCTAACACATGCCTTGCACTTGCATATCTTCCCGACCCCGCACTTCTACAACTCCCTCTCCGTGTTCGCCGCTCGGCCTGCGTTGAGCGCTGCTTCGTCGTTTTAATCATTACGAAATATGTGGCATTATGTCGCCATTATTTCGACATCGATGTGATGGATCAACGGCTACTGCGCTGCAAATCCGGTTAATTGACGCCATCGTGCGTTGAACTTGCCTAACGAAACCTGAGTCCTCTCACTAGGCGCTGATTTTTCGCTCGTTCTTTGGTCGCTAATTCACGCCATAAATTTGACTCAGTTCATTTTTTCATTAATCTACCTGTCTTCTGCCATGAGCGTGGTCGCCTTCTCTTCTTGGATGCGAGCGCAGGCCTCCTTTAAGCCTCTATAGGGCCCTATAAACAAGATGTGGCGTGAAACCAAGATTTTGTTGATAGATGATGATCGTGACCGTCGGCGGGATCTGACGGTCATCCTGAATTTTCTCAGTGAAGATCATCTGGCCTGCTCTAGTGATGAGTGGCAAGACGCAGTCGCCGGCCTGGAGTCCAGTCGTGTGGTGAACGGCGTCATGCTGGGCAATGTCTCGTCGAGGGGGGGCGCGGCTGAATTGATCAAGCAAATGGGCAAGTGGGACGAGAATGTTCCGCTGCTGTTGATCGGTGAACCTGCGCCAGCCGACTGGCCGGACGATGTCCGGCGCCGCGTGCTTACCAGCCTGGAGATGCCGCCGAGCTACAACAAGCTTCTCGACTCGCTGCACCGCGCACAGATCTATCGCGAGATGTACGACCAGGCCAAGTCCCGCGGTCGGCAACGCGAGCCCAATCTGTTCCGTAGTCTGGTTGGAACCAGCAGGGCTGTTCAGCATGTTCGGCAGATGATGGAGCAGGTTGCTGATACGGAAGCCAGTGTGCTGATTCTTGGGGAGTCTGGTACCGGTAAAGAAGTGGTTGCGCGAAACCTGCACTACCACTCCAAGCGCCGTCAGGGTCCGTTCGTTCCCGTAAACTGCGGAGCGATTCCCGCTGAGTTGCTGGAAAGCGAGTTGTTCGGCCACGAAAAGGGCGCTTTTACCGGCGCCATCACGGCTCGTTCCGGTCGCTTCGAGCTGGCCGAAGGCGGCACGCTGTTCCTCGACGAAATCGGTGACATGCCGCTGCCCATGCAGGTCAAGCTGCTCCGGGTTCTGCAGGAGCGTACCTTCGAGCGCGTCGGCAGCAACCGTACGCAGAATGCCGACGTCCGCATCATTGCTGCGACGCACAAGGATCTGGAGAAGATGATCGAGGAGGGGACCTTTCGCGAGGACCTCTACTACCGCCTGAACGTCTTCCCCATCGAAATGGCGCCGCTGCGCGAGCGCGTCGAAGACATCCCGTTGCTGATGAACGAGTTGATTTCGCGTATGGAGCATGAAAAGCGCGGCTCCATCCGTTTCAATTCTGCTGCGATCATGTCTCTTTGCCGGCACGACTGGCCGGGCAACGTCCGTGAGCTGGCCAACCTGGTCGAGCGTATGGCGATCATGCACCCGTACGGTGTCATTGGTGTCATGGAGCTACCGAAGAAGTTTCGTCATGTTGATGACGATGACGAGCAGTACGCGACCAGCTTGCATGACGAGATGGAGGAGCGCGCCGCCATCAGCGCACCGATGGTGGTGCCCGAGGCGCAGGCCATGCTGCCGGTCGAAGGCCTTGATCTTAAAGAGTACCTTGGCAACCTTGAGCAAGGACTCATTCACCAGGCGTTGGAAGATGCGGGCGGCGTGGTTGCTCGTGCTGCCGAGCGTCTGCGTATCCGTCGCACGACACTTGTGGAGAAGATGCGCAAGTACGGCATGAACCGCCGCGACGACGATATGGGCGAATAAGCGGCATTGCCGGACGAAGGCCACCTGAGCGGTGGCCTTTTTCGTTTCCAACCCTAAACATTGGTCCTGGCTGCCTCCGCAGGGGCCGCTGCGTGGGCATGAAGATTGCTCAGTGCATGCAACCGACCATCTTTTGACAGGCACAAGTGGACCCGTGAAATTCCTCGCAAGGCCTCTGGCAGACCCGTTACGTCCGGTAGATACGTGCGCGTTGACCGGTTCACTTGAGCTTTTTCGCCAATTATCCGGGCAGCTCGGGGCGTCGGAGGACTTCTTACGCGCGCATGTCGGTGAACTACAAGAACGCCTGGCCGAGGCGGGAGCGCTGCGCCGGCAGGAGCTGGAGGAAAAGGAGCGGCTTGCCCACAGGCTGCAGAACGTGCTCGACCTGCTGCCTGGCGGCGTAATCGTGATCGATGGGCACGGCGTCGTGCGCGACGCTAACCCGGTCGGCCTCGAGCTTCTTGGCGAACCTCTTGTAGGTGCGCTCTGGCGCGACGTCATCGGTCGCTGCTTCGCGCCGCGCAAGGACGACGGGCATGAGGTTTCGCTACGCAACGGCCGTCGACTATCGATCGCCACTCGCTCGCTCAGCGGGGAGCCTGGTCAGCTGGTTCTGCTCACCGACCTTACCGAAACGCGGCGCCTGCAGGGCCAGTTGGCGCGCCACGAGCGATTGTCATCACTGGGGCGCATGGTTGCTTCGCTTGCCCATCAGATTCGTACGCCCTTATCTACTGCCTTGCTGTATGCCAGCCATCTCGAGCAGGGTGGTTTGAGCGAAGAACAACAGCGCCGTTTCGCCGGCAACCTGAAGGCCCGCCTGCACGAGCTGGAGCATCAGGTTCGCGACATGCTGGTCTTTGCTCGAGGCGACCTGCCGTTGAATGACCGGCTGACTCCAGGGGAGTTGCTGTGTGCCCTGCGGTCGGCGGCTGAGTCGCAGCTGCAGGGTGTCGCGGTGCGCTGGCAATGCGACGTGCGCGGCGGGGAGATTTTTTGCAATCGCGATACCTTGATCGGTGCCTTGCTCAACCTGGTCGAGAACGCCCTGCAGGCCTGTGAAGGGGAGCGACGCCTTAAGATCCATCTGTATCGCCGTGAGGAAACCTTGCGTATTTGCGTAAGCGACAACGGCAAAGGTGTCGACGCCGATATCCTGGCCCGCTTGGGCGAGCCGTTTTTTACTACCCGCGCTACGGGGACCGGGCTAGGACTTGCGGTGGCAAAGGCCGTTGCCAGAGCGCATCACGGAGAGTTGCAGCTGCGCTCGCGCTGCGGTCGCGGGACCTGTGCTTCGGTGACCCTGCCGCTGATCCCTGTCTCTTCCTTCCCCGGGAGGTCCTGATGGCTGCCAAGATACTTCTGGTGGAAGACGACCGTGCCCTGCGCGAAGCCTTGGGTATAACGCTGGAGCTCGGTGGCTACGCTTACTGTGCCGTTGACAGTGCCGAGGCGGCGTTGAGCGTTCTGCAGCAGGACATGTTCAGTCTGGTTGTCAGTGACGTGAACATGCCAGGGATGGATGGGCACGAGCTGCTTGCTTTGATCCGCAAGCGCTACCCGCAGATCCCGGTTCTGCTGATGACTGCCTTTGGTGCCGTGGCGCGCGCGGTGGATGCAATGCGCGAAGGGGCCATCGACTATCTCGTCAAGCCGTTCGAGCCGAACACGCTGCTGGAGCTATTGCGAAGGCACATCAATGGCGCCCTCGACGCTGCCGACGCAGAAGGCCCGGTGGCCTGTGACGCATCTAGCCAGCAGCTGCTGGGCCTTGCCCGGCGCGTAGCGCAAAGCGATTCGACGGTGCTGATTTCTGGCGAGTCAGGCACGGGCAAGGAAGTACTGGCTCGCTACATCCATCAGCAATCTCCGCGAAGTAAAAGGCCATTTATCGCCATCAACTGCGCGGCGATCCCGGACAACATGCTCGAGGCGACGCTGTTCGGGCACGAGAAGGGCGCGTTTACCGGAGCGATCGCCAGTCAACCGGGCAAATTCGAGCAGGCCGATGGCGGCACCTTGCTGCTCGATGAAATCTCCGAAATGCCGCTAGGGTTGCAGGCGAAGTTGTTGCGTGTGCTGCAGGAGCGTGAAGTCGAACGCGTGGGCGGACGCCGACCTATTGCGCTGGATATTCGCGTACTCGCCACCACCAACCGTGACCTCGTCGGCGAGGTGGCAGCAGGCCGCTTCCGTGAGGACTTGTACTATCGCCTGTCGGTGTTCCCCTTGTCGTGGTCTCCGCTACGCCAGCGCCCCGCTGACATTCTGCCGCTGGCCGAACGCTTGCTGGCCAGCCACGCCAGAAAGATGCGGCAGGGTTCAGCGCAGCTTTCCGCGGCGGCACAGCGCTGCCTGCTCGGGCATCCCTGGCCGGGAAATGTGCGTGAGCTGGACAATGCCATCCAGCGCGCGCTGATTTTGCAGCAGGGCGGGCTGATCCAGCCCGAGGATCTGTGCCTCTCGGGTGTGAGTAACGTTGCCAGCCTGCCGACTCCTGTTGCCGTCGCGCAGACGCCCTCCGATTTGATCACCGAAGGGCCGCGCGAGTCCTGCTCCGCGCTGGGCGATGACCTGCGGCGGCGCGAGTTTCAGTTGATCATCGATACCCTGCGTGCGGAACGCGGGCGACGCAAGGAAACAGCTGATCGTCTGGGCATCAGCGCGCGCACACTGCGCTACAAGCTTGCACAGATGCGCGACGCCGGGATGGACGTCGAGGCAGCGCTCTATACCAGCTGACGTGCGCTGTGGCATAGCTCTGATAAGCTGCCGCCATCACAGGATGGAGGTTCACAGGTGCACGAAGACTTCTGGCAGGAGCGTTGGGCTCGCAACGAGATCGGTTTTCATCTTGACGACGTACACCCCGGTCTTCGTCGTCACTGGCCGCGACTGGCGGTTCCGGCAGGTGCCACGGTGCTGGTGCCGCTATGTGGCAAGAGTCTGGATCTGGCCTGGCTCGCCGGGCAGGGGTATCGGGTGCTGGGCGTCGAGCTGAGTCAGAAGGCTGTCGAAGCATTTTTCTCCGAACAGCAGCTTGAGGCCGAGGTTTCTCAGGAAGGGGCGTACCGAGTCTATCGCGCTGGCGCGCTGGAAATCCGTTGTGGCGATTTCTTCGCGCTCAGTGCCGAGGATGTGGCTGCATGCCAAGGGGTCTACGACCGTGCAGCGCTGATCGCCCTGCCACCCGCAATGCGTGAGCGCTACGCGACCCTGCTGACGGCCATCCTGCCGGCGGGCTGTCAGCAATTGCTGGTCACGCTGGACTACGACCAGGCGGAAATGGACGGCCCACCGTTTGCTGTCAGCCCGAGCGAAGTGCGCGAGCTGTATGCCGCGGGATGGGATGTCGAGTTGCTGGAGGCAAAGGAGGTGCTGGAGCGCAATCCACGTATGCGTGAGCGCGGCCTGCAGCGGCTTGAGGAGCAGTTCCACAGATTGCAACGGCGGGGCTAGCCGCCGTTGCCTAGGATCAAGATCGGTTATCCGCCTGTAGACGGCGAATGAAGGTATCGGCCTCGTCGATGGCGCGCTGCATCTCCGCCATCAGCTGGTCGACGTTGCCTTGCAGCGTCCGGTATTCGCCGTGCAAGGCGCTGATAGCGCGGGCGTTGAGGTTGTGCTTGAGGAACAGCACCTGGTCCCTGAGCACGCTGAGCACCGGCTCGATGCGCTTTTCCGCGGCCTTCATGCGCTGAAGCAAGGTGCGGTACTCGGCGCGGGTGCGGCTGAGTTCTTTAGCGCTGGCGGCCTTGAGGCTGGCATTGCTGTATTGCTTGAGCTCGTTTTCCCATTCCTTGAATAGCGCGTCGGCTACGTCCTCCACCGCCTCGATGCGAGTTCGAACATCGCGGGCGCTCGCTACGCTGGCTTCGTACTCGCGATTGAGCGCTTCGTAGCGTTTCTCCAGATCACCGCCCTTGACCTCGACAACGCTGCGATAGCGCTCAAGGGCGTCCTTGAATTGCTGCTTGGCTTCCTGTTGCGAGTCGCGGGCATCCTCCACTCGGGTCACGAGAATGTCGCGCTTGTGAATGCCAGCCTTCTCCATGGCGGAGTAGTAGGCGCTCTGGCAGCCTGATAATGCGAGCAGAGCGCAGCAGGCAATGATGAAACGGCGCATGGCGATTCCTTGTATGCGGGTTGAGTCAGCATAGACAAACGAAAAGGGCGACTTACGTCGCCCTTTTTCTATTCGTAGAAACTCAGCCGCGCTGGCGCAGGGCTTCGATGCGGTCTTCCAGCGAAGGATGGGTCATGAACAGTCCGGCCATGCCATGCTTCAGCGAGCCGTTGATGCCGAACGCCTTGAGCGTATCGGGCATGTGCACTGGCAGGCCTTGTTCGGCGCGCAGGCGCTGCAGGGCACCGATCATGGCGCTGGTGCCGGCCAACTGGGCGCCGGCCTCGTCGGCGCGGTACTCACGTTTACGCGAGAACCACATGACGATAATGCTGGCGAGGATGCCCAGGACCAGTTCGGCGAAGATCGTCGCGACGAAGTAGCCGATACCATGGCCGTCCTCGTTCTTGAGAATGGCCTTGTCGACGAAGTTGCCGAAGATTCGCGCGAAGAACATGACGAAGGTGTTCACCACGCCCTGGATCAGCGCCAGGGTAACCATGTCGCCATTGGCCACGTGGCCGATCTCGTGGGCCAGCACCGCACGCACTTCATCCGGGGAGAAGCGCTCGAGCAGGCCCTGGCTGACGGCTACCAGTGCGTCGTTGCGGTTCCAGCCAGTTGCGAAGGCGTTGGCCTCGTAGGCAGGGAAGATGCCGACCTCGGGCATCTTGATGCCGGCTTCACGCGACAGTTGCTCCACGGTCTGCAGCAGCCACTGCTCATGCCGGGTGCGCGGCTGACTGATGATCTCCGTGCGGGTGCTCATCTTTGCCATCCATTTGGAGATGAACAGCGAAATCAACGAACCCGCGAAGCCGAACACTGCGCAGAACACCAGCAAGCTGCCGTAGTTCTGGCCGGTGTAGCGATCGACCCCGAGTAGCTTCAGGGTGATGCTGGCGATGACCAGTACCGCAAGGTTGGTGGCCAGGAACAAGAAAATGCGCATCATGTTGCGGCAGACTCCAGGGTAGGAATTGAAGAACGATAGGCTATATAAGGTGCGCCCCTGAGCTATTCAACCGAGCGACTATTTCAAGCTATGTCGCCTGAGCGGCGAGACTGGAGTGCGGAGGTGAGTCTGGCTTGTTTTCGAACAGTAGCCGGGCCAGCTGGGCAATGCGCTCGCCATGTCCGCCCTTCAGCGCATCGCGCAGCTGATGGGCAAGGCTGGCCTGGGTGCGCAGCACGCTAGGTGGCAGGTTGTGGTCACCTGCGATGTGTCCCGGCACGGCGCGCGTCAGGCGAACAAAGCCTTTTTCGGTGAGCACTGCCTGATCCAGGGCCTGAAACTGAATGGTGCTGTCGAAGCGTATATAACCTTCATCTGCCAGCCAGAGCAGCGCGCCGAGGCAGCTCTGGTGGCGCTTGGTGGGAAGGCCGAATTCATCGGGCTCTTCCCGGCCAATCAGGTCCTCGACATATAGCGCAACCTTGCGCGGGAAGGCCTGGTAAAGCATTAGCAGGCCGGCTGCTGCATCCTTGTAGAAATCGTCGATCTGCAGGTCCATCGGGTTACTGCTGATAGGTCTTGAGGAAGTTGCCGATGCGGCCGATGGCCTGTTCCAGATCGTCCACGCGGGGCAAGGTGACCACGCGGAAATGATCCGGCCACGGCCAGTTGAACGCGGTGCCCTGAACGATCAGCAGCTTCTCGGAAAGCAGCAGGTCGAGGACGAACTTCTCATCGTTGTGGATCGGGCAGATCTTCGGGTCGATCCGAGGAAATGCGTAAAGCGCGCCCATTGGTTTGACGCAGCTGATGCCCGGAATGTCGTTGAGCAGTTCCCAGGTGCGATTGCGCTGCTCGAGCAGGCGACCCGGTGGCAGTACCAGATCGTTGATGCTCTGATATCCACCCAGTGCGGTCTGGATCGCGTGCTGCGCCGGTACGTTGGCGCACAGGCGCATGTTGGCGAGGATATCCAGGCCTTCGATGTAGCTCTGCGCTTTGTGCTTCGGCCCGGAAATCGCTACCCAGCCCGAACGGAAGCCTGCGACGCGATAGGACTTCGAAAGCCCGTTAAAGGTCAGACAGAGCACGTCCGGGGCGAGAGAGGCGGTGGAAATGTGCACCGCGTCGTCGTAGAGGATCTTGTCGTAGATCTCGTCAGAAAACAGCACCAGCTTGTGCTGGCGCGCCAGCTCCACCATGCCTTCGAGCACTTCTTTCGGGTAAACCGCACCGGTCGGGTTATTCGGATTGATCAGCACCAGGGCTTTGGTGTTCGGCGTGATCTTGGCCTTGATGTCGGCCAGGTCAGGCCACCAGTTGGCCTGCTCGTCGCAGAGATAATGCACCGGCTTGCCGCCGGCCAGACTGACCGCAGCGGTCCACAATGGGTAGTCCGGCGCAGGAATCAGCACCTCGTCGCCGTTGTTCAGCAGGGCCTGCATGGACATCACGATCAGCTCGGACACGCCGTTGCCAAGATAGATGTCTTCGATGCTGACGCCTTCCACCTGCTTCTGCTGGTAGTACTGCATGATTGCCTTGCGGGCGCTGAACAGACCTTTCGAGTCGCTGTAGCCCTGGGCGGTCGGCAGATTGCGGATCACGTCCTGGAGGATTTCCTCCGGTGCTTCGAAACCGAACGGCGCCGGGTTGCCGATGTTCAGCTTGAGGATGCGATGGCCTTCCTCTTCCAGGCGTTTGGCGTGCTTGAGCACGGGCCCACGGATGTCGTAACAGACATTGGCGAGCTTGTTCGATTTGCTGACCTGCATGATCCTGAGTGTCCCGAAGTGAAAACGTGCCAGTTCCGGAAATGGCTGGTCACGTTTGGCATGAACCCGGGCGCCTTGGCAGTCGGAAACCCCGCTGCCAGACTAGGCGTCGAAGAGGGACGCATGATACGTGCGCCCTGACCACCGGAAAAGGTACAGATCGGCCTTTTTTGAGCTGAGGAGTGTATCGATGGAAAAGTTGGAAAAACCGCTCGACGTCTGGCGCGAGGAGCTCTCCGACGAACAGTTCCAGATCTGTCGGCTGGGCGCCACCGAGCGCCCCTTCACGGGCAAGTACAACGACACCAAGACGCCAGGAATCTACCATTGCGCCTGCTGCGACGAGCCGCTGTTCGATGCGGATGCAAAGTTCGATTCCGGCTGTGGCTGGCCCAGCTATTTTCAGCCGGTCAGCGCTACGGCAATTGCCAGTCTGGATGATTTCAGCCACGGCATGCACCGGATCGAGGTGAGATGCGCGCGCTGCGATGCTCATCTTGGTCATGTGTTTCCGGATGGCCCCAAGCCAACCGGATTGCGCTACTGCATCAATTCTGCCTCCCTCAATCTGAAGCCGCGCGAGGCCTGAGTGCCTTGTCGGTCGCCTGGAGCCGCGCATGCACGATCCATTGCTGGACATTCCCTGCGTCACTATCGAGGGAGAAACGAAGACGCTGGCTGACTTCGGTGCCAAGGCGCTGCTGATAGTGAACACCGCCAGTCAGTGCGGCTTTACTCCGCAGTACAAGGGGCTTGAGGAACTGTGGCAGCGTTACGGTGAGCGCGGGCTGGTGGTGCTCGGCTTCCCTTGCAATCAGTTCGGGCGGCAGGAACCGGACGGTGAGCATGAGATTGCGGCGTTCTGCGAGCGACGCTTCGGGGTCTCCTTTCCGCTGTTCGGCAAGGTTGAAGTCAACGGTAGCGATGCCCATCCCCTGTTCATCGAACTGAAGAAACGTGCGCCTGGCTTGCTGGGAAGCAAGGCGATCAAGTGGAATTTCACCAAGTTTCTCGTTACCGATCAGGGAAAGACGGTCAGGCGCTATGCCTCGAGGACCACTCCGCAGGCGCTCGCGGAGGAGATCGAAGTGTTGCTCTGATGCCGCGATGAAAGCGAGTCGTTCTGCCTGTTCGGCATACTGTTCGGCCCGGTCATGCCGGGCCTTTTCGTTTCTGGAGTAAGCAATGGATGTCGAGTTGAAAGCCTTCCTGCTGCGCGCCGAAGATCTGTTGGCGCGCATAGAGCCGCTGCTGCCGTCCCGGCCGCCCAGCATTGATTGGGAGCGCACGCTGGCCGCACGTTGGCAGCGCGACGCACACAGTGGCTACCTGGCGCCGCTGCAGGTCAGTCTGGACATGCAGCTGGAAGACCTGATCGGTATTGATCGGCAACGCGATCTGCTCGCGGCGAACACCCGTCAGTTCGTCGACGGGCTGCCCGCCAACCATGTGCTGCTCTGGGGGGCGCGTGGCACCGGAAAGTCCTCACTGATTCGCGCCCTGTTGGCCGAGTATGCCGCGAGCGGACTGCGCCTGATCGAAATCGAGCGTGATCATCTGGCGGATCTGCCGCGAGTGGTGGAACAGCTAGCTGGGCTGCAACAGGCATTCGTGCTGTTCTGTGACGATTTGTCGTTTGAGGCGGGCGAGGGTGACTATCGAGTGCTCAAGAGCGTGCTCGACGGATCGCTGGAGCGCGCGCCAGAAAACGTTCTGCTGTATGCCACCTCCAATCGGCGGCACCTGGTTCCCGAGCGCCAGAGCGACAACGAGAACTGGCAGATGGTCGATGGTGAGCTGCACCCGAACGAGGCGGTGGAAGACAAGATTGCCTTGTCCGATCGCTTCGGGCTTTGGCTTTCGTTCTATCCGTTCACGCAGCAGCACTATCTCAGCGTGGTCCGCCACTGGATCGATTCGCTGGCAGGTAACGCACAGTTGCAGTGGAGCTGGGATGAAGCGCTGGAGAAGGATGCGATCCGCTGGGCCAGCGGGCGGGGCAATCGTAACGGCCGTTGTGCCTACCAGTACGCGCGTCAATGGGTAGGCAAACGTTTGCTGCAAGGGCAGGGGTGAAATCTCCGGCCCGCTACCGCTGAAGCAGCGGGCCGAGTTGTGCTGCTGGACTGTCAGGCTGTGACGGGCTTGCCCATTTCCTTCAGCTTGGCATTCATGCGCTGCTCGTCCGGCAGCAGGCTAGCGACCGAAGGTAGCTCCAGCATGCGTGCGTGGTGGGCGGCCAGGTTGGGCCAGCGTTGCGCGTCGAGCTGTTCACCACCATGGGCCATGTTGATCAGCTGGCAGGTTATCGCGATATCAGCCATTGAAAGACTGTCGCCAACGAAGAGCTGCTGCTGGCTGAGTTGCTTCTCCAAATAGTCGAAGTGTGGCGGGAGCTTTTCCTGCATGGCGGCCTTAACGGCCTCTTCGTTACACGGATGGCCGGAGGTCGGCTTGAGAATGCGATTACGAAAAACGGTAAAGGTGGTCAGTGGCGCCAGTTCGTAGTCTGCGTATTTTTCCAGCCAGCGTACGCGCCCGCGCTCTTGCGCATTCTTACCGTAAAGGGCTGCCGTTTCGGGATAGGTTTCCTCCAGGTACTGACAGATGACGCTCGAGTCAGCAAGGGTGCAGTCACCATCTTTTAGCGCAGGAATACGGCCGAGGGGATTGATCTCCAGATACCACTGCGGCGGTGTAAACGGCATAACCGTCTCGAGCCGGTATTCGAGCCCTTTCTCGAGCAGGCAAAGGCGCACTTTACGCACGAATGGCGAGAGGGGGACGCCAAACACGGTCATTGACATATTGTTCTCCGTGGCGGGTTGTTGCTGGTTCAATCTCGTCGACAGGTCTTCGACCCATCAGTACACGTTTTTCTTCTTCCAGAGATCTTCGTCATCGAAAGCTTTCATGCCTTCCGCCAGCTCGCTTGGCTCTTCCGCTTTCGGCCGCTCATGATTCAGTACCAACGCGTTGGAATGTTCCAATAGCGCTTCCAGCTGCTTGAGCTGCGCCTGGTAAGCAGCAGGTGCGGGTTGCCGGCGGATATGCTGGATGCCCCGCTCGAAGGCAAGGCGCGCACGCTGGGGTTGGTTTTGTTGCAGCGCGAGTCGGCCCAATCCGGTGAAGTATTCGATATGCAGTATCGCCAGCATGCGCTGGATGTCCTGCACCCAATGCTTGGCCTCGGTCTGCTTTAGCAACCCGTCCTTGGCGGCACGAACGATCTGCGCATGGAGATCTTCGAGCATGAAGCGGCTTTCCTTGGCCTGAGCCTCGGTCAGTATCTGGCGTGGTGGATTGCTTACCTGGATGGCTTCGCCTTTTGCCGCCTCGCTGCGGAGTGTCTGGATGCGCGCGCTCAGTCTGTCATTGCTTTTGTCCAGCGGCTGGAGGCGCTCGCTGAACGCCAGCTCGAGACGTGTGAGCAGCAGTTTGAGCGCGGGCGTCATCATCTGGCCCGGCAGGCCGTCGGAGAGGTCGGCGCAGCGTTGGCAGCGATCAGTGAAATCTGCACGCTTGCGCGCTTTTTCCAGATTGCTCTTTTCGACGATCTGAATGGTGTAGACGATACTGACCAGTAGAAACACACCGGCCAGGATCAATCCTGTGATCATAAGTGGAGACACTAACCGCACCTCTCGAGCCGCTGGTTTTTGGCCTGAGTGTAGTGGCTCGGCGGTGTGGCTGATAGCTCTGCTTGCCGTTTGGTTGGCACGCAAAAAAATTTTCAAACTATGCTTGACGACGTTCAGGGGGCTCCATAGAATGCGCGCCACTTGCAGCGTGAAGCACTAAGCAGAGCGCTGGAAGCCGGAATGAAGCTGAAGTTTCCGGGCAGCGTCCCCTTCGTCTAGTGGCCTAGGACACCGCCCTTTCACGGCGGTAACAGGGGTTCGAGTCCCCTAGGGGACGCCATTTTTGTTGTAAATGACGCGGGAATAGCTCAGTTGGTAGAGCACGACCTTGCCAAGGTCGGGGTCGCGAGTTCGAGTCTCGTTTCCCGCTCCAAATTCTCTTCAAGCCTTCTAGGAGGCAATGAAGATCGAGAAAGCGACCTTAGGGTCGCTTTTTCGTTTCTGCTCATGCGTACCGGAAGTGCCACCGGTGAGCATTGGCGGAATTCCGCTGCCCCGGCCATCGGCAGGGCCTTGGCCAAAGCCGCCCAGCGCATGACTCTTTCAGGGTCGGCTGTATCGTTCGGCCTGAGCCACTGACTTCAGGTGTATTTAGTGAAAATGCTGCGCACTCTGTCCAGCGTCTCACCGGTATCCTGCGCCTGGTCATGCAAAGCCTCCTCGATCAGGCAGGTCAGCATCAATCGATATGCCTTGTCCAATGCGCTACGAGCAGCCGAGAACTGCTGGGCGATCGCTTCGCAGTCTTCCCCGCGCTTGATCATTGCCTGGATACCGCGCACCTGCCCCTCGACCCTTGCGAGCCGTTTCAGCATGGCCTGCTGTTGATGCTGCAGGTCTGCAGGTTCGCTGGGCGTGGTCTGGTCATTCATGCGGCTACCTCTACATCGCAGGAGGGGAGGTGACGATGCTCCAGGATTGGAGTGTCGGCCTCGTATACGGGTAGCGGCATGCTATCGATGCCGAAGTCCGTGGCCAACTTCTTTCGACGGGCTCTTGCCTAACAATATATAAATAAATATATTGTAATTGTCTTAATCATTTTTCTGCGGCCATGACTCCCGAACTGGATATCGAGCAGCTGCGAGCCAACGCGGCTTCGGCTGGTGCGTTGCTGAAAGCACTGGCAAACCCTGACCGCCTGCTGCTGCTTTGTCAGCTGTCGCAGGGCGAACGGAACGTCACCGAACTGGAGCAGCTCCTCGGCATCCAGCAGCCGACCCTTTCGCAGCAACTTGCAGTGTTGCGGCGTGAGGGGCTTGTCGCTACCCGGCGTGAGGGCAAGCAGATCTACTACCGGATCAGCAGTTCGGAGGCACTCGCCGTGATCACCACCCTGTATCAGCTGTTTTGCGAGAGAGGGCAGCAATGAATATCGATTGGGGCAACTTCACACCCTGGACCGCACTTGCCGGCGGCGTACTGATCGGCGCGGCGGCGAGCCTTTTCGTCCTGCTCAATGGCCGTATCGCCGGCATCAGTGGCCTGCTGGCCAGCCTTCTGGATCGGGGCGCCGAGGGGCGTGGCGAAAAGCTGATATTCCTTCTCGGCGTGCTGCTCGCTCCGTTGCTATGGATGCTGTTTGGTGCCTTGCCGGTCATGGAGTTTCAGTCCGGTTGGATCGGATTGGTGGTTGCAGGGTTGCTGGTTGGTATCGGCACGCGCTATGGCGCCGGCTGCACCAGTGGTCACGGCGTATGTGGGATCTCGCGGCTATCGCCTCGCTCGATCGTCGCGACCTTGATGTTCATGGCGGCGGGCTTCGTGACCGTCTTTGTCCTGCGTCATCTGTTGGGGGGATGAACATGCGCAAACTGGCTTCGTTCGCCGCCGGACTGTTGTTTGGTCTGGGGCTGTTGCTTTCTGGGATGGCCAATCCTGCCAAGGTGATCGGTTTTCTCGATCTCGCAGGTGCGTGGGATCCCTCGCTCGCGCTGGTCATGGCTGGTGCCATCGGCACGGCGCTGGTGCCGTTCACCTGGGCCAGGAAGCGTGATCGCTCATTGCTGGATGCTCCGATGCAGCTGCCCAGCAAGCGTGAGCTCGATGGACGGCTCATCGGCGGCAGCCTGCTATTCGGGGTGGGCTGGGGGATTGCCGGCATCTGTCCGGGGCCGGCAGTTGCCGTGCTACTGAGCGGTCACTGGCAAGTGATGCTTTTCGTCGCCGCCATGCTTGGCGGGATGCTGTTGTTCTCTGCGCTGGAACGCCGGCGCATTTGCTGACCGGGAGGTCATTATGAAAGCCAACGTTGGAACCATTGATCGGACACTACGTATCGTCGTCGGTCTGGCACTCATCGGCCTGAGTCTGGCGGGGGTAATCGGTGTGTGGGGCTGGATTGGCCTGCTGCCCCTGGCCACCGGCATCTTCCGCTTCTGCCCGGCATATACGCTGCTTGGCATCAAGACGTGCAAGGCGTGCTCCAAGCCTTGAGAGGCAGAGTATTGAATCAGTAGCGCGCAAAGACAGAAAAGGCCGACAGCAATGTCGGCCTTTTTGCGTGGCCTGGCGAATGTCTCAGTCGAAGCTCGGCAGGTTGGGTTTGATGACCGGTCTGCTCGCTGCGACCCAGGCATCAAAGCCTCCGGCAATGGATTTAACGTTCAGGTAGCCCATTTGCTGTAACGACGCCGCGGCAAGAGCGGCGCGGCCGCTGGTCTTGCAGTAGAGCACGACGTGCAGGTCGCGGGCGCTCAGTTCCGGCGCGCCGCTGAGCTTGAACTCCAGCACGCCACGCGGGATGTTCAGCGCACCCTCGATATGTCCCTCGCGAAACTCGTCTGGTTCGCGTACATCGATCAGTACGTCGGCAGCTTGGATCGCGGCTTCGGCTTGGCTCATCGGTATCTCCTGGATACCAGTGCGAGCCTGTTCGACTAGATCATGGGCGCTTTTCATCCTGCGTTCTCCTGCATGCTGGAAAGATGATCACGCTGTCGCTCGACGGCGCGTTGGGTGGTCTGCGGGTCCAAAGAAAGCAACGCTTCGTACTGGCTGAGGAACACCTGGCCGCCGAAGTGCTCGAGGAAGTCGCTGCGGCGCAGCCGATCCATCACCGGTCCTTTGACTTCGGAAAGGTGCAGCTGGACGCCGGCAGCGTGAAGACGGGCGGTGATGGCTTCGAGACTTTCCAATGCGCTGGCATCGATCAGGTTTACGCCTGGACACATCAGCACCAGATGCTCGGCTTGCGGGTAGCGACCGACGAGTTCGGCGATGCGATCTTCCAGAAAACGCGCATTGGGAAAATACAGGCTTTCATCCACGCGCACCGACAGCACCGTCGGGCTCTGCACCACGGCGAAACGTTCGATATTGCGGAAGTGCTCGCTGCCGGGCAGCTGGCCAACCACGGCGACATGAGGTTGGCTGGTGCGCCAGAGAAACAGCAGCAGCGACAGCCCCACGCCGAGGATGATGCCGCTCTCCACCCCGACCAGCAGCACACCGAGCATCGTTGCAGCCATCGCCGCGGCGTCCTGGCGGGAATAGCGCCACGTTCGCCGCAGCGCGGCGAGGTCCACCAGGCTGAGCACTGCGACGATGATGGTTGCGGCCAGGACGGCATGGGGCAGGTTATGAAACAGCGGCGTGAAGAACAGTACGGTTAGGCCAATACCTGCGGCGGTTAGGGCGCCGGCCAGAGGTGTCTGGGCGCCAGCGTCGAAGTTGACCACCGAGCGGGCGAAACCGCCGGTTACCGGAAAGCCACCGCTGAGCGCCGCGGCGACATTGGCGCCACCGAGCGCAACCAGCTCCTGATTGGGTTCGATGCGCTCACGGCGTTTGGCTGCCAGGGTCTGGGCTACCGATACCGACTCGACAAAGCCGACCAGGCTGATCAGCACGGCAGCCGGCAGGAGCTGCATGGCCAGCGCCAGATCCAGCGATGGCAGGCCGAGGGATGGCAGGCCGCGGGGCACCTCTCCGACCACTCGTACACCCAGTTCGGCAAGCTGGAACACGCTGACTGCAGCGATGGCTAGAAACAGTGCGGCGACCGGGCCTATTTTGCTCAGGGTGGCGGCCATGCGCGGGGACATCCCCAGGCCGTGCAGCCACTTGGCGAGGTGGTCGCGGACCAGATAGAGAAACACCAGACTGGTTAGACCAATGGCAAGGGTTGGCAGATGCGTCTGTGGCAAGCCGGCGATCAAACCTGCAGCGAGCTCAAGCGCATTTTCGCCGGCAACGGAAATACCGAGGATGTGCTTCAGCTGTCCGAGGGCGATGAGAATCCCCGACGCGCTGATGAACCCGGAAATCACCGGATGGCTGAGAAAATTCGCCAGAAAGCCCAGCCGCAACACTGCCATGACCACCAGCACGACCCCGGACAGCATCGCCAAGAGCATGGCCGCGCCGACATATTCCGCGCTGCCGGCGGCAAACAATGGGCCCAGTGCCGCGGCGGTCATCAGCGAGACCACTGCCACCGGGCCAACGGCCAAGGTACGGCTGGTGCCGAAGAGGGTATAGGCGATCAGCGGCAACATGCTGGCGTACAGGCCAGTCACCGGAGGCAGGCCCGCGAGCATGGCGTAGGCCAGACTTTGCGGGATCAGCATCAAGGTCACGATCAGTGCGGCCAGGCTGTCCTTGGCTGCGGCCGCACGATCGTATTGCTTCGCCCATTCCAGGCATGGCAGCAAGCGGGCCAGCCGTTTCATCATGCCTTCTTCTCTTGGGTGAAGTTGCAGGCGTCAGGCGCATCAGCCGGGCGTGGCTCGAAATCCAAGTGCTTCGGCTCTGCCAGCCATTCATGCCCCTTCAGCATCATGTCGAAGTAGATTGATGGCATCCATTGCGTCTTCAGTCGCCAGGCGAGCCGTCTGGGCACCCGCGGATCGAGCGGGAAGGTCGGAAGTAGCTTCCCGCCGTAGCCGAACTCGGCCAGGATCACCTTGCCGCGCTCCACGGTCAGCGGGCAGGAACCATAGCCGTCATAGATTGCTCGCGGGCCCTTGCCGCCAAGCACGCTGAGGACATTTTCCGCCACAACCGGCGCCTGCTTGCGGACCGCGGCGGCAGTCTTGGCGTTAGGCGCAGAGCAGACATCGCCCAGGCTGAAGATATTGCCGAAGCGCGGATGGCGAAGCGTTTCATGCTCGGCTTCGAACCAGCCATCGGCGTTGCTGAGTGCGCTGTGGCGAATGAAGTCCGGCGCGTGCTGTGGCGGGACCACGTGCAACAGATCGAACTCGCGCTCCTCGGTACGGCTGTGGCCATCACTGTCGACGACGTTGAAGCTGGCCTTGCGCGCCGGGCCGTCGATCGCCGTCAGGCGATTGTTGAACTGGAGCTGTGCGCCGTAGCGTTCAACGTAGCTCATCAGCCCGGGCACGAAATCCGCTACGCCAAACAGCACGGCACCCGCGGAACAGAAGTCCACCTGGATGTCTTTCAGCACGCCTTGCCGCAGCCAGTGGTCGCATGACAGATACATGGCTTTCTGCGGCGCTCCGGCACATTTGATTGGCATCGGAGGCTGGGTGAACAGTGCCTTGCCGTGCCGCAGGCTCTGTACCAGTTGCCAGGTGTAGGGTGCTAGCTCGAAGGCGTAATTGGAGGTCACGCCGAATTTACCGAGGCTCTCGCGGGCGCCTTCGATGGCATCCCAGTCGAGGCTGAGGCCCGGGCAGACCACCAGCGCTCGATAACCGATGCGGCTGCCGTCCTCTAGCACGATCTGTTGATGTTCCGGCTCAAAGGCTTCGGCTGCTGCACGGATCCACTGCGCTTTGGCCGGAATGCAGCGGCTCATTGCGCGTTCGGTGTTGGTACGGTCGAACACACCGGCGCCCACCATCGTCCAGCCGGGCTGATAGTAATGTTGATCGCGCGGCTCGATGATCGCGATGCGCAAATCGGGATCACGCTTGAACAGGCTGGCGGTCACGGCGCAGCCGGCGGCGCCACCGCCAATCACCAGTACGTCGTACCGCGGTGTGACCGCTAATTTTCCAGCGGCCTGTAGCGGTTGGTCAGTCGCCGATTGCCAATACTGTTCCAACCGAGGCAGCAGGCCGCTGAGGTCGTAGTTCGCCTGCTGAGCGGTCTGCAGCAGGACCTGCGGATCGAGGTGGTGCGCTTCGGCCAGCGCCCACAGCGAGGCCGAGCGAGTGCCGGTCCGGCAGAACGCCAGGGCAGGGCCTTTGACCCGCTCCAGCAGCGAGCGAAATGCGGCGACATCGGCATCGCTGATCTGCCCGGATACGACAGGCAGGTGGTGGTACTCCAGTCCTGAGGCCTCGGCCGCGACACGCATGATCGCGCTGGCAGGTTGCCCTTCATCCTCGCTGTCAGGACGGTTGTTGATGACACAACGAAAACCGCTGCCTGCCAGCAGCGCCATATCTGCCGGTTGCAGTTGCGCGGCGACAGAGATGAAAGGGGTCAGTCGTTTTATTGTTTGCATGTCGACGTCCTCCAGTCCTGGCTACAGCACATCCAATGGAATTTTCAGGTAACGGGTGCCGTTGCTCTCAGGCTCTGGCAGCTCGCCGCCGCGCATGTTGATCTGCACAGAGGGCAGAATCAGCGTGGGCATGCCCAAGGTGGCATCGCGTGCGGTGCGCATGGCGACGAACTCTTCTTCAGTGATGCCAGCGTGAACGTGGACGTTGAGCTCGCGTTCGGCGGCGATGGTGGTTTCGTAGAGAAACTCCTCGCGGCCGGGGGCCTTGTAGTCATGGCACATGAAGACCCGCGTCGAATCTGGCAGGGTGAACAGCTTCTGAATGGACTGATACAGCGTGCGCGCGTCGCCGCCGGGAAAGTCGCATCGGGCGGTGCCGTAGTCGGGCATGAACAGCGTATCGCCGACGAACGCGGCGTCGCCGATCACATAAGTCATGCAGGCTGGAGTATGCCCCGGGGTATGGATGGAGTGCGCCTGTATGTTGCCGACCTGAAAGGTGTCACCGTCGTGGAACAGATGGTCGAACTGACGACCGTCCGTGGCGAACTCGCTACCGGCATTGAACAGCTTGCCGAAGGTGTCCTGCACCACTGTGATCCGGTCGCCGATCGCCAGCCGACCGCCTAGTTGCTGCTTCAGGTAAGGGGCCGCACTCAGATGGTCGGCATGCACGTGGGTTTCCAGCAGCCATTGCACCGTCAGCCCCTGGGCGCGCACATAGTCAACGAGACGCTGGGCCGTGGCGTGGGAAGTGCGACCTGAGGCCGGGTCGTAATCCAGCACCGAATCGATTACTGCGCACTGCTGGGTTACCGGGTCGCTGACTACATAGCTGTAGGTGAAGGTTGCCGGATCGAAAAAGGCTTCAACATGGGCGTTCATTGCGTATTCCTTATCCATTCTGCATACCGGTAGGGGTATCTGCGTGGAGATGATCTTAGTCCTGAATAAGGTTATATGCTTAGAATTAATAGTTATTAGTCGTTGGGCAGCGATGCGCGTCTGTTGGAGAGACCGATTGCCCAGCGCTAGAAGGGCTCCGACACAGCCTGCACTTCAGCGACTCGACGGGTTGGCTTCGTCGCTGACGATATGGCCGTCGACCAGTTGAATGGTCCTGGCACAATCCGCTGCGAGGCGCGGATCGTGAGTCACCACCAGCACCGCACAGCCGAACTGCGCGTTGATCCGGTGGAACAGCTCGAACACGCTTTGCGCAGTGCGAGTGTCGAGGTTGCCGGTCGGCTCGTCGGCCAAGAGCAGCGGAGGGCGAGTCACCAGTGCCCGGGCGATGGCGACCCGCTGTTGCTGGCCGCCGGAGATCTGCGTGGGTTTCTTGTCGGCGAAGGCGCCAAGGCCGACCTCGTCAAGCAGGCCTCGCGCCAGTTCGATATCGGCAGGCGAAGGCTTGCCGTGGCGGATCATCAGCGGCATCAGGACGTTTTCCAGGACGCTGAAGGCCGAAATCAGGTGGTGAAACTGGAACACGAAGCCGATCGCCTGATTGCGCAGGTGGGTGCGGGTTTCATCATCACTGTCGCGAGTGGCCTGGCCGAGCAGATACAACTCGCCCGAGCTGGGTGCATCGAGCAGGCCGATCAGATTAAGTAGCGTACTTTTGCCGGAACCGGATGGGCCGATCAGTGCGGCCAGTTCGCCGCGATACAGCGACAGGTCGACACCATGCAACACCTCGGTTTCCAACGGTGTGCCGACGTTGAATGCTTTGCGTACCTGGTCCAGGCGCAGGACTTCGGCCGAGTTGTGCTTGATCATGGGTTCAGACATAGCGGATCGCCACCGCCGGATCGTAACGCGCCGCGCGCCGCGCCGGCATCGCCGCGGCGAGTACGCCGGTGATTGTCGCGACCAGCATCGCCAGCGGTACCAGCGTCGGATCGACGGGGATTTCGAACAGGCGCGGCCCGAACAGATTGAATACCTGCACCAGGCCCCAGCCGACCCCACCACCGCAGGCCGAGCCGAGCAGGCCGAGCAGCCCGCCTTGCAGCAGGAAGACGCGCAGGATCTGCCCGCGCGGACTGCCCATCGCCCGCAGAATGCCGATTTCGCGGGTGCGCTGGACGACGCTTACGGCGAGCACGCTGGCGATGCCGAAGGCGACCGAGATGCCGACGAACACGCGAATCATCTCGGTGGTCATGCTTTGCGAGCTGAGCGCGTTGAGTAGCTGGCCATTGGTTTCCATCCAGCTTTCCGCGCGTAACCCGCTGAGCCGAGCCAGGCGCCGGGCAATGCGGTCTGCTTCGAAAATCTCGGCGACCGTGGTATCGATCACCGTGATGCCGCCCGGCAGGTCGAGCAACGTTTGCGCCTGCTTCAGATCCAGATAGACATAGCGCGCATCCAGCTCACGCACGCCCAGCTCGAAGATGCCGGCGATGTCCACCACCGCTTCCCGGCCTTCTCCAGCGTCCAGTCGCAGCTTGTCGCCGATGCCCAGGCCGAGATCGCGTGCCAGCTCCTTGCCGATAACCGCGTTGCCGGCACCGACCACGAAGCGTCCGGCAATCAGATCATTGGCCAGCGGGATGATGCGCTGGTAGCGCGGCGGATCGATGCCGAGCAGCGCAACCGACGCCCGCGCCACGCCGCGACGGGCGATTGCCGGGCCGCTGATCACTGGCGAAACGGCCAGGATCTGTGCGTCCTGATCGAGCACGTCGCGAATGTCCTGCCAGTTGATGATCGAGCGCAGGCGCTGTGCCCGCGGGCTCTCCAGCACGAGCGACCAGCTGTCGTCATCGCTCGGCAGAATGCGGTTGACTTCCTCCGGCGGCAGGATGCGGATATGCGCCTGGGTACCGAGGGTACGCTCGACCACGTTGGCCTGCAGCCCGGTGATCAGGGCGGTAATGAACACGATCACGGCTGAGCCAACTGCGATGCCGAAGGTGATCAGCAGCGTCTGCATGCGATTGTCCAGCAGAAAGCGCAGGGCAATCTTCCATTCGGTCCACAGCGAGTTGGCCAGGCGCATTCCGTCAGTCCTGAATGCCGTGAGGAATCGGTTGTTCCTGCACGCGCACGCGCTGACCTTCCTCGGCATCGCCGATCAACACCAGATCGCCCGTAGCCAGCCCCTCGACAACTTCGCTCAGCGCCGTGCCGAGCAAGCCCAGGCGCACGTTTACCCGTTCGACGACTCCCGCGCGGACCCGTAATACCTGCGCGCGCATACCGTCGCGCGCCCGCAGCGCATCGTTGGGCAGCACCAGGGCTTGCTCGCGGCGGCCGGTCTCGATGTTCACCGACACGGTCATGCCCTGACGCAGGAAGTCGGCGGGCTGCTCAAGGTCAAGATGAACATCGATGGTGCCGCGGGAGGTATCGACGCTTGGCGCGATGAAGCTGACCCGTGCCGGCATCACGCGCTCCGGGTAGGCATCGGCAATGATCTTCGCAGCCTGTCCCAGCGCGATCGGCGCCAGGTTCTTCTCGTCCAGGGGCAAGAGGACTTCGTTGCTACCCGTGCGGGCGATTGCCAGCAGGGTTCGGCCCGGTTGTACCAGGTCGCCGGGCTCGACATCGCGCGTCTGCACGATGCCGTCTACCTGCGCATGGATACGGGTTTTCGCCAGCGTGGCGCGAGCGGCTTCCAGTCGCTGCCGCAATACCTGCTCCTCGCTGCCGCCCTCGGCCAGGGCTGCGGCGGCAAAGCGTGCGCGGTCACGGATCGCGCGGGCGGTGAGCTCCGCTCGGCGCGCCTGCTCCAGTGGCTCGGACGCCAGCAGTTTGCGTTCGAAAAGCGTCTCGCGACGCTTCAGTTCGCGGCTTGCCTGTTCGAGGTTGTGCTGTGCTTCGCGCAGGGTCGCCTGCGCCTGTGGCCGGGTGGAGTCGATCAGCTGCTGCAGGGCCGCTTCGGCCTCGCGCAAACGGGCGCGCTGCTCATCGTCGCGCAGCTCGAGCAGCAGGTCGCCAGCCGCTACTGCGTCGCCCTCACGCACGTGGCGCGCCGAGATGACGCCGGTGATCTCGCTGCCGACCTGGGCCAGCGACTGGCTGTCCACCTCGCCGCTGGCGACTACGCGCTGTACCAGCGGGCGTGTCTCCAGGCGGTAACCGGGCAGTTCCGGCCCTTGCAATTGACGCCAGATGAACCAGGCAGCAAGAAGAACAAGCGCGAGAAGCAGCGGAAGTGTGCGGCGGATGGATTTTGCGGCGGGCACGACGGACCACTCCTGGATGCGGCCCTTGAGGGCCATCGAACGCGTCAAGCTTACGGTCATACCCGCGGGGGTACAACGCCCGCCATGATGGCCTGGGCCTATCACGACCATAGGCTCTGGGAGGCGGCTCTGCGGAGTACACTGGGCTCCCGCATCAAGGATTCTGAAATCATGGCGACCACCGTCCAAAGCCCGGCGGCCACTCTGCGTGCTGCCTGGATCGCGCAGGCGCAAGCCAACCCTTGGATCACCTTCGGTCTTGCTGCTACGGCAGTAGCGGTGCTGTTACTGCTAGTGGCGGGTACCGCTAACGCGTTGCAGAGCAGCGAATCGGCCAATGTTCGCTATGCACTGCTGGGTGGTACGGCAGGGTTCGCGGCGACCGCCGTCGGCGCTTTTCTGGCTATCGGCCTGCGGGATATCTCCACGCGTACCCAGGACAGCATGCTCGGTTTCGCGGCAGGAATGATGCTTGCGGCCAGCGCGTTCTCGCTGATTTTGCCGGGGCTGGAGGCGGGGCGTGAGCTGTTCGGCAGCGGTCCGGCCGCGGCGCTTACGGTAGTGGTAGGGCTTGGCCTGGGCGTGTTGTTGATGCTCGGTCTGGATTACTTCACTCCGCACGAGCATGAAAGCACCGGGCCGTGCGGGCCCGAGTGCGAGCGGCTCAACCGCGTGTGGCTGTTCGTGCTCGCCATTGCTCTGCACAACATTCCCGAAGGCATGGCCATCGGCGTGAGCTTCGCCAATGGTGATCTGAGCGTCGGTCTGCCATTGACCACTGCAATCTCGATTCAGGACATTCCGGAGGGCTTGGCCGTGGCGCTGGCCTTGCGCACCACCGGCCTGTCGGCGCTCGGCTCGGTGCTGGTCGCCGCGGCGTCCGGGCTGATGGAGCCGATTGGCGCGCTGGTGGGTATCGGTATGTCCAGCGGCTTCGCGATTGCCTATCCGATCAGCCTCGGCCTGGCGGCTGGTGCCATGATCTTCGTTGTCTCCCACGAGGTTATCCCGGAAACGCATCGCAACGGTCACCAGACGCCAGCCACGTTGGGCCTGATGGTGGGTTTTGCCGTGATGATGTTCCTCGATACGGCGCTGGGCTGATCGGATGGCTGCAGTCAGGGTTGGTCCGGCGCGGTCTGCATGATCAATTCGACGCGCCGGTTGCTGGCGCGCCCGCGATCGTCGCCGTTATCAGCGATAGGACGTGTATCGGCGTAGCCGGTTGCACTCAAGCGCGTCGCCTCGATACCGGCCAGCTGCAGATAGCGCACCACGCTGCTGGCGCGGCTGGCCGAAAGCTCCCAGTTGGACGGAAAGCGTTCGGTCTGGATCGGCAAGTTGTCGGTGTGGCCTTCGACGACGATGCGATAACGATTGGCGGCGAGCGTCGGGACCAGCTGGTCGATCACGTCCAGCCCTGCATCCTCCAGCTCTGCGCGACCGGAGCCGAACAGGAGTTCGCTGCTGATCCGAAAACTGATACTGCCTTCGTTGACGATGACCTCGATATCGTCGCCCAGCGCCATGTCCGACACGACATCGCTGTCGTCAGTCTCGTCTGGCGCCGTCTCGACTGGTGGCGCCGGCACCGGTGCGATCGAGGGAATCGGTGACGCCGACATATCCAGCGCGAGGTTCGGTCCGCTTGCCGCCTGCAGCGCTGTCGAATCAAGGATCGCCTGTTCGCTCTGCCTGCCATCGCCTTTGCCGGCCATCGTCAGCATGATGACCAGCATCACCAGCAACAGCGTGAGCATGTCGAGGTAGGTGATCAGCCAGGCTTCCTGCTCCTCTTCGCGCTGCGGTTCGATATGCCATTTGGAGAAGCGGCTGCCCTGGGACGTCTGGCCATTCACGGTCATTCCTCCTGCGGCTTGCCAGGCGGCGCGGCGGGGATGCCATCGCGAATCTCGTCGTCGTGATGGGCAATAAAGGATTTGAGCGTTTCGCGCATGTAGGCCGGGCTGCGGCGGTTACACATCATCGAGATGCCCTGCATTACCAGGTTCATCAATGCCACGCGCTGTTCGGTGCGCCGCTCGAGCTTCACGGCGACCGGCTTGAGGATCAGGTTGGCCAGCAGCACGCCGTAGAAGGTCGTCATCAGCGCGATGGCCAGGCTGCGACCGATCAGGTCCATGTCGCCGCTGCCAAGCATGAACATCAGGTTGATCAGCCCAACCAGCGTGCCGATCATGCCGAAGGCCGGGGCATAGCTGGCCATGGCGCGGAACAGCTGTGCTTCGGCATTTTCCCTGGCGCGCAGACGCGCGATGCGCCATTGCAGGACCTCCAGAATGTCCTCTTCCGGCGTGTTGTCGATTACCAGCTGCACGCCGGTGCGCAGAAACGGGTTGCTGACTTTTTCCACGGCCTTCTCGACTGCCACCAGATCGCCGCTGATCCACAGTCGTGAGATATGCACCAGTTCGTCGAGATCCTGGCGGGTATACAGGCGTTCGTTACGCAGCACGGTCCAGAGCAGGCCGAATACCCGCGTGACTTCACGCAGCGGATAGCTGATGAAGGTCGCCGCCAGGGTGCCGACCAGCACGATGCCGAGGCTCGGCAGGTCGATGAACAGCGCTGGCTCCTTGGCTGCGAAAAGCATGACGACTGCCAGCAGGCCGATGCTCGCAAGGATGCCAATCAGGGTCGAGGGATTCATCGAGGCTCCGCTGCAAGGAGGGTCGTACGGAAAGCGCGCGATGATAACAGCTGACCGGAAGCGCGCGGCTGACCTGGGTCAGGGCAGGGCCAGCCGCTTAAGCGTGTGTCGGTTAGAGATTCTCCAGCAGTCGGCGCGCCGCTTCCTGCCCGCTTAGCCAGGCGCCTTCGACGCGGCCAGACAAACACCAGTCGCCGCAGGCATAAATGCCCAGCGTGGCATCGGCCAAAGCGTTCCATTCATGGGACTGCGCTGGTCTGGCATACAGCCAGCGATGTGCCAAGGTGAATTCCGGAGCGGGTACCACGCAATCGATCAGTTCGGCGAACGCTCCGTGCAGCCGCTCGATGACCGCCTCCTTGGACAGGTCCAGGTGCTGGCGGCTCCAGCTGCTGGTGCCGTGCAGCACCCAGGTATCAAACTCGCCATTGCGGCCTGGTTTGCTACGGTTGCGGGCGATCCAGTCCAGCGCATCGTCCTGGACGAAGCATCCTTCCAGGGTGGTATTCAGGGGCGTCGCAAAGCCGAGCGCGACGGCCCAGGTTGGCTCCATGGCAACGCTCGCCGCCACTGCTGCCAGCTTTGGCGCAGTTGCCAGCAGCGCGGCTGCCTGCGGCGCCGGGGTGGCGATGATGACCTGGCTGAACGGACCATGGCTGGCACCGGTGGCATCCACCAGCGTCCAGAACCGTTCGCCACGAAACACCTCGGTGATACGGCAACTGAACGTCACCGGTAATGCGCCAAGCAGGCCGCGGGTGATCGAGCTCATGGTCGGGGTGCCGACCCAGCGCAGCTGCTCGTCGGCGGATGGTGTCAGTTGTCCATTGCGAAACTGGTACATGCCTGGCGACCACTGGTCGACCCAGCCTTCGGTCTGCCACTGGCGCACGGCTTCGCCGAAGCGGCGATCCCTGGCGGTGAAATACTGGGCGCCCAGGTCGAGCGAGCCCGCGTCGCTGCGCTTGCTCGCCATGCGACCGCCGCTGCCCCGGCTCTTGTCGAACAAATGTACTGCCTGCCCGGCATCGTGAAGCGTACGCGCGGCGGAGAGCCCCGCGATGCCGGTCCCGATGATGGCGATTGGAGCCTTGCTCATGTTTACCTCGTGTGCTGTTGCCATCGGCTGCAAAGCGATTGTCGTGCAGCATGGTTTCATGACAAGCGTTCGATAGCGCTTGAGCCTGCTCATCCTCGAACAGACGCCAGCCTTTGGCTAGAGGCTTTCGACGCAATGCGCCACGTCATTTGACGGTTTTGCCAGTTGCTGACCGGCGGTAGGGATTGGCCAGCCATGCAGCAATTGGCCGCTGCAACGCGCAGCTTGTAGTCGGTGGTTGTAAGTTGCTGATAAGCCGGTACAATGGCGCCGCTCGCCGCCAGGCGGGTTTTGTTATGGTGGGCCCTGCCGGTCCCCTCGCAACGATCAGCCGTGAACCCGGTCAGGCCCGGAAGGGAGCAGCCGCAGCGGTGACATTGTGTGCCGGGGTGTGGCTGGTAGGGTTCACCTCCATAACGACAGTCTTGTTTTCCTCTTTCTCTGTTTGTCTGACTTCGCTGACCTTCGCAGGCTCGGGCGTATTCGCGCGTCTGGCTTATGGCGAGCAGGCCGCAGTGCTCCTTAAGCCTTGCTGTGCAGTGGGCAAGCCCGTCATCTGCCGCAACCTTGTATCCTGCGCGGCCTATCCATTGCGTCAAGTGCCGGTATTTTTTCGAGGAACATTGGTTTGTCTGTCAAAGCGAAGTGGGACATCTTCTGCGCCGTCGTGGATAACTTCGGAGACATCGGCGTTACCTGGCGGCTGGCTCGTCAGCTGGTCGCCGAGCATGGTCAGCCGGTGCGGTTATGGGTGGATGACCTGGAGACCTTTGCGCGACTCTGCCCGGCTGCCAGTGCCCATGATGAGCAGCAGACTCTTGATGGGGTAGAGGTCAGGTATTGGCCGAGTAAGTGGCCAGGCGCGGAGCCCGCCGACGTAGTGATCGAGGCGTTCGCCTGCAACCTGCCACAGGCCTATATCAATGCGATGGCAGCCAGTAGCCGGCGCGTGCTCTGGTTGAACCTCGAGTACCTGAGTGCAGAGGACTGGATCATCGGCTGCCACGCGTTACCGTCGCTGCAGGCCAACGGGCTGCAGAAGTATTTCTTCTTTCCCGGTTTCGAGGCCGATACCGGTGGCCTTATCCGCGAATCCGATCTCATGCAGCGCCGCGCCAGATTCCAGGCTGATCCCCTGCAGCAGGCCGAGTTTCTCGCCAGCCTTGGTGTCGAGAGACAGCCGGAAGCGCGGCTGCTGTCCTTGTTCGCCTATGAAAATCCTGCCGTAGCGGGCTGGCTGGATGCGCTTGCCGGCGATACGCGCCTGAACCAATTGCTGGTGCCGGAAGGGCGTGTGCTGGGCGATGTCGCGGCCTGGCTCGGCGTGCCGAACGTACAGGCGGGGGACCATCATCAGCGTGGCAGTCTGCAGATATCCATCGTGCCGTTCATGACCCAGGATGAATACGACCTGTTGCTCTGGAGCTGCGATTTCAACGCAGTGCGTGGCGAAGAGTCCTTCATTCGCGCCCAATGGGCCGGACGTCCTTTGGTGTGGCACATCTATCCGCAGGAAGACGATGCGCACTGGGACAAGCTCAATGCGTTCCTCGACCTGTACGCCCATGGTTCGCCGCCTGCGGTTGAGGAAGCGCTGCGTGGCTTCTGGCGTGCCTGGAACGCTGGAGAGGGCGCCGGCGAAGCCTGGACTGCACTGCTACGCCAGTACCCCGCGTTGCTCGAGCGCGCCGAAGGCTGGACCCATGAGCAGGTGGCCAATGGTGATCTGGCGGGCAAGCTGGTGTTCTTCTACGCGGATTGGTTCGGCTCCGTTCACGGTTAGTTCGTCGCTCGGGCGATCATCGCGCCGCCTTTGCGAAACGCCGCTGACCCTGCGTCACCTCGCGCAGCAACGCGGCTTGCGACAAAACGGGAACAGCCCCTATGATACGCGGCCTGTTTTTTGTCTCTAATTCCCTTCGGATATTTCGTATGAAAACCGCACAAGAGTTCCGTGCCGGCCAGGTGGCCATCATCAACGGCGCACCCTGGGTCATCCAGAAAGCCGAGTTCAACAAGTCCGGCCGTAACAGTGCCGTGGTCAAGATGAAGCTGAAGAACCTGCTCAACGGTTCGGCTACCGAGACCGTCTACAAGGCCGACGACAAGCTGGAGCCGGTCATCCTCGAGCGTAAGGAAGTGACCTATTCCTACTTCGCCGACCCGCTGTACGTGTTCATGGACGACGAGTTCAACCAGTACGAAATCGAGAAGGAAGACCTCGAAGGCGTGATGACCTTCATCGAAGACGGCATGACCGATGTCTGCGAAGCCGTTTTCTACAACGACAAGGTGATCTCGGTTGAACTGCCGACAACCATCGTTCGTGAGATCGTCTACACCGAGCCGTCCGTACGTGGCGATACTTCGGGCAAGGTGATGAAGACTGCCCGTCTGAAGAACGGTGCCGAGCTGCAGGTTTCCGCCTTCTGCGAAATCGGCGACTCGATCGAAATCGACACCCGTACCGGCGAGTACAAGTCCCGCGTCAAGGCCTGATAGGTCTCGCAGACTTCTCGTAGAAAAGCCCGGCCTAGTGCCGGGCTTTTTGCGTTCTGGCCCCGCGCCGCTGGCGCCGGGCCTCCGATTCCTCGCGGTATCAGTCAACTCGCCCAGATCAGTCCGACCAGGCCATAGCAAAGCAGGGTCACCAGTGCGACACCGAACAGGTTGATCGCAAAGCCTGCCTTGATCATCGATTGGATGTGCATCTGGCCGGTGCCGAAGACAATGGCGTTGGGCGGTGTTGCCACCGGCATCATGAAGGCGCAGCTGGCGGCGATGGCGGCGGGGATCGCGAGCATCTCCGGCGACAGGCCCTGGGCCACGGCCAGCGCGCCCAGCAGCGGCAGGAAGGCGGCGGCCGTAGCGGTATTGGAGGTGATCTCGGTGAGGAAGGTGATTACCAGCGCCACCAGGCCGATCATCAGAATCAGCGGCAGCGCGCCAAAACCGCCGAGGCTCTGCGCGATCCACTGCGCCAGGCCGGATGCGCCGATCACGCCGGCCAGCGACAGGCCGCCGCCGAACAGCAGCAACACACCCCAGGGTGCCTTGTTGGCCTGCTCCCAGTCCATCAGGAATACGCGTTGGCGCAGATCTACCGGAATGAGGAACAGCGACAGGGCGGCGGCCATGGCAATGCTGGTGTCGTTCACGCCATTGACGTGCTCGGCCAGCAGCGGTTGAAAAATCCACGCCAGGGCGGCCAGGCTGAACACCACCGCAACCATCTTCTCGGCCTTACTCATCGGGCCAAGCGCAGCCATTTCCTTTTCCAGCATGGCACGGCTGTCGCCGCCCGATAGCGTGAAACCGCCGCGGGTCAGCCACCACCAGATGAACAACAACATGCCGAGGCTTACCGGCAGGCCCAGCAGCATCCACTGGCCGAAGCCGATGTGCACGTCGTAGTTCTCGCGCAGGAAAGCCGCCAGCAGTGCGTTCGGTGGGGTGCCGATCAGTGTGGCGATGCCGCCGACGCTTGCGGCATAGGCGATGCCGAGCAATAGCGCGATAGCGAAGCGCTCGCCGTCGCGCTTGTCGCTACCGGCCACTAGCAGGCTGATCACCGATAAGCCGATCGGCAGCATCATGATGCTGGTCGCCGTATTACTGACCCACATGCTGATGAACGCGGTGGCGATCATGAAGCCCGCGATCTGCCGGCTGGGCGCACTGCCCACCGCCAGCAGCGTCGCCAGGGCGATGCGCTTGTGCAGATTCCAGCGCTGCATCGCCAGCCCGAGCAAGAAGCCCCCGAGAAACAGAAAGATGGTCGGGTTGGCGTAGGGCGCGGTGGCTTTGGCCAGTGTGTCGATGCCGAGTACGGGGATGAGGAGGATCGGCAGCAGCGACGTGGCCGGGATCGGTATCGCCTCGGTCGACCACCAGACCGCCATCAGTGCGGCCATGCCAACGGTCAGCCAGGCAGTGCGCGAAAGGTCTGCCGGTGGCTCGGTGAGAATGCACAGCAGCAGAAGCAGTGGGCCGAGAAACAGGCCGATGGAGGCGGCGATGGCGGCCCCCTTGTTCTGGGGCGAATCGGACATGCAGCGTTTCCTCTAAGTAAGCGACTCGGCTGCGAGAGGGCGTAGGGAACCCGAGTCAAAACGTCGCAGATTCTAACAGCGATTAGTTAGCTCGCGAATTAATCGTTTTTCAGACTATTAGTCAGCTATGCAGCTCCGCCACATCGGGCAGGCATCGCCATGCCCGATGTGGCGGAGCTGTGCGCTGTAGATGGGCGGATCAGTTTGGCCGCAATTGCTTCAGCGTCTCGGCAATCATGAAGGCCATTTCCAGCGACTGGTCGGCGTTGAGGCGCGGATCGCAATGAGTGTGATAGCGGTCGCAGAGGCTGGCTTCGGTGATCGGTCGGGAGCCGCCGATGCACTCAGTGACGTTCTGCCCAGTCATTTCGATATGTATGCCGCCGGGATAGCTGCCCTCGGCGCGGTGCACATCGAAGAACTGGCGGACTTCTGCAAGCACCTTCTCGAAGTCCCGAGTCTTGTAGCCGCTGGAGGCTTTCATCGTGTTGCCGTGCATCGGGTCGGAACTCCACAGCACATGGCGACCTTCGTTCTGCACTGCACGTACCAGTCGCGGCAGGCCAGCTTCGACCTTGTCGGCACCCATGCGTACGATCAGATTCAGGCGGCCCGGATCGTTCTGCGGGTTGAGGATGTCGATGAGGCGGATCAGCTCTTCGCTGTCCATGCTCGGGCCGACTTTCACGCCGATAGGGTTGCCGACGCCGCGCAGGAACTCGACATGCGCGCCATCGAGCTGGCGGGTGCGGTCACCGATCCACAGCATGTGCGCAGAGCAGTCGTACCAACCGCCGCTGAGGCTGTCCTGGCGGACGAAGGCCTGCTCGTAGTTGAGCAGCAGCGCCTCGTGAGCGGTGAAGAAGCTGGTCTCGCGCAGCTGGGGTGCGCCATCCAGGCCGCAGGCGCGCATGAATTTCAGCGTTTCGTCGATACGTGCGCCGAGCTGGTGGTACTTCTCGGCCAGCAGCGAGTTGGCGATGAAGTCCAGGTTCCATTGATGCACCTGGTGCAGGTCGGCGAACCCGCCTTGGGCGAACGCACGCAGCAGGTTCAGGCTGGAGGTGGACTGATGGTAGGCCTGCAGCAGGCGCTCCGGGTCCGGCACGCGGCTTTTCTCACTGAAATCGATGCCGTTGACGATATCGCCACGGTATGCAGGCAGGGTGACGCCATCGATGGTTTCGTCACCGGCCGAACGCGGCTTGGCGAACTGGCCGGCCATGCGCCCGACCTTGACCACCGGGCAGCCGGCCGCGAAGGTCATGACGATGGCCATCTGCAGCAGCACCTTGAAGGTGTCGCGAATCTTGGTGGCGGAGAATTCAGCGAAGCTCTCGGCGCAATCACCACCCTGGAGGAGGAACGCGCGGCCCTGGGTCACTTCTGCGAATTGCCGCTTGAGTTCGCGGGCTTCGCCGGCGAACACCAGGGGTGGCAAGCCAGCCAGGGTCTGCTCTACGCGCTTGAGGTGATCGGCATCCGGGTATTCGGGCTGCTGCTGGATTGGCTTGCTTCTCCAGCTTTCGGGGCTCCAGGCGTCGGTCATGGTCGTTCCAATTGGTAAAAGTGGTGCGATTTTACCTGATCGGCCGAGGCCCCGGAGATAGCGATGGCCTATCGGGCTGCGTAAGATGCGCTTCGCCGACATGATGGCGATCGGATAGCTGCGGAGCATATCGATGGACAAAGAGGAGCGCTTGCTCGCCGAAGTGCATGACGCGTTCGGGTTGATTCGCGTGCTGGAGGTGGGCGAGTACCGCTTTCTGGAGTTCGGCGCGGCCGTCGAGCAGAGCTGCGTCTTCACTGCTGATCCGGCCTGGCTGGAGTACGACTACACCCGCGCCATGCTGCTGGGTGGGCTTTGTCATCCTGAGCCAGAAACGGCACTGTTTCTCGGGCTGGGTGCCGGCAACCTGACCCAGGCTTGCATGCAGTTCCTGCCGCTGGAGGATGTCGAGGTCATCGAGCTGCGCCCGGCAGTGCCGGAGCTCGCAATGCAGTACCTGGGCCTGCAGAACGACTCGCGCCTGTATATACGCATCGGTGACGCCACCGAACTGCTGGATAGTGCCGAGAGCTCCGATCTGATCTTCGTCGATCTGTACAACGATGCCGGACCGGATGCCGCGCATCTGGCCTGGTCGTTCCTCAAGCGCTGCCAGGAAAAACTCAATCCAGGTGGCTGGCTGATCATCAATCAGTGGGGCACCGACGACGACCGCCCGCTGGGGGCTGCGCTGCTGCGTGGCCTGTATCACCGGCACTACTGGGAATGCCCGGTGAAGGAGGGCAACGTGGTCCTGCTGGTGCCGGCCGACCTCGACCAGCAGCTGGACGTGAATGGATTGCGTCTGCGAGCCGAAGCCCTGGCGCCGCGTCTCGGGTACACCTTGGACTCGCTGATCGGGGCGTTGCGCCCGGCCAGCTAAGCGGTGCCCCGTTGCGGTGCGCGGGTGCGCCTGCGGTATTCCGGATGAGCTCTATCGGTGCGTCTGCTGCAACCGCAGCCGCCAGGTCTTGGTTGAAGCGGCACGCCAGAGCGTTCCGGCGTTGGCGCTGGTGATCAGCGATAACGCTGACTCTGGTCGGCTCGTGAGTCTTTCTGGTGCGTAGAGCTGCAGGCTGGTCTGCTAATTGCTATTGGCCAGCATGCTCTCACCGCAGTAAGGAACGCTCAGTGCTGAAACTCCAAAACCATCAGATGCATCTTTCCGTAAGCGAACGTCATTGGCTGCCTTGGCTGGGGGCTACCGGCAAGCTACGAATGCGCTGGTCCTGTTGGCTCAACCGCGGTGTCTATTCCGCTGTGGAGCAGGTTTTCGAGGGCGTCGCGCAGTCCCGTGTGCGCATCCTGCAGAGCTGGGTTAGTGCACACTGGGAGCATCTGGCGGACCTCGCCTCGAACCTGGGCGAAGGGCTGGCCCATGCGGATGCCGACCTGCTGGAAAAGAAGCACGCCCAGTTGCCCGATCTGTCCGAGCTGTTCGTTATCGATCTGCAAGGCCGCGTGCTGGCCTCCACCTGTGCGGCTCACGTCGGGCAGCAAGATCTCGATGGCAGGGCGGTGGCCCGTGGTCTGAGTGAGCCATTCCTGCATGGTCCCTATCGCGACCCGCTGACCCTGCGCCTGGGTGCCAGCACATCGCGCTTTCATGATGCAGTGACCCTGATGTTCTATCAGCCGGTGCAGGTCGGCGGAAAGCGTTTGGGCTGCATCTGCGCGCGAGTTCCCAACGATGTCATCGGCGACATGATCCAACGCGAAGCCGGTCATGTTTATCCGGAGTCCGGCGACAACTATCTGTTCATGGTCGATTCCCGTTTCGACCGCACCGTTCAGGCCGGCACGGCGCTGTCGCGCTCGCGTTTCGAAGATGCCACTTTCAGTCATGGCGAGAACCTCAAGAGCGGCGTGCACACCCGTTGGGGCACAGTGCGTGTGCAGCAGCACACCGAACTTGAACTGCGTTTCACCGATCCCGCCACCGGGCAACTGCATCCGGGAGTACGGGAAACCATCGCCAACGGCTCGAATCTGTTCGTCACCTACCCCGGCTACTCGGATTACCGCCATATTCCGGTGATCGGCAAGGGCGTGACCTTTCAGTTGCCGGGTTCGCCGGATCGCTGGGGCATGATGTGCGAGGCCGACCTGGAGGAGGTCTATCGACGCCGCTCATTGAGCGCCGGGTTGATGAAAACGTACCTGTGCACCGTGACCACGCTGTTCATCATCGGTGGTCTGTTGCAGGAGTACAGTGGGCTGTCGCATACAGCGCTTAATCTGCTCAACGGCCTGCTACTCATACTGGGCGCCTGGTCCTTCGCGTCTTTCGGGCCCAAACGCCTGGCGGCGCGTATGCAGGAAATGACCGAAGTGATCCGCACGCTTGCCGAAGGCGAGGGCAACCTGCGTCAGCGAGTCGACAGCAGTACCATGCGACGCGACGAGAGTGGCGACATGGGGCGCTGGATCAACAGCTTTATCGACAGCCTGGATGGTGTAGTGGGGCAGGTGATCCAGGTCTCCAGGCATGTGCGGCATGATAACGAGCTGATGCTCGTCCGCAGCAGCGAGGCAGGGCAGACCACCGGTGAAGTCGCCGAGTCCATCCATCAACTGCTGTTGCTGGTAGAGGAGCAGCTGGGAGAAATCCAGCAGGCCTCGATGACCGCCGAAGAAATGAAGGCGGCGATGGACGAGGTGATGCAGCGCGCCCGCGAGCGTTTCGACACCGTGCGCAACGGTACTGAATCGATCCGTGATGTGGTGCAGCGCTCTGCGCAGAGCGTGCAGCTGCTCGACAGCCGCATGGGCGAGATCGATGAGATCGTCGGGCTGATCAGCGACATCACTACTCAGACCAATCTGCTGGCGCTGAATGCGGCAATCGAAGCTGCTCGTGCGGGGGATCATGGCCGCGGTTTCGCGGTGGTGGCGGGCGAGGTGCGCTCGCTGGCGCAGCGCACGGCCAAGGCCGCGGAGGACATCCGTACCAAGGTCGAGAGTCTGCAGGGCGAGACGCGCCAGGCGGTGTCGTTCATGGAAGGTGGCGTGCAGAACGTCGACCGCAGCCTACGCCTGACCGAGGAGGCGTCGTCGGAAAACGTGCATCTGCACCAGACAGTCGAGCGCATGTTCGAGATCATCAAGGGCTTGAACGAGCGCAGCCTGCATTACGGTCAGACCATCCGCGGTGTCGAGCAGGCCTCCAGCGAAATGGGGCAGACCTTGGGCGTGCTGCAGGGAAGTGCCGAACGTGTGCGCCATACGGCCGGCAAGCTACATCAATTGGTTGGTCGCTTTCGCGTCAGTGCCGTTAACAGCGACGCAGCTTGAAGCGATCTTGCCGCGATAGCCGCGCGTCCGCGCAAGGCCATGCATCCTTGCGTAGCGGGTTGGGGAGGCGCCTTTGCGGTGCCTATGGCTCGCGGCTCGCCACAAAAAGCATGATGGGATCTCCGCCTGCCGCGCAAAATACCCGCACAGCGTCACGTTAATCCGGTATAGTACGCGCCGGCTGAAACCCAGCCTGCGTTCAGGTACTGCAACACACGAAGCGCTGCTTCGGCTGCTGTCCGCTTCGAGCGGGCTATCCTTGACGATTCATCATTCATACGTTTTCGCAACCCCGCCGACCAGGCTGCCAGGGTGACCTTCGGGTTTTGCACGGCATGCGCAGCTTCGGAACAATGGGTCTTGCGGAGCATCAGAGACAAGACCCATGACCCAGGAAATCGGCGGCTTTGCCGCACTCGGTATTCACTCCGCTGTTCTGGCTGCCATCAGCGCAGTCGGCTACGAAGAACCATCCCCCATTCAGTCCCAGGCGATCCCGGTGATCCTTGGCGGCCACGACATGATCGGCCAGGCCCAGACCGGTACCGGCAAGACCGCAGCCTTCGCGCTGCCGATCCTGTCCAAGATCGATCCGGCTCGCAAGGAAGTCCAGGCACTGATTCTTGCGCCGACCCGTGAGCTGGCCCTGCAGGTCGCCACGGCATTCGAAACCTACTCCAAGCAGATGCCCGGCCTGACCGTTGTCGCGGTCTACGGTGGCGCGCCGATGGGCCCGCAGCTCAAGGCCATCCGCCAGGGTGCGCAGGTCATCGTCGCGACCCCGGGTCGCCTGGTCGATCACCTGAGCCGCAACAGCGGCCTGCTGTCGACCATTCGCTTCCTGGTACTCGACGAAGCCGATGAAATGCTCAAGCTGGGCTTCATGGACGATCTGGAAGTGATCTTCGAAGCCATGCCGGAAAGCCGCCAGAGCGTGCTGTTCTCCGCCACGCTGCCGCACTCCATCCGTGCGATTGCCGAGAAGCACCTGCGCGAGCCGCAGCACATCAAGATCGCTGCCAAGACCCAGACTGTCGCCCGCATCGAGCAGGCGCACCTGATGGTCCATGCCGACCAGAAGATCCAGGCCGTACTGCGTCTGCTGGAAGTCGAGGATTTCGACGCCCTGATCGCCTTCGTGCGGACCAAGCAGGCCACCCTGGATCTGGCTGCCGCGCTGGAAGCCAAGGGCTACAAGGCTGCCGCGCTGAACGGCGACATCGCCCAAAACCAGCGTGAGCGCGTTATCGAATCGCTCAAGGATGGCCGCCTGGACATCGTCGTCGCTACCGACGTGGCCGCCCGCGGTCTCGACGTGGCGCGCATCACCCACGTATTCAACGTGGACATGCCCTACGATCCAGAATCCTACGTGCACCGCATCGGCCGTACCGGTCGCGCCGGTCGTGAAGGCCGCGCGCTGCTGCTGGTCACCCCGCGTGAGCGTCGCATGCTGCAGGTTATCGAGCGCGTGACCAACCAGAAGGTCGCTGAAGCCCGTCTGCCGAATGCGCAGCAGGTGCTGGACGCGCGCATCAAGAAACTCACCAACAGCCTCGCGCCGCTGGTTGCCGATGCAGAAGCCACCCATGGCGAGTTGCTCGACAAGCTGGTCGCCGACATCGGTTGCAGCCCGCGTGCTCTGGCCGCTGCGCTGTTGCGCAAGGCCACCAATGGTCAGGCTCTGACCCTGGCCGAAGTCGAAAAAGAGCAGCCGCTGGTTCCGACCAGCAGCCCGCGTGAGCGCAGCGAGCGTTCGGATCGTCCAGAGCGTAGTGGTGATCGTGAGCGTCGCGCTCCGATTCCGCTGGCCGAAGGCCGCGCCCGCTGCCGTACCCCGCTGGGTGCGCGTGACGGCATCGCGGCTCGCAACCTGCTCGGTGCGATCCTCAACGAAGGCGGTCTTGCCCGCGAAGCCATCGGCCGCATCCAGGTGCGCGACAGCTTCAGCCTGGTCGAGCTGCCGGAAGACGGACTCGACCGCCTGCTCGGCAAGCTCAAGGACACCCGCGTCGGCGGCAAGCAGCTCAAGCTGCGTCGCTATCGCGAGGATTGAGCGGTAGGTAGTTGAATGAAAGGCGGGCTTATAGCCCGCCTTTTTTATTGCCCAGAGAAAGACAGCTTGGCTCTCGACTTCCATCCATGCGGCCTGTAGCCGGTTCGCTCCTCCGCTTCTTGGTAGTTCGTGTCGCGCTCCAATAAACGAAGCACTCCTTCCTCGTCAATCCCTCTCGGGCTGTTCAAACTCTGAACAACATGCTACAAACGACCGCAACCCGAATGATCTAGCCGCTTGAAAACGAAGGGAAAACCATGACCAAGTCGGAGTTGATCGAGCGAATCGTCACCCAGCAAGGGCTGCTTTCGTCCAAGGATGTCGAGCTCGCCATCAAGACCATGCTCGAGCAAATGGCACAGGCATTGGCCACTGGCGACCGGATCGAGATCCGCGGCTTCGGCAGCTTTTCCCTGCACTACCGCGCCCCCCGCGTCGGCCGCAACCCCAAGACCGGCCAGTCCGTCAGCCTCGACGGCAAATTCGTTCCGCATTTCAAGCCAGGGAAGGAGTTACGTGACCGAGTAAATGAAGACGAATAAGAGTTGTTCTCGTGTAAGAAGGAGATTCGTCTACCGCGATTCATCCCCTTTGCTTGTGTTGATTCCGTACAGCCGTTGTTCTTGATCCCGGTGCTGGTCTGCCGCCCTTCTGCATGGCAAAATGCCATGCTTTTGTGATCGCTGTCTCAAGTTACGGTTAAGGGATCTAGCCGATGACATCCCCCTATATTCAACACCACGGCGCTGTTACTGGTGTTACCGGTTCATGCCATCAGCTTCACGCTGACGCAGCGAATAGCTATCTGATCGACTGTGGTTTATTCCAGGGATCAGAAACCAACAATAAAGGATCAGCAGATCAGAACAGTCTGGCGATCGATTTCTCATTGGGCACAGTTCGGGCGCTTATAGCAACGCATGTCCATATCGATCATGTTGGTCGCATTCCTTACCTTTTGGCAGCGGGTTTCAAAGGCCTGATTCTCTGTAGCGAACCTTCAGCCAGACTTCTGCCAATTGTGCTGGAAGACGCGTTCAAGCTAGGCGTCAGCAGAGACCAAAAAAAGGTGGAGCGCTATATCAAGCTTGTAGAAAAGCGGCTTATCGCGCTGCCCTACAACATTTGGTTTGCGTTGCACGAATCGAAGGACATGGTCTGCCGTGTCCGCCTGCAGCGGGCCAGCCATATTCTCGGCTCAGCCTACGTCGAGTTCGATATCTCCTATCCGAAAGTGCGCACAGAAACGCGTAGTCTTTGCTGGCGATCTTGGCGCCCCGCACGCGCCCCTGTTATATGCACCGAGCCCACCTGATAGCGCGGATATCCTGGTCATTGAAAGTACCTACGGTGACCGCAATCACGACGACCGACGTACGCGACGCCAGCGCTTAGAGCGTGTGATCGAGCAGGCGTTAGAGGATAACGGCAGCATGTTGATCCCGGCGTTCAGCATCGGTCGTACTCAAGAGCTACTCTACGAGCTGGAGTCCATCATTCACGACAAGCGTCTTGGCGCGTTAAGCACTGAAGCAAGCAGCAACGCGCAAAGCTCAGGCGAGACTGGTGTCGACTGGCCCCGGCTTCCGATCATCCTGGACTCCCCGCTGGCCAATCGCTTCACTGCAGCCTATCGGCAACTGAAGCCCTTCTGGAATCAGGAGGCCATCAAGCGTGTACAATCCGGCCGCCGCCCGCTGGGGTTCGAACAGCTACTAACAGTCGACAGCCATGCCGAACACCTGCGGATGGTTGGATATCTGGCACGCAGCGCCCGTCCGGCGATCGTCATCGCCGGCAACGGTATGTGCTCCAGCGGACGCATCGTCAATTACCTGAAAGCCATGCTGTGCGACCAGAGGCACAACATATTGTTCGTTGGCTACCAAGCGGCAGGCACGCCTGGTCAGGCTATTCAACGCTTTGGCCCCAAGGGCGGTTACGTCGATCAAGATGGTGAGCGGTTGGCAATCAGGGCTGGTGTGACGACCATTGGCGGCTACTCTGCTCATGCTGATCAGGAAGGCTTGGTGAAATTTGTAACCAGCATGCGCCGATGGCCATCTCATATACGCATCGTTCACGGCAAATCAAAAGCAAAGCAAGCATTGGCCGCAAGGCTCGCCGCTATTTACCAGGACAAGCAACAACCGTTGCAGCTGGAAATCCCGCAATAAGGCCCTCGCGCCGGCTCAAGCTATGGATATGGTATGACAGTCAAAACCCTATGCGTCTTCGGGACACGGCCGGAAGCGATCAAGATGGCCCCATTGGCCCTCGCTCTGAATGCCGATCCGCGTTTTGACGCAAAGGCCTGTGTTACCGGGCAGCATAGACAGATGCTCGATCAGGTACTCGACCTGTTCGATCTGGTCCCTGATTTCGATCTGAACATCATGAAGCCTAGCCAGGACCTGTCGGATGTCACTAGCGCAATTCTTAAAGGCATGAAGCTGGTGTTTTCCGACTTCAAGCCCGACGTGCTGGTCCATGGCGATACCGCCACGACTTTTGCCAGCACTCTTGCCGCATACTATTACCAGATACCTGTTGCTCATGTCGCCGACGCGAAAGTTCCGGTGGGAAGGTCTGAGCGAATCTGCCAAGCGCTGGCCGGGCCGGTGCTCGTTGCCTCGGAATTAGGAGCTAGCATATAAAAAAATTTTTGAGGGGTAATGGTGAAACACCATAGGTGCATTACCAATATTGACGACACAGCACTATGTCAGTCGTTTAAAACGGAAAGGATCTAAAGGAATGAAGCTAATTCCCGTAATTATGTCGGGTGGGGTGGGAAGTCGCCTTTGGCCAGTATCCCGAGAGACCCATCCGAAGCCATTCATGGCGCTGCCGGACGGGCAAAACCTCATCCAAAAGACATTCATTCGCGCCGCTGCTCTCGATAATGTGGTGGAGATCATGACGGTCACCAATCGTGACCTTTTTTTCAAGACCGAAGACGAGTACCGTTTGGTTGGCGGAGTAGCTAGCCCGTTGAGCTACATTTTGGAACCCTTTGGCCGTAATACTGCTGCTGCGGTAGCCATAGCAGCGGTGCAATTGGAGGAGATATATGGTCCCGAAGCTCAGATGTTAGTACTTCCGGCAGACCATTTGATAGCTAGGCAGTCTGAGTTTCTCCAGGCAGTCCAACAAGCACAGATACTTGCAGCGGACGGCTACCTTGTAACGTTTGGTATCCATCCTGAATATCCGGAGACAGGTTTCGGCTACATCGAAGCCGACCACGCATCGCCTTTGCTTGGAGGGCTGAAAGTCCTTCGATATGTAGAAAAACCTGATGCTGCTGCTGCCAAAGGCTACGTGACGGCAGGTAATTACTTCTGGAACTCCGGCATGTTTTGTTTTCAGGTCGGCACCGTGCTGAATCAACTACAGCAGCATTCACCAGATGTTCTGCAGCACGTGCGGAATGCTTTCGCTCACGCGCATAGTACTCAAGGTGAAAAGCACCGTTGCCTCCGGTTGGACACAGAAACGTTTGCTGATGTACCAGACATTTCCATTGATTGCGCTTTGATGGAGCGTTCTGACGTCGTGGCGACCGTTCCGTGTGAATTAGGCTGGAGCGATATCGGCTCGTGGAGTGCGGTAAGCCAGTTGGTCGACGCTAATCCCGACGGTAACCGCTGTATGGGCGAAGTTCTGGCTTACCGCTCTAGCAATAATTATGTACAAAGTACCGAGCGGCTAACTGCCCTAGTTGGAGTTCACGATCTTATAATTGTCGATACACCGGATGCCATCCTTGTATCCCATAAAAACTGCACTCAAGACGTTAAACATATTGTCAGTCAACTCAAGAAGAATGGCCATAACGTCCACCAGTCTCACCAAACCGTCTACCGCCCTTGGGGCACTTATACAACTCTTGAAGAGGGTGAGCGCTTTAAAATCAAGCGCATTGTCGTAAAACCGAAAGCGTCACTTTCGTTGCAAATGCACCACCACCGCAGTGAGCACTGGATCGTGGTTAGCGGAATGGCCCGAGTGATTAATGATAGCGTTGAGCTGTTGCTTGATACTAATGAGTCTACGTTTATCCGAGCGGGCCATAATCATCGTTTGGAGAATCCCGGTGTTATTGATCTTATCCTGATTGAGGTTCAGAGCGGAGATTACTTAGGCGAGGACGACATTGTACGACTTGAAGATCGCTACGGTCGCACATAATAAAAGCAGGTTAAAGTAAGATGTTTATAAGCTATGCTCAAAATTTTGAAGATGTAATATTGTGGCGTGCCTTAAAAGACGTGCCCAATGGTACATATGTGGATGTGGGTGCGAACGACCCTGATGTGGATTCGGTTACTAAAGCTTTTTATCTGAACGGGTGGCGCGGCGTAAATATAGAGCCCGTAAAAAATTACTTTGACATGCTTGTTTCAAAGCGTGAAAACGATATAAATGTTAATGTCGCGGCATCCTCAGTGTCAGGGCAGATTACTCTATATGAAATTGAAGACACAGGGTTGTCCACCAGCGTAGCAGAAATTGCTGAGCGACATACCGCGGAGCTAGGCATAGTCTGCGTTGAGCGTACCGCTATGGCGCGAACGTTAACTGAAATTGTCCTTGATGCAAGTATTGATGAGATTCATTTTTTAAAAATAGATGTAGAGGGGCATGAAAAAGATGTGTTGCTGGGTTTGGATCTTAACAAAATCCGTCCTTGGATAATTTTGGTAGAGGCTACTGCACCAGCAACTCAACTGGAAACGTATGGCGAGTGGGAATATCTCATTCTAAGCGCGGGCTATATTTTTGCTTACTATGATGGCTTAAATAGATTTTATGTCGCCGAAGAACATAGTGATCGTTTGAATCTAATTGCAACTCCGCCAAATGTGTTTGATGGATTTATTCGCTCACGTGAAGCTCAGCTTCTCGACGAGCTGTCGTACTTTAAAGGGTTGTATCGGGATTGCTGTGATGAGCTTGAAGGTTGTCGCAATCAGCTTAAATTGGAAAAGCAGAACGGTGCTCGATTAGAATCATTGATTGAGTCCTACGAAAGTAGTATGTCATGGTTTATTACTAGACCATTAAGGCGTTTTAATCCGTTTTGGGCGCTAAGAGCTTCTATTGGTAAAGGAGCTCTATTGATTAATAGGTATGAGCCAATTGGGCGACCAGTTAAAGGTTTATTAAAGAAATATCCGGTTCTATGGGCTGCCGCTAAAAGGTATCTTTTATTTGCCACTGATTCAGTGGGGGTGGCGGCCTCAACTGACCAATATGCACAGCTTAGTTTTGACGGAATATGCATGCAGTTCGCGTTAGGCCCTCTTTCAGATAGAAGAGGTATTGGGCGTGTTAGTAAAGCCTTGTTTGATAGCCTAAGTGCTATGCAGACCGCTCCGCAGGAATTCCAGGAAACTGTGTTTTTTTATTCTTCTATTCATTGGTGTCCTACAACACTTCCCCTGAAGTCAATTGTTTATATACACGATGTTATTCCGCTCCTTTACCCCGAACTATACCCCGTAGAAATTCTGAGGGATTGGAATTATCACTACAGCAAAGTTGCGAGCCAAGCCTCCATTGTTGTAACTATAAGCGAAAGCAGCGCCGCAGACATAGTGAGATTGCTAAACGTACCAACGGATAAGGTGATCGTTGTTCCGAATGGAGTAAGTGTATTGCCAACAGCTAGCAATATCGCTCCGCCCTCGGATAAATATTTTGTATATGTTGGCTCTTACGATGTTCATAAGAATTTACAGGTCGTCTTAAACGCGCTAACGTCACCGCGACTTACAGATGTCCATTTGGCCCTGATCGGAGATAATCATAAGGCTCTGGCTGTGGCGAAGTCTTTAAATATAGATAGTCGTATACATTGCTATGGTCGTCTTGAAGACGCAGACATGGGGCGGCTTATTCAAAACTCCATAGGGCTTGTGTTTCCCTCGTTGTATGAAGGCTTTGGTTTGCCTCCCTTAGAAGCGGCAAAGCTCGGGAGGCCATCAATATGCAGTCGCAGGCCCGCCATGACAGAGTTCTTGGAAGGGGCAGCATTATTTGCTGATGCGGAGGATATAGATGAGTGGACTGATCGCTTAGTGCAGCTAGCCGAAGACGAAGATCTCGCTGTTGATGTTGGTCAGGCAGCAAAGCGTAAAGCTGACTCAATGACATGGAACAAAAGTGCAGAGCTGCTTCTCCACGCTTTGCGGACTATAGTGAAATAGAGGTTGCATTTTGGAACTTGCTAGCGGATTTGTTCGAAGTGATAATATTTTTCCTCGTCTTGATAAGAACTGGAAAGATACGGCAGAGTATTTGAAGAAAATAACTTCTGACCATATTTTGGGTCCGTACGAATTCGCGGAACTCTATCCCAATATCGATACTCCTCAATTTTCATATTTCAAAGAGGTGCGCTATTACAGTTGCGTAATTTTGTGTAAGGCGCAGATAGAGCAGTATAGTGATGTTTTTGTTGCTTCCGTGCTGAGTGACTTCCATTATGCATATGGCAATGATGTATTTAATGTTTTTCTCCGTGAGCCGAATGATGATGTTGGAGATTTAAAGCATGTTTATGATGCCTCAGCATTGAAAGACAAAGCATTAAAGTTTGTAAAGAGTTCTTTACGAAGCAACAATTTATTATTCTGGGTCAAGAAGAAGATTTTTGGCGATTATACAGGTTTGACTGTTTTAGTAGTGTCAGCTCATAAGTTCGGCAATGCGGGCGACGACGCGATAACCGAGGCGGCGATAAAAATTGTTGAGAAAGCAATGCCTGGAGTTCGGATTATCCTTGCAAGTCCTCCGTTCAGTAGGCTGGATGTGGATATGGCTGATGTGGTTTGCCTAGGCGGCGGCGGCCTCGTTTACGATTCGTGCTTCTATAATGCGATGAATTACTCTAACTATCTTCTGTACGCTAAATCACAAGGAAAAATGACTTTCGCCTTAGGCTTGGGTACGCAAGGCGTTAAATCTATGAAAGGTGCAGAACTCTTTAGAGAGGCACTAAGTACCTGTAATGTGGTGGTGGTAAGAAATAAGAGAGATGAGGAAGTGCTGGTTTTAAACTGTGGCGTTAGATGTCCGGTTTATACAACCAATGATGTGGTTTTTTCCTTCGGGAAGGCCGCCGAACAGAAGGAGTATGCTAAAAAAAGGCGGCGATTGAAAGTTGGTGTGTCGCTGCTAGAGTCTAAAAATCTGTTGGCTGCAAACCGTATGGCTTCTTATAGGTCCGGTTGTGAAGAAGTCATAGATTATTTGTGTGAAAATTATGATGTCCACTTTATTATGCAGAGCGAGGACGACAGGGAGCTTTACGCGCCATATATTTCGAAACATGGGTCGAAAGTGGTTTCTTTCCACTTTGGCAATGCTCAAAGCTACATCGATGCCTACTCCGATTTGGATTTCTGCGTTACATCACGGTTCCATGGTTTTATCTTTTCGCTGCTAGCTGGTACTCCGGTTATATCAGTTGGATCTAATGCTGGGAAAATTGACAGATTGATAAAAGCAGCGTTTCCTTCTATGGTCGGCGGGTACATTCCTCTGAGGGATTTTAGTTTTGTTAATTTTCAAGGTAAGTTGGCAAGCTTGTTGAGTTCAAAGCCTGGCTTTGTCGCAGAAGAGGCTGAACTACAGGCTGCTGTACAATCCGCTGAAGATACGGCGAAAATTCTTTCTAGGTACCTTAAATGCTTAAAAGAATGATGGAGCCAATTGTGCAGGTCCTTCGATTCACTAAAATTTCTCGAATAGAGTTGAGGGCAAAATACAAAAGAACGAGCATTGGTAGCCTCTGGAATCTAATTGGTTTTGTTTTGAAGGTGTCGGTTCTCACGGTAATCTATACTGGAGTGTTGAATAAGGATGTTGGAGAGTATCTTCCTTTTTTAATGGTAGGGATTGGTTTGTGGGGAATGATATCTGGCTCGCTTATGTATGGTTGCACAGCGATTGCAAACAACATGAAAATGATATACATGTCATCTGGCTTCCTTTTTGGCGCTGTTTATAAGGGTGTATTTAGAGAGGCTTACTTGTTTGCTCCCTTGGGGGTTGTGACCTTTATTGCTTTGGCGTTTCTTGGGAAACTGTCGTTCTCTGGGGTTGCCGGAGGTGCTGTGGGAGGTGCAATGCTAGTTGTTCTCCTATATCAGATGGCTCTTTCTTTATCTTTTGCTTGTGCAAGAAAGCCATACCTTAGGCATGTTTTTAGTTCCGTAATGGCAATTGCATTTATTGCTTCTCCTGTTATATGGGATCGAGGAGATCTTGGGGATATGCAGTTAGTGGCTGACCTCAACCCATTTTACTATATGCTAGGTCTGGTAAGGGAGCCTATATTGCATGGCATGTTTTTTTGGAAGGGGGTTGTTTTTTTCTTTGGTTCAATGCTATGTCTAATTCCGCTTAATTTGTTTTTTTATAAAAATACCTTTAATCGCTTGGCTTGTTATGAGTAGTGATGTCTCCCTGTTTAAGTTGGAAGATGTAAGTATTGCCGTGGGCAATGGCATAGTTTTATCAAATATAAATCTTGAGGTTAGCAGGGGTGAGGTTGTTTTTATTTTAGGATGCAGCGGTGTCGGGAAAAGTGTGCTAGCTAAAGCAATGGCTGGTTTTTTGCCGCTTGCTGAAGGATCCTGTGTCAGAAATAAGGAAGTTAGCCTGTTAGGTTTTCATTCGTTTGGGCTCTCGATTGAATTGACGTTAGAAGAAAATGCAAGGCTTCGTTCGCTATATTTAAGTTCTATAGAGGCTTCCAAAAAAACTTTGGATGATTTTTTCCATTTTACTGGGCTGTCTGATTATAGGCATTTAAAGCTTGGTGCTGTACCTTCGACTCTGAGGTCGAGATTTGCTGCTAGTTTATATATGTTTCATAAAGGAGGCGTAGCAGTAATGGATGGTGGTCTTTCTTTGGATGCTGGTCTTTCTGATACGTCTGTGAAAGCTATATATGATACTGTTATTTCTAACTTCGAGGCTTTTGTTTTTATTTCAAAGAAACGCCCCAAGGTTTTGAGTAATATAAGCAAATGCTACGAGCTCTCGTCGGCTGGTTTACGTTTGGTTTTGCCATGAAAATTCTGCACGTTTTTAAGACGTTTTTGCCTGAGACAAAAGGAGGAGTCGAACAGTTTATTTTACAACTTGCTCACGGAATGCAAGATAAAGGTGTGGTTTCTGATGTATTTTGCTTGAGCTCTGAGGGCGATTCAGAGTTTTTTTTTAAAGGCCTTAGAGTTTACGCTTGTCGCCGTGACCTTAATCTGTCCTCAACTGGATTCTCGATATCTGCTTTTCGGCGGTTGAAAGATATCGTTGATAACTATGACTTGATACATTACCATTTTCCATGGCCTTTTATGGATCTACTTCATCTTTATGTAGGTCGGCCTCGCTGTGTAGTTACGTATCATTCTGACATTATAAAACAAGTTGCGCTATATAAGTTGTATCGTCCTCTAATGGGTCGTTTTCTTGACACGGTGCAGTTTATTGTATCCACGTCGCCGCAGTATGCGAAGTCGAGTTTGGTGCTCAAAGAGTGGGCTCATAAAGTCGAAATAGTTCCTATTGGTCTGGATTATAATACATACCCGTTAGCCTCATTTGATCGGCTAAGCTATTGGCGATCTGCGGTGGGGGAGGGTTTTTTTCTATTTGTGGGTGCGCTTCGATATTACAAAGGCCTCAATTACCTTTTGAAGGCTGCGGAAGATTCAGGTCTTTCTATTGTTATCGCTGGGTCCGGGCCATTAGAGAGAACGTTGCGAAGCGAAATCCGTAATAAAATGCTTTCGAATGTTTCTATGGTTGGATCGGTGAGTGAAGAGGATAAGGTTTGCTTGATGCAATTGTGCAGGGCTGTTGTCTTTCCATCACATCTTCGTTCCGAAGCTTTTGGAATTTCTTTGCTTGAGGGGGCAATGTATGGGAAGCCATTGGTCTGCTGTGATATAGATACCGGTACCACTTTTGTCAATCGTAACTCGTATACAGGGATTGTTGTTCCACCTGGTGATTTTATTGCACTTCGCAGGGCGATGGTGTCTCTTTGTGATGACGATTTTGCCAGAAAAATGGGTGCTGGTGCTCGAGCTAGGTTTTTAGAGTTTTTTCAATCGGCTAAGATGATTGATGGTTACCTCGATATTTATAGGCGCTGCTTTTTATGAGCACTGTCATTCCGGTGCTTGGCTTGAAGTATAATTTTATGCTGGCTCTCGCTTGGCAAGCGTGCTCCTGGTCGTTGGTTAGACATAGTTCTCCAATGTATATTTAATAGTGAGCTTTTCAAACTCTGGCTAAAATTAAATGTTGTCGGAGCGAAACTGATGAAAGTACTCGTTACAGGGGGGGCAGGTTTCGTTGGTTCGGCGGTGGTGCGGCATTTAGCTTTGCGATCGCCATATGTCACGACGGCAATGGTGAGAAAGCTGCAGTTTCGGATGCCGGGATCTTTTTCCGAGACGGTTTCAGGTGCGACGGTTCAGTGGATTGAAGTAGGCGATTTAGTTGGCGCCCATTTTCATTCTAGTGCGTTCTATGACGTCAGTGCGGTCGTTCACTGCGCCGCACGTGTCCACATGATGCACGATTCGGATTCGGACTCGCTCGCCGCCTTCCGGGCGGTGAATGTTGGTGGCACGCTCAAGTTGGCGGAAAAGGCTGCATCTGTAGGTGTGAAGCGATTCGTCTTTATCAGCACCATCAAGGTCAACGGTGATTCGACGGTATTGGGCGAGCCTTTCCGGGCGGATGATTTGCCTGCGCCGGAGGATGCATACGGGCTTTCCAAACTGGAGGCTGAACGAGGGTTGAAGGAGCTGTCCGCCAAAACCGGCATGGAGGTCGTCATTATTCGCCCTCCGCTTGTGTATGGGCGCGGAGTTAAGGGCAATTTCGGGGGCATGATCAAGTTGGTCGAGAAAGAGATTCCGCTTCCCTTCGGTGCCATTCACAATAAGCGCTCGCTGGTGGGCATCGACAATCTAGTCGATCTAATCGTTCGCTGTATTGATCATCCTGCTGCCGCCAATCAGGTATTCCTTGCTGGTGACGGGCAGGATCTTTCAACCCCCGAGCTGGTGCGTGGGCTGGCCATGGCGATGGGTAAGCACGCGCGGCTGATTCCCCTTCCGGTCGGAGTTCTCGAGTTCGGTGCTACGCTGCTGGGCAAACGTGCATTGGCTCATCGACTGTTGGGCTCGCTCCAAGTGGATATCACCAAGACGCGCGAGCTGCTCGAATGGCAGCCCCGCCACTCCGTTGAGGAAGGCCTCCTTCGCTGTTTCGTTACCTCAACCCAGAGAGGCCGCGTGTGATTCGGTTGTTCGATATAGTGCTTTCCCTTCTGGGGCTGGTTGTTGGTGCGCCGGTGCTTCTAGTGCTGGCAATGATCGGTATGTTTGATACGGGCTCACCAATATTTCGCCAGGTGCGAGTCGGGCGGCACCAGCAGCCTTTTACCTTGGTCAAATTTCGCACCATGACGCAGGGCACCGCCTCCGTTCCAACTCATCTTGCCAGCAGTTCGTCGGTCACTCGATTTGGTAGTTTCCTGCGCAGGACCAAGCTGGACGAATTGCCGCAGCTGTGGAATGTGCTCAAGGGCGAAATGAGTTTGGTAGGGCCTCGGCCCGGACTGTTCAGCCAGGCAGAACTCACCATAGAACGCGCCAAGCGTGGTGTGTTTGCAGTTCGGCCTGGAATCACCGGGCTCGCGCAAGTGCAAGGGGTGGACATGTCGACCCCGGCGTTGCTCGCAGAGATGGACCAGAAGATGATCTCGAGCCTTTCGCTGACGGCTTACGTGAAGTACATCGCCCAGACTCTAATGGGAGGGGGCTCGGGAGATCGCATTGTCAACTAATCTATTGGCCTGGGTCATGTCCGATTCCAGTGCCGTCCCATTCGCCGAAGAACAAGACTTTTATGCTTAGGTTGGCTGAGAAACTGAGAACCCACCTGGTTCGTTTGCCGCGGCGGCAGAAGCGCCTGATTCAGGTTGCTGTGGACGTTTTGCTGGTCTGGTTGGCGCTATGGTTGGCTTTCTATGTCCGCGTAGGTAATGCCAGCTTCGCGGAGCCGCTTGGCGGCCATGCCTGGTTGTTCGGTATAGTGCCACTACTGTCTATTCCTTTTTTCGTCCGCTTGGGCATGTACCGTGCCGTAATGCGTTATTTCGGCAATGACGCACTGATGGCTATCGTTAAGGCCGTATCGCTTTCGGCTCTTTCACTATCACTCGCCGTTTATTGGCATACCGATGCGCCCAAACTTATCCCTCGCTCGATGGTGTTCAACTACTGGTGGTTGAGTCTGGTGCTTGTTGGCGGCCTGAGGCTAATCATGCGGCACTATTTCATGGGGAACTGGTTTACCCCAGCTTCGTTGACTAAATTCAAAAGCCGGGACGCCGGGCTGACGAAAGTTGCGATCTACGGTTCCGGCGCGGCAGGGAATCAGTTGGTGGCTGCCCTTCGGTTGGGGCGTGTGATGCGGCCTGTAGCTTTTATCGACGACGATCCGAATCTGTACAACCGTTCCATCGCTGGCCTTCAGGTGTATTCAGCGAAGCATATTGGGCAGATGGTCGAAGACACGGGCGCCGTTGAGATACTTCTCGCCATTCCGTCGGCTACCCGAGCCAGGCGGCGACAGATACTGGAAATGCTCGAGCATTACCCGCTTCACGTCAGATCTGTTCCTGGATTTATGGACTTGGCGAGCGGCAAGGTCCAGGTCGATGACATTCAGGAAGTGGACATCGCCGACCTTCTTGGGCGGGACGCCGTCCCCCCCGTCCAAGAACTGTTAGAAAAATGCATCCGCGGCCAAATAGTAATGGTTACCGGGGCTGGTGGCTCGATCGGCTCCGAGCTGTGTAGGCAGATAATTGCGAGTCAGCCTGCAGTATTGCTGCTGTTCGAGCACTGTGAGTTCAACCTTTACAGTATTCATCTTGAGCTGGAACGGCGTATTGAGCGGGAGGCGTTTTCGACGCGCCTGGTGCCTATTCTAGGTTCGATACGTGACGCCGATCGTGTACTGGATGTAATGCGCACCTGGGGCGTGCAGACCGTTTATCACGCTGCTGCGTACAAGCATGTACCCATGGTCGAGCATAACGTAGCCGAGGGTGTGCGCAACAATGTGGTGGGTACATTGAACGTTGCCCAGGCGGCGGTGCAGGCGGGTGTCAGCAATTTCGTATTGATTTCCACCGACAAGGCCGTTAGACCAACCAATGTGATGGGTAGTACCAAGCGTGTCGCTGAGTTGATCCTTCAGGCCCTCGGCCGTGAACAGGCGCCAAGCCTGTTCGGTATTGCGGACACCGTACGTCACGTCAACAAGACCCGCTTTACCATGGTGCGTTTCGGCAATGTGCTTGGCTCGTCCGGCTCGGTCATACCGCGGTTCTATTCGCAGATACGTGCGGGTGGTCCTGTAACGGTCACGCATCCAAAGATCACCCGCTACTTCATGACAATTCCCGAAGCAGCACAACTGGTCATCCAGGCGGGGTCGATGGGGCAGGGTGGCGATGTGTTCGTGCTGGACATGGGGCAGCCAGTGCGCATTGCGGAGCTGGCGGAGAAGCTGATTCATCTTTCCGGCTTGAGCGTGCGCTCAGAGAAGTGCCCGCATGGCGATATCAAAATCCAGTACACCGGTCTGCGCCCCGGCGAGAAGCTGTACGAAGAGCTATTGATCGGCGACAACGTGAGCGCCACCGAACATCCGATGATCATGCGCGCCCATGAGGAGCATCTCGACTGGGATGTACTCAAGGACAGGCTGACAAAGTTGCACAAGGCGGTGGAAAGCGATGATTACCCGCAGGTGCGGAAGCTGCTTCGTGAAGTGGTAAGCGGGTATGTGCCGGAGGGGGAAATCGTCGACTGGATCTACCTGCAGCGGCGGGTGGAGCCTGAGTAATACGTTGGTTGACGTCGCGAGCCGCCGGTTTCTAGCAGGCCTCTGGCCTGCCTAGCTGCTGAAGATGCGACCGCTAATGGTTTAGTCCCCAGCACTGAGCTGAGTGTTCTTCCTGAGGGGGCTTCAGCCCCCATTCGCGACCTTTGATTTCCTATCAGTTGGTCAACTACTCCTACTATTCAGCCGGCTGGTGCCGGATATCAGTGCCTCGCACCCTCATCCGGCATGCTCAGCAGCTGCTTTTCACGGTTCCAGTCGAACGGCTCGTCGTTCTGCTCGGCTTCGTAGCGGCGTTCTTCAAGTTGCTGGAAGACGGCGATTTCGTCATCGGGCATGAAGTGCAGGCAGTCGCCGCCGAAGAACCACAGTAGGTCGCGCGGAACCAGGTGGGCGATCTGGGGGTAGCGGTGGAAGACCTGGCAGATCAGGTCCTGGCCCATGTGGCGTTCTTCCGGGACGTTCTGCAGGTTCATGATCAGCTCGTCGAAGCGTTCGAGGAACAGTGCGTGGCTTTCTTCTGAGACTTGTTCGGCCTCGCCCATGGCAAGCAGGATGCCGCGCAGATGGGCCAGCAGGGCCAGGTTGTGATCGTGGTATGGATTGGCCATGGTTCACCTGTGTCGGTTTTTTGAAAGGCGCGATTATAGGCGTGCGCGCCGGTGGATTGGGTGTCTGGTTGACTCGCTGCGGCGCCGAGGGTTCGGTTTTAAAGGCGCTGACTGGATCGGGTGGTCTGGCGGGCAACTGTTCCAAGCGTGACTGCTCTACTGCTGTGCGTATCGCGTTACACGAGTTTGCCTTGCGCGCTTCCGTTGGCGGCTGGCTTGTATTGCTGGACCTGTACCCGCTGAGGAGCTAAACCGTGCCGTTGCAGGCGTGGAGCGCTAGATCGAGGCGACCAACGAATGTTGGGCCGGAATACTTACCAGGCTGAGCAAGTAACCGTCGAAGGTGGCGAACTGACCATCGAGCTCTGTGCCTTTGCGCCAGCCCCCTGGAAGGTCGATCAGCAAGCGGAGGCGAGCGGTGCCGTGCTGCGTGACCTCGGCGACGGCGGCATCCTGGAAATAAAATCGCTGTCTGACCAATGGGTAAAGCGCCTTGAACAGGCTTTCCTTCAGGGAGAAGGTGCGGGTGACGAGTTCGGCTCGTTCGCTGAGGCTCAGGAGCGCGTAGCTCTCCAGCTCGCTGGGGGTGAGTATCTCGTTGGCGAGGCGATCGGCGCGTTCGGGCGTCATCACGCGTTCGATATCCAGCCCCAGACCAGCCCAATGTTCCCGATGACCCGCGACCACGCCGGCCCAACCTGCGCTGTGCGTGATCGAGCCAACTATCCCCTGTGGCCACTGTGGCGCCCGGTCTTCACCTACCGGCGGCACGAACGGCTTACCGGTTAGCCCGCGCAATGCTTCCAGGGCGCAGAGGCGGCCGGCAAGAAACTCGGCTTGCCGTTTGCTGACGCCTTTCTGCGCGGGAATTCCCCAGCGATCAAAATCTTCAGGATCGAGCTGTGCTGGATCGAAGGACGTGCTCAGCAGACGAACGCCGGTGAGCGCTTCAGGTAGCGGCCAGTGGTCGAGCGGAGTCGAACAGAAGCGCGGGTAGGGAGGTTGGTCGTTCATGCCCGCTATTCTGCCTCAAGCATTGGCAGGATGCGTTTGTCATGTCGTTGGATCGGACTCACTCTTGCAACTTCGCCGCTTACTGAACAACCGGCGTGGCACCGATATTTGCACCGCCGCGTGGTCGGAGCTGGACTTGCAGGCTCTATTCCTCTCGATCGGTTTGTTCGTTCCGCGGCGCGCTGCACCGACGCAAATCAACCTCGCGCGATCTACATCGGCGTTTCCCTCGCTATGCGCTTGGTGTGCCTGCTAGGGTTGAGGCATCCATCTGGGCGGAGAAAACGATGTTCGAATCAGCGGAAATTGGTCACTCCATTGACAAGGCAACCTACGATGCGGCCGTACCCGAGTTGCGGGAAGCGCTGCTGCAGGCGCAGTACCGGCTCAAGGCACAGGCGCGGTTCCCGGTCTTGATACTGATCAACGGGATCGAGGGCGCCGGCAAAGGGGAAACCATCAAGCTGCTCAACGAGTGGATGGACCCGCGGCTGATCCGCGTCGACAGTTTCGACGTGCCCAGTGATGAAGAGCTCGCGCATCCACCGGCCTGGCGCTTCTGGCGACGGCTGCCGCCGAAGGGGCATACCGGCATCTTCTTTGGTAACTGGTACAGCAAGATGCTCGAAGATCGCGTGCATGGTCGCATCAACGGCGCCGAGCTGAAGCTGGCCACCGCCCGAGCTCAACGTCTGGAGCGGATGTTCTGCGACGAGGGCGCACTGATCTTCAAGTTCTGGTTCCATCTTTCCAAGGAGCGGATGAATGCCAGGCTCGATTCGCTGAAAAACGATCCATTGCATAGTTGGCGCATCAGCCCGCTGGATTGGCAGCAGTCCAAGACTTACGACAAGTTCGTGCATCACGGCGAGAAAATCCTGCGGCTCAGTAGTCGGGATTTCGCGCCCTGGTATGTAATCGAAGGCGCCGATGAGCGTTATCGCAGCCTGACCGTCGGCCGTATCCTGCTGGAGGGGCTGCAAGCCGCGCTCGCCGCCGCGGAGCAGCCTGAGCGGGCGTCATCCCAACCGCATTCGGCACCGCTGCAGATCGATCTGGACCATCTGAGCCTGCTTGATAGCCTCGATCTGAGCCAGAAGCTCAGCAAGGATGACTATCAGCAGCAGCTCGCCGAGGAACAGGCGCGCTTGTCACAGTTATTGCGGGATCGTCGTCTGCGCAAACGAGGGGTGCTGGCATTGTTCGAAGGGCACGACGCTGCGGGCAAGGGCAGTGCGATTCGACGCGTCACTGGCGCGCTGGACCCGCGGATGTACCGGACCATACAGATTGCTGCGCCATCCGAAGAAGAGCGTGCGCAGCCTTGGCTATGGCGCTTTTGGCGCAATGTACCGGAGCGTGGAAAATTCACCATCTTTGATCGCTCCTGGTACGGCCGCGTGCTGGTCGAGCGAGTGGAAGGGTTCTGCACTCCGGATGAGTGGTTGCGCGCGTACTCGGAGATCAACGACTTCGAGGAGCAGCTGGTCGACGCCGATATCGTGCTGGTCAAGTTCTGGCTGACCATCGACAAGAATACCCAGCTCAAGCGGTTCAAGGAGCGCGAGGAAACTGTCTTCAAGCGCTTCAAGATCACCGATGAGGACTGGCGCAATCGTGAGCGCTGGGATGATTACGGGCATGCCGTGGCCGATATGGTCGATCGCACCAGTACCGAGATCGCGCCCTGGACATTGGTAGAGGCCAACGACAAGCGCTTTGCCAGGGTCAAGGTGCTGCGCACATTGAACGAGGCGCTGGAGACGGCGATCGAGAAGGCGCGTTGATGGGCAGGTTTCCAGGCAGTTGCGTGCGTGGTTGCTGGTGACCGCGTCGCTGCCGGGGACGCAGCGCGATCAAAACCGCTCTCACTCTTGTGATGTTTCTGCCTGTTCATGCCGTAAGTGCGGCCTCGACGGTAGGTGCCAGTTTCAGCTAGCAGGAAGCAGAAGCTTTGTAGTACTGGCCGCTCCCACACCCCAGCGCGCCACGAGATTGGGGAATGATCTTATCCGCGAATTGATCTGTAGCGAGCTTGCCGGCGCTTGCACTCCTATGAGGCTGAAAAGGTTGCCAAACGCGCTGTCCGGCCGGCGAAGCGATGGCCGTGCATATCCAAGCTGAATGGTCGTCGCCAGTCTGGCGAGGCGGCCACTATGCTCCGGTTACCGTCCACCCGGCGGTCGTGGAACAATCCGTGCGCGCTGCGCCGTCACAACATCCCCGCGACCGCCCCTAGTCTCCGAGGTATGTCATGCGTGAAGTAGTGATCGTCGATAGCGTGCGGACCGGCCTGGCCAAGTCTTTCCGCGGCAAGTTCAACATGACCCGTCCTGACGACATGGCTGCGCATTGCGTCGATGCGCTGTTGTCGCGTAACGATCTCGACCCCGCGCTGGTCGAGGATTGCATCGTCGGTGCCGGCTCCAATGAAGGCGCGCAGGGTTACAACATCGGCCGCAACGTCGCCGTGCTGTCGCGGCTGGGCATCGGTTGCGCCGGCATGACGCTCAATCGCTATTGCTCGTCGGGTCTGCAGGCCATCGCAGTGGCGGCCAACCAGATAGCCTCTGGCTGCAGCGACATCATCGTCGCCGGCGGGGTGGAATCGATCACCCTGACCCTGAAAAGCCGCAACACCGACCACCTGTTCAACCCGATCATTCAGGAACGTGTGCCAGGCATCTACCACACCATGGGGCAGACGGCCGAACTGGTGGCGCGTCGCTACAACGTGACTCGCGAGCAGCAGGACCTCTACTCGCTGCAGAGCCAGCAGCGCACTGCACGGGCGCAGGCCGAAGGGTTGTTCAGGGACGAGATCGTACCGATGAACGTCCAGTACTTCACCGAAGACAAGAACACTGGCGAGCGTACCGTGCATGAGGGCGTGGTCGACGCTGACGATTGCAACCGCCCGGATACCACGCTGGAAAGCTTGGCGGGGCTCAAGCCGGTTTTCGCCGAAGATGGGTCTGTCACTGCCGGCAATGCCTCGCAGCTATCCGATGGCGCATCCATGACGCTGGTGATGAGCCTGGACAAGGCTATCGAGCTAGGCCTCAAGCCGCGTGCGTTCTTCCGTGGTTTTACCGTGGCGGGCTGCGAGCCGGAGGAGATGGGCATCGGGCCGGTATATGCGGTGCCGCGCTTGCTCAAGGCGAAAGGGTTGCAGGTTGCCGATATCGATCTCTGGGAGCTCAATGAAGCGTTCGCCTCCCAGTGTCTGTACTGCCGCGACACGCTTGGAATCGACAACGAAAATTACAACGTCAATGGCGGCTCGATCTCGATCGGGCATCCGTTCGGCATGACCGGTTCGCGCACCGCCGGGCACCTCATCCGTGAGCTGCAGCGGCGCGAACTGCGTTACGGCGTGGTGACCATGTGCGTGGGTGGCGGAATGGGTGCCGCCGGGTTGTTCGAAGCGGTGCGCTAACGCTTACGGAACAACCGTCAACGGGAAGCGGGCCTGCTACCAAGCTGTAGCAGGCCCGTTTTTCGCTGGCTGCGTGGTCGGGGTGCTTGGCAAGCCGTTCCTGCTTGGCCCGAGGAGTGGCGCAGATGGCAGGTGCGCATCCGGCTCCGACGTACGCACTGCACCCATATCGCAATGGCATATGCCGATATACGAAAAAGCCGCAGAGCATCTTGCGATGGCTCTGCGGCTTTTCTTCACCCAACGATTGGTTGGGCTAGGTGGCGCTTAGCGGCCCAGGTTGTAGTCCGCTGCAGCACCGATGCCGATGACGTTAGCCGACGGCAGCAGCTGGCTGATGAAGCGGTTCCAGCGGGTGATGTTGGCCGGACCAACGAACACCACGTCCTGCGGCTGTAGCGGGAAGTGCTTGGCCAGTGCAAAGGCGGTCGGCGACTTGGCGTTCAACTGGAACACCTTGGCCGGCTCGGTGGCCATGTTTTCCGCGCCGCGGATCACGTACAGCGCTTCACCATCGGCAGTCTCCTGGCGAATGCCGCCGGCAGTGCCGACTGCGTCCATCAGGTTCATGCTGGTGGCTTTGAATGACAGCGCTTGTGGCAGGTTGACCTCGCCCAGCACGTAGATCTTGCGCTGGTCGTTATACGGCAGGTGCAGCTGGTCACCATCTTTCAGGTAAACCTGATGCAGCCACGAGTCCGGGCGGTTCAGCGAATCCATGTCGAGCATGTACTCGCGGCCGTCACGCTTAAGGGTCAGGCCGGTAAGATCGGCGGTCTCGGTGTCGACGCCCGCCTGGCCGATGGCCTGGGTAATGGTCATCGGTGCAGTGGTAACCGGCACTTCGCCGGCCGTGTTGAATGCACCGGAAACGACTACGCGCTGGCTACCGAAGCGCAGGATGGACACGTCCACCTGTGGGCTGTCGATGTAGTTGGTCAGGCGGCGGGCGATGGTGGCGCGCAGCTCTTCGATGGTCTTGCCGGCGGCATCGACGTTGCCGATGTACGGGTAGAAGAGGGTGCCATCAGGGCGTACCAGACGTCCGTTGGCATCCAGCTGCTGCTGCGGGCCGGACGGTGCGGTCAGTTCCGGATGGTCCCAGACAGTGATGTAGAGCAGATCGTTGGCGCCGATGCGGTAGGCGCTGGGCTTGTAGTTCAGCAGTTCCTGCTTGCTCGATGTGCCTTTGTCGGAGGCCAGTTCGCCCTTGAGCATCTCAGGGGTGATGCGGATCAGCTGGACCGTGCCATGTTCGGCTTCGGCGCCATCCTTGAACTCATCGGGATCGAGATACTGGCCAGGGGCGAAAGCGCAACCCTGCAGCGCGAGGGCGGAAGTAAAAGCAAGAGCGATAAATGGTTTCATAGGTTGTTCATCCTTGACGGAGTGGTTGTTGTTCAAAGAGTGAGACGGCTTGATTCACTTTTTTGCCTGAGGCATTCGAGTTGTTTTTTCGCCTTTCCAAGAGGACCGGAGTCATCACTCCACACTCCTCAGCGACCAAGTTCGATCGGTAGCCAAAGTATTTCTCCTTCCTGAATGTTCATCTCCAGCAGCTTTTATATTCAGCCACGCGGAAAGCTTTTTCTTTCCCTCCAGGTTGTAACACTGCAGCTGTTGCTTGGCAGGTTTAATCCTTTACTTGTTTATGCGCGCGCTGCAGCAGTACGAACGAGGCGAGACGGCGCCGGTGTTTAGTTAGATGTTGAATTGCCATCCTGACACGCTCACACAGAAGGGATAGACCGTCCCGATCTGGCTGGGTTCACCGCGGTTCATGGCAATTTCAGCCAATTTTTTGATAAGTTGCCTCAGCTATCCTGTTTTGCCGGCCTTGCTTTCTGCGCGCGGTAGTTTTTCTCTCGCATAAAGGCTGGAACTATGAATAAAGCGTCATGGGCATAGCGCTTAACCAGTCGTTTAGGGATGGTCTGAAGTAGCCATGTATTTCCCCGGCATACCACCTAGCGCAACTTTTAAACTCGCCAAATGATCAAAAAACAATCAATTCGACGAGTATTTCTTACGTTTTCGCCACCCGGACCCCA